>JAYWCI010000126.1:0-15640 GCA_043780895.1 Kofleriaceae bacterium | reverse complement strand
GCTCACCCGACCGCCAAGGCCAAGCGCGGCATCGAAGACGCCGGTCTGCCGTATAGCGTGCTCGACGCGCGCACCGGCCATCAAGTCGACACGGCCGCGTTCTGGGACAAGCTCGCGAGCGAGCGGGTGGTGTGCGTTGGCGAGGAGCACAAGAACCCGCATCATCACTGGGTCGAGCTCGAGACCGTGAAGCGGTTGTCGACGAAGTGGCCGCACTTCGCGCTCGGCATGGAGATGTTCCAGCGACCGTTCCAGGGCGTGCTCGACGACTACGCGGCGGCCCGGATCGACGAAGCCGCGCTGTTGTCCCGCTCCGGGTGGGAAGACCGCTGGGGCTACGACTACAGCTTCTACGGCCCGACGATCGCGGTCGCGGTCCATGCGCACGCGGCGCTGGTCGCATTGAACGCGTCGAAGGAGCTGACGAAGAAGGTCGTGCATCAGGGCCTCGAGTCACTCACCGTGGAGGAGCGCGCGCAGCTCCCCGCGGAGATCAAGCTCGACGACAAGCAGCATCGCGCGTGGTTCGACGATCTGATGTCGGGGTTCGGCGATGGCGATCCGCACAATCCCCACGGCGGTGCGGCGCCTGCGCCGGAAGAGCACACCGGCTCGGCGACCCCATTGCCCGAAGATCCGCACGCCGGCATGCCCGAGATGCCGAGCGCAGATCGCGTCTACTCGGTGCAAGTGATCTGGGACGAGACGATGGCGGACTCGGCAGCCAAGTGGCTCGCCGCGAACAAGGACGGTCGCATCGTGATCATGGCGGGCAGTGGCCACAGCCCCGACTCGGCGATCGTCAATCGCATCAAGCGCCGCGGCGTTAAGGACGTGGTCTCGGTGCGCAGCGTGGTCGACGACGGACAGGGCGGTGTCGCCGAGGAGCTCGCGAAGCCGATGACCGATTTCCTGGTCGTGTTGCAGATGCCCGACGACGTGAAGAAGCAGCTCGAGGAGCAGAACGCCAAGGACAGTAAAGACGGCAAAGACGGCAAAGCTAGCGGCGAGTAGGCTCGACCCGACGCCGTCGCTTCGGAGCGGCACTCGCCGTTAGCGCGTGCTGCTGGACGCGTTGCTACCGGTGCCCGCGCTCGCGTTCGCTTTGACGCTGCCCTTCGCCTTGACGCTCGTGCCGGCCTTCGCCCCGGCTTCGTGGCTGTCAGCGTTCACCCCAGCGCCGATGTTCGCGCCCGCTTCGCCATGGCCGCCGTTCACGCTCGTGCCGGCCTTGGCGCCGACCGCGTGATCGCTCGTGGCCGCACCGGCACCGGCCTTGATGCCCGCTTCGCCGTGCGCCGCGTTCACCACGGTGCCCGCCTTGACGCCCGCTTCGTGACTGCCCGCGTTCGCACCTGCGCCGGCCTTGATGCCCGCTTCGCCGTGCGCCGCGTTCACCGCCGCGCCGGTCTTGACGCCCGCCTCGTGACTTCCCGCGTTCACGCCGGCGCCGGCCTTGATGCCCGCTTCACCGTGCGCCGCGTTCACGGCGGTGCCGGCCCTGACGCCCGCTTCGTGACTGCCCGCGTTCACACCGGCGCCGGCCTTGATGCCCGCTTCACCGTGCGCCGCGTTTACAGCCGTCCCGGCTTTGACACCTGCTTCATGGCTATCCGCGTTCACGCCCGCACCTGCCTTCACGCCGGCTGCACCGTGATTTGCGTTGACGGTCGTACCGCCGTTGACGCCAACCGCATGATCGCTCGTGTTTGCGCCAACACCGCCTCTGACACCAGCCGCACCACTGCCGGCCTTCACGCTCGTGCCGGCGCCGACGCCGACCTCGTGCGTTCCGGACTTCACGCCGACCTTGCCCGAGACACCAGCTTCACCGCCCGAGGCCTTGGCATTCGCATCTCCGGTGACCTTGGTATCGCGCACCGTCTTGACCGCGGTCTTCGCACCTGCCTTGACGTCGTGCGCGACGTCCTTCCCCGCACCCTCGACCTTGGCGCCGACGCTGGTGTCCGCCTTGGCATCGACCTGGCCATCGACGTGCGCCCCGCTGGCGTCGACCTTCGCCTTACCCTCGGCCTTCACAGCGGGATCAGCCACCGCCGCGGTGGCGAGGGTCCCGAGCACGAACGCGATACGGAGCATGGTTTTCATGGCGGGCGGAGAATGCAATCGGAATACCCCACATCGACCTCCGGATTTCAGGATGTTACCGCGCTGTAGTGAGCGGAGGTGCACGTTCGCCGCATCGGAGCGCGCCTCCACACCACGACGACGCTCAGCCGTGCTGCCGTCTGGATCTCGACGGAGCCTGCTTGAGGGGCCCTCGGCAGGTCGTGCAGCCGCTCATGCGCGCGAACCCAGCTATCGATGGCCGCGCGAGGCCGTCGCCGGCGCCATCACCGCGGCAGCGCCGATCCGGCTTGCGGGCCGTTCTCGTCGTTGACCACGCGGATGTAGAGCTGCGCGCTCTTGTTGCTCGGATCGACCTCGAGCACTTGCTGCCACTCGACGAGCGCCTGCTCCTTGCGACCCAGCGAGAACAGCGTGACGCCGAGATGGATCCGCGCGGGCACGAAATCGGGTTTTAGCTTCTTGGCGTGCTCGAACTCGGTGACCGCGGCGTGGAACATGCCCATGTCGCGATAGACGTTGCCGAGATGGACGCGGAGGTCCGCGAAATCGGGGCACAGGTCGAGCGCCTTGACGTACTCGCGTACCGAGTCCTCGAACATCGCGAGCCCGGAGTATGCAGAGCCGAGGTCGGCGTGCATGTTCGCGAGCTTGCCGCGCGCGAACCGATCGAGGGCGTTCGGCTGGCCGACCGAGGCCGAGACCGCCTGGGTGTAGACCTCGCGCGCGCGCTCGTACTTGCCGCGATCGTTGTAGGTGACCGAGAGGTTGAGCGCGGCCTCGGTGTAGCGCGGGTTCAAGCGCAGCGCGTTCTCGAACGCCTCCTCGGCGTCGGAGAACCGGCCCTGGGCGTGATAGATCACGCCGAGCATGTTGTAGAGGTCGGGGAAGCTCGGCCTCGCCGAGGCAGCCTCGGCCAGGTACGGCTCGGCGCGCTCGTACTCGCTCGCGTTGTAGTGCTCGCGCCCGAGCGCGATCAGCTGCTCGATCGGATCGCTGCTCATCGAGCCAGCGTAACAGGATTAGCGCTTCGCGGGAGCGAGGCTAGCGAGCGCATCTTTGGCTTCGCCCGCCCGATTGCTCGCCGGGAACTTCGAGACCAGCTCCTGCCACGACAGGCGCGCGCGATCCGGCATGTCGACGGCGACGTACGCGCGACCGAGCAGCCACAGCGCTTCGACATCGTAGCCGACGCCGCGATACTTCTCGAGCAGGCGACGCAGCCGGAGCACGGTGCCCATCGGCTTGCCGCGATCCCAGTAGTAGCGCGCGACGTACCACTCGTGATCGGCGAGACGTTTGCCGACGGCGATGAGGATCTCCTTCGCCTTGGTGCGGTACGGCGAATCGGGGAACTTGTCGAGGAAGCTCTTGAGCTCGTTCGCCGCATCCTCGGTCGAAGATTGATCCTTCTCGTAGCTCGGCGGGAACAACCAGAAGTCGCCGGAGAGCTGACGAAAGTACGAATCGCCGATCTTGAACGTGGCGTAACCGTTTGCCACCATCTCGTGGGTCGGATGGAACTTGATGAACAGCCGATAGCTATCGACCGCCTCGAGGTACTGCTCGGCGCCGAACTCGGCATCGGCAAGGCGCAGCTCGGCGAGCACCGCGTACTTGGAGTAGGGGAAGCGGCTCTTGATGAACGCGAAGTACTTCGAGGCCGCGACCCAGTCCTTGCCTTCGATTTCCTTGATGCCCTTCTCGTAGTTCTTTTGTGCCGAGACCGAGTAATCGACCTGGCCGGTACTCGCCTTGGCGCCACACGCGGCAATGCCGACGAGCAGTGCGAGGGCGAGGATCGGGGCCTTTGAGAACTTCAAGATCATCGAGACTTTCTGCTCATACACCCGCAATGAGGGGTAGATCAACGCCACTTCGACCCAGCGCGGGGATGCCGGGTTGCCTGATATACGTAGAGGATGCGCCTGGCTCTCCCGGTCCTGTTCGTAGCGTGCTCGGGTACGGCGCACCAGATCTCGATGGGCCCGCCGCCTGCGAGGTCCACCGACGGCGTTTTGGCCGGCCCGCTGTGCAACGGCGCCGAGTGCAAGTGTCGAGATCTCAGTGCGCCCGAGGATGGCGGCGTCGGCGTGCCGAGCGATGCCACGCACAAGCGGTTCGAAGTTCGGCTCACCTCGCCCCAGGAGATCTGGGCCCAGATCGGGACCAACCATCTCTACAAGAGCGCCGAGCGGGCCGACGCCTGTTACTACGTCGACCTCGCGCCGGGCATCGCGCCGGTCGAGCTCCGCGCCTCGAACAAGGACGGCGCCGCAGCCGCGTGGTCGATCCGCGAGCTCGGGACCAAGACCAAGAGCTTCTACGACACCTTCTTGTTCTCGTGTGGTGTCCCGGGCGTGTGCTCGTTCGACGAGCTCGATCGCAACAAGGCCGAGATCCAGGCGATGCATCGCAACCTGCACGACCTGTGCGGCTCGACCAAGATTCGCGACCTGACCTGGGATCAGAGCAAGGCGCCCGATGGCGAGCATCCGACCGACGTGCGCGTGCGACTAAAGCTCGATCTCTACAAGTTCGCGCCGTGGAAGGTCCACGGCGACGAGACCTGCGGCAAGGGCAAGCCGCCCGCGGAGGCACCCGACGCTCCGGCCGCAGCTACCACCACGCCGTAATAGTCGCGCCGCGACCGCGCAGGGCGTGCTACGCACTGGCGCCGTGATCTACGAGTATCCAGACGCCTACGACGTGATCATCGTCGGAGCGGGGCACGCGGGCTGTGAAGCTGCGCTGGCCGCGGCGCGGCTCGGCGTGCGCGTACTGGTGCTCACCGGCAACCTCGAGATGGTCGCGCAGATGTCGTGCAATCCCGCGATCGGCGGCGTCGCGAAGGGCCACATCGTCAAGGAGATCGATGCGCTCGGCGGCGAGATGGGTAGCGTCGCGGATGCGACCGGCATCCAGTTTCGCCGGCTGAACGCGAGCAAGGGTCCTGCGGTGCGCTCGACGCGTGCGCAGTCCGACAAGCGCCGCTACCGCGACGAGATGCGGGGCCGGCTCGAGCGCCAGCCGGGTCTCGCGCTGCGTCAAGGCGAGGTCGCGAAGCTCCACGTCGAGGCTTCGCCGACGACGGCGAGTGATCGGAAGGTTGTCACCGCAGTCACGACGACGATGGGCATCACCTATCGCACCAAGAGCGTCGTGCTCTCGACCGGCACGTTCATGCGCGGCGCGATCTTCGTCGGTGAAGCGCGCGCTTCCGGGGGTCGCGCCGGTGAAGCGCCGGCGATGGGCATCTCGGCCTCGCTCGCCGAGCTCGGCTTTCCGCTCGCGCGGTTGAAGACCGGCACGCCGTGCCGCATCGATCTCAAGACGATCGATGTCCAGGGGCTCGAGCTCCAGCCCGGTGATGATCCGCTGCCCACGTTCTCGTGGCGCGGACCTGCACCGCCGCTGCCCCAGCTCAGCTGCTGGGTCACGTACACGAACGAGGCGACGCACGCGATCATCCGCGCAGGCCTGCCGCGCTCGCCGCTGTACAACAAAGACATCACGGGCGCGGGGCCGCGCTACTGCCCGAGCATCGAGGACAAGGTCGTCCGCTTCGCGGACAAAGACCGCCATCAGATCTATCTCGAGCCCGAGGGCATCGATTCGGCGGAGGTCTATCCGAACGGCATCTCGACATCGCTGCCGTTCGATATCCAGCTGGCCTTTCTGCGCACCATCCCGGGTCTCGAGCGCGCCGAGATGACGCGGCCGGGCTACGCCGTCGAGTACGACTTCATCGATCCGCGCGAGGTGCTGCCGACGCTCGAGACGCGCCGCGTGCGAGGCCTCTACTTCGCCGGCCAGATCAACGGCACCTCGGGCTACGAGGAGGCCGCGGTGCAGGGCCTGTTCGCCGGCATCAATGCCGCGCTCGCGGTGCTCGGTCGCGATCCGATGATCCTGCGCCGCGATCAGGCCTACGGTGGCGTACTCGTCGACGATCTCGTCACGCGCGGCACCAAAGAGCCGTATCGCATGCTGACCTCCCGCGCGGAGTTCCGGCTGCTGCTGCGCGAGGACAATGCGGTCGATCGGTTGATGCCGATCGGTCGCGAGCTCGGCTTGATCGACGATGCGCGATGGTCGCTGTTCGAAGCGTGGCGCCGCGATCTCGCCGCCGCGACCGAGCGCGCGCTGCACGCGTCGGTCACCGGGACCGAGGCCGTCAACGCCGCGCTGGTGCGGTTCGCGAGCTCGCCGCTCGTCGGCCGCCGCGTCACGCTCGCGGACTTGCTGCGCAGACCGGAGCTCGACTGGCGCGCGGTCGAAGAGATCGCGCAGCTCGGTGGCATCGCCGCATCGCCGGCGAGCGCCGAGGTGCTCGATCGCGTCGCGATCGAGATCGTGTACGAGGGCTACCTCAAGCGCCAGGAGGCCGACGCCGCGCGCGTGGCTCGCGCCGACGCCGTGCGCGTCCCCGACGAGCTCGACTTCCGGCGGATTCCGGGCCTCTCGAACGAGGTCATCGAGAAGTTCGAAGCGGTCCGGCCGCGTTCGCTCGGTCAGGCCTCACGGATCAGCGGCGTGACGCCGGCAGCGATTGCTATCTTGTTGACGCACATCGGGCTTTTCCGGCGAGGCGGCACTGAGGTAGCTTCGCCGCCACATGAAGCGTAAGGGGCTCGCGTATCTAATCGCGCTGTGTTGCTCGGGGGGTGCGTCGGCGGGCGGGCTAACTCTTCCGGGTGCTGGCGTGGTCTCGGCGACTCGTGCCGGCGCGGCGGTCGCATCGGCGGATGACGCCGAAGCGATCGTGATGAACCCGGCCGGCATCGCGAAGTCGCACGGCACGGTAATCACGATCGGGCTCGACATCATCAACTACTTCATGTCGTTCCAGCGGGCCGGCACGTACGACCCGATCAAGGAAGAGGCGACCTCGTACGCGGGCACGCCCTACCCGAAGATGACGAACAACGCGAGCCCGGCGCTCGGCATCGGCGCGTACCAGCCGGTGCCGCTGATCGGCATCGTCACCGATTTCGGTGGCCGCTTGCCGACCTGGTTACACTTCGCCGCCGGGCTCTACGCGCCGAACGCGTATCCGTTCCGCGACATGAACAACGTGAACGGCAAGCCGTTCTACGTGAAGACCGCGAACGGCTACGACTTCCCCACGTTCGGTGCCGCGCCACCTCCGAGCCGCTACGACATCATCGAGCAGGAAGCCGCGATCATCCTGCCGAGCATCGTGTTCGCCGCGAACGTCACGCCAGACTTCGATGTCGGTGTTCGCTACTCCGCCGGCTTCGCGCACCTCAAGTCGACACTCGCCGTGTGGGGCCTCACGAACTACGAGGAGTGGGACAAGCAAGATGGCTTGTTCACGCTCGACGCGAACGACAGCTTCCTGCAGACCGGCGGCCTCGGCGCGACGTATCGGGTCGGTTCGCACATCGAATTCGGTGCGAACTACACGCTGCCGATCAACATCCATGCGAAGGGCGACGCGTACGCGATCAACGGTCCGGCAGTCTCGCTCAACGGCGCCTCGGTCGTGGTCTTGCCGACCACGAAGGGTCTCGAGCGCTGCGAGGCCGGAGGCACGGCAGCGAAGCTCAAGGGCTGCGTCGATGTCGAGCTGCCGATGACCGCGCAGATCGGTGCGCGCTACAAGTTTCTCGATAGCAAGGGCAAGTTCAAAGGCGACATCGAGCTCGATCTCGATTGGGAGCACGCGGGCGCGGCATGTGATTACATCAAGGATCCGAACTGCCAGAACCCGAGTGACTACCGCGTCGTCGTCGATGCGCAGGTTACGACCCCGAACGCACCGGATGCGGGCATTCCGCTCAAGGACAGCCTCGTCCAGCACGGCCTCCAGGATGTCTACGCCGTGCGCCTCGGCGGCAGCTACCAGTGGGATGTCGGCGACAACGTCGTCGTCGCGCGCGGCGGTATCGGCTACGACTCGGCCGCGGCGAAGGCGGGCTGGGAGCGCGCGGACCTCGATGGCGCGGCCCGCACGATGATCTCTGCGGGCGGCTCGTACAAGCTGAAGCACTGGTCGCTCGATGCGGGCTTCGGCGTGATCCTCGAGGGCACGCGGACCTCGAACCGCAACTGCAACCCGACCGGCCAGACCGGCTCGCTCGGTTGCAACGGCGCGAGCGAAGCGCCAGTCGATGGCTACAACCAGGGTCATCCGTCGCGTACCGGGCCGGATCCCGCGGACCCGGTGATCGGCCCGGCGTTCCAGGTCGAGAGCCCCGTCAACCAGGGCACGTTCACGTCGCACTACATCATGATCATGCTGGGTGCATCGACGTGGTTCTGATGTCACAGTCAGCCCATGTCTAACGCGCTGGTGAAGTCAGGTTCGTCCGGCGGCTCGGGCGTGGTGCCGGCCGTCGGCAGCTTCTTCATTCCCGGTCTCGGTCAGCTGATCAACGGCGAGACCGACAAGGCGATCGGCGTGTTCGCGGTGGCCGCGGTCGCCGGGGTCGGCTTCCTCGTGGGCCTACCGATCGTCGGTGGGATTTTTGGACTGGTGCATCTCGCGACGCACGTCTACGCCGTCGGAGACGCCTACCTTCAAGGCAGGAAAAAGTAAGCTAAGCTCTCGGGGCCATGGCTCCGATCACGGTTGTAGAGCAGTTCGATCAATTCACCGGCACGGCGACGTACATCGCCTCGGACGATCTCAGGTCCGCGGTCAATGTCGCGGTGGCGCTCGGTCGACCGCTGCTGCTCCGCGGCGAGCCCGGCACCGGCAAGACGCTGCTCGCCGAGAACCTCGCAAAGGCGCTCGAACTGCCGCTGATCCGCTGGCACGTCAAGTCGACCACGAAGGCCAGGGATGGCCTCTACATCTACGACACGGTGAAGCGGCTCTACGACTCCCGGTTCGGCGGAGACGTCAACGACATCGAAAAGTACATCAAGCTCGGGCCGCTCGGCCAGGCGCTCGATCTGCCGACCAAGAGCGTCCTCTTGATCGACGAGATCGATAAGGCCGACATCGAGTTCCCGAACGACCTCCTTCACGAGATGGACGCGATGCGGTTCACGATCGACGAGACCGGCCGCGAGGTCGTCGCGAAGGAGCGCCCGGTCATCATCATCACGTCGAACAACGAGAAGGAGCTGCCCGACGCGTTCCTGCGCCGCTGCGTCTTCCATTACATCCAGTTCCCCGATCGCGAGCTGATGACCGAGATCGTGAAGGTTCACCATCCCGACATCACCGATCGCGTGCTCGAGAACGCGCTCGAGATGTTCTTCTCGCTGCGCGGCACACCGAAGCTGCGCAAGAAGCCCTCGACGTCCGAGCTGATCGACTGGATCCTCGCGCTCAAGAAGGCCGGCGTCGATCTCGCCAAGGTCGGCCACGGCATCCCGTTCCTCGGCACGCTGCTCAAGACCGAGGCGGATGTCGAGCTCGTGCAGAAACGAGCGAAGGCCTAACGGGTGCTGATCGATTTTCTCTACGAGCTGCGCGCCAAGAAGGTGCCGGTCTCGACCCACGAGTGGCTCGCACTCATGGAAGCGATGGCACTCGGGCTGCACGAGTCCTCGCTCGACGGGTTCTATCGGCTGTGCCGGACGATCTGCGTCAAGGACATCGCGCTCTACGACGCGTACGACGAGGCATTCCTCGCGTACTTCAAAGATGTCCACGTCAATTCGCTCGAGCTCACCAAGCAGCTCCAGGAATGGATGATGGATCCGAAGCTGCTCGAGCAGCTCACCGCCGAGCAGCGCGAGATGCTGCAGGATCTCGACCTCGACGCGCTTCGCAAGAAGTTCGAGGAGCGCCTCAAGCAACAGAAGGAGCGCCACGACGGCGGCAATCGCTGGATCGGCACCGGCGGCACGTCGCCGTTCGGAACGAACGGCAAGAACCCGACCGGCATGCGCGTCGGCGGCGGTGGTGGGCGCAGCGCGATGGCGGTCGCGGGCGAGCGGCTGTTCAAGGAATATCGGCGCGACATCGTGCTCGATGTTCGCCAGATCGATGTTGCCTTGCGCAACCTGCGCCGGCTCGGTCGCGAAGGTGCGATCGAGGAGCTCGATCTCGACGAGACCATCGACAAGACCGGCAAGAACGCGGGCGAGCTCGAGGTCGTGTTCCGGCCGCCGCGGCGTAACCGCGTCAAGGTCATCCTGATGATGGACGTCGGTGGCTCGATGGATCCGCACTCCGAGCTGATGAGCCGGATGTTCACGGCGGCAGCGCGCAGTGGTCGGTTCGCGAAGTTCCGCAGCTACTACTTTCACAACTGCGTCTACAACTCGGTCTACGAGGATGCGGCGTTCCGCAAGCCCGTGGCGGTCGCCGACATCCTCGCCAATTCGGATCGTGACGAGAAGCTCGTCGTGATCGGCGATGCGTTGATGCATCCGGCGGAGCTCCTCGATCCCGGTGGTTCGATGTACCTCTACTCGCAGACGCGCGCGTCGGGCATCGAGTGGTTGCGCCGCTTGGGCGCGCACTTCCGATCGTCGGCATGGCTCAATCCCGAGCCCGATCGATTCTGGAACGGCACCACGATCGAAGTCGTCGCGTCGGCGATTCCGATGTGGCCGCTGACGATGGATGGCCTGAACCTGGCGGTTCGGTACCTGGTGCGTGGTGGTGAGAGGCCGAAGATCGGTGACCCGAGTAAGTGGATCAAAGGCATGGCGGGCTACTAGCGAGCGGACGCGCTGAACGCTGCGCCGCAGGGAAGCAAGCGGCCGCGCCAACCCTGCCTCGCACGCGGCGGGGGGCGCCTACTCGCTGGACGCTGCTGCTTCGCTCCGCGACGGGGGCTGGCTTCGCCGGTGCGATCAACCCGTCCAGTTGGAACACCTGCGCCGCACCGCGAGCGCCTGATGCCAGGAAGTAGGGGCCGTGGAATTTACGGCTCGCCGAACCCCCGTCGTCTCCGCTCGCGCGCAGCGCCCAGCGAGTGGCGCGCCAACCCGCCGCGTGCGAGGCAGGGTTGTCGCGCCGCTTGCAATCGCACGGCGGAGCGTTCGTCGCGCCGCTTGCAATCGCATCGCGCGACCGCGGTTGTCGCGGCGCTTGCAGTCCCTCGGCTCGGCTCGGCTCGGCTCGGCTCGAGTGATGCGCGCGTCCGCCGGAGGCGGTTCTGCATGCACGTCTGCATTCAGCGGACGACTCGGCTGATGCCCCGGTAGAGGACGGGCACGTTGAAGTTGAACAACATGCCGTGCGCGCCGAGCCACTGGGGTTGGAAGGGGATCTCCCGGGGGAGGGGCGTGCCTGAACCCAGTCGTTCAATGTCGAGAATGCAAAGGCGCGCGTACGAGCGGCGCAGCCGCGGAAACGTTCTTCGCTCCGGCCTCTCTGCGCTTCGTTGTTCGTTGCTCGTGACCGTCCGCGCGCCTTGGGGGCGATCGCGTTTACGAACGGGCGATGCGCGTTCTCCGTTACGGAGTCTTGTTCTTCGACCAGTCGGGCTCGGGCTCGCCGCCGGCTGGCTTCTCGGGGGTCGGAGTCGGTGTCGGATCTTTCTTCTCGGGCGGTGCGGCCGAGCCCTCGGTCCCACCTGTGTTGGTGGTCGCGGAGCCCGCGCCATCGGGCGGCGTGCCGGTCGTTGCCGAGCCCGCCCCCGAACCGTCGGGGTTGGTGTGCGGCGGCTTCGGCTGCTGGACGACGACGGGCGCGACCGCAAGCTTCGCGTCGAACGTCGCGGTCATCTTGTCGTCGCCATCCTTCATGGTCGTGACGTCCACGATCTGATCGGCGAGCTTGTAGCCGGCGAGCCGGACCTGGACGTGGACGGCCTTGCGAGCGGCCTGGGCCGCCGTGAGCTCGAGCTCGAACGGCGTCTTCTTACCGGTCGGTGCGTTGTCGACGTAGATCATGCCTCCCGCCGGATCGCTCGTGACCGAGACGACGCGCAGCTTCGCGGTGAGCGTGGCGGTGACCTTGTCCTGGCCACCCTTCACGTCGAGCTCCTTCTTCGTGTAGCCCGGCGCTTCGACGCGGATCTTGTAGGCCTTGTCCTTCTCGAGCTTGGCCTTGAACGGAGCAGGGCCGGTCTGATCGGTGTCGACGACGGTGACGGTCGCCTTCGCGACGTTCGAGGCGATTTCGGTCTCGGTGACCGGACCGCCGGGGACGGCGACGGCAGCCGAGCCATTGCTACCGACCATCGCGGTCGCAGAGCCGTTGCTGCCGACCAACGGTGCATCCGCGGGCACGACCGCGATTGCGCCGCCCGTATCCGACGACGCGGTCTTCTTCGCCATCTCTTCGGCAACGTTGTTGCGCAGCACGAAGTACCAGAACGCGGCGGCCGCGACGGCAAACGTGAACATGATGCCGATGACGATCGGCGCGCTCGACGGACGGTTCGACGGCGGCGTCAGGTTGCTCTCGGGAGCGACCGAGACCGGACGGACGCGCTCGGTCGATTCCTTTTCGCGGGGGGTCGCCTTGGCGGGCTCGATGCCGAGGCGCGTGCGCTGCTGCGACGCTGCTTGCGGGGCGAGGGCAGGCGACGACGTGCGCGTGGGCGCTTGCTCGTCGCGGGGCGACGGCGACGTATCGAGCAGCTTGCCGGTTCGCCCCGACGGCTCCGGTGCGCTCGGCAATGCCGGCGCGGATTCGCGATCGGCGGGGCCCTTGCCCGCGAGTTGATCGGCGACGTCGCGTGGATCGTGGCCTGCTTCGGCGGCGGTCTGCGCGACCAGCTCGTCGAGCGTGCGGACCTTCGTCGCTTCTTCGAACGCCTCGGCGCCGAACTCGTCGGCATCCGAGTGGAACGGCATCGACTTGGGGAGCGGCGTCTCTTGCGAGTCGTGGCGCCGGTTGCCGAGCAACGCCTCTTGCATCGGTGCGGGTGCGACCCGCGTCGGCGTGTCCGTGAACATCGGCGGCTTGGTCACCGATTCGTTGCCACGCTGCGGCGCTTGCTTCGCCTTCTCGGCGAGGATCTTCTCGAGCACGTTCTGGCTACCATCGCCGAGGCGATCGAAGCGCACGCCCATGCCGGGCGCGATCGCCGGGCGGCTCGGGTCGTTCTCGCGCGTCCACACCACCGTGCCTTCGCCCGCGATCAGCGGCGAAGCATCGCGCAGCTGGAACTCGAACTTCATCTGGGTGCCGACCGCGAGCGGCTCCTTGGTGCGAATGAAGATGCCGCCCTGACTGACATCGACCGCGTAGCGTTCGATGAACTGCTCGAGAGTCTCGCTCTTGAACTTGATCTTGAGCGTGACGGGCGTGCGTTTCCCTTGTCGGGTGTTTGGATCGGCCAAGGTAATCTCCCAAGCGGCGGTCTCGGGCGCACCTCACATGCCCCGTAAATCGCCGAATCGCCTCGATTCTATGGTGCGCGCGCCACCGATGCAACGCGCTGTACAGAAGTAGTAAGGTGCGCTCGATGTCGTCGCAGTTTCGGCCGATTCGCCGTGTCCTTATCGCGAACCGTGGAGAGATCGCGGTTCGCGTGATGCGTACGTGTAGGGAGCGGGGCATCGAGACCGTCGCGGTCTACAGCGATGTCGACAGGCTCGCTCCCCACGTCCAGGTCGCTGATTACGCGGTCGCGATCGGCCCGGCCCCCGCTTCGCAGAGCTACCTGGTGATCGACAAGATCATCGCGGCCTGCAAGCAGAGCGGCGCCGACGCAGTCCACCCCGGCTACGGGTTCCTGTCGGAGAACGAGGACTTCGCCGATGCCTGCACCGCCGCGGGCATCACGTTCATCGGCCCGTCGGCAGGTGCGATGCGAAAGATGGGCTCCAAGACCGAGGCGAGGAAGACCGTCTCGGCGGCTGGCACGCCGGTCGTGCCAGGCGATAACGGCCCCAGCGGCGATGGCTTTCCCGACGCCGAAATGGCGCTCGTTGCCGCGAAGAAGATCGGCTTCCCGGTACTTATTAAAGCGGCTGCGGGCGGTGGCGGTAAAGGTATGCGCCTGGTCGCGGCCGAGGCCGAGTTCACTGCCGCGTTCGATGGCGCGCGCCGCGAAGCGACCTCGGCCTTCGGCGACGGCACGGTCTACATCGAGCGCGCGATCATCCGACCACGCCACATCGAGATCCAGGTTTTCGGCGACACGCAGGGCAACATCGTTCATCTCGGCGAGCGCGACTGTTCGATCCAGCGCCGTCACCAGAAGGTGATCGAGGAATCGCCGTCGCCGGTGATCACCGCCGAGGTCCGCGCGAAGATGGGAGTCGCGGCCGTCGCGGCTGCGCGCGCGGTGAACTACGTTGGCGCCGGGACCTGCGAGTTCTTACTCGATCAGGGTGCGAGCGCCGGAAGCCACGCGGACGGCTTCTACTTTCTCGAGATGAACACGCGGTTGCAGGTCGAGCATCCGGTCACCGAGATGATCTACGGCCTCGATCTCGTGAGCTGGCAGCTCGATGTTGCCGAGGGCAAGCCGCTACCGCTCGATCAGGCCGCGCTCGATGCGCGTCGTCGCGGTCATGCGGTCGAGTGCCGGATCTACGCCGAGGATCCGGTGAAGTTCCTGCCATCGCCCGGCAAGATCACGCACCTTCGCATCCCCGATGGTCCGTACGTCCGCAACGACAGCGGTTGTTACGAAGGCGCGGAGATTCCGGTCCACTACGATCCGATGATCTCGAAGCTCGTCGTGTGGGGCGAGGATCGCAAGACCGCGGTCGATCGGATGCGCCGCGCGCTCGACGAGTATCAGGTGCGCGGCATCGAGACGAACCTCGCGTTTCATCGCCGCTGCTTGCGTCAAGCCGACTTCATCAAGGGCGACTACGACACCAGCTTCATCGCGCGCAACGCGGCCGAGCTCCATCCGCGCGCCGACGGTGGCGACCTCGATGCCGCGATCATCGCCGCGGTGCTCGATGCCCAGCAAAAGCCGGCTGCAGCCGGCAACGGTCGTGCGCAGGTCGCGCCGCCGCAAAGCTCGGAGATCTCCGGCTGGCGTCGCGGTCTGTAGCGCGGCGCTCTGAGAACCCATTAACTACGGGTGGTTACGGAAATCACGCAACCGCGGGCACGGCGTGCCGATACCGCTCGCATGCAACGCAACCGCAACTTCGAGAAGCGCGACTACCGGGAGCTGTACACGCCGAAGGGCAACAAGTTCGTGATCGGGACGGTCACCGGCAAGCCGTTGGAGATCACCGCACAGTACAACCCGAAGGAGCTGGCGCGGACCGCGAATGCCGCATGGACGCCGCATCCGAACACGAGCGCGAAGCAATCGAAGTCGGGTGATACGTCGTCGTGGATGGAGTACGGCACGAGCGAACCGCGCAGCCTGGTGCTCGAGCTCTTGTTCGATGGGTACGAGGAAGGCATCAGCATCGCCGACAAGGTCGAGCAGCTCGAGTCGCTGACGCTGCCGCTCGATCGCCAGTCGAACATCCAGGAGAACCGCCATCCTCAGCTCTGTGTCGCGGTGTGGGGCTCGCAACAGCTCCGCTGCGTCGTGGTCTCGGTCGCGACCAAGCTCACGATGTTCGATGCGAGTGGTGAGCCGCTGCGTGCGACGTGCTCGGTCACGCTCAAAGAAGTCGATGTCGTCGCGATGATGAAGCGCGAGCATGCCGCCGGCGCGAGCGGCTACGACACGCGCGTCGCCGATCT
>JAYWCI010000125.1:0-14210 GCA_043780895.1 Kofleriaceae bacterium | reverse complement strand
TACGCGTGCAGGGAGGTCCGCGTACTTATCGTCGAGCAGCCGGATCTCGCGGCTGAAGTTGGTCACGCTCGCCGCAACTTGAACTTCGCGGATCTCCTCGGGCACTTCTGAACCGCCTGTGTCAGCTCGCGCATCTGCGCAGCGCCCGCGGCGAACGAGCTGTCCATGTCGGCTTTGGTGGCGAGCTTCGCTACAACTTCATCGAGGTCGGCGCGGGTCACGGGATGCGTCATGTCGGTTTGATTCGGCACAGTCTAGATCCTCCTGCGCGTCTCCCGTGAGCAGTTTATGTGCCCGCGTAACACCTCGAGATCTCGTTCACTCGTGTCTGGGAGTGTCCGGTTCGCGTTTCGCTGAGGCCGAGATCCGTCGGACTAGCGCAGCGAGATCGTCGTCGACGCCCCCTGACCGGGGCTCTCTTCGACCGTGACTTCGAGCGCCAACGTCGTCGGCCCTCGCAACTTCGGCGCGAGCAGCTCCGCGACATGTGCCGCGAGACTCTCCGCGGTGATGTTGTCGAGCGGTAGCAGCAGCGCATCACCACGCGGCAGCACGTAGCGCTCGCCACACAGCGTGAACTCGAGCTCGGGCTGCTCGGTCTTCATCACGAAGTGCGGATTGTTCGTCGCGATCAGCACGTGCTCTTTGAACGTGGCGCACAGCTCCGCGAGCGCCTGCTTGAGCATCTGGAACGGGATCATCTTCGCGAGCTCGATCGAGCTCACCTCGAGGCCCACCGCGATCGAGTAGTTGTGGCCGTGGAGCCGTTCTTTGGTGCCATCCGGAAACACTGTCATGTGTGCGCACGAGAACTTGTACTGCTCGCGCGCGATCTTGATGACGTGGCGGGTGGTCACACCGCTAGCCTACTCGACTGGGCCATTCGTAGTGCCCTCACCGGAGCGCAATAGCACAGTTCGGACAGTGGTGTTATATGAACACTATGAGCGGGTCGCAGCGGACTCCAAGCTGCCCGCGGGCTTCGTTCATCCACACCGTCGGTCCCAGCTGGAACGGCGGCACCCTCTGCGAGTGCGCGCATCTCATCAGCTGCTATCGCCGCTCGCTCGAGAGCGTACGCGCACAGGAGCTGTAAACGATCGCATTCCCCGGCATCTCGACCGGGCATCTATGGCTACCCGCTGCGCGATGCAGCCGATACCGCGCTCGCGACGGTGCACGCGGAGCTCGCGAAGCATGCGCTTTCCGGTGCGCGTGATCACCTGTACCTACGAAGCGCTCGCCATACAGATCATGACCGAAGCCATGCGCGTGCTGCGCGGGAGCTAAATTTAGGCGCTGGCGCGGTCGCGACCGCGGCCACCGCGACGACGACGACGACCGCCGGGCGCGCCACCACCGGCGCCACCGGCGGCACCGGCGGCACTGCCACCACCACCGACACCGCCGGCGGCACTGCCACCGCCGCTGCCACCACGATCACCACCACCACGGCTGCCACCGGGGCCGGGCGTGTAGCGCGGCGCGAGCGGCGCGGCTTCGGCTGCAGCTTCGGCTGCGATCTCGGTCGACATCTTACCGGCAACGCGGAACTGCTCCGGCTTCCAGCCCTTCTGGCCGACGACGGTGATCAGCTTCTGGAACCGCTTCTCGAGCAGATCGAGATAGTCGCGCTCCTGGCGCTGCAGGATCTCGGCGACGCGCGGCGCACATTCGAGCTCGACCTTGTCGTTCTCGACGGTCATGCCGCTGCGGCGAACTTCGCGAAGGATCTCGTACGCGACGGTGACGACCGACTTCACGACGCCCGAGCCTTCGCAGGTCGGGCACGGCTCGGTGAGCAACTGCACGAGCGATTCACGCGTGCGCTTGCGGGTCATCTCGACGAGCCCGAGCTCGCTGATCTTGGTGACGTTCGTGCGCGAACGATCCCGCGACAGCGCTTTTTGGAAGGCGTCCCACACCTTGCGGCGGTTGTTCTCCTTCTCCATGTCGACGAAGTCGACGACGATGATGCCGCCGATGTTGCGCAGCCGGAGCTGACGCGCGACCTCTTCGCAGGCTTCGAGGTTGTTCGCGGTGACCGTGTCCTCGAGGTTGCCCGAGCCGGTGTTCGTGAACGAGCCCGTGTTGATATCGATCGCGGTGAGGGCTTCGCCCTGATCGATCACGAGCGAACCACCGCTGTGCAGCGGCACGCGCCGGGCGACGGCTTGGCGCAGCGCGGGCTCGATATGATAGTGGTCGAAGATCGGGCGCCGGTGGTCGTACTTCTTCACGCGCTCGGTGAAGCGCGGGAGGAACGCCATCGTGAACTTGCGAACGCGCTCGTACTCTTCCTCGTCGTCGATGACGATCTCGGAGGTGTCTTCGCGCATGAGATCGCGCACGCAGCGCAGCGCGAGATCGAAGTCGGCGTAGACCAGGCCGGGCCCCGTCATGCCTCCTTCGCGACGCTCGATCTCGCCCCAGAGGCGCGCGAGGAAGTCGACGTCGTCGCGCATCTCTTGATCGTTCGCGTCTTCGGCGGCGGTCCGGACGATGAAGCCAGTGCCCTTGGGCCGTGCCGCGTTGACGATGTCGCGCAGGCGGCGGCGCTCTTTATCGGAGCCGATCCGCTTGGACACGCCGATCTGCGCGACGTGCGGCATGAACACCGAGTAGCGCCCGGGGAGTGAGAGGTAGCCCGTGACACGCGCGCCCTTGAGCGCGATCGGATCCTTGGTCACCTGGCACAACACGTTCTGGCCGGGCTTGATCAGCTCTTCGATCTTGCGATTCGCGAGCTGCTTGCGCGAGCGCGCGATCCGCGACGCGGCACCCTCGGGCGACTCGTCTCCCGAATCGTCGGTCTCGCTGTCCTCGAACAGGCTCGCGGAATCACCGCCGAGAATGTCCGCGACGTAGAGGAACGCGGCGCGCTCTACCTTCGGACCGAGATCGACGAACGCTGCCTGCATCCCCGGCAACACCCGCGCGACCTTGCCGCGATAGATGTTGCCGACCATGCCGCGCTCTCGTTTGCGCTCGACAAAAAACTCGGCCAGAGAGCCTTCTTCGATGACCCCAACACGGGTCTCGGGGCCCTCGGCGTTCACCACCAACATATTTTGCATTTGGAGCCGCTCTGCAATTCGTTGCGAATGCTCCGGAGCCGCGCGACACGAATGTCGCATATCGGGCTCGCCTGGAGCAGGATTTGATAGCCTCGGTAACACGGGAGTTCCACGAAAACAAGCCATTGCGTGAGGTGGGTCGCGATGGCGCGGTAGTTGCTTTACAGAAGTCCGCGCTGAGGTTTCCGCCTCACGCTGATTCTTCGCTAGCTTATTAATTTCGACGGACGGCCAATTAAACTAATTAGTTAGGGTCTTCGGACCGCGCGAATGCCTGGGTTGCCGCCCGGGCGTTCGTGTTTTCGGGCGCCGCCCCATATTCTGCGCTGCCGTGCCTGCCGCAATGGACGAGTCCGCCGTTGGCTTCGTGCTGGCCCTGGGCCGAACGCTGCATCGCTACGGAACACCCGCGCATCGCCTGGAGCAGGGGCTCAAGAACTGTTGCGACCGGCTCGGCCTCGACGCCGAGCTGTTCACCACGCCGACCACCATCATCATGAGCTTTGGCCGGCCGACCGAGCTCAAGACCCGGATGATGCGAGTCGAAGCCGGCGAGCTCGATATGGGCAAGCTCGCGCTGGTCGATCAGCTCGCCGAAGACGTCGCCGCACATCACCTCTCGCCGGCCGATGGCGTGATCGAGCTCGAGAAGATCATCGCGTCGGAGTCGCAGTTCAATCGCCCGGTCGGCACCTTGATGGGTGGCGTCACCGCCGCCTCACTCGCGGTGTTCTTCGGCGGTGGGATCGAGGATGTCGCGGCGGCGGGCGCGATCGGTCTCGTGCTCGGGTTTCTCACCCAGTATCTCGCACGCTCGATCGATCAGGCGCGTGTGCTCGAGCTTGTCTCGGCGGCATTCGCCGCGTTCGCGGCCTCGGTCGGATCGCACTTCTGGCCCGCGATCGATCCGTCGCTCGTCACGGTCGCCGCGTTGATCATCTTGTTGCCCGGCATGTCGCTCACGATCGCGATGAGCGAGCTCGCGACCCGGCAATTGATCTCCGGCACCGCGCGGCTCGTCGCCGCGATCATCGTGTTGCTCGAGCTCGTCGTCGGGGTCGCGCTCGGCGAACAGCTCGCCCACGCGATCGTGCACGTCCGCGGCAACGCCCCGATGCCGCTGCCGGAGTGGGCGCAATGGGTGGCCCTCGGCGTCGCCTCGTTCGGCGTGGCGGTCGTGGTCCAGGCGAAGTGGAAGCAGATCGGCTGGATCATCGGGGCATGCACGACCGGCTACGTCGGCAGCCGTCTCGGCACGATCTGGCTCGGCAATCAGATGGGCGTATTCGTCGGTGCATTCGCGCTCGGCGTGCTCTCGAACCTCTACGCGCGCTACCTCAACCGGCCCGCCCAGGTCCTCCAGGTGCCCGCGGTGTTCCTGCTCGTGCCCGGGAGCCTCGGCTTTCGCGGTATGACGTCGCTGCTCGACAAGGACACGATGTCGGGTGTCGAGACCTTGTTCGCGATGTTCGTCGTCGCGCTCGCGATCGCGTGCGGCTTGCTCGTCGCGTCCGCGGTCGTGTCGCCGAAGCGCAGCCTCTGACGCTGCTAGCGGCGAATGTCCTGGGGATCGACGTCGCGATGCAGGCACGGATCATTCTCGGGATCGTGACCACACGACAGCACGCCCGGCGAATCGTCCTCGGGATCGACGCCTTTGTGCAGGCCTTCGTCGCTGTCTTCGAACATCACGCCCGAGGAGATCTTCGTGCGCAGCTCCTCGTCGACGTTCGGCACGAGGTTCTCGCGCGCGAGGAACGTCACGTAGTAGCCGTCTTCGCGGCGTGCCTCGAGCTCGCCGCGCGTGATCGCCGCCTCGAGCAACCGCTTGAGATCGCCGATCAGGCGGCTCGGCCCGATCTCGAACGCATCCATGATCGCGGTCCCGACGCCTCCCGGTAGCGGCGGCAGCTTCGCATCCGCTTCGACGAGGATCTCGACGCGCTCGTGCAGCGCCGAGATTTGCTCGAGCAGCGACTTGCGTCGCCCCGGGCGCTTCGACGTGATGTCGGCGCGCGACAGATCCAGGAGGTCCGTCATGTGCGGACCCATCTCCCGGTGGAAGCGACGCACGGCCGAGTCCGACCACTGCAGGCTGTACTGGTTCGTGCGCAGGTGGTGCTTCACGAGGAAGCGAATCGTCTGGCGCTCGTCGCGCGCGAAGGCAAAGCGCGCATGGATCTTGTCGAACATCCGCGCGCCGACCTCGGCGTGACCATGGAAGTGCACGCCTGCCTCGGTGAACGTGCGAGTTGGAACCTTGCCGATATCGTGAAGCAGCGCGGCCCAGCGGACGAGCGGACGCCGCACGGTCTGCTTCACGACCTGCTTGGTGTGCGCCCACACGTCCTTGTGCTGGCGGTCATTTTCCTGGGTCAGGTCGACCGTCGCCTCGAGCTCCGGGAACAGCACCTTCATCGCGCCGA
The DNA here is from genome assembly GCA_043780895.1 of Kofleriaceae bacterium. Lineage (GTDB taxonomy): Bacteria > Myxococcota_A > Polyangia > Haliangiales > Haliangiaceae > JABFXX01. The sequence continues at coordinate 8,707 of JAYWCI010000125.1, read as the reverse complement.
CCTGCTGCAGCCATTCGAGCGCCTCGTCGATATCCCGGCCCATGAGAGTGGTCTCGACCGCTGCTCGCAGATGCGCCTTGTCCGCGTCTACCAGGCGTCCTACGTGGTCCTGCGCGGCGCGCGTGATGCCCTCGGGTGGGACGCGCCCTTCGGACGCGATCGCGCCGGCGACCTCGACGATGACGATGGGATCCGCCTCGACGAGGCCGCGAATTCGGTCGGCTGCGGTCTGCTCGGACGACACGGGGTGGAACCTCTATCACGAGACTACCCGCACATACGAACGGACGTTACGTGCGAAATCTCCGTCGGAGAACGATGCTTCGGATCTTGGTCCCGATCGTGCTCATTGGGCTCGCGCTAATGCAGGGTCGTATTACCGAGCATCAGCTGCCTGAAGCCGAGCTTTGCATGCCCGGCATCACGCAGTTTTACGCGGGACTCTCCCAGAAGCCCGCGACCTTCCTCGATCTTTTGTGGGCATTCGAAGGGCGCAAATCCCGTCGATCGGCCTCTAAAACATCGCGGAAGCGTTCGCGTCGCTAACGCGTTTCCGTAGCGAATGTCGCTCGCTTCATGGCAAGTTCACTTGCCGGCTGTGACAGTCAGTCGCAATCCGGAGCCGCCATGGGGCAAGAGTCGACGTCGTCTTATATAGAACCCTCTCCTCGTCGGAGAAGGGGGCGAAATCTATGACGAAGCGTCACCCGATTGGAGTGTTCGATTCCGGTGTGGGCGGACTCACAGTGGTGAGAGCTCTTCGCAGCGCGCTGCCCGGCGAGGACATCGTTTATCTCGGCGACACCGCGCGCGTTCCTTATGGAAGTAAGAGCCCGCGCACCGTCGAGAAATACTCGCTCGGCTGCCAGCAATTCTTGCTCGATCGCGGCGTCAAGATGGTGTTGATCGCCTGCAACACGGCGTCGGCAAACGCCCTGCCCGCGCTCCAGGAAGCGACGCGGGTGCCGGTGATCGGCGCGGTCGAGCCCGGCGCGACGAGCGCCCTCGCGGCGACGAAACACGGTCACATTGGCGTGATCGGCACGCTCGGGACCGTGCGCTCGAATGCCTACGGTCGCGCGATCGCGGCGCGCGACCCGACCGCGAAGCTCACGCAGCTCGCGTGTCCATTGCTCGTGCCGCTCGCCGAAGAAGGCTGGACCGACGACGACATCGCGATGCTCGTCGCGCGGCGTTACCTCACGCAACTGTTCGCCCAGGATCCCGCGATCGACACGCTCGTCCTCGGGTGCACGCACTATCCGCTGCTCGCGAACGTGCTCCATCGCGTCGCGAACGAGCTCGCGAAGCACGACGTCGCCGTCGTCGATTCGGCGGGTGCGATGGCCGAGATGGCCAAAGAAGCCCTCGGGAGCGGCGCGAATCGCCGCAGCACGGCAGGTCGGCTCGACTGCTTCGCGACCGATACTTCTCGGCTCGACGAGCTTGCACCCCGATTTCTCGGGGAGCCGCTCACCGGCTTCGAGCTTGTCGATCTGTAGCTCTATAGCGCCTGTACGCGCCCGGCTTACGCCGAGATGCCCTTGGCGCGAGCTTCATCGGCACGAGCACGCTTCATCGCTTCGATGATCGTGGTCGCCTTCTTGAGCTTGTCGCCAATGGTCTTCTCGTCGACGGGATAGTCGGTGCGGAACACCAGGCCATCGTCGACGAGTTGTTCGCGAGCTTCCTCGTTGTCGAGGTACATCGCGAGCTTCTTGCCCTTGTAGCTGGCCGTCTTGGCTGCCAGCGTGCCGACCTTCGACTCGAGCCACGACATCAGTTCGCCCATCAAGGACTTGCAGAGTGCGAGGTTCGCCTCGAGGTTTTCGAACAGCTCGGGGAAGCGGTCGCGGAACGCGTCCTCGTCCTCACCCTTGCCGAGCGCCTTCTGGAGAGCGAGCCGCAGCAGCACCGCGTCGTCAGCAAAGCTGACCACGGCGTCGTTGCCCTGGACCGACTCCTTGGGGGAGCAAATGTACATTGCGACGCCGGTAGCCAGCTCGCGCGTGGTGCGCGGCAGGTTCTCGTCGTCCATCGTATCGAACGCGATCTTCAGGTCATGGGGTAAAGAAACAAGCCACGACCGGACGAGCTCGACGAACTGGGACTCCGCATTGATAGCCACGAGATATGCTCACCCCGCTAGACGGGGTCCTCCAAATCGGCTCCTGGATTGGAGCCCGAGTTTGTGTGAGTACCAACCTGGCGACGGAATTACAAGCCCGGCCCGACGTGGTACCCTGTAGCCCCGGTGGCCAAGCGCTCACCCATCCTCGGGTACAACCATAACGTCCGGTACCGAGGTCTGGTTTTTCACGTCCAGACCGAGGACTCGGGTGTCATGAGCCCCCATTTGTTCACGCACCTCTTTCACGGGGGCGTGATCATCTCGTCCAGAAAGCTGGTCTACGACGGAAGTGCGTCCGAAGACGCGATCAAGTCCTTGATGCAGTCCCAGCACAAGGCGGTGCTGCGGGACCTCAAGATCCACACGTTCGACGACAAGATCGACGTGTACCTCGCCAACGTCGAGGGGCTCGAGCCGCGCGAGGTCGTCGCGACCCCCGGCCTGCGGGTCTCGGATCCAGAGATCACGATCGAGCCGGGCGTCGAGCCATTGGATGCGGTCGATCGTGCCGGCACCGATCCGGGTGGCCCGCCGCCCGAGCAGCTCGATTCGATGCCGCCTCCGGTCGCCGCGCCGGTCGAGAAGCCCGCCGCCCGCGCCAAACGCAAGAGCACGGTCCCGCCGCCCCAAGAAACGGCGAAGCCGCGGACGCAGACCGCGGATCGCACGAGCAAGGCCTCGCAGTTCCGCAGCATGCCGCTGCCGGATTCGGAGGCTGCGCCGGCCGGGACCACCGACGGTGGATCGACCGCCGCACCGATCGCGGACATGCACGCCGCGACGACGGTGGCGACCGCGCAGCGTGCCGCATCCGCGACGTCCAACCCGGGCATTCGTCCTCCCGCGGTCCCTCCCCAGCGCAGCCTCACGCCGCCGCCGGTTCCGGGCCGCACGGCGACTGTGGGTAATCAGCAGAGCCGCACGTCGATGCCGCTCTCGATGGATTCGTCGCCGGAGATCGAGATCATCGCGAACGCTCCGGGCGAGAGCGGTCGAATGCGCACGCCGCGCGATACCGCCGTCGACAATCCGTACGAAGACGGCATCCCTTCGGCGATCGGTCCCGACCAGACGATTCCGAGCGATGGCATCCCGCCGCGCGCGGCGTTCGAGCCGCAGTCGGCGCGGATGGCGAATCCGTCGCGGCCTCCGAGCCATGGTGCGGCGACGTTACCTGCGGTGCGTCCGCCATCGCGTCCCGCGGTCACGCCGCCGTCGGTGGTGTCGCGTCCGTTGCCGCCCGACGCGCAACGCAATCGCGGCGAGAGTGAAGCGATCGAGATCTACGCCCCGGCTCCTCCGTCCGTCGAGCCGCCGCCGGGCGAGCGATCGGAACGTCCGGGTCAGTACTCGATGCGTCGCCGTGATGTCGTATCGCAAGAGAACGCGCCGCTGCGCGAGCTCACCGGTCGCGTCGCGGTGCCGGCCGGTCTGACCCCACCGCGTCGCCCGCCGACCCAAGCGCAGACCTCGCAGACCGGCCCGGCGCGCACGGGCGCACCGTCGACGCCCCCGATTCCGAGCGTGCCGCAGCAGCAAGCACGGACGCCACAGTCCGATGGCATCCCCCGCGCACCGACGCCACCGGCTTTCGATGGACCTACGCAAGCGCCCGACGGTGGTCGCACGCAAACGCCGCCTCGGACCCCGCATCTCACCGCGCCGATCACGAGCCGCACGGCGACGAACAGCACGAGCACCACGGGACCACACTCGTCGGGCAACGTCGTGATGACGAGGCCGGCGGTGATCGTGGGCGCACCCGCGAAGCCGCCGGGCACAGGCGCTCCGAAAGTTCGCAAGGCGCGCGAGGATGAAGGCCGGGGCTTCGGTCAGGGCCTGATCAGCGAGAAGAGTCTCGACGAAGTGATCCTCGCGTACCTCAGCGAAGACGCCGACGAGAAATAGTCTCGCTCGTCGCGCCGAACACGAGCGAACGGTCCGCGCGATGAACTGGGCGACGAACCGGACCGCGCTAGAGCTCGTCGATCGGATCGGGCTCGGGCTCGTCGACCTCGGGATACCGAGCTCGGTACTGTTCCATCCACGCCGCGAGCTTCGGCATCGAAATCTCGAGGCGCTGCGATCCCTCGCGCTCCTTCGATTGTCGCCACGCGAAGCGCGCTTCGTCGTGCTCGCCCTTGAAGGCATATGCCCACGAGCACAGCAGCAACAGATCCGCGCCCGCCGTCATCGAGAGCCCCTTACGCATCCGATCGTGCAGCTCGCCGTCGTCGAGATCGAGCCGGGCGGGTGGTTCGGCGACCCACAGATGCATCTCCGCGATCCAGTACGACAGCTTCAGCACTTCGCCTTGCGGCACACCGCCACGCGCCTCGAGGATCGCGCGCGCTTCCTTCGTGCGACCGAGAGCGGTGAGCAAGTTGATCTCGGTGTAGTGCGAGAACTGATGCTGGATCAGCCTCGGCGAGAGCTTCGCGCGCGCGTGACGCACGCGATCGAGCGCCTTCTCGCCGTGACCCTCGAGCGCATCCGCGATCGCGACGCGAAGCTCGGCGAGCGCACGCACACGCGCAGGTGCCCACCACGCACGCGTGACCGGCTCGGCGAGCGCGCGTCCGAGCACGGAGTCGCCCTTAGAGAGCGCGACGCTCGCTTCGTTCACGCGCTTGACCGCGCGCACCGTGCCGAGAAACCGACCGCCGAGCGCGAGATAGAACGGCACCAGCACGGGGAAGCTCGTTGCAGCTAACACCACGCCCGCGGCGGTGATGCCGCCGAACGTGACGTACGCCGCGATCTGGCGCTTTTGCACCGCGGCGGGGTTTTTCACTTCCCCATCGCGGCCGACGTAGACGAGCTGGCCCTTGCCGGCGCGATCGAGATCCGTAGCGATCATCGGACGTTCGATCGCGGCCTCGCCATACTGGATGACGAGGGAGGTCGATTTCTTGTCGTCGTCGGAGGCCACGCTAATCCTGCACCGACCAGTCGGTGCCTCCCGTGCCGTCGTGCAGCGCGACGCCGAGCGCAGCGAGCTCGGCGCGGATCTCGTCGCCGCGCTTCCAGTCCTTCGCGGTGCGAGCGGCGGTCCGCTCGGCGATCTGCGCTGCGACCAGCGCGACATCGATGCTCTTGAGCTTGACCAACCGCGCGCGCCGCTCCGCGAGGTAGGCGGCGGGCGAGCCCTCGAAGATACCGATCGCACCACCGACCGTGCGGAGATCCTTGCCGAGCCGCGCTAGCGTGCGCCTTCGGACCTGCTTGTCGATACCCTTGCCTTCGTCGAGCAGCCGATTCGCGAGCTGTGCCGCCGCGTGCAGCGCCGCCATCGTGACCGGCGTGTTGAAATCGTCGGCGAGCGCCGCGTGTGCGTCCGGAACGAGCTTCTCGGCCTCGGGCAGCACGGCGCCTTCGCCCGCATCACCGCCTTGCGCCATGAACGCGTCGATCCGCTGCAGCGTCTCGTAGAACTTCGCCAGGCTGCGGTCGGCGGCTTCGAGGCTGTGGAACTGCACGACCGGCGGAGTCAACGAGACCACCTGAACTTCGAAATCGACGGGCGACCGGTAGTGGTGCGAGACGCAGAAGAAGCGCAGCGCTTCACCGCCGACCGCCTCCGCGATCTGCTCGCAGTTGAAGACGTTGCCGAGCGACTTCGACATCTTCACGCCTTCGAAGTTCAGGAACCCGTTGTGCATCCAGTAGTGCGCGAACGTATCCGGACCGTCGGCGCCTTGCGACTGCGCGATCTCGTTCTCGTGGTGCGGAAAGATCAGGTCCTTGCCGCCTGCGTGGATATCGAACGTCTCGCCGAGATGCGTCACGGTCATCGCAGAGCACTCGATGTGCCAGCCCGGGCGACCCTTGCCCCATGGCGACTCCCAGGACGGCTCGCCCGGCTTCGCCGATTTCCACAGCGCGAAGTCCGCCGCCGCACGCTTGCGCTCGTCGACCGTGATCCGCGCACCCTCCTGCAGATCGTCGAGGGTCTGGCCCGAGAGCTTGCCGTACGTCGCGAATTTCGAGACCTCGAAATAGACGTCGCCCTTGACGTCGTACGCGAGGCCGTTCGCGATCAGCTTCGAGATCATGCCGATGATCTGCGGAATGTGCTCGGTGACCTTCGGCTCGACCGACGGCGGGTGCACGCCGAAGCGCGCCATGTCGCGGTTGTATTCGGCGGCAAACCGCGCCGACAACGCGAACGGGTCCTCTTCGAGCTCGTTCGCGCGGTTGATGATCTTGTCGTCGATGTCCGTGACGTTGCGGACGTACTTGACCTGCCAGCCGAGGAACTCGAGGCAGCGACGCACCGTATCGAAGGCGATCGCGGAGTACGCGTGACCGATGTGAGCGGGAGCGTAGGTCGTCGGGCCGCACACGTACATGCCGACGTGGCCAGGGATCAGAGGCTCGAACGCCACCTTCGAATGGCGCCACGAATCGTACAAACGGAACGGAATCACCGACGTGGTTGTAGCACTAGAGCTTCCATTCGAGGGTACCGGACGCGCTCGCCGTCGCGTTCGAGAGTGCCTCGGTCCAGGTGGCGGTGGCGGCGGCGGATGGCGGCAGCGCGACCGTCCAGACCAGTAGGTGATTCGCGGTGATCGCGAGGAGGCGCCGACCATCGGGCGCGAGCGCCACGCTGCGCACGAACGCGCGATGGGTCAGGACGGCATTCGGAATCTCCGGATCGCGGGGCTCGGCGAGCGTCCACCGTTCGTTGATCACCGGATCGAACAGCTCGATCGTGCCGTTCATCGCGAGGGCGCCGACCAATGAACCATCCACAGCGAGCGACGGGTTCGTCACCGGCAAGGCGATCGGTGAGGCGACGGCCGGTCGGAGCTTGTCGGCGATCACGGCGCTGCCATCGACAGCGATCGCGAGCACCCGACCATCTCCGATCGCAGCGACCGTCACGATCGGGCGCCCGAGCTTCGCGATCACCGATTTCGCACCATTCGCGCACCACACGCGAAGCTCCGTGCCGACGCCGTAGACCACATCCCCATCGCCCACGAACGCGAGCGCACGACGTTCGGTCGCGAGCTCGACGGCGAGCGAAGTCTCGGTGCGGGTCGCGAGGTTCGTGCGCCAGATCGACCTGTCGGCGAACCCCGCCGCGATCCATCCGCCCGGCGCGGTCACGAGTGTAGTGACCGCGGCAGCGCGCTGCACGAGCACCTTGTTCCCGATCGCGATCTTGCCCGCCGAGGTCGCGAGGACGAGCCGGTTATCGTCGAGGAACGCCGCGGCTTCGAGATCGTCGCCGAGGTCGACGGGCTCGCCCACGGGCGCGACGATCCGTCCGTGGTGCGTCCCGTCGATCACCACCGCGCGCAGGCCATCCGGAGCTGGTACGAGCCACGAGATGCCCGCGATCGGGCCGAGCTCGGAGACCTTGTTGGTCTTCAGATCGATCCACTGCGCGGGGCTCGCGACGTAGGTCGCGACCACCTGATCGCCGGTGACGAACGCTGCCGCGACCATCGCCTCGTCGCCGAGCACGCGTGGCAGCATCGCGTCGAGCTCCCACACGAGCACCTTGCCATCGGTCGCACCGACGACGAACGAGCTCCGCGACGAGGCCTCGACATGCATCAGCGGGGCGGGGCTCGTGACCGCGAGGTCACCCTGATCGGTGAGCACCGTGAAGCCGCTCGGTCGACCCGCAACGATCGTGTCGCCGCGCGAGTTGTGAAGCCCGAGCGAAAAATCGCTGCCGCTCGCGCGCACGACCGTGTTCTGGCGCAGCACCCAGACGACGCCACTCGGACTCGCCGCGACCATCCGACCGCGCGTGAGCCCGATCGCGGCGAGCGAGCCCGCCATGTAGCGATGGATGATCGTGGGCGTCGGCCGGAGCGTGATCTCGACGACATCTTCGTCGATCAGCGCGGCCAGCTCGCTCGCATCCGCCTGCCACGCGAGCTGGCGCACCACGCCCTCCGCGATGCTCTCGGGCGGCAGGGTGCTCGTGCGATCGATCAGCATCAAGTGCTGCGCACCCGCGATCGCGACCCAGCGCCCATCCGGAGACGGCACGATCTGCTCGATCGCTTCGTCGACCGCGATCTTCGTCGGTGCACCGCCCGCGAGGTCGAGCTTCCACAGCTCTTTTTGCGTATCGGTGTAGTACGCGGTCGGGCCCGCGACCTCGAGCTGCACGATCGAGGTCGGAGCGTGGACATCGCGATACGCACCCGAGGCGACATCGACGAGCGTGACGTGCGTATCGCGGAACAACACGACGGTGTGCTCGGCGTCGCCAAACCGTGCGGGGGTGGCGGCGTGCGCGTCGAACAGCGTGCGCACCGACTCCTTGCGGGTGAGATCGTAGATCCGGATCAAGCCGTCATCGCCGGCGGTGATCGCGCGCTGCCCATCGCGCGAGAGCTCGAGGGACAACGTGTGCGGCGAGGCGGGCAAGGCGAACGCGACCCCGTGCGCGCGCGCCTCGGCTGCGACATCGCGGACCGCACGCCAGCGCGCCGTGGTGACGAGTGGTTTGACGAGCGCGACCGCGCGCGTCGCCTCGGTCTGCGCGAGCGTCCGCGCCTCGGAGATCGTGACCAGGTTCAACCGATCGATCGCGAGATTCTTTTG
>JAYWCI010000124.1:0-62851 GCA_043780895.1 Kofleriaceae bacterium | reverse complement strand
CAACTTCGAGGTCATTCAACGTCGGCTCGAGTCGTCAGCTGCCATCCCCATCGCCAGGGCCGCGTGATCGCGATGGATTCAATCCGGTCGGTGCTCTAGAAGTGCTCGACCAGCTTCACGAAGTAGATCGCCGACACGACCAAGCCGATGCTGACCACCATCGCGCGGAGCACCTTGGCCGAGACCCGCGTCGCGATCGCGCCACCGATCGTACCGCCGACCAGCGAGCACACCGCCATCACCCCGACGATCGCGGGATCGAGGGGCGCGATGATCAAGAACACGACCGCGGCGGTGAGGTTGACCGCGAGCGAGATCGCCTGCTTGAGCCCGTTGAGGCGCACGAGCAGGTCGTCGATCACGATCGCGAGCGCCGACAGGATGATCACGCCGAGCCCGGCACCGAAGTAGCCGCCGTAGATGGAAGCGATGCCGACGATCGGAATCGCGACGTTCTCGGACTTGATCAGCGTGTGGACGCGCGCGCGAATGCGCTCCTGAAAGCCCAGCAACAACACCGCGAACAAGATCAGGAACGGCACCACGACGTCGAACGCTGCTTCGCCGGTGTGGAGCAAGAGGAACGCGCCGACCGCACCACCGATCGCCGCGGCCGGCAAGATCTTCAGCGCGCGCGCGCCCTGCCCCGCGAGCTTGCTCCGATGCGAGTACGTCGCGCCCATGTAACCCGGGCACATCGCGACGGTGTTCGTCGCGCTCGCCGTGACCGCCGGAATGCCACACGCGACGAGCGCCGGGAACGTGAGCAGGCTGCCACCACCTGCGACCGCATTCACCACGCCACCGGCCGCGGCAGCGACGCCGAGGAGCGCGAGGTGCGCGGGATCCATGGCGCGACGTTAGCGCGTCGTCGCGATCACGTCGACCAGGGTCGGAGGCGCGTGTGGAGACATACTGATCGCCTGACCCAGATCGGGGCGCGCTCGCCGCGCGAGTGGTTCGATCTGCACGCTGCGGCCGAACCGCGCCGCGACCTGCGCGGCCTGAATGATCCTGATGTCGGCGAGCCCTTCCCAGCCGCTCGGCTCGGGCTCGACGTCGTCGCAGATGCAGCGCGCGAAGTACTCGACCTCGGCCGCGATCTGGTCGCGCTCTTCGAACGTGCGCGAGCGCGTGCCGTTGCTTCCCTCGACGTACATGCACTGCTTCTTCGTGTAGTCGTACGCGTTCGTGAGCGACAGCATGCCTTCGGTCCCGATCACCTCGTAGTGCGACCGCTCGTGCGCGCCAAAGCTGCACGTGAACTGCGCGACGCGATCACTGGGGAATCGCATGGTCACCGCGCAGGCCTCGTCGGCCGAGCAGAACCGCGCATCGTTGCTCGCGAACCGCATCGCCGTGATCTCGATCGGCTCGGCACGGAACAGATAGCGCGCCGCATTGATGCAGTAGATGCCGAGATCGTAGAGCGGCCCTTCGCCGCGCCGGGATTGCAGCCGCACGTTGCCCTCGCGCACCTGTTGCGCGAACGTGGAGTTGAAGATCCGCGGTTCCCCGATCTCGCCGCCGCGAGCGAGCTCGATCGCGACGAGGTTCGCCGCTTCGAAGTGCAGGCGATACGCGACCATCAGCTTCACGCGCTTTTGCTCGCACGCCTTGATCATCGCGAGACACTCGCTGTCGGTCGGGGCCATCGGCTTCTCGCACAACACGTGGACGCCGTGACGTGCCGCCAGGATGCAGGTCTGCGCGTGCAGATCGTTTGGTACCGCGATGTACACCGCGTCGACCTTGCCACTCGCGAACAGCGTATCGAGCTGCTCGTAGGTCGCGAGTGTCTTGACGTTGTAGTACTCGCCGAGCTCGTCGAGCTTGTGGCGAGAACCGGAGACGAGCGCGGTGAGCTCGACATCCTCGAGTTGTTCGATCGCGGGCAAGATCGCGGCCTGCGCGAAATACCCCTGCCCGATCACGGCCATTCGCAGCTTCGATGCGCGCGCCATGTGGGCGTTGGGTGCAAGGCATGGGCCTTGCTCTCTGCTGACGCATGAAGACGTGCGAGACCTGCCACAACGAATATGACAAATGCTTCGACGTCTCGATCGGTGGCACGAACCACACGTTCGATTCGTTCGCCTGCGCCATCCACGCGCTCGCACCACGCTGTGCGCAGTGCAAAGTCACGATGATCGGCCACGGCATCGAGGCGCGCGGGCAGTACTTCTGCTGCGCAAATTGTGCGCGCATGGCCGGGGTCTCCGAGGTTAAAGATCGGGGCCAGGAAATCTCGGCCGCGCTGTAGTGCACCAACGGGCGCATGCGCTCAGAGGAGTGGCCCAGCGCAGCTGGCGGCTCTCCCGCGAGAGGCCGCGTCGAAGCGCGTGATCTGACCGGTCACGACCGCTTCGCAGACCTTGCTGTCGCTATTCCGAGATCAGCGCCAACGTGGCGGAACTAGACGACGTTTTCCGTCGGAAGCGAGCGTCACGTCCGGAGCATCCAGGGCGTCGCGATCCCACAACTTGCAGGTGACCTGCTTGTGTTGCTGGTCGAGCGCCTCGCAGTAGTTCGTGAACTCGCAGCGCCGGATCTCGCCGCCTGCGCCCTGACGTATCTTGGCGAACCAATCGGGATCCGCGAGCGTCTGGCGCGCCGAGGCCACGAAGTCGGCTTCGCCGCGCTCCAGGATCGCTTCGGCTTGGCCGAACTCGCAGATGCCGCCAGCGGTGATGATCGGCGTACCGAAACCTGCTTCGCGCACCGCCGATCGAATCGTCGCCGCGAGCGGCACGTTGCGCGCGAACGGGCCGCGCGAATCCGAGTAGATCGTCGGCATGCACTCGTAGCCGGAGCGCCCGGTGTACGGATACGACGACGCACCGACCTTCGGTTGCTTCGCATCTTCGAACTTGCCGCCCTTGGAGATCGAGAGAAAATCGAGGCCCGCCTTCGCGAGCTCGACGCCGATCCAGGTGGTGTCGGCGATGTGGTTACCGCCTTCGATCACGTCGTCGCCGAGATAGCGACACCCGACGGCGCCGCGCCCCGCGACCCGCTCCGCGACCGCCGCCGCGACCTCGAGCGGCAACTTCACGCGGTTCTCGCGCGAACCCCCGTAGCCGTCGCTACGCGTGTTCAAGGCGGAGAGGAAGGAGGCCATCGTGTACGCGTGCGCGAAGTGGAGCTCGACCCCATCGAACCCTGCGTCGATCGCGCGACCGGCGGCATCGGCGAACAGCTTCGGCAACACGCGCGGCAGCTCCGCGATCGCGGGCACGTGCGTATCCGTGACACGCTCGCGCGCACCGCGCTGCAGATCGTCGAGCTCGCGCGCCGTGAGCACCTGCTCGAGCTCGGCCTCGGGTAGCGCGGCCAAGCGCGCGCGCAGCTCGTCATCGCCACCATCGTTGCCGAGCGCCGCGCGATGCCGGTCCGTGATCTCGAGGAACCGCGCGAAGAACTTCTCGCGCGGCGGGCGGCGCCGGATCGACAAGAAATCGATCAGCTGGATGAACAGCAGGGTCTGGCCACCGGACGCCGCCTTGACGGCGGCGGTCAGCTCCTCGAGGCCCGGCACGAACCGGTCATGGCCGATGCGGAGCAAGGGGCCCGAGGCGACATCGCGAATCCCGGTCGCCTCGACGACGATCACACCGGGCTTACCCTGCGCGAAGCGCACGTACCAATCGATGACGTCCTTGGTGACGAAGCCGTCCTCGGTCGCGCGCCATGGCACCATCGCTGGCACCCAGGTCCGCGTGCGTGCGAGCCGCGGTCCGATCACGAGCGGTTGAAACAGCCTCGCTTCCGAGGCCTGCTCGGCGGTCGGCCAGGCCCCGGGCGGGAGCTCGTGCTTGATCCGCTCGGAGGGCTGCCACATCGCCAAGAATGCGTACCACACTCATGCACGGCTCTCATCGCTGCGGCCGACGATCACCGCGAACGGTCACCACCTGACCGCCGACGAGCACGAGAGTGCCGGCGGGACGAAGACCGGCCCGACCCCGATGGAGCTGTTGCTCGCGGCGCTCGGCTCGCGCTCCTCGATCGCCTGCGGATGCACGCCGATCGCGAGGGCTGGGAGCTCGGGCTGATCGTGGAGAAGACGGCACTCTGGTCGTCAAGAACGGCGCGAGCGTCATCACCAAAGCGGTCCAACTCCTGCCGTTTTGGCGGTTGTTGTCCGAACAGGCAAAGACCGTTTCATTGTTGCGGGCTTACCGCGGAGCCTCCAGATGCCCACCATGTCGGTCAGGAAATTCCCATGATGACGATTCGCAAGGCAACCGACCGCGGACACGCCAAGCACGGCTGGCTCGATTCGCATCACACCTTTTCGTTCGCGGACTACCACGACCCCGAGCACATGGGCTTCCGGTCGCTGCGCGTGATCAACGATGACCGCGTCGCGGGTGGCCAAGGTTTCGGCGCGCACTCGCACCGCGACATGGAGATCATCTCGTACGTCCTCGAGGGCGAGCTGTCGCACGAGGATTCGATGGGCACGGGCGAGACGATCCGTCCCGGTGACGTGCAGCGCATGAGCGCGGGCACCGGCATCCAGCATAGCGAGTTCAATGGCTCGAAGAAGGACGAGGTCCACTTCCTCCAGATCTGGCTCATCCCGACCACCCAGGGCATCAAGCCGGGCTACGAGCAGAAGCTGTTCACCGAGGCCGACAAGCGCGGCAAGCTCGAGCTGGTCGCGTCGCCGAACGGCCAGGATGGCAGCATCACGGTCCACACCGACGCGAAGCTCTACGCGGGCCTGTTCACCGAGGGTGAGTCCGCCGAGCTCGCGATCGGACCGGGCCGTGGTGCGTGGCTCCACGTCGCGAAGGGCACGGTCCGGATCAATGGCAAGGAGCTCTCTGCCGGCGATGCCGCATCGTTCGAGAACGAGAGCACCGTCCGGATCGAGGGTGTGGCCGAAGGTGAAGTGCTCGCGTTCGATCTGGCGTAAGCTGACCGCATGGTGAATGTCGGCGATCAGTTGCCGGATGCAACCGTCATTGGTGAGTCCGGTCCCGTGAAGCTGCGGGACAAGCTCGGCAAGACGTTGGTGATCTACTTCTATCCGAAGGACGAGACGCCGGGCTGTACGAAGGAAGCGTGCTCGTTTCGCGACGCGTACGAGGACTTCACCGCCGCGGGCGCCGAGGTCCTCGGCATCTCGCGCGACGACGGGGCATCGCACGCGTCGTTCAAGCAGAACCATCGGCTGCCGTTCACGCTGCTGAGCGACGTCGACGGCAACGCAGGCGCGGCGTTCGGGATCAAGAAGACGCTCGGCTTCATCCCCGGTCGCGTCACGTTCGTGTTCGACAAGACGGGGGTCTGCAAGAGCCGGTTCGAGTCGCAGATCCGCGTCGGCAAGCACGTCGACGACGCACTCGCGCTCGTCAAGAAGCTCGCGTAGCTAAGCCTTGAGCGCCGCGACGACCTTTTCGATCGCGTCTTTGGCATCGCCGAACAGCATCTTCGTGTTCGGCCTGTAGAACAACGGGTTGTCGATGCCGGCGTAGCCCGCACCGCGCGACCGCTTGTTCACGATCACGAGCTTGGCCTTCCAGACCTGGAGCACCGGCATGCCCGCGATCGGTGAGGTCGGATCGTCTTCGGCCGCGGGGTTCACGATGTCGTTCGCGCCGATCACGATCGCGACGTCGGTCGTCGGAAAGTCGTGGTTGATCTCGTCCATCTCGAGGACGATGTCGTACGGCACGTTCGCTTCCGCGAGGAGCACGTTCATGTGCCCCGGCAGGCGACCGGCGACCGGATGGATCGCGAAGCGGACGGTGATGCCCTTGCCCCGGAGTACTTCGGTGAGCTCGCGCACCGCATGCTGGGCGCGCGCGACGGCCATGCCGTAGCCCGGGATGATGACGACGTTCTTCGAGCCGAGCAGCGTGGTCGCGAGATCGGGTGCGGTGATCTCCTGAACATCGCCCGCCGGTTGCGCCGGGCCCTTCGTCGCCGATTTCGGAGGCGCCGCGCCGAACCCGCCGAAGATCACGTTCCAGATCGAACGGTTCATCGCGCGGCACATGATGTAGCTCAGGATCGCGCCGGAGCTGCCGACGAGCGCGCCGGTGATGATCAGCGCATCGTTCTTCAACATGAAGCCGGCCGCAGCGGCGGTCCAACCCGAGTAGCTGTTGAGCATCGAGACGACGACCGGCATGTCCGCGCCGCCGATCGCAGCGACGAGGTGAACGCCGAGCACGCAGGCGACCCCAGTGGCACCCGCGAGGGCCCAGGTCTCGTGATCGCTCGCGTAGAGCACGCCGAACACGCCGATCGCGGTGAGCATCGCGAGGTTCGCGAAGTGGCGTGCGGGCAGGAGCAGCGGTCTGCCCGACACGCGGCCGCTGAGCTTCATGAACGCGAGGATCGATCCGGTGGTCGTGATCGATCCGATCACGACATCGATGAAGACTTCGATCAGCTCGGGCTTGGCCGAAATGTCCGCGAACTGGAGCGAGTAGCCGACGAGGACGGCGGCTACGCCGACGAAGCTATGCAGCATCGCGACGAGCTCCGGCATTTGCGTCATGCCGACGCGCAACGCCATGATGGCGCCGATCGCCGCACCGCCGAGGATCGCGACCGCGATGAGGGGATGCGTGAGGTCGCTGGTCACGCTCAGCGTGGTGCCGATCGCGATCAGCATGCCGATGATGCCGTACAGATTGCCGCGGCGAGCGGTCTCCTGCGTCGACAACCCGCGGAGCGCGAGGATGAACAAGACGCCGGCAACGAGGTAGCCGACGAGAACGAGGATATGCGCGAGGTTCATCGTCTTACTTCCTGAACATCGCGAGCATGCGTCGCGTCACGAGGAATCCACCGGCGATGTTGATCGTGGCAAAGGCGGTCGCGATGATCGCGACCGCGGCCGAGGCGTGCAGCTCTCCGGTGCCACCCATGATGCCACCGACCACGATGATGCCGCTGATCGCGTTCGTGACGCTCATCAGCGGCGTGTGCAGCGCGGGGGAAACGCTCCACACCACCTGCCAGCCGACGATCACCGCCATCACGAAGACCGTGAGCTGCTGGACGAGCACGAACGAATCTTCGGAGACGTGCGCGCTGCCCTTGGTCAGCCGCAACACGACCCATGCGATCGCCGCGAGCAGGCCGATCACCGCGAGCAGGCCACCGCCCGCCGGCGCCTTCATCTTCGGGCCGCCATGACCGTGGATCTTCGCGGGCGGTGCCAGCGATTCGGACGGCAGCTTCGGCGCGACGGGAGCCGGCTTGGGCGCTTCGGCTTTCTTCGCCATCACCGGGGCCGGCCACTTCTTCTCACCTTGCTCGAGCACGAGCGCGGGGCGCACCGCATCGTTGTCGTGATCGATCTTGAAGTTAGCGGCACCGCCCAGCTCTTCGATGAAGTGCCAGAGGTTCATGCCGTAGAGGTCGCTCGACACCGAGGCCATGCGGCTCGGCAGATCCGTAAATCCAATGATCGTGACGCCGTGCTCGACGACGGCCTGGCCCGGCACGGTGTACTCGCAGTTGCCGCCCTGCTCTGCCGCCAGATCGACGACGACCGAGCCCGGCTTCATGAGCTCGACCATGTCACGCAGCCACAGCTTAGGTGCCGGCTTGCCCGGGATCAGCGCGGTGGTGATGACGATGTCGCACTCTTTGGCCTGGGCGCGGAACAGCGCGTACTCCGCGTCGATGAACTCTTTGCTCATCTCCTTCGCGTAGCCGCCCGCGCCTTCGCCCGATTCTTTCATCGTGATGGTGAGGAACTCACCACCGAGTGACTTCACTTGTTCTTCGGCGGCAGCGCGCACGTCGAACGAGCGCACGATCGCGCCCATGCCCTTCGCCGCACCGAGCGCCGCGAGTCCGGCGACGCCCGCGCCGATGATCAGGATCTTCGCGGGTGCGACCTTGCCGGCCGCCGTGAACTGACCTGTGAAGAAGCTCGGGAACCGATTCGCCGCCTCGACCACCGCGCGGTAGCCGGAGATGTTCGCCATCGAGGACAGCGCATCCATCTTCTGCGCGCGACTGATGCGCGGCACTTGATCCATCCCGAGCACGGTCAACTTGCGAGCCGCGAGCTTGGCGAGCAGCGCTTCGTTCTGCGCGGGATACAGGAACGAGATCAGCGTGCCGCCTTCGCTCAGCTGATCGACTTCACTGTCCTGGGGCGGACGAACCTTGACCACGACATCGGCGTGCCACGCGGTCACGCGATCGACGATCAGGGCTCCAGCTGCGACGAACTGCGTATCCGGAAAGTTCGCCGCCGCGCCCGCACCCGTCTCGACGACCACGGACCAACCCGCCTGGACCCACTTTCCCACCACGTTGGGCGATGCCGCGACACGCCGTTCTTCGGGCCTGGTCTCCTGGACGACGCCTAACTTCATACGGGGGGCGAATGTGCCAAACCCGGTGCCAGCGTGCAAAGCTCCGGGGCGTGGATCTCGCTGTAGGCGACCTCGTGATCTCGTGTGAAGCCGAGAACCATCCCCTGATCGGAGACGCGTTCATCATCTGCGATGTTGCCGGAGAGCCGCTGACCGCGATGTCGGCGCTCGATTTCGACCGGCCCAGCGAGCTCCCGATCATCGCCGAGCCCGCGAAGCTGCCGCCCGGAAGCGGCGCGTTGTTGCTCAACTTCATCGCGGAACGCGCGCGCGATGCCGGCCTCACCGCGCTTCGCTATGCCGGCCCGTACCCGACGCCCGCGCTGTTCGCCGCGCTCGCGCGATCCTTTCGCGCGACCGGCAGCGAGACCGAATTCTGTGCGGACGTACTCGACCGCGCGATGCGGCTCGCCCGCGATCCGGTCGCGGTCGATTTCGCCCCCGCACCACACACGCGGGTCGCGTTCGACCGCGGTTTCTGCGAAGTGCGCGACGGAGTCGAGCGCGCCGTGATCGACGGGCTCGGCTACGAGCGCCGCGATCCCTATCGCACGCTCACCGGAGGCCGCGCGCAGGTCTACTTCGGTGCGCCGCTCTATGCCCAGGTCGCGACGTTCGCGCCGAGCGGCCAGCTGCTCGAGGGTCCGCATCCGCTCCCGGTGTTCGCCGATCCGATCGTCGGCACCGTGTTCGATGCCGCGACGAAGGCGGCGCTCGGCGAGCTGCTCGAAGATTACGTGCCCGGGCCTCTCGCTGCGATCGCGAAGCGCCTGGTCTCGACGCGCGAGCTGGTCTATGCCGACCTCGGCGCGCGCGCCGCGATCCGCACGGCGAAGGGGTTCGCCCTGCACGCCGCGTTGTGGACCCACAACCGCGGCGACTTGATGACGTTCATCCTGTCGCTCGCCGGCGCCCTCCACCCTGTCGTCACCCAGACGATCATCGCCGAGCTGCAACCGGTGCTACCGGCCTGACCGCTGGCGCGTCGACATGACCCATCATGCCGCCCGTCGTGGCGAACTCGTCGAGCGACATCTCGAAGCTCCAGCGGCCGCGCTTGGTCGGTTCGTCGAGTGCGACCTTCAGGAGATCGAGGTACTTCTGACGCGGCACTTCGTGTGCGCCGAACCGCTCGAGGTGATCGGTGTGGACCTGGCAATCGATCAGGCCAATCTGCCAGAGCTCGAGCTGCCGCACGATCGCCGCGTACGCGATCTTCGACGCATCCGGTGCCTTCGCGAACATCGATTCGCCGAAGAACGCGGCGCCGAGCGACACGCCATACAACCCACCGACGAGCTGATCGCCGTCCCACGCTTCGATCGAGTGTGCGAAGCCGAGCTCGTGCAGCTTGCCGTACGCGTCGACCATCTCGGGAATCAGCCAGGTCCCGGTCTGGCCCGGCCGCGGCGCGGCGCTGCAGCCCCTCAGGACTTGCTCGAATGCGGTGTCGAGGGCGAGCCGATACGGCTTGCGCTTGATCTGCTTGCGCAGGCTGCGCTGGATCACGAGGTCCCTCGTGGTCATCACCATGCGCGGATCGGGCGAGTGCCACAGGATCGGCAGGTTCTCCGCGTACCAGGGAAAAATGCCCTGCGAGTAGCCGAGGATCAAGCGCTCGGGTCGCAGGTCGCCACCGAGCGCGAGGAGGCCGTCCTCGGCTAGGTGGACCGGCGGAAAGACGAGTCGATCATCGAGCCGGAAGACCGGCATAGCTTCGAGTGTAGCGCCTAATCGCGGCCGCGGCGGCGCCGCGACACTGCCGGAAAACGGACCGAACCTGACTCGACCGGCGCGCTAAGCGAGCAGCGCCAGGAGATCGTCGCGCGTGATCGCGGTCGCGCCGCCGGCTTCCGAGAGTGCCGCATCCGCGAGGCCGCGCTTCTTTGCCTGCAGCTCGAGGATGCGCTCCTCGACGGTATCGCGCGCGACCATGCGATAGACCATCACGGGCTTGTCCTGGCCGATACGATGCGCACGATCCGCGGCCTGATCTTCGACCGCGGGGTTCCACCACGGATCGACGAGGAACACGTGATCCGCGGCGGTGAGGTTGAGGCCGGTGCCGCCCGCCTTGAGCGAGAGCAACATCACGGGCGGACCATCCTCGGCCTGGAACTGGTTGACGACCGCGGCGCGATCTTGGGTCGAGCCATCGAGCCGCACGAACTTGGTGTTCGCGCTGTCGAGGTGTGGCTCGATGAGATCGAGCAGCGACGTCCACTGCGAGAACACCAGCGCGCGATGGCCATCCGCGACCGCATCGGCGAGCGCGTCCATCAGCCGCTCCATCTTCGACGAGGACTGCGGCGCGGGGCCGGAGCGCAAACCGCCGGGCAACAATGCCGTGTGACACGCGGCCTGGCGCAAGCGCAGCAAGGCTTCGAGCGCCTGCATCACGCCACCACCGGATTCGAGCAGCTTCACGATCTCGCGCTGGGTCGCGGCGCGGATCGCGTCGTACGTGACCCGCTCGTACTCCTCGAGCTCGACGTACATGATCGCGTCGGTCCGCGGCGGCAGCTCCTTCGCGACATCCTTCTTGAGGCGACGCAGCACGAAGGGCCGGATGCGCTCGCGCAAGCGTGCACCCGCAGCGCGATCGCCGAGGTTGATCGGCTCCGCCCAGCGCTCGATGAAGTCACCGCGGCCACCGAGCAGGCCCGGGTTCGTGAAGTGGAGCTGGCTCCACAGCTCGTCGAGGCGGTTCTCGACCGGCGTACCGGAGAGCGTGACCTTCCACGAGCCCTTGAGCTTGTACGCCGCGCGCGCGACCTGCGAATCGGGGTTCTTGATCGTCTGCGACTCGTCGAGGATCACCGCGTCCCACGCGACCTTGCCGATCTCGTCGATGTCGTTGCGCAGGATCGGATAGCTCGTGAGCACGAGGTCCGCCGAGGTATCGAGCGCGCGGCGCGTGCCCGCATACGTCGAGACCCGCAGGTCGGGGCGGAACTTCTCGATCTCGGCCATCCAGTTGAACAGCACGCTCTTGGGGCACACGACGAGCGTCTTCTCTTTGCTCGGGATCACCGCGAGCGCCTGGATCGTCTTGCCGAGGCCCATGTCATCGGCGAGCACGCAGCCGAGGCCGGCCTCGCGGCAGAACACGAGCCAGTCGATTCCAGATTGCTGATACGGGCGAAGCTCGCCGACGAAGCCGGGCTCGGCGTTCGCGTGCGGGATGCCTTCGAAGCCCGCGAGCAACGGGCGCAAGCGCTCGAGCTCGGGCGGTGGCGGTTGATCGAGGTCGGCCGCGAGCTTCGCGAGATCGGGCAGCGCGTAGATCGGCACCTTCTTGTCCCCGGTGCGCGCCGCGAGCAGATCGGCGAGGCGCTCGCCGTGCTGATCGAACCACTCCTTCGGGACGCGTCCCCAGCCACCGCCGGAGAGCGGCACGACATCGATGCCCGCTTGCCATGCGCGCAACGCGGCCGAGACCGATGCGGTCGTGGTGCCGTCGGTGCCGTAGAGCTCGACCTCGAGCTTGTTGCCCTGGATGTCGAGCCGGACCTGGAGCGCGGCGAGCTTGCCGACCGAGGCGCTCCGCGCGTCGTGACGCAACCAACCCGAGAGCCCTTGCTGCATCACGAACGCTTCGCGTCCGACGAGCGAGACCCGGCGACCGGGCACGAGGTTGAGCTCGTCGCGCAACCGATGGACGAGCTGGCGCTCGGTGTCCTCGTCGCGAATCGGCAGCGCGCCGTTGAGATACACCATCGTGCGGCCATCGACACGCGCGCGCGGCGGATCGCCGTACACGAGCAGCGGGAACACCGTGAGCGTGTCGCCGTCTTGCGACACCTCCATCTGCATCCGCGGCTCTTCTTTCGCGCCGAGCTTCGGGAGCTTCTTCGCGCGGATATCGATCTCGATGCGTTGCGCGAGCGCGGGAATCGTCTTGGTCAGGAGCTCGGGCACGGCCTTCTTGCCGACCTCGAACTGCTGCGGAAGTTTTTCGAGGCGCGCGCCCGAAAGATCGATCGCTCCGATCGGCCGCAACATCGCATCGTGCGTGAGCACCATGCCGACCGCCGCGACCTCGGCCACCGACGGGTCCGCGATGATCTTGACCCGGACGCCATCTTGCCAATCGTCGACGGTCGCGCGAGGCATCACGGGCTCGTTGCTGGTCGTGACCTTCTCGCCGCGCCAGCGCACGTCGGTCGCATCGGACAGCGCGCCGAGCACCAGATCGAGCTTGTCGCCGGTGATCGGCCGGCTGCGTTCACCGAGCAACCGGTCGACGATGAGGTCGCACTCTTCGGTCGCGATCGCCGAGGCCTTGCCCGAAGCGAGCAACGACATGATCGATCCCTTGAGGATCGTCGATTGATCATCGGTCACGAGCTCGCGCGTGATCTTCACGCCGGCCGGATCGGGCTCGAGCAGGTAGCGCACGGTCGCAGACGCGCGCTTCGAGGTCGGCATCTCGCCGCCCGCCTGCTCGGTCGCGAGCACCGCCGCGACCACGTGCGAGCACACCGCCTCCTTGGTCGCGCAATCGCATTCCCACTCTTCGTGCTCGACGTTGAGCACGACATGGAAGGGCGTCGGCTTGCCGGGGACCCGGACATCGAGCTCGAGCTCGCCACCCGATTTTCCACGGCCGACCACCCTCTGGTCGCGGGCAAGCTGGACACCCTGGGTCCAGGTGCGTTCAGTCGCTTCGGCACGGACAACGTCTCGTAGCAAGCACGGGCATTTACCACGCGCGGCGGCCAGACCAAAGCCGTGATACGTTGCAACCCGATGGAGAGCGGCGATGACGCCGAAGACGCCGGGCTGGTCCGGGCCATGGCCGAAGGAGATCGGCAGGCTCTGGCAACGCTGTATGCGCGTCACGCGGCCCTGCTGCTCGGTCTCGCGGTCCGGATCGTCCGCGAGCGCCGCGAGGCGGAGGACCTCCTACACGACGTTTTTTTGGAAGCCTGGCGAGCGGCCAAGGATTTCGATCCAAAGCGCGGTCGCGTTCGTACCTGGCTTGCAATCCGTATGCGTTCTCGCTGTCTCGACCACCAAAAATCCGCGCGCGTGTCGCGGAATGCCGGCGACGCCGGTCTCGAGGTCGTCGTAGACGAGCGCGAAAAATCGAGCCCCGATCACGCGCGGGTACGCGATGCTCTCGGGAGCCTCGGCGACGAGCAGCGCCAGGTCGTCGAGCTCGCCTACTTCGACGGCCTGTCGTGCTCTGAAATCGCTTCGAAGATCGCCAAACCGATCGGGACCGTGAAGTCGCGTCTCGCCGCTGGCCTGACCCGGCTTCGTGAGGGAATGGGAGGTGGGCAATGAGCTCGTCGACCTTTGACCTCGAAGAGCTACTCCCACTCCACGCCCTGGGCATCCTCGAAGGTGACGAGGCCGAGGCGGTCGAGCAGGCGATCGAGGCCAACCCCACGCTCGCCGCCCAGCTCGTTGCCCTGCGCGAGGGCACGCACGCACTCCTGTCGTCGTTCGTGATGCCGATCAATCCCCCGGTCGACCTCGAGAAGCGCCTGATGGCCTCGGTCGGTGCGGGTCCGTTCGAGCGGTTCGCGAAGCGCTTTGCCGAGATCTTCGACCTCGCGGTCGACCGGACCCGCGAGCTCCTAGGCCTCTGCGAGCGCGAGTCCTCGTGGGGCGAAGAGGCACCGGGCATCTTCCTCATCCACTTCGCGGCAGGTCCGTCGGTCGTGAATGCGGACTGCGGTATCGTCCGGATGAAGCCTGGCAGTACGTTTCCCCCGCACATGCATCGCGGTGAGGAGCACAGCATCGTCCTCGCCGGAACCTTGCGGGACCTCGACGGCAAGCTCTACCGCCCGGGCGACGAGCTCGTGTACGCACAAAGCAGCTCACACCTACTCACCGTCGAAGGTGATGAGGACGTCATCTTCGTGGCGCGCGCTTTGGACGGCATCGAGCTTCAATTGCCACCGCAAGCTTGAGACCATGGGTTCATGGCGGCCGACATCGGTCTGCGCGTGGTGGGAGTGATCAGGACGATCGAGCTCCACACGATGACGACGCGTTTCGAGCATATTGCCGCTCGGCAGGTCGCGAAGATCAGCCTCGATATCGAGCGCGCACTCGATGAAGAAGGTGAAGAGCTCGATCTCGATAACCTCGTCGACCTTCACTTTCAAGGTCCGGCAGAGCTCGTGCCTCGCTTCAACGCAGGCGATCGCGTGACGATCGAGACGAGCGCCGAGAGCTCGCTCCACATCACGTCGATCAAGCCAGCTCCGCTATCCTGACCGTCTGCTAGCGCAGCAGGCGTGCTTCGGGCAGCCGCTCGCGATCGAGCGCGGTGAGCTTCTTGTTCGCCGCGCGCGACTGCATCAAGCCGAGGCTCGTCATCACGAGGGCCGATGGGCCGGCGACGATGCAGTACACGAACGTGATCAACACGGGGCCGTAGGAGCTCAGTAGCCCGCCGAGCACGAGCAGCGCGACCGTGACGACCGGCAGCGAGACCAGCAACATGACTCCGCGCGAGAGCGTGCGGTGCGCCTCCTCGCGCTCGTGATGGACGAGCGCGTAGTGAACCGAGCGCTCGTCGACGACCTCAGTCGACACGGGCCACGGTACCGGGGCCCGCGACCTCGTCGATCGCGTGGAGGAGGAGCTGGAGCGAATCGGTCGTGCGGAGGTTCGCGCGCAACCCGCTGCCATCCGCGACCCAGTAGACGCGACGGCGATACGGGTACACCGACTCGCGCGCGATCACCGCGACGCGCTGCGCGCCGGCCTTGCGCGCATCGACGAGGACGGCGCGGACTTGAGCGAGCGTCTGATCGGGATGAAAGTGCAGCGCGATCACGGTGCCCGCGCCGCGCAATTCCTTGAGCACGTCGATGCGCTGCTGGTTCGGGCCGTAGGCATGGCCGTTGACCACGACGTCGCCACGCAGTGTCAGCTCGGCTTCGGCGAGGCCCGGATCCTCGTCGGAGGCCGCACCCGCGCGCGGCCAGTTATCCGGATCCGCGGCGGCTTCGATATCGGTGAGCGAATCGGCGGCGATGCGATCGAGCGCTTCCCAGCCCGCGACCGCCGCCCTCCACCCTGGATCGGCACCTTCGCTCGAGCACTCGAGGCACTCGCTGATCGCGGTCCGCACGCGCTCGGTCGCGCGCCGGGTCGCGAGCGCCGCGACGATGTTCGCCTGGAGCTCGGGCACCGCGTGCTTGCACGTGCGCTCGAGCGCGGTCGCGCACAGCCGCAAGATGTACGCGGCTTGATCCTCGCCGGCCTTCGGCGGAATCAGGGATGCCTTGGGATCGGCCAGACGATCGAGTTGATCGGCTTCGATCGCGGGTGCGAGCAGGGTCGGCCACACCGTGAGCGCGAGCGCCTGGGTCTGCTCCGCCATGCTGCGGTCTTTGAACTGGGTCATCGGATCGAGCGCGAGCACGATCATCCGGCGCTCGGCCTCGGCGGCGACCGTGGCATCCATGCCGGGCCGGATGCTGGTGACCTTCTTTGCGAGATCGGCGTACGCGGCGGGCGTCCGCTTCGACGCAATGAACACGTCGACGGCCGTGACGAGGTTCGCGTGGTTGTAGTCCGCGTCGGGCGTGTTCTTGACCGCGATGACACTGTTGTCGCAAGCCGTACCTGCAGCGAGCGAGAGCAGCGAAGCTAGGACAGCGAGTCTCATGACAGTGCCGCATGGACACACGCGGCGAGCCGATCGTGCCGGAGGTCGCGGCCGAGCGCGACGATCCGGCCCTGATTCGCGACAAATCCATCGGGCGGACCGGGGAGCGGCTCGCTCGAGACCCGCAGGCCGACCCGGTGGAACGCGACCCAGCCACTGCCGGTGGCAGCGATGCCCTTGATCCGGACGTACTCCGCCGGCAGCTCGGCGAGCTGGTCCTCGAGCTCCTCGAGATCGATCGCGCCTGGAATCGGGAGCGCGAGCGTCGAGATGCCGTGGTGGTCGTGACCCGCATGATCGTGATCTTCGGGGCCGGTCGGCGTGTGCTCGACCTCGGGATCTGCGAGCACTTGCTCGAGCCACGCGACGTGCTCGTCGGTAGTGCCGACCAAGATCTGTGCGCGGGGGGCGAGCTCGATCGCGGCGGCGATCGTGGCGGCGGTGGCGTCTTCGCCGGCGAGCTCGGCCTTGGTCACGAGCAAGACATCGCTGTACGCGACCTGCGCGCCGACCGCCGCGGTCAACTTGGTCGCGCTGATGAAGTGCGTCGCATCGACGAGCGCGACCACCATCGCGAGCCGCACCGCACTCGCGACCGGCTCGCGCCGCACCGCCCACGCGATCGGCAGGGGTTCGGCGACGCCGGTCGTCTCGAGCACGATCGCATCGAGATCGGGATTCGTCGCGACGAGATCGAGCAGCGTGCGATCGAGATCGTCGCCGAGCACGCAACACACGCAGCCGCCCGGGAGCTCGACCTGGCGCGCCGCCTTATCGCCGAGCAACGCGCCGTCGATGCCGACCTCACCGAGCTCGTTGACGATCACGCCGAGCTTGCCAAGCGTGCCCCGTGCGGCGCGGCGCGCGAGCAAGCGGTTCACGAGCGTGGTCTTGCCCGCGCCAAGAAACCCAGTCACGAGCACGAGAGGACAACGCACGGACGCACCATACCGCCAGGGCAACGCGACGCCCATGATCCCGCCGTTTTCCGCCGACGTGAGGGCGGGTCGCCCGGCCATCCAAGCGACCACGCCCGACCAGGAGCGTGAACGCGAGCCGCTTCACTTCTCGACGACGACCACTCTGCGTTTGCCCGCCGCGGTGAGCGGAATTTCGTCGACCAGCCGGATCACGAGTGGGACCCCGGGCAAGTACTTCGCGGCGAAGTCGTGCACGGCCTTTTCGGTCGCCTCGGTCAAGGCGGGGCCTTGCACCAGCACCAGCTTCAACTGCACGGTGCCGTCGACGCGTTGCACGACCTGGAACTGCTTGGCCTCGTAGCTGATCAGCGCGAACAGGATGCTGAACACCAGACCGCTGACCGGGTTGCCCACGCCGTCGCGCAGCGTCTCGGTGATGCGGCCTTCGATCGGCCCGATCTTGACGAGGTTGCGACCGCACGCACACGGCGTCGCATCGTGTTGGACCGCGAGGTCACCCGTGACGTAGCGGATCAGCGGGCCCGCGAGGTTGTGGAGGTCGGTCACCACCACTTCGCCGGTCTCGCCGGGCTTCGCGATGCGCATCACGCCGTCGGGCTCGCGGACCACGAGCTCGATGATCAGCGTCTCCATCGTGGTGTGCAGCCCGTCGTGGGCTTCGCACTCCGCACCCATCAGCTGGACCTCGCGCGCACCGTAGGTCTCGAACGCGGGGCCGAAGGCGCGCTGGATCTCGTCGCGGTCATCGGGCCACAACCGCTCCGCGGCGACGATCACGGGCGTGTCGCGCCAGTCGCGCAGGCCCTTCGCATTGACGAAGCGCGCGAGCGCCGCCGCACCCGCGGCGTACGCGACGATCACGTTCGGTTTGTACGCGCGAAACTTCTCGACCGCGTCGGTCAACGCGGCGTCGCTGCGCGGCGTGCAATCGACATAGAGCTCGCGTTTGAGCGCGTGGTCGAGCGACATCTTCGAGCGCTTCGTCAAGCTCGTGACCTTCGGTCCCGCACCCCAGTAGTGCATCGCGCGCATGCCGATCTCGTAACCGGCCCAGCCATAGCCGCGCCATCGCCCGGCATCGCGCCAGTGCCGCGATTCGGCGTTGTACTTCACCACGGCGGGCTCGCCGGTCGTGCCGCTCGACATCTTCGTGATCGTCGCGAACGGGGGCGCTGCGGACAGACGCGTGTTCAGCGTCGCGTTCAGCGTCGCGCGATCGAGCAGCGGCAGGCGCTGGAGATCGTCGACCGATTCGACATCCTCGGGGCGAAGGTCCACCGCATCCATGACTTCGCGGTAGTGCGCGGTGTGGGTGTAGGCGTGGCGGAGTAACCTGCGAAGGAAGCCCAGTTGAAGATCGCGTAGCGCATCGATCGACCAACGCTCGGTGGTGTGCAGATACTGGAGCAACCCGACCGTCGGGCGACCGCGCACCGCCTCGAACGCAGGAAACAATACCTTCGCGAGTAGCGGCCGATAGAGATCCATCACGACACTCTATTTTAGCATCGATCCTCTATCCTCGCGCTGACCCGTGTTTTCCCGACTTCGCAAGAAGAACCTCCACCAGTGGCTGCCGGACTACGCGCGCCACATCGCGAGGCGAGCTCGTACCCCGCGCACGCGCGGTGATGCGCACTTGCTGTTCGCGCTCTGCGATCACTACGAACCACTCCATGGACACGCCGATGATGCGACCGGCATGGCGCGCGTCGACGCGTGGGTCAAAGGCTATCCGGCGCTCGGCGAGTTCCGCGATTCGAACGGCCGCCCGCCGCGCCACGGCTTCTTCTTTCCCGGCGAAGAATATCGCCCGCACTTCATGGACCAGCTCGCCGGCCTCGTGAAGCAAGGCTTCGGCGAAGTCGAGGTTCATCTCCATCACGACGGAGACACCGCGGCGACACTGACCGAGAAGCTGAACGAGACCCTCCAAACGTTCGCACAGCACGGCCACATCTCGCGCGACGCGAAGGGCAAGTACAAGTGGGCTTTCATTCACGGCAACTGGAGCCTCGCGAACAGCCGACCCGATCGTAAGTGGTGCGGCGTCGACGACGAGCTGCTCGTGCTGCACCGGCTCGGGTGCTACGCGGACCTCACGTTTCCGTCGGCGCCCGATCCGTGTCAGCCCGACAAGGTCAACCAGATCTACTGGCCCGATGGTGACCTCTCGAAGCGGCGCAGCTACGAGCACGGCGAGCGGGCTCGCGTCGGCGCGATGTACGACGATCGGTTGTTGATGATCACCGGACCGCTCTCGCTCGTACGCAAAGGTCTCGGCATGCGGCTCGAGAACGGCGCGATCACCGGCGGTGATCCACCGACCTCGGCGCGCGTGAAGAGCTGGATCGATCAAGCGATCCACATCGAGGGGCGCCCCGAGTGGGTGTTCGTGAAGGTCCACACGCACGGTGCGATCGAGAGTACGGCTGCGTCGCTGCTCGGCGAGGGTGGACGGAATTTGCACGCCGCTCTGCACGCGCAAACGCGTGACGGATTTCGCCTTCACTACGTAACTGCGCGGGAGATGTTCAACGTCGCGCGTGCGGCGATGGACGGTAAGATGGGAGACCCGAGCGCCTACTACGATTACGTGATCGCCCCGCCGCCCGTCGGATCTGGATGACGGTTCGCTGCGAGGCTGGATTCGCTACCTGCGACGGCGATCAACGCCGGTGGTTGCGGCGGCACGAGCGGCAGGCGGCAGTGAGCCCAATTCGAACGGGACCGGGGCGCCGGCAATGGCTATGCCAGGGAGCGTCACACGTCCAGGAGGCCCTGGTAGGCCGCGTCATGTCGGGAGATATCGCCCAGATCTCGCTTAGTGCATCTCGCACTTAAATCGCGGATTTCGTTCGGGCATACTAGAAGTCGTGACGATTCCGGCGGGGACTCTCGTGCCCCGCGACGCCAGAGACTTCGGGTCCTATCAGCTGCTCGCGAAGATCGCGACTGGCGGTATGGCCGAGATCTATCTTGCGCGACCTCAGTCGAACACGATCGCGGGCGCCAAAGACGTGATGGTGTTGAAGCGGATCCTCCCGCACCTCGCGGAGGACGAGCACTTCGTCCAGATGTTCCGCGACGAAGCCGACCTCGCGTCGAAGCTCGTCCACAAGAATGTCTGCCACGTCCTCTCGTTCGGGCAGTTCGGCGGCACGTGGTTCATCGCCATGGAGTATCTCCACGGCGTCCCGCTCTCGCGGATGATGACGCGGCTCTCGAAGTCCGGAAAGATGCTCGACTACCGCGTCGTCGCCGGCATCATCATGCAAGCGTGCGAGGGCCTCCACGCCGCGCACGAAGCGCGCGATGGGCAGGGCAACCTCCTCGGTGTCGTCCACCGCGATGTCTCCCCGCCGAACATCATGGTCACCGGCGACGGCTTCGTGAAGCTGCTCGATTTCGGCATCGCGAAGGCGCGCGGCGCGAACTCGCGCACGCGCACCGGCACGGTCAAAGGCAAGAACGCCTATATGTCGCCCGAGCAGATCCTCGGCAAACCTCTCGATCGGCGCAGCGACGTGTTCGCGCTCGCGGTCGTGATGTACGAGATGCTCGCGATCCGTCGCCTGTTCCATCGCGACTCCGACTTCCTCACGTTCAAGGCGATCACCGAGGAGCCCATCCCGGAGATCCGCGAGCGTCGCCCAGATCTTCCGGCCGGCATGCGCGCGGCGCTGCTGCAAGCGATGGCGCGCGACCCCGCCGGTCGCTTCGACACCGCACAAGATTTCGGCAACGCGATCAAGCAATCGGTCGCCACCCTCGGCGGGCCCGCTTCGGCGCAGGAGCTCGCGCGCCTGTTGTTCACCGATTTCGGCGACGAGATGGCCTCGCGCGACGAGATCCTCAAGGCCGCGGACGATCCGAGCGCCGCACCGGTCTCGATCCCGGCGCGCGTCCCGCAAGCGACGCCGCCTCCGATCCCCGCACTTCCCGCGACGAGCGGCGAGATGCAGCAGGCCGCGCCGCGCCCGAAGACCCCGACCCAACAACTTCCCGTCCCGTCGATGATCGTGCACTCGCCGGGCACGGGCCGCATCCAGGCGCAGGTTCCGGTGCAGACAGTCGAGCTCGAAAAGGTCCTCGATCTCACCGAGGACGTCGGCGCCGATTCGTGGATGGCGGACGACGGGACGAACCTCCTCGCGTCGCACCGCTGGAAGAGTCTGCGCAACACGGTCGTCGCGCTCGCGATCTTTGCCGCACTCGGGCTCGGCGTCTTCCTCGTGATCTCGTTCCTCGGTTCGAGGACGTCGAACAACGGAGCGGCCTTCGCGCCGGTCGCCGACGCGGCGATCAAGAAGCCGATCCAGGACATCCCGATGGATGCCGCGCCGGATGATCACGACGAGATTCGCGCGCTCTCGCGGTACGGCTTCTACAGCATCACCGCCAATGCGAAGACGACGATCTACGTCGACGACAAGAACATCGGCGAGACGCCGTTGACCCACCTCCCGCTCAAGCCCGGCCCGCACGTGATCAAAGCCGTGGGTCCGAAGGGCAAGACCAAGACGATGAAGATCCAGATCGTCGGCGGTCGCGATACCGACGACGGTTCGATCGACTGGTAGAAGCTGTTAGTGCGTGCCGGTGACGGTCATCAGCATGTCCACCGTCGGATAGCTCATCGAGATCGTGCTGATGTCGGTCGGCACGCTGATGCTGCAACTCGTCGCCATGATGTAGCCGGGCTTGGTCTCGCCGTCGGTGTTCGCGCCGATGTACATGAACGCGCCGGCCGGCGAGTCGAGCTCGACGAACATCTTCTTGCCCGCCGGAATCGTCGCGCTCGTCATCGGCGCCGTCACGGTCGCGCCGGTCGTCGTCGAAGGAATCGTCACGGTCGGATTCGATGCGACGACGGTCAGGTTGGCGAGCGTGAGCGTCGTACCGGGCGTGCCGTTGTACGTGCCGACCCGGACGGTCGCGGTCTGGCCGGTCGAGTAGTCGACCTGGAACGCGACCGACGTGACCTTGAAGTCGGTTGTGATACCGAGCGTCGGCAGATCGAACACGCGGTAGTAGCTGTTCGCCTCGGTGCCGGAGCTGCTGCCACACGCCGGCGCCGTGTTCTGCACGAGGGTCTCGTCGGTGGTCTGCGTCAGCGTCTTCGTCGTCATGCCTGGAGGCGCGTCGATCGGAACAACGAACGCATCGGGCGTCGTGATGCGCGAATCGACGACGCTGATGCTGCCGTCGGGGCGACCCGCGATGTCGGCTTTACCCGCTTGGGCGCAGGCGCCGAGACAACCTAGGAACAGCAACCACCTCATGCAACACATCGTGCCGCACGGGGGTCACTGGAAACAACCTGTTTTCAATTTGTTCCAGAAACAGACATGATGAGGTGGGATCGCAGGGGCCCAACCGTCGAAGTCATTTCGGGATTCGGGAGGCCGCAGGCCGGCGCCCGGACGTAGCCTGGCCACGATTCGGCCCCCGGCGTCGCGCCGAGATAGAGGTACGTGCCGGTCGGGTTGCCTCGCTGGGCAACCTGGGGGTGGCCATCGGTCCGGATCTCGATGATCAGGTTCGAGTGCGACGGAATACCGACCGCGGCGAAGTTCGCCTGGAGCGTCTCACCCACGTTGGTCGGCGCCACGTCGATCGTGGTTTGACCGAGCATCTCGACCTTCGAGAGATCGAGCTCTGGATCCCCCATCGTGCCGTCGTACGTGCCGACGAAGACCTTCACACGCTGGTCGCCTGTCGCGGTCTGCACCGCGAAGTTGACGCGGCTGATGTCGAAATAACGGTTCTCGAACTTCTGCGGCGCGAGCGCGAACACGCGATACCAGCTGGTCTCGAACGAGCCGACCTTGTCGGCGCAACCGACGGCGTAGCCGGGCTCCATCGGCTTGGAGTCGTCGGTCTGCGAGAGGCGAATCGCGGTCGGGGTCGTCGCGCCCGGTTCGTCGACGGTGCCGCCGCCAACGGTCGTCGTCGACTCCTCGTCGGGCGTGACGATGCTCGTCGACGCGGTGGTACAGGCAGTCAGGACAACGCCACTCAGGAACACACGCAAAAGACCCATATCACCATCATCGCCCGATGCTGAAAATGATCAACCACACATGTGGTAGCGAGGCTCAGACGGCGAGACGAACAGCGTCGACACGCACATCGAACGACGGGCGCTGCGCGAGGCGCGCGTTCGCCGCACGAAGATCGTCGACCGTGTCGATCTCGGTCGCGTACATCGAGCCGATATCGACGCCGTAGAGCGTGGTGCCCTCGTCGACGATCTGCTGGAACGCGGCTTCGTAGTACTCGTTGACGAGGCCCTGCACGGTGACCCGCTGGTAGAGCGCCTCGAACAGACGCTTGCTCGACGCGGCCGAGAACAGCTCGATGCCGACCGACTCGCCCATCGCGGAGCGCACCGGCACGTGCTTGCCGATCGCGAGGACGCGATCGTAGTTGTCGGCGGTGACTTTGACTTCTTCGAGGCCGATCTCGCCGACTGAACGGACCGCGAGACAATCGGGACCCCGATCGACGAGCTCTTCGACGACATCGATGTCGAACACGACATCACCATCGAGCAGCATGAACGGATCCCTCTCGACGTGAGGCCGCGTCAGGAGCAACGAGTACGCATTGTTCGTGGTGCGGAAATCCGGGTTCGACACGAACGTGACGTCGAGGTTCGGAAACCACGCAGCCATCGCATCGCGCACCATATGCTCGAGATAGCCCGTGCCGATGACGAACTGGTCGAAACCACATCGCATCAGGCTGGTAATCGTGCGGCGCAGAATGGGCACGCCACCGACGGGAAGGAGCGTTTTCGGCGTGTCGTCCGAGTGTGGACGGAGCCGAGTCGCGCAACCTGCAGCCAGGATTACTGCCTTCATAGACCGGCCGGCCTTCTGCAATCCGCGTGCGACAACGCGTACTCCGGAATGGCACGGTCTTGTTGCGCACTTGGCACATCCGGACGTTGGCAGGTGTCAGCCTTTCACCAGTCCTAGCCACGTTGGCGCCTTTACAGCGATGAAATCCTGTCACTAGCGTTCGTGAGCGGCTTTCTGTAAGTACGAGGCGGATTGGCCGGTGCCGAAACAGGGATAGATGCGCTCGTTCTGGCGGTGGATCCGCTGGCGAACATACGCATCGCTGGGCTCACAGCGAAGGAGCGGGCGCTACGCGTCGCGAAGCGCGCAGGTGCGACCCGGGTGTTGGTGGTGCAAGACACGACGCAGGTCGCAGGCTGGCGCGACGGTCGGACCTGTCCGCTGCTGATCCTCCGTGCCGACCAGCTCGTCCACACGCCGCTGGTCGCTCCGCTCGTCGCAGCAGCGCTTCCAGGTGACGGAATCGTCGCAGCGGTCGTGCCGGCCGGCGCGCTTGTTCAGGATCTGACAACTGGCGCTTATGCAGGCGCGATGATCGCGACCGGCACCCGCGCCGACGCGGTGCTCGCCGCGATCGTAGGCGGCGATACGGCGCTAACGAGCTTCGTCGAGGGCGCGACGAAGCGCTCCCACGGGCCGGTCGCGCGCGCGCCGATCCGGACTCCTGAGGAGCGCCGGGCCGCGCACCGCCTGCTCTACCAGATCCTGATCAAGCCGCAGGACAACGCGATCACGCGCTACCTCTATCGCCCGGTCTCGTTCCCGCTGACGCGGCTCCTGGTGTGGACGC
The DNA here is from genome assembly GCA_043780895.1 of Kofleriaceae bacterium. Taxonomy (GTDB): domain Bacteria; phylum Myxococcota_A; class Polyangia; order Haliangiales; family Haliangiaceae; genus JABFXX01. The sequence continues at coordinate 38,255 of JAYWCI010000124.1, read as the reverse complement.
CGATCACGCCGAACCAGATCTCGTACCTGGTCGCGATCCTCGTCGCGATCGGCCTCTACTTCACGGCGCAACCCTCCCATAACTCCGCCACGTTCGGCACGGTGATCATCTTGATCGCCTCGTACGTCGATTGCTGCGACGGCGAGGTCGCGCGCGTGAAGTTGCTGTCGTCGAAGTTCGGCGCGTGGGTCGATACCATCGTCGACGAGCTCTCGTCGGTCGGTTACACGGTCGCGCTCGGCTGGCACTGTCACCTGATCTACGGTCCGAAATTTTTCGGCGCGCTGCCCTTCGATCCGTGGCTGCTCGGGATCTGGATCGCGTTGCCCGCGTTCGCGGTGACGATCTACTGCATCTACTACAACATCATCGTCGCGGTCGGCTCGGCGAACAGCCAGGACTACGTCGGCAGCTTCGAGGTCGTGCCTGGCAAACAACCGGGCTCCGTGAAGCTCATCCCCGCCGCGCCGAAAGCGATCGTCACGAACCGAGAGCTTCCGGGCTGGTTGCAGTGGCTCGCGACCTACGCGCCATACGTCGTGCGCCGCGACTTCATCTCTTGGGGTGCGGTGGTGCTCGCGGCGCTCCACTGGACGCACGGTGGATTCATCACGTTCGTGCTCGGTGCGGTGGTCACCGGAGCGATCGTGGCGATCGACCACTTCAAGCTGCGCTCGCTGCGAGGTGCGATCATTCGTCGCGGGCTCGTCGTCGAGGCGCCGTAGCCGCACCAGGTCATGGCGTGTCACGCGTGGGCGTTGACCATCTCGCGGCGCCATGCCCAAATGGCAGCGTGATGATCCGCCGGCTCGCGCCGATCGTGAAAGCCGCCGTCACCATGTTGGTGGCGTTCGTCGTCGCGCTCGCGGTGCCGGTCTCGCAGCTCACGACGGTGCAGACGATCACCGAGAAGTGCTGCTGCCCGGATCCCGCGCACTGTAAATGTCCGAGCCACAAGCCCGGCCCCGCGCAGGATCCGCAGCTCAAGGATTGTCACAAGACCTCGCACGATGTGGTCGCGCCGCAGCTCCCTGCGTTCGCCCAGCCAGAGATCGCGTTCGTCGCGCCGAGCGTTCAGCTCGTGGCGTTCGCAGCTACTCCGTACGTCGCTGCACATGCAGCGCCGGAGCCGCGCCGTCCCGACGCGCCGTCTTAGGAAGCAGGCGCCTCGGCGCCAGCTGGCCATAGATCCGTCGTTTTCAAACAGCACGCGCTGTCGCGCGCGCAGTTCATCTATTTTTCTATCGAGGCTAGTCATGTGGATTCACTTCGCTCGCATCTCGCTGCTCGTCGCCGCCATCACGATTCCCGCTTCGATCTCTGCCTGTGGTGGAGACAACCAGGCGGTCGACGCCGCTCCGTTCGATACGTTCCAGGCCTGCTTCGACGACCACCACGGTGCGGAGGGCTTCACGGTCGATCACGCGATCACGATCTGTTGCCTCGACCATCCGATCGGCACGGCCGGCGCCGGAGTGGTCTGTGGGACGACCCAGACGAGCTGCGAGACCTATGTAGGTTCGAACCTGCTGGGCTCCGACGCGTCCGGGTCGGAGATCACGACGTCCTGCGCGGATTACATCACCCAACGCAGCATGTAGCTCGTACATGCGTATGGCCTCCAGGATCGTCGTCGTCGCGTCGGGGCTCGCTGCCTCGAACGCGCACGCCGACCATCACCATGCGATGGTGATGGGGCGCACCGACGACGCTCCAGCGTTCGAAGGTCAGGTCTCGCTCGTCGCCGCGAACTACGGAACGCTCAGCTACGTCGGCGACTACGAGGGCGTCATCCCGGCGTTGTCGTGGCAACACGATCGCTACCTGGCCGGTGCGAGCCTCGGGCTCTACCGGATCCTGCTCAACGGGTTGAAGCAGCAAGGCGTCGGCGACCTCCTGGTTCACGTTGGTGCCACGCTCGTTCACCAGGGTGACGTGCAAGCCGGCGTCATGGTGATGGCGTCGGCACCGACCGCCGACGATCGCTTCGGCCTCGGCATGGGTCACCCCATGCTGATGCCGTCGCTGTTCGGCGTGTGGACTCGTGATCGGCTGACCCTCAATGCGAGTGCGGGCTATTCGCGCGCACTCGCGCAGATGGAAGCCGGTCACGATCACGGCGTGTGGCCGCTCGTCGAGCCGATGAACATGTCGGAGATCAGCTGGGGTGCGGGCTGCGAGCTCGCGCTCGGCGACGGGCTGCGCGGTGGGGCGCGTCTCACGGGCGGCCTTCCGGTCGGGCCGATCATCGGTCACGACCGCGTGATCGGGGCGCTCCGGTTGGGGTGGGGAAACGGTCGCGTCGACACCGCTGCCGAGGTCCAAGCGGGCTTCGTTGGCGATCCATTTACCGTTCGCGGCCTCCTCGAGACCGCACTACACTTCTAGGAATTGTTCATGCGTACGCTCGTCCTCGCTGTTTTGCTCGCCGGCTGTTCCAGTGGCGCCGGTCCCTCACCGACGGGAACGACGTGCGCGGATCCCGATCCCGCCACCGGTACGACGACGCTCACGTACGACAACTTCGGGCAAGCCTTCATGATGAAGTACTGCACGAACTGTCACTCGAGCGACCTGCTGCACTCGCAGCGCAATGGCGCGCCGATCTATCACGACTTCGACTCGCTCTACGGCGTGATGGAAGTGCCCGATCACATCGACGACCAAACGGGCTGGGGCCCGAATGCGCACAACAACTTCATGCCGGGCGATGGCACCGGCGGGCGTTGTCCGAGCACCAAGGGCGGCGCGCTCGACGAAGCGTGTCCCGAGCCGACCGATGCAGAGCGAACGAACCTCGCGGTGTGGATCGCGTGCGAACGCGAGCGTCCGCACAACTTCATCGATGCCGGCGTCGGCTCGGCGAACTAGTTACTCGACGCGCTTCATGATGTGGAAGCCGTAGTCCGACTGGACCACGCCGACTTCACCCACCTTGAGGCGCAGCCCGAGCTGCTTGAACTCGATCACGAGCTGCGCATCCGGCGCCACGGCGTAGGCGCGGCCGTTACCAGCGCTGCCTGGATCTTCCGACCACTCCTTCATCATCGCGTCGAAGTCGGCGCCGCCCTTGATCTGCGTCAGCACGGCGCGGACCTGATCCTCGGCGTCCTTCTTCGTCCGCTTCGCGGCGCGCGGATCGTGCGTCTCGGTCTCTTTCCAGCCGATCAGGATGTGCTTGACCTGTGCGGTGTTCGAGAGCGGCTCGCGGCCGAGGATCTCGGCGGTGATGACATCCGAGCTCTGCGCAACAGGCTCGGGACCGCCGTTCATCGAGCTCTTCATAGTCGGACCGCCAGGCGACCCCGAGCAGGCCGAGGCGAAAATCATGACGAGGATAACGGCGCGCAACATGGCGGGGACGCTATCACTCCTCCGGAAGGGTGTCGTTGAACTTCGTGACATCCAACAGCATGTCGCCGTTGTCGAGAATGGTGAGCGTGTCCGCGAGGCGGCGCTTCACAGCACGTGCTCGTCGGCGTGGTGATGAGCGCGATCGTGATGATGCCGTTGATCGATTCGACGATCACGACGACGCTCGCCGCATGCGAGACCGGATGCATCACGCCGTAGCCGATGGTGCCGAGGGTGCGTCGCACGCCCTATCGGTAGCAGTTTTCAGCTAGGGTGCGCGCCATGGCCGACCCCGAAGGCAATGCCGATATCACCATGCAGCAACTCGTGGATCTGTTGCCGCCACGGATCTGGTACCTGACCTCGAATGGTCAAGACATGTGGTGCCGTCGGCCGTACGGCTTCCTGTTCTCGACCGGCGTCTCGGCCGAGGAGTTCGCCAAGACGATGGGCACCGGCGAAGAGCTGTTCGCGATCGGCACCGATGCCGGCGCGCTGCTCTCGAACGAGATCCTCGAAGGCCTGCGCAACACGGCGGTGACGCGGCTGTTCATCGACCCCGCGATCGATCCGGCGACCGGCGACGTGTTCGGCAAGATCCTGCGCCTCGCGCCGCTGACCTGACCCGGATCACGCGCAACCGCGCGCAGATCACGACCGACCTGCCCGCGATGTAACCACTCGCACAACGGACGCGGCCCGGCGTGGCGCTTGCTACGATGAGCGTCATGCGCCTGATCATCCTTGGACTGTTGGGTTTCGCGGCATGTGGCGGAGGTGCTGGCGGAACGTCCGACGCACGCGATGCGACGCTCGACCTCGGACCACGGTGCGACGTGGACCTTCGCAGCCGAGGCGAACACGCCGGAGACCGCGACCGAACCCTCCTCGGAGTGCGGCAGGCGGCGGCGCGGACGAACCCGTCGTACACGCCATCCCGACCCACGAGCGCGAAGCGTATCTCACGAGCTTGCTCCTGGATCTCAACGGGTGGGCCGCGTGGTGCGCGTAGCGCCGCAGCTTTTCGAGCTCGTAGAGCGTCACGTGATCGGTAGTGGTGCAGGCAGGCCGGCGAGAAACCTGGTGGTCTGTCGCCGTAGAACGTGTTCGTGAATCAACAGAGCTCGCGCGTCCTTGGCGTCATACGCGATCCAGACCCGACGTATGAAGCTCCACCCGGATCGAATTACAATCGGACGGTGAAGCAGATCATCAAACATCGGGGCGTGCTCTCCACCATGCCTTCACAGTTCGCGCGTGACGTGGACGACCACATTGCGGAGTGCCTAGGCATAGCGGTGGTCGGTCGTGGCGAGACCGAGAAGGAGGCCATAGAGGATCTCGAAGCAACGATACGCGGCGGTGCGCGCTCGGTATTCGGGCCACTCGACGCCACGCTGGTGATCGAGTGGCCCGACGGCACGTCGACAGTGATCGTCGAAGGAACGTCGTAGCTAGCCGATGCCAAGGCGGGCGTAGGCTTCGCAGCGGTCTTGGCCAATCTCGGCGAGCTTCGCTTCGAATTCCGCTTGCGAGACCCGCGCGTGGTTCGCACTCGCGATCCGATCCGCGATCGGTGGCTTGACCGCATGGATCCCGCCCGCGCGGACGAGCATCGCGATCTGCGCGGAGCGCTCGACGGTGAGCGGCGGGCCGCGCACCTGATCGAGCAACGAGAGAGGCACGCATTGCAGGAGCGGATCGGGAGAGCGGCGCAAGAACGGCACGAGCCGCGCCGGGGTCTGGCCATCGAACGTGGCATCCGGATGAAACTCCGCGATGCCGAGGGCGTCGGCGCGCTTCGCGACGCGATCGCGAACCTCGTGGAGCGCGCACCGCGTGATCGTCAGCTGGGGTGCGACCAACATCGCGACGCGGATGTCCGCGCTCGCGAACGCGCGGGCGCTCGCGGCCACCCACTCCTCGACGGTGGGGGTGCCCCACAGGATCTCGACCGCGAGCTCGCCGCCGGTGCGCGCGGTGCGAGCCCAGGGGCAGAGGTCGTAGTGCTCGACGATCTCGACGAGATAGCGGTCGAGGACCCTGCGAACTTCGCGGACTTGGTCCGCCGTGGCACCCACGCAACCACTCTAGGCCGTGCGTGTCATCTTGAGGGAGTGAAGCTCGCCATGATCCTCACGGTGGTGGCGATGTTGACCGCGCCCGCGCTAGCCGAGCCGGACCGGTGCATCAGAGGCCTCGAGCTGGCAACCACGAAGGACCTGGCGCGCGCCGCGCTCTATCTCGAAGGCTGCATGGGGGACCGAGCGGAGCGCGCGAACGCAGAGGTCACCAAGCGGCTCCGCGCGAGCGAGCTGTCGACGCTGTCGGTCGTGAGCGAGACCTCGGCGGTCGTGACGTTCGAGACCGATGCGATGCCGGGCGAGGCCATCGCGACGCCCGCGACGATCTGGACCAAGGCGGGGACCTATAGCGTTCACGTCACGAGCGGCGCATTCGATACTCGGGCGACCGTCAGTCCTCGGTCGCGAGCTACGGTGGTGCTGCGCATGGTCGCGCCGAAATCCGTCACTCCTCACGATGGCGCGGTGAGCTTTCTCGACGAGCCGACGGATCCGCAGATCGCGGCGCCGCCACCCGCGCAGAAGCACCCGAGCCTGTTGCCGTGCAAGTACGACGGTTGCGACACCCACGGCGGTGAAGAGCTCGTCGATCCACTCGCGGCTCGAGCCGAACGCTTGCCGCCCTCCCCACCCGAGCTCCGCGTCGGCGTGCGGGTTGGCGTCGTCGGTAGCGATCACATGTCGCCCGCGTTCGCGATCGCGGCGCACTGGAAGCTGCTCGCGCTGCGCGCGGACGGTAGCGGGCGTGGCTACGACAACGAGCGCTACGCCGATCTGGGCCTGACCGCGGGCATCGCGCACGTGATCGCGTCGCCGCAAGCCGCGTGGCTATCACTCGGCGTCGGGCTGCGCGGTGACCTGCGCGCGAATGCCCCCGTGACCACGTCGCGTGCGGGGATCGGCGCGAACGCCGAGCTCGAGCTCGCGCTGCGGTCGCTACCGATCACGCTCGCGGCGCGCTACGAGCAAGGCTTCGCCGGCGAGCACGCCGTGATCGTCGAGCTCGGCGGCGACTGGCGCGTCTTCAACTGATCACGAGCGAGGTACCGTCCCAGAGCGCGACCTTGTCGGCAGTCGGCACGCGCGACCACGCGAAGCTGGGGACGAGCTCCTGTGGCGAGCCCGGGCCGAGGTTTGCGGCGACGGCGAGCACGCTGCACAGCTCGCGCGGATCGGTGTAGCACTCGCGCAGGGCGGTCCACGGGATCGAACCGTGGAGCTTCGCGAGCTTCGCGCCCGCGGGCTCGAGGAACAGGAAGTGATGGCGATAGCGCGGATGTGCGAGGCCGAGCAGGCGCTGCAGCATCACCTGCGTGGCGGTCGAGGCGGCGATGTCGCGACCGCGGATCACGTCGGTGATGCCTTCGTCGGCATCGTCGACGACGACGGCGAGCTGATACGCGATCGCTCCGTCGCGGCGGCGCACGATCGGATCGCCGAGCTCGTGCGCTGGTTGTTGTGACAGCACGACGCCGCCTTGATCGACGAGCTCGATGCGATCGTCGGGCAGCCGCACGCGGATCGAGGTCTCCGCCAGCGCGCGCCAGCCACCGACGGGCAGCGCACGATCGCGGCACGTGTTCTCGTAGGCCCCACCGTCCGGCGCCGGTCGGCCGCCGGTTCGTCGCGCACGGCTGCACGTGCACGGATACAGCCGGCCTTGCGCGGCGAGCTGATCGAGCGCCGCTTCGTGACGACCGGTGCGCGCGCTCTGGATCACGGTCTCGTCCCAGGTCAGGCCGAGCCACGCGAGCGCGCCGATCATCTGCTCGCTCCACGCGGCCTTGACGCGGGTGCGATCGAGGTCCTCGAGCCGGAGGATCGCGCGGCCGTTGACCGAGCGCGCGCTCAGCCACACGAGCAGCGCCGAGAGCAGCGTGCCCGGATGGGCCTCGCCCGTCGTCGACGGCGCGAACCTCGTGATCACCGGGTTATTCTAGCGCGGGATCAAGAACCAGCGCGGTGTTCGTGCAGAGCGATGGCAACGCCGGTGGCCTGGCGCTTGGCCGATTCGGCCCAGTACGGATGGTAGCGGTTGTTGCCGTTCAGGAACGTCCACGCGGTGTTGTGGATCTGCGGGCGCGTATCGATATGAACGAACTCCTCCTGCGGATACCAGCCGACGCCGACGTCATTGTAGGTCTTCCAGACATAGTCGCGAATGTCGCGGAGTTGCACGCCGCGGATCCGGAAATCGAGCGCGGTGCCGGCGCGATGTGGCGAGGTCGAGGACTCGGCACCACCCGAGCGATACGCCGAGACGTACTCGATGACCTTGCCGGGATAGTGATCGGAGACATCCGCCAGCATCGCGAGCGTCTTCTGCGCCATCATCTTCTGGCGGAACGTCTTCCTGCAGCGGAACAGCTTCTTCACGACGGCCTTGGTCGCATCGTCGACCGCGCCATCGCGCCAGATCGCGATCGTGCCGGTCTGGTGATCGTTCTCGTCGTAGAGGCTCACCGCCACCGGCGCGGCGACTTCGGAATTCACGATCGTCGCGATCGCTTGCGCGGGCATCGGCACCGGTGCGGCGGCAGCGGTCCAACCCGCCATCGCCGTGGTCATGATCTTGATCTTGATCAGGATAGGAACCATCGAGGGATCGAACGCTCTCACGGATTTGCTTGGTGTTCAAACCGATTTCTGCTTGCGTAAAAAACGTACGGATCGCGGACAGTTCGGCGTTCGGATGACAGCTCCTTACAGTTCAAGTTAGGTTCTACCTGCATGAAATTTACCGAGGAACACCTACAGCTCCGACGGACCGTTCGTGACTTCGTGGCGAAAGAAATCAATCCACATCTGGACGGCTGGGAAGAAGCAGGAGCGTTTCCGGCGAAGGAGCTGTTCAAGAAGGCGGGCAGCTTGGGCCTGCTCGGGATCAACAAGCCGGAGCAGTACGGTGGCCAGGGTCTCGACTACTCGTATCAAGCGGTCGCGACCGAGGAGCTCGGCACCTGTGCCGCCGGCTCGATCCCGATGGCGCTCGGCGTGCAGACCGATATGGCAACGCCGGCGCTCGCGCGCTGGGGCACGCACGAGCTCAAGCAAGAGTTCCTCGCGCCGGCGATCGCGGGCGATGTCGTCGTGTCGATCGCGGTGAGCGAAGCATCGGGTGGCAGCGATGTCGCCGCGATCAAGACCACCGCGAAGAAGGACGGCAGCGACTACATCATCAATGGTTCGAAGATGTGGATCACGAACGCTGCGCAAGCCGATTGGCTGTGCGTGCTCGTCAACACCGGTGATGGACCGGTCCACAAGAACAAGACCTTGGTGATCGTCCCCACCAAGCTCGCAGGCGTGACGATCGGCGCGAAGATCGACAAGCTCGGCATGCGCGCGAGCGACACGTGTCCGGTGTTCTTCGAAGATGTCCGCGTGCCTCAGCGCCACCGCATCGGCGAGGAGGGTACGGGCTTCATGATGCAGATGGTCCAGTTCCAAGAAGAACGCCTGTGCGGCGCGCTCTCGACCCTCCGCGGCATGGAGAGCGTGATCGATGCCACCATCGCGTACACCAAGGAGCGCACGACCTTCGGCCAACCTCTCATCGACAATCAAGTGATTCACTTCCGGTTCGCGGAGCTGAAGACCGAGGTCGAGTGCCTGCGGTCGCTCGTCTACCGCGCCGTCGAGGAGTATCAGGGTGGGACGGATGTCACGATGCTCGCCTCGATGGCGAAGCTGAAGGCCGGTCGGCTCGCTCGCGAAGTGGCCGATTCGTGCCTCCAGTATTGGGGGGGCATGGGGTTTACCTGGGAGAATGTCGCGGCGCGCGCCTTTCGCGACACGCGGCTTCTGTCCATCGGCGGTGGCGCTGACGAGATCATGCTCGGTATCATCTGCAAGCTCATGGGCATCCTCCCCGGCAAAAAGAAGAAGCCCCAGTAGGCGTGCACGTCCGCGCGATCGTCGTAGCCGTTCTGCTCGCCGTCGCGCACCCAGCGCTCGCGGAGGATGAGCCGCGCGCCGAGGGATCCGGATCTGCGGCTGCGCCGCCTGCCGAACCACCGCCACAAGCCCCGCCAGCCCCGCCAGCCCCGCCAGGCGTGAAGCCGATCGTCGGCTTTCGCGTGCGCGGCGCATCGAAGCTGACCGAGCGAACGCTCAGCTACCTCGGTCACGTCGAGCTCGGCGAGATGATGTCGAGCGACACGATCGACGAGGTCGAGGTCGCGCTGATGTCGAGCGAGCTGTTCAAGAGCGCGGTCGTCACCCTCGAGCCGACCGAAGGCGGCTGGCTCGTCGTCGCCACGCTCGAGGACAAGCTGTCGTGGATCGCGGCGCCGACGCTGTTCATCTTGCCATCGAGCTACTCGATCGGCGCGGGCTATGCCGAGAGCAACCTCGGCGGCGAGAACAAGAAGCTCTTGCTCTACGGTCAGATCGGTAGCCGCACGTCGCTGTTGCTCGGCACGTTCCTCGATCCGTCGATCCACGGCTCGCACTGGGAAGCGCGCTACGACCTGTACCTGCTCCACCAGATCACGACGGAGTACGCGAACGTCAACCCACGCTCGTTCGCGATCGAGCGCCAATCGACCGAGACGTTCCTCGATGCCGGTTATCTGCTCGGCTATCGCTTCACGTGGTGGCTCGTCCAGGAGTTCCGGTTACGCGGCGCGTACGTCTACTTCCGTGACAGCAACGCAGCGGACACCGAGAAGACGCCGGTCGTCGAGCCGCAGGACGACGGTTGGGATGTCACGCTGCAAGCGATCACCACGCTCGACAGGCGCATCCATCGCTTCGGCGTGACCTGGGGTCCGTATCTCCAGGTCCAGCTCGAATCCGCCATCCCCGGCATCGACAGCTCCGGTTACCAGTCGTTCAAGACTCGCGCATACTATAGCTGGCGCTTGTTCGAGGAGCACGAGCTCGAGCTCCGCTCGCGATTTCAAACCGGCCGCAGGCTGCCGTTCCACGAGGACATCACGCTCGGTGGTGCCTCGGATCTCCGCGGCTACAGCGTCGATCAGTTTCGCGGCGACCTCGCGGCCATGTTCCGCGCCGAGTATTCGATCCCGGTCTACAAGTACAAGCTGTTCGCGTTTCGTATGATCGGCTTCTACGATGCGGGCTACGTCCGCCGGGGCGCCGAGGATCTGCCCGGCCGCAACTACCTCGCGGATCAAGCCGCCGGCACGTCGTGGTTCCGCAGCGACGCGGGCGCGGGCATCCGGCTCTACGTCAGCACGATCGTGCTACCGCTGCTAGGCTTCGACGTCGCGTGGGGCATCGAATCGCACGCGCCCGAGTACTACTTCGAGCTCGGCCTGACCGATTTCTAGGCCGGGCTCTTCGGCAGCTGGAGCTCGATATCGAGCGTCTTCTTCTTCGTATCGAGCTTCGTCACCGGATCGACCTGCGCCTTGACCGCGTCCTGGATCTTCAAGATACCGGCCTGGAGCTTCGAGCGATTGAAGATATCGCCGGTCTTCGCGCCGATGAACGCGATGTACTTCGCGGCCTCGGCAGGCGACGCGTTCGTCACCGAGAGCTTGCCGATCCGATACTGATCGCCCTCGACGATCGTGAACACCGCGGATCTGGCCGCACCCGCCGGCTTCGGCGGATCGATCGTGACGTTGAGATAGCCGCGGTCGTAGTAGTACGCGGTCAGCGCGAGCGTCGTGCGGTCGACCGCCTCGGAGATCCACGGCGACTTCTCGGCGAGGTTCGTGCCGATCGCCTTCATCAGCTCGGCCTTCTTCGCGTGCGCGTTGCCCTTCAGCTCGATCGTCGTGATCGACGACGCGGCACCCGGCATGACCTCGATCGTGACATCGGTCGTTTTACTGTTCGGGCCGCCAGGAGTCTGCGTCCAGGTCGCGTGGACATCGGTGAAGCCCTTCGCGAGGTACTGCTCGCGCAGCTGGACGACGACCGCATCGAGCAGCCCCGGATCGAGCGGCAAGCCAGTCGCGGTCGCCAGCTGGCTCGGCAGCAGGATCTCTTTCCCACCGACCTCGTGTGCGGTGAGCGCGTGCAGCGCGGGTTGCGAGGTGACAGTGACGACGAGCTCGATGCCATCCTCGAGCTGGACCGCCGAAGCGGTCGCATCGGCGACGCTCTTGGTGCCGAGCATCGAGGCGAGCTCGCCGCGCAGCCGCTTGCGATCGAGCGGCTTACCGATCTCGGGCGCGAGCGTCTGCTTGATCGCGGCGACCTGCGTCGCGTCCTCGCTGTTGACGGTGATCTGCTTGACGTTGCCCTCGAGCTCGGACCACAGCACTTTCGGCGGTGGGCCCGCGGGAGGCTTGGAGTCTTCGGGCAATGGCGATGCGACTTGCTTCGACGTGCCGCCACAGGCGGAAAGACTTGCGCCGAGCAGGAGAGCTGCGAGCTTCACGAGTGCTTCTCGATGTGGGAGGTGGAGCGCTGCTTCTTCATCCATTCGGCTTGCGCCGCCGCGGCCTTTTCATTGAACAGCGACGCTTTGATCTTGTCGTGCTCGGCCTCGTACATGCCGGCGTTCTTGTCGAGCTTCTTGACCTCGTCGTAGCGCTTCTTCACGTCGTCCTCGCTGACCTGGACCTTGGTCGCGAACGCGAGCTGGAACAGCTTCGCGCCGCGGAGCTGGCGCTCGATCTCGTCGCGATACGACGAGCGGGAGAAGTGCTGCTCGGCGAGCGCCTTGTCGAGCTGCGCGTCGTCGATGTGATTCTCTTGTTTGATCATCACGAAGGCCTGATCGATCTCGGCGCTCGTCACGTCGAGGTGCATGCGCCCCGCTTCGTTCTCGACGATCGCATTGTCGATCAGCGCGTCGATCGCGGACTGGGTCTGATCGAAGGTCGGCTTCGTCAGGGTGTTGCGCGTGTAGAGATCGTCCAGCTCGCTCTGCCAGATCGCCCGACCATCGACGACCGCGATCACGTGATCGAGCTTGGCGGTCGCGCCGGTGGGGGGCTTAGCAATCGCAGCAGAGGACGCGAGACAGAGAACCAGCAGGACGAAGCGTTTCATGGATCACTCGTGAGGTACGACGCCGTTGATCGGAACCCAGATTGTCTCGCCCGAGGCGCCGACCTCGAGCTCGTAGTAGCCCTGTAGCAGCTGGCGCACGGTCGCTGCTTGCATGAGCCCGTTGGGCCCCGGCACCAGCACTCGCACGCCCGGCGCGATCTTCTTGACGATTTCACCCGACGCCACCGACGCCACGGAAGACGACGAACCGTTGCCGACGCCGATCGGGGCGCCGATCGGCGACATGCCGATGCCCATGATGCTGCCAGAACCTTCTCCGGAGCTTTCGGGCGAGCGTGCCAGCGCAGACGTGGTCGAGGGGACCCGCAGCGAGCCGGGCAGCGGCGTGTGGACACCGGGCTGCGTGATCTCGTCGGTCGATTGCGGCATCTCGATGCTTCGTGGCTTGGCTGCGGGCGGCTTCGGCAGCGGATTGTCTTTTGGTTCTCTGATCGCTTCTTTGGTTGCTGCGTTGCCCATGCCGGAGCCCGTGTCGGAGCCGATGTCGGAGCCAAGCGGCGCGAAGCCTTGCACGGTCGCGCGCGAACGCGCAGCCGGCAGCGGCGTGCCTTCCGGAATCTTCTCGGGCAGCGGGGTCGGCGGGGCGGACGACGAGCGCGGCCGCACCACGATCTCGCCGGAGGTTTGCTGCGACGGTTGGCTCGACGCACGGGGTAGCTTTGGAGCCTCGACGATCACCGAGCTCATCGGCGGTGGCATCGTCTTCGCGGTGATCCGGCGCTTCGTCTCGTCGTCTTCTTCGCCGGGAGGTAGCGGCGGCGGCACGACCGCCGGCGAGGAGAGGTTTGGCGTGACCTGCGTGCGAGGCGCGCGCAACGTCTCGGCGAGTGGGGTCGCCGGCGAGCCGTTCGTGCCGATCAGGTGGTGGCCAGACCACTCGAGGCTCGGCATCAGCTCTTCGATCGGACGCGAGCCATCGTCGGCGAGGATCGAGAGGTGCCCCATGCGCACGAGCTCGACGCCGAACACCGACCCGGCGGCCGGGTTGTACGCGACGAGCTCTTCGAGAATATGCGAGTGCATCTGCATGTCGGTCACCGCGTTCGCGGTGCCGGCCATGATCACGCGACGCGTGAGCAAGCGCGCGAGCATGCGTTCGACGCTGCGCGAGACCGAGCGCAAGATGCCTTCGTTCACGAGATCGAACGGCAGGCCGACGAACTGAGCGATCAGGAGCGCCGGATCGGTGCAGCGCACCTGGAGCGAACCGGTCGCGCGCAACCGCACGCCTTCGCCGGTGGTCGGCACGATGAACATCGTGACCATGTCGAACGAAACTTCGACGGGCGCGGTGAGTACGAAGAACGTGTGCACCGGGCGGCTGGGATCCGGCGTGCGCCAGCGATGACGACCGGTCTGCAGCAAGTTGCCGACGAGCCACGCCGGACACATGACGACTTGTTCGTCATCTGCGCATACAACTTCGTGCTCTTCCGGACCGATGGGAAACGGCCAGGCGTACACGAGATGGTCAGACGCGACAGCGTCGCGCGCGATGACCGGCATCGCGAAATACTACAGGATCTCGACGGGGGAAGGTTCGCGTTGCCGGAACGTAAAATCGTACGTTAGGCGCCCGGCTGGGTACGGTTTACTCATCGTCTGTCGGGACCTCGTCCGACAGCGCGATGGGATGAATTCGCACGCGCCGAACGCGCCTCGGTGAGGCCTCGATCACCTCGAGGACTGTCCCGTTGTCGGTGGTCAGGCGTTCGCCAGCCTGTGGGATTGCCTGCGCGAGCGACATGCACAGGCCCGCGATGGTGGTCCGATCGCGGCCGACCGGCAGGTCGAGGTGGAGGTCGCGATTGACCTTGCGGACCGCCGCCCAGCCCTGCACCAGGATCGTGCCCGACGGCTCGCGCGTGAAGTAGTGATCCGGGACATCGTCCTCGTTCATGATGTCGCCGACGAGCTCCTCGATCAGGTCCTCGGTGGTCACGAGGCCGGAGATGCCGCCGCTGTCATCCATCACGATCGCCATCTGGGTGCGTCGCCGCTGCATCTCGCGCAGCAGGTCGAGCGCGCGCGTCGCCTCCGGAACCTTGTGGGCTGGCCGCACGATGTCTTCGAGGACGACGAGGCCCTTCTCCCAGGTCAACGACAGCACGTCGCGCGCGACGACGTAGCCGATGATGTTGTCGATGTTGTTGTCGTAGACCGGCATGCGGCTGTGGCCCTCCTCGAGGAGGACGCGCTGCACTTCAGCCGGCGGCGCGTTGCGGCGCAGCGCGACCACGCGATTGCGCGGGACCATGACCTCGGCCACCGTGACCTCGCCGAACCCGAGCGCGCGCGACGCGATCTCCGAGGCCCGCGGATCGACCGAGCCGGTCTTGGCGGCTTCCTCGACGAGCTGCTGGAGCTCGTCGCGCGACAGCCGGGCCTCGGTGAACGTGGTGCGATCGCCGAAGAACCGCAAGAACAGGTTCGACACGCCAGTCAGCATCCACACGACCGGGCGGACCACGCGCGACATCGTGCGGAGTGGCCGAGCGACGAAGAACGAGTAGCGATCAGCGTAGCGAAGGGCGAGCGACTTGGGCACGAGCTCGCCGACGACGAGCTCGGTGAAGGCGACGATCGCGACGACCGTGATGAGCGAGATGGTGGGCGCCCAGGTGTCGAGTCCGAGCTTCCTGTAGGTCGGCTCGAGCCCACCCTCGAGGCGGGCCCCGCCGAACGCGGCCGCGGCGGTGCCAGCGATCGTCATCCCGATCTGGACGGTAGCGAGGAACCGCTCCGGCTCGTCGCGCAGCCCCTTCAGCGCGAGTGCGCGGCGATCTTTACGCCGGATGAATTCGCGAAGCCGCGTTTTCCGGACCGTCAGGACCGCGATCTCCGAGCCCGAAAATAGCCCGTGGATCGTCAACAGCCCCACCACGATCAGCAACTCGGAGATCATTGCCCGCGACCGAGCCGAGCATACGCTATATGCTGAGCCCCATGTCGCCCCGGCCCCCGCCGACGACACCCCCTCGCAAGTCGTACATCACGCCCGATGGAGCGAAGAGGCTTCGTTCCGAGCTCGAGCAGCTCTGGACGAAGGAACGGCCGCGGGTGACGCAAGAAGTGTCGGATGCGGCCGCCCAGGGCGATCGGTCCGAGAACGCCGAATATATCTACGGCAAGAAGCGCCTGCGAGAGATCGACCGCCGGGTCCGGTTCCTATCGAAGCGCCTCGACGCCCTCACGATCGTGACGGGAGCGCCGAGCGACCCCTCGCGGGTGTTTTTTGGCGCGTGGGTCAGCCTGGAAGATGATGACGGCGAACAGGTCACGTATCGGATCGTCGGACCGGACGAATCGAACGTCGAGCTCGGATGGATCAGCATGGAGGCACCGGTCGCGATGGCCTTGATGGGCAAGCGCGACGGTCAGGACGTCACGGTGCAGCGCCCGAAGGGCAACATCACGTACACGATCGTTGGAATCCGCTACTGATGGCCGCCCCATCTCCATACAAGCCTCGCCCGACCTCCGATGGGGTGCCGCGACCGATCGACGACGATCCACCGTCGCGCGCGATCGCGGTACGGCTCCCGGCTGCGCTGACGATCTACGCCCGCACGCTCCTGCGGTGGCGCCCCAGGTGCGAGATCGTGGTGCTTCGCGAAGGCGCCGAGACGTTCCCCGCGATGCTCGCGGCGCTCACCACCGCGAAGAAATCGATCTGCCTCGAGGTCTACATCCTCGCCGCCGATCAGACCGCGCAGCGCTTCAAGGACATCATGATCGAACGCGCGCGCGCCGGTATCGCCGTGCGGATCATGTACGACGCGGTCGGCTCGTTCGGGCTCGCCGATTCGTGGTTCGCAGGGCTCCGCGAGGTCGGCGCCGTCGTCGTCGCGTTCAATCCGATCGCGGTGTGGCGCCGCCGGTTCCGGCTCTCGCATCGCGACCACCGCAAGATCCTCGTCGTCGACGACGAGATCGCCTTCATCGGCGGCCTCAACATCGCCGACGAGTACGCCGCCAAGGCCGATGGCGGCAAGGGCTGGCACGACATGCACTGTCGCGTGCGCGGTCCCGCGGTGCTCGACCTCGCGCGCCTCTTCCGCCGGACCTGGCTCTCGACCGGCGGCACGTCCTATCCCGCACCCGGGCGCGCCAGCAAGGCTCCCGCTGGCCCGGGAACGAGCTTCGCGCGCGTGATCGAGAACAACAAGCTCCGCCAGCGCGGCACGTTCCGCCGCGCCTACATCCACGTGATCAAGCGCGCGCAGAAATCCGTGCTGATCGAGAACGCCTACTTTTTGCCGGAGCGCGGCGTGAGGCGCGCCCTCACGCTCGCGATCAAGCGCGGCGTCCAGGTCGGCATCATCGTGCCGGGCAGCTCCGACGTGAAGATGGTGCAGTACGCGAGCGACTACATCTTGCGCCGGCTCGCGAAGGCCGGTGTCGAGATCCTGCACTGGCAGGGCTCGATGATGCACGCCAAGACCGCGGTCGTGGACGGCACCTGGTCGACGATCGGCAGCTACAACTTCGACGCGCAGAGCCGCTTGAACAACCTCGAGGTCACGCTCGAGGTCCTCGATCCCGTCGTCGGCACCGAAATGATCACCCAGTTCGAGCGCGATCGCGAGCACTGCACTCGCTACGACGAAGCCGCATGGTTGCGGCTCCCCTGGTATCGCAAGGTGCTCGCGTGGGTCGGCTACCGGCTGCGCCGCTTTCTCTAATTGGGGACGGTAGCGCTTTCCTTACGTTACGCTTCGCAACTGCTTGAGATCACATAAGCGCCGAGGGACGGTTACTCACTCGGCCGCAACAGCGCGCGAGCTTATTGCGACTGATCCCCAGCGCACGCGCCGCGGCCGATTGATTGTTGCCCTCCGCGTGGCGGCTCGGTGGCTGATCCACTCCGCTTCAGCGGTGCTCCGATTTGAAGCACCGGCTGCTCTGAATTTGCGCCGTCGATCTCTACCGGGCTACGTTCGCTGCATGCGCTTCGCGTTCGCGGTGTTGGCGGTGCTTGCGGCCGCGTCGAGTCCTGTTCGCGCGGAGGACGATGCGCCGGTCGGCGAGAAGGGGCGTCCCGCGGAGAAGGGCACGCTCGGTGTCGGCATCATCGTCGGCGAGCCCACCGGCATCTGCGCGAAGATCTATCTCGCGAAGGATCGCGCGCTGCAGATCGCGGCGGGCTCGGCGTTCATCTCGAATGGCCTACAGCTCCACGCCGACTACGTGTTCCACCCGTGGATCCTCCAGGATCGCGATTCGTTCGTGCTGCCGGTCTACCTCGGGCCCGGCGTGCGCTTCATCGACTACGGCGGTGGCTCGCAAGGCGATAGCCACTTCGCAGCGGGCCTCCGCGGAGTGATCGGCATGCTGTTCGATTTCAAGAACGCGCCGCTCGATGCGTTCCTCGAGCTCGCCGGCATCGTCGAGTACGACTTCAAATCCGGAAACGGTGCCGGCGCCGCGCTGAACTTCGGCGGCGGCGTTCGCTATTACTTCTAGCTGCGCAGCGCGGTAAAGCCCGCGATCTCGATCTGTGCTTCGGCCGCTAGTGCTTGTTCGTCGGCGGTGACGCCGCGCGCGCGATCGAGGCCCGTGATGAGCGCATCGGTCGCGATCAGCGTGAGCAACATGATGTTCGCTCCCATGCTGAGCGCGAAGGTCGCGAGCGACACCGGCGAGGCTTTCTCGATCAGCTCCCACAGGCCTCCAACGATGCACCCGATGCCGGCGACGAGCAGCGCCATCCACAAGGTCTGCGCACGCTGCGTGGCCTTGCGCGCGACGTCGTCGGTCATCGGGCGCGTGAGGGCGAGCCCGGCGCGCACCAGCGTGCCCTTCGCCGTGAGCACGAGCAGCGTGCCGAGCACGACGAGCCCGCTGTCGGTGAAGTGATACGGCAGCAGCACGAACACGTAGAAGATGATCATGTAGAGCGGTGCTGCGATCACCATCATCCAGCCCGGTGCCGAGGCACCAGGGAACAGGGTCTTCGTCGCGATCGATGCGCGGATCAGGCCCTGGAGCAGCGAGATGATCTTCGGCGCGAGCGACAGAAATGCCTGTGCACCGATCGCCATCCCGACCGCCATCTTCGCGGTCCGTGTATCGCCCTCGCCGTAGTTCACCGCCGATGCGAACGGGTACAGAAAGACCAGGAACGGCGTGAGAAAGTAGAGCAACCATCCCCACGCGATCCGCCGCGATTGCGTCCGCCAGGCGCGCCACTTGCCGACCTGCGTCCACAAGAACACCGCGAACACGACCTCGACCATCACCTGGATGTAGGCGAGCGTCTTCCAGATCTCGGGGGTGTTGTCCTCGAAGTTCGTGTTGTCGATCGCGTGCAGGATCGCGACCGGGACCATGAGGAGCGCGGCCACGAACAACACCGAGCGGCGCCACGCCATGAACGCTTGCTGCGACTCGTCGGTGATCGCCGGTTGCGCGGCGAGCATCGCGGTGCGCTCGTCTTCGAGCACCTCGTTCGCGTCGATCCGGAGGCGAAGCGCGCGGCGCAACGACAGCATCGCCATCGCGACGAAGCCATGGCCGGATGGCGGCTTGACCGCGGCGGCCAGGTGCGTGCGACGAGCCGGGTAGACCGGCGGTTGATAAGGTTGCTGTGCGTAGGCCGGTTGCGCGTAGGACGGTTGCGCGTAGGACGGTTGCGCGTAGGCCGGCGCTGCGTAGGCCGGCGCTGCGTAGGCCGGCGCTGCGTAGGCCGGCTGTGCATAGGGCGGCGCCGGTTGCGACGGTTGCGGCGGTGCTGCGTAGGGCGGCTGTGCAGAGGGCGGCGCTGCGTAGGCCGGCGCTGCGTAGGGCGGCTGTGCATAGGGCGGCGCTGCGTAGGGCGGCTGTGCATTGGGCGGCGCCGGTTGCGACGGTTGCGGCGGCGCTGCGTAGGGCGGCTGTGCATAGGGCGGCGCCGGTTGCGCCGGTTGCGCGTAGGGCGGCGATGCGTGGGGCGGCTGTGCAAAGGGCGGCGCCGGTTGCGCCGGATATTGCGGCGCGTACGGCGGATGCACTCCGAGCTGCTGACGAAGCTGCTCCGCGTTACCGAGCCACGGGCCCGCCTGCTGCGGTTGCGCCTCCGGTTGCGACGGGGCTCCGGATCCCGGACGCGTCTTCGCGCCCGGCGGTAGATCGCGAGGATCGGACGGCATCGCGTTCACTCTAGCGTGGCTACGGGTACGTAGGGTGTGCCGGATCGAAGAACGCGATCGGCGCCGCGAGGCACGCATCCGGGATCCGGAACGCGGCGACGACCTCGCGCGCACGCGGTGCGAGCTCGCGCAGCAACACCTCGACCTCGCGGCGCACCGCACGCGACTTCGTCGGATCGAGGTAGCCGGTCTCGAGGAACCACGCGGCGTGGCGCTCGAGCCGATTCAAGAGCGCCAGGTCGCCGAGCCGGGTGATCAGATCGCCCGCCGCTCCGACGGGCACCGGCGTCGCCGCGAACCAGTCCGCGACGCGACGCTCGGCCATCGCTTCGGAGATCGCGACGACGTGCTCCTGGACCGCGAGGATCGCCGCCTCGCCTTCCATGCCGTCGTCGAGCCGCTTCTTGATCCGCGCGGCGCAGGTCTCGACCAGGTGCTCCTCGCGGAACCGAAAGGCCGCGAGCTGCCACGCGCGATCGCTGACCGCCTCACCGCCCGCGCGTCGCGCGCCGAGCGCCGACGCGACGCGCTTACCCACCGCTCGCAACACCGCGCGATTGCCGCCGGTCGCGAGCTGCTTGCGGTACGCGCCGAGCATCGCCTTGCCCGCGAGTTGCGCGAGCACCGTGTTGTCGCCTTCGAACGTCGTGAAGATCTCGATATCGGTGCGGATGTCCGCGATCCGATTCACGAGCAGGTAACCTTGTCCACCGCAGGCTTCGCGCGCCGCTTGCACCGCATTGATCGCGTGGCGGCTCGCGAGCCCCTTGAGTGCGGCCGCTTCGGCTTCGAGCTCGCGCGTATCGCCGAGCTCGCCGGTGAAGGCCTTCGCGTGCCGCTTGCGCAGCTCGCGAAACGCGATCCGGAACACGACCGTATCGGCGAGGTGTGGGAGCAACCGGCGCTGGTGGGTCGGGTAATCGATCAGTGCGCGCTCGCGTTCGCTGCCGAACTGGTGGCGCGATTCGGCATAGCGAAGTGCGATCGCGAGCGCCGCACGCGCCGCCGAAACCGCGCCCGCACCTACGGAGATTCGCCCACCGCTCAGCGTGCCGAGCATCGTGAAGAACCGGCGTTCGGGGCTCGCGATCGGGGAGGCGTACACGCCGTCCTTGTCGATCGTGGCGAACCGATCGAGCAGGTTGCCGACCGGCACGCGTACGTGCTCGAACCACAGCCGACCATTGTCGACGCCGTTGAGCCCCATCTTCACGCCGGAGTCGCCGGTCCGGACACCTGCGATCGGGTGGCCATCGCTGGTGCGAATCGGCACGAGCACCGCGTGAACCCCTTGCCGCACCCCGCCGACGTCGAGCTGCGCGAACACCACGGCCCAGCGCGCATCGTGCGCGGCACCACCGATCCACTCCTTGCGCGCGGACTCGGCCGGCGTGTGAATCTCGAGCTCGCGCGTCGCGTGATCGTAGGTCGCGACGGTCTCGACACCGGCGACGTTCGAACCGTGACCGACTTCGCTCATCGCGAAGCAGCCGAGCTCTTCACCGCTCGCGACCTTCGCGAGGCGCTGGCGATGGCGCTCGGTGCCGAGTGCCCAGATCGCGCCTCCATACAAGCCGTACTGCACGCCGACCTTGATCAGCAGCGACAGATCGCCGTGACCGAGCTCCTCGAACACGGCGCTGAAGGCGGCCAGATCATCCGTCGAAGTCACCCCCGGAAACGCGAGTCGGGGCAACCCTGTCGAAGCGAGGTCCGTCATCCAGCCGCGAACGATCGTGCGGTACTCCGTGACCGGGAGCCCGTACGCGCGATGCGCGGTCGACATCCACTGGCGCACACGCGCGCGAACGTCGGGATGATCGCCGTCGAGCGCATCGGCCAGCGCAGCCGGCTCGACCGCAGTCCGCGCCGGCGTGGCACCCGACGCGGTGCTGGAGGTCGCGCCGAAGATACCGAGCGTGCGGGCGATCTCGTCGGCAACGCTCCTGGCGTCGCCATCGCTCGTCGTGGTCGCGACGTGCTCGATCATCTGACGCAACCGCGCGAGCTCCTCGGCTTTCGGGGAGCTTGCCGGATCGAACCAGGCCTCGACCACCGCTCTGGCTGCCGGGCGTAGCCACGGCTGCTTCGTCATGTCGGACAGGACGCGCACGCGATCGTCGGCGTCGAGATCCTGATCGCTCCACGCGACGTAGATCAGCGTAGCGAATGCACGGAGTTGCGGATCATCGAGGTCGCGGACGCGATCGGCGCTCATCCCTAACTATTGTCCGGAGTCCGGTTGAACGTCACGGCACTTCCGTACGCTAGTTACTCGCGCTAGAACGACTCGATGCCGGCTGCGAAGTCCACGAAGGGGAAGGTCGCCGTGAAGCCTGGTAAGTTCGCAAAGGTGTCTGCAAAGTCGGCGGACAAAGCGGACGGCAAGCCTGGCAAGGAAGACGCGGCCTCGCGCGGCGATCGTAGCAAGCGCTTGCTCGATCTCGTCATGATCCTCTTGCGTGCGCGTACGCCCGTCACCTACCGCGAGATTCGCGATCAGTTCGTGTCGTACCAGACCCTCAACGTCGAGGCAGGCTTACGCGCGTTCGAGCGCGACAAGGCAGACCTCCTCGATCTCGGCGTGCCGATTCGCTACGTCACGCCCGACGAGGACGATTCGCTCGAAGACGGCGGCTACGTCATCGACATGAAGCGGTTCAAGATGCCCGAGGTCCGGCTCACCGCCGACGAAGTCTCGGCGCTCGTGCTCGCCGCGTCGGTCGCGCACGCGATGCCCGGTGGCACGTATCCAAAGATCGTCGACCTCGCGCTGCGCAAGCTCGCGTTCGATCTGCCCGAGCTGCCCGATACGCCGACGGAGTTTCCGCGCCCCGCCGCGATGTCACCGACCGTGCTCGTGCACTTTCCCGAGAAATCCATCTCGCGCCCCGAGCTCGGCGAGATCTACTCCACGCTCGAGGCTGCGACCCGCATGCACAAGCGCGTCACACTCACGTACCAGACCGCGACCACCGGCATGACCTCGCGCCGCGACCTCGATCCGTACGCGATGGTCTATCGCGAGAGTGCGTGGCTCGTGGTCGGCTGGTGCCACCTGCGTCACGAAGTTCGCTCGTTCCGTGTCGATCGGATTCGCGAAGCCGTGATGGCGCCGAAGCCGAAGTCGCCGGATTTCGAGCGCCCGGCCGACTTCGACGTGAAGGCGTACGCGACGCGGTCGCCGTGGACGTTCGCGAGCGAGCCGCCCGAGGAAGTTCAGCTCGCGATCGCCGCGGAAGCCGCCGAGATCCTCAACGAAGATTTCGGCGCCACCGCGGTCAAGCGCGTCGATGGCAACCGCACGCTGATCACGTTCGACTGCACGAACCCCGAGTTCGCTGCGAGCCGCGTGCTCGCCGCGAAGGGTGCGGTCCAGGTCATGCGCGGCGACAGGTTGCGCGCGCGGATCAGCGACGAGCTCGCCGCGATCGACGAGCGCTACGCAGGCTACACGACGCTCGATGGAGCTCTGCCATGAGTCGCGATGTCGCGCAGCGGTTGCGCCGCCTGCTGTTCATCGTGCCGTACGTCGCGAAGCACCCCGAGGGCGTGCCGGTCGAGGCGCTGGCCAAGCAGATCGGTGCCGATCGCGAAGAACTGCTCGGCGATCTCGAGCTGCTCTCGCAAGTCGGTCCGCCGGATGGTGATCCGGGCGAGTACTTGCTCGTCTCCGTCGACGAAGGTCGGGTGTTCGTCGATCTCGCGCACCGGCTGACCCGCCCGCTGCGGCTGACCGCGGCCGAAGGTGCGGCGCTCCTGCTCGGTATTCGCGCGCTCCGCGAGAGCGGCATCGCTCCGTTCGATGCCGCGATGCAATCGGCCGAGACCAAGCTGCTGACCGCGCTCGGTCGCGATTCGCGCGAGGCCGAGTCGCTCGCCACCACCACGGTCGTCGCCGAGCCCGATGCGGCGGTCGCCACGCACCTGCGCACGCTCGTCGCGGCAGCGCGCAAGCGCGAGCGGCTCGAGATCGACTACGTGTCCGCGTCGCATCATCAGAACGAGCGTCGCGAGCTCGATCCGTACGGCATCGTCCACCACGCTGGTGAGTGGTACGTCGTCGGGTTCTGTCACAAGCGAGGCGATGTCCGCACGTTCCGCATCGATCGGATCGCGGCGCTGCGTCAGCTCGGGACCTGGTTCGATCGCCCCGCAGATTTCGATCTCGACGCCTATCGCCGCGAGCGGCTGTACGTGCCGAGCGCGAACGCGGTGACCGTGCGCGTCCAGCTCGATCCCGTCGCGGTCAATCGCATCGGTGCGAACTGGCCCGTCGGTGAAGTCACGATGCGCGACGACGGCTCCGCCGAGCTCCTCGTCGATTGCGAAGGCTTCGAGTGGATCTCGGGCTGGGTGCTCCAGCTCGGTCGTCACGCCTGGATCGAGGGGCCGGTCGAGGCGCGCACCGCGATGCGCGAACGTGTCGCGCGCCTACGTGGCGAGCTCGCCGCCGGCGCGCCCACCGCGCACTGATCTATTTGCGGGGCGAGACCGTGTGCGACCCGGCGTCCGGCGCCGCGTTCGGCTTCGTCGGCTTGGTGTGCTCGGACTCGGGCGTCGGGCCGGTCTTGGCAGCTGTCTTCGGATCGAAGGCCGGAGTCGTGCCCGTCGTGCCCGGCGCGCCAACTGCGAGGCCCTGCTCGAGGTGGAACTGGACGAGCGTCTTCTTGCCCTTGTCCTTCGGATCCTGACCGGCCGCCACGCTCGTCGAGAAATCGTTGACGAGCGTCGTCGCCGAGGTCGGCATGAACACGCCATCGGTGAGCGTCACTTCGACGCCGCCCGAGCCACCGATCTTCTCGAACTTGTTCTCTTTGACGGTCTGATCGTCACCGTTGAGCTTGGTCTTGCCTTTGATCACCCACGCGACGCCCGTGTGCGACACGACCTCGTAGGCGGTGACCTGCGTCGCCTTGATCTGATTCGCGATCACGTACGGCGTGGTGACCGTCCACTTCGCGCCCACCCCGATCGGTTCGGTCGGGACGAGCGGCCACATCGGCATCATCGAGATCTTGATCAGCTCGAGCGCGGCCATCGTATTCGCGGTCGGCTTGTCGACATGCAGCGACATGCCGCTGATCTGACCCGACGGCGACACCGCACCCGACATCTGGATGCCGTTGAGGATGCCGAGCTCGCTCTTGAATTGATCCTTGGTCGCTTTCGCGCCCTTGCGATCGCGCGCATCGATGCCCGTGACCGTGACCTTGAACTTCGAGCCGTCCGCGCCGACATCGCCGACGACGACATTGCTCGCGAGCACGAGGGTCGGCGCGACATCTTCTTGCGTGCCACCGAGCTCGGCCGGCGCGATCTGCTTGCCCGCGAAATCGAGCGCGAGCTCGATCTGCTGGGTCATCCCGGTCGTCGCGGCGATCTTGATCACCGTCTTGGTCCCCTTGCCCGCCGATGCGAGCTTGTACGAGGACGAGCCGAGCTCGAGCGGAACATCGATCGGATCCGGATCCTTGGGCGGCGGTGCCGGCTTCGCGGGCTCCGGCGCAGCGACGACATCCGGCTTCTTATCTTCCGGAAGTTGCGGCGGCGGCGTGGTGGGCTTGGAGGGTCCACCGCAGCTCGCCGCAGCAGAGGAGATCAAAAGAGCGATCAGAGGCCTACGCATCCGCGGGCTATAGCACGCGAGGGCCTAGCCATGTGGGGGGCTTGGCGCAGGCACGATCGATGCTTCTAGTGATCGAAAGGAGAATGCCCGTGACCAACGAACCTAAGACGATCTCCGAGCTAGCAGCGTCGTGGCAGTCACTGCTCACGCAAGCGGCGAGGCGCAGCGACGTCGACGCGGATACGTTCATCCGTGGTGCGTACGCGGCATATCTCGAGGCCCATCCAGGCATGAAGGAACATCTGAAGGACCTCCAGCTCGTGCAGCAACTCGAGGAGCTGCGCAGCCGTGGGTTGATGGGCGAGGCGTGAGCGCTCGCTCTGAAGCGTGCTGACTAGACGCCAGCGATGGTGACTTTGTTGACCTTCGCCGGCGTCTTCGGACGGTCGTCCGACGTCGGCGTGGTCTCGATCTTCTTGACCACGTCCATGCCTGACGTGATCTTGCCGAACACGGGGTGCTTCGACGGGCCCGGCGAGAACCAGTCGAGGCGCGCATTGTCGACCGTGTTGATGAAGAACTGAGCGCCACCCGAGTTCGGGCGGCCGGTGTTCGCCATCGAGAGCGTGCCCGGCGCGTTCGTGATCTTCGCGTTCGCGGGGTGCTCGTCGGCGACGTTGCCTAACGGCGAGTTGCCGGTGCCGGCACGCTGGCTGTTCGGGTCCTTCGAGTACTCGCAGCCGAACTGGATCATGAAGCCGTTGATCACGCGGTGGAAATGCAACCCATCGTAGAAGCCGGACTGCGCCAGCTTGATGAAGTTGTTCGCCGTGATCGGCATCTGATCGAGGAACAGCTCGGCCGTGAACGAGCCAAGCGTGGTGTCAAAGGTCGCGGTCGGATTCGCCATGCGGGAGGCTTATCACAGCCTCCCGCGTGGTGCGGGGTGTTCAGACAATCGTCGAGTCGATCGCGAGCGCGATCAGCGCGACCAATTTCTTGGCATCCTGATTCTCGACATTCGCTTCGATGAACTCGTGCAAGGGCAGCTGTGCCTCTTCGAGCCGCGGCAACGAATCGCCGCGTGCGGCCGTATCGAG
Source organism: Kofleriaceae bacterium (assembly GCA_043780895.1). Classification (GTDB taxonomy): domain Bacteria; phylum Myxococcota_A; class Polyangia; order Haliangiales; family Haliangiaceae; genus JABFXX01. The sequence goes on along the minus strand of JAYWCI010000124.1, from coordinate 12,022 downwards.
ATCTTCGTACGTCAGCGCGCGCACGCGCGAGCCTGCACGGCGGTAGGCCTCGGCGACGAGCGCGCAGTGAAAGATCACCGAGATGATGCCTTCGGTGCCGCCGAGCTCCTGCTCGTGCGCGCTGATGAAGCTCGAGACCTGCTGCTGGCTCTGGAAGAACCCGCCGACCATCGCCGACGAATAGTTCGGATCGGACATCTTTTGCCCGGCCTCGGTCACCACGGTCAGCACCTGTTCCTTCGTCAGCTTCATCTACAGTTTCTTTCTGAGTCTCTGACCGGCGGGTCTACTACTCGACCGGGTCGATGGGCGTGATCGCAGGCCGTTGCGCCGAGAACCGGCATAACGCTTCCGCGGTCAGGGCCGCAACATCCGCCGCGATGTTCGTGCAAAACGCTTTGCGCGCGGCACCCGCAAAATCGCCGTGCGGCCGCACGAGGTGGTCGCAGACGATATCGGGGTTGCCGCCGCGGATCTGCGCGAGCCACGCATCCTGGTACCAGCTCACGGCCGCGCGCAGCTCGGGCGTGACGGCACCGACCGGATCCGGATCCCCGAGCAGCTCGCCGAGCAGCTGCTCGCCGGCGCGGATCGCACCGCACGAACCTTTCCCGGTGATGCCGCCGCGGCGCAGCGCCTGATAGGGGCGCGAGGGCACCCCGAACGTCTCGGCGATCGCGATGCCGCAGCTGCGATGCGGGACGCGGATACCTTCGTAGAGCACGAACGCTCTTTCGCGTGCGGCAGTGACGTAGGCGCGCTCCTCGGGCGTCAACTCCCGAGGTCGCTCGCCGGTGGACTCGGCCATGGTGGAATGCTACTGCGGAGGGGCTCGCTCGTCGAGAATTCGTGGCCCGCAGCGTTCTCCATAGCCCTTTATCGACCGGCGCTTCGCGGCTGTCGCGCGGGCTCGCGATCGCGGTCGTCGCGCACGCGCTGTTGGTGGCGGCCTCGGTGCATTGGTTGAATCAGAACGACAAGCACGAGGTCGAGCTCGTCGATATCGAGATGGCGCCGCCACCGCCGGTGGCAGAGGCGCTGCCGGAAGAAGTCGCACGCCAGGCAGAGCAGACCAAGGCAGAGCTGGCGGCCGCGAAGAAAGACGAGCCGACGCCGACGCCCCCGACCGAAAAGGGCGAGGGCGTGGTCGATGCCGGTGTGGATGCGGCGACGAAGCCGGATGCAGCGCTGAAGCCCGATGCCGGGCTACCCGATGCGGGGCTACCCGATGCGGGGCTGCCCGATGCGGGGCTGCCCGACGCGGCGCAGCCGGATGCGGCGCCGCTCGAGGTCGCGATCGCGGATGCCGGTGCCGTCGTCGACGATGCTGGAGCCGCGACGCAGATCGCCGCAGGGGGCTCGGGCTCGGAGCTCGCCCTCGGATCGGCCAGTGGGAGCTCGCTCGGATCCGGATCGGGCTCGGGTGTCGCCGCGGCGACGGAGACCGGCTCGGGATCGGGGGTTGCGGGGGTGGAGTCGCAGCCTGCCGTCGACGGAGCGCCGACGAGCGCGGGCACCGCCGCCAACTTACTCGCGTACTTTCCGCCGGGTCATTCGCTCGGCGTCCTGATCCGGTTCGATCGCTTGCGCGGCACCGAGTGGGCCAGTGCGGCAGAAGAACTGTTTCGCCCGATGCCCGACTACCAGGGCTTGTTCGGCACCAGGAGTGCAAACCTCGCGACCAAGCTCGACATGCTCGTGATCTCGACGCCGCGTCCGCGCGATGCGACCGCGACCACGCTCGTGATGAAGAGCACCCTCGCACGCTCGGGCATTCGCGACCTGCTCGCGAGCTCGAGTACGCTGGTCGCGTGGTCGGTCACCAAGGGCGGTGCGCTCGGCAAGCGCAGCGGCAAGATGTTCGCCGGTGACAAGCGCGTCGTCTTGTCGCCGTGGCTGAGCTGGTACGTGCTCGCGCAGCCCGAGGACCTCGGCGGCTTGACGGCAGCCACGCCCGGCAACCTCGACACGGTCGAGACCAAGGCGAAGCTGCCTCCGTGGCTCTCGACGATCCGCACGATCGCGAAAGAATCCGGCGACGACCAAAAAAAGGGCCCCGCCCTCGTGATGACGATCGGCACGCCTCCGACGGGCACCGGCCCGGCGAGGACCGGGCGCTACAAGTTGCCGGAGCTCGGGCTCGGAGTGCGCTCGTTGCCGGTACCGCAGCGCGTGTCGCTCGCGATGGAGCTCGTGACGCAGGGCTGGCTCGTACGCGGCAACATCGTGTTCGGCAGCGAGGCCGAGGCGGGGGAGATGGTCACCACGCTGACCGATCTGCAGACCCGGATCACCGACAGCCATCTGTTGTCGTCGATCTTGCGCAAGCAGCACGTGCTGAACCTCGTCGCCGGGTTGTCGCTCCAGCGGGCGGGTGCCCGCGTGTCGTATGCGACCTCGATCTCGATCGCGGATGCGCGGATGGTCCTGAACGCGGCCGCACAGCAACTCGGCGGCTACTTTGCGCAACCGTGATTTGAATTCGCCCGGCTACGCGGCACACCAAGGTGTGAGGACCAGGTGGATCGTCGCGTGTCTGCTTGCCGCATGCGGCGGCGCGCAGGTCGTGCCCGAGCCCGCCGGTGCCGATCACGACGAAGGTGCCGGCCTGATCGCGCAAGCGTCGGTGTCGTTGATGTCGAGCGATCGCAACGCGGTCGCAGTCACGGCGAAGCCCGCGCGAAACCGCCGCGCGTCTCGCGGTGACACGCCCGCCGGTGGCGGCGGCGGTGATCCGTATGGTGGCTTCGGCGGCGATCCGTACGGTGGCACGAGCTACGCGCACTGGACCGCGCCGATCTCGAACTACGCCAATACGATCCGCGCCCCGCACTACGCGGTCAGTACGACCGGCCTCGACTCCACGATCGAGGGTACCGTGACGTGGCCCGGTCGAGTGCCGCCGAGGCTCGCGAGCACGTGCGCGATGGCGGGTGCCGCGATCGGTGCGAACCACGGTGTCGCTGGCGCGATCGTCTACATCGAGCACGTCACGACCGGTCGCGCGATCGGTGGCACGACGCGCGCGCAGATCGGTGGCGTGATCGCGAAGCACGGTTGCATGCTCGGACCCACCGCGCAGATCTCGGTGCCGCTGCCGGGCTCCGTCGCGATCCACGGGGATGGGCAGCGCGCGCGTATTCGCATCACGCCGCCTGGCGGCACCGCGAAGGTCTACGACCTCCAAGAGGGTGGGCTCGTGATCGCAGAAGTGAAGCTCGGCGTCACCAAGATCGATGGCGAAGACGGCCAGCTCGCCGCTGCGTGGGTGCTCGGTCTCGAGACCCCGTACGTCGCGATCACCGACGACACCGGCCGGTTTCGGCTCGAGCAACTCGCGCCAGGCACGTACGACGTCACGATCTGGCAGCCACCGATCGCGACGGCCGCGACCGATGGCACGTTCGCGTACGGCGCACCGCTCGTAGTCCATCGATCCGTGCGGGTCGGCGTGAAGCAAACGCAGACGATCTCGGTCGCGCTACCCTCACCGTAGCGTCCGGTTAACGTCCGGTAGTCGGACATCTCGTCCGGTTTTCGTCGACGTTCGGACAACCACACGAGTGACATCGCGTAGTTGCGCTTGGCATCGCCGTTGCTGAACGGGTTCACATGTCGAAGAAAATGTTCAAGGTGCTGTGCCCGATGGAAGGCCGCAATGGCGTCAAGTACTGGTCGCGGCTCGGTAGTGGGTTCACGAACAAGGACGAATCGATCAACGTATATCTGGATGTGATCCCGTTCAACAAGACGAACGTCACGATCCAGTTGCGCGAGGTCACCGAGGAAGAACAGCGCCGCGATGCCGAGCGCCGGGCGGCCAACAGTAACGGCGCGGGTGCCTCGATGGCGCCGGCCGCCGGCAACGATACCTTCGCCGCGAGTGGTCCTGCACCGTTCTGATCGGAGTGCGTCATGACCAGCCATCTCGACTCACTCACCCGAAAGCGTCAGCTCGGCTTCGGGCGGACGGACGAAGCCGCACGCGCGACGTCGCCTGACCCCACCAAGCCTCGGCTCGCATGCCAGAGCGAGCTTCCGGATCATGTCTACGCGCGACACTTGATCGCGGCGGCGCCGGCGCATGTTCGCGAGCACTTCGATCTCGAGCTGCGCGATTCCGCGCGCAGGCTCGCGCACTCGGTCGATCTCGACGAGGATGAGCTCGATGATCTCGACGAGCTCGATGATCTCGACGACCGTGCGCCCCGCAGTGTCACGACGGAGACGTTCGTCGATCTCGCGGAGTCGCGGGGCGGCGACCGGATCGACGTACGCACCGGTGGGCGCGTCCCGATCCGGCTCGCCCGCGCTCGCGAGGTCGTCGCGCGGCTCGCGCCGAAGGTCCTCGTTCCCGTCGCCGCGATCACCCTCCTGGTGATCGCGATGGGTGGGACGTGGTCCACCGCGAGTGCGACGCCCGCGGCGCCGTGGTCGGCAACCCGGCCGCCGTCGCCACCGTCGCAACCGTCGAGCGCGCACCCGAGCACGGCGGCGGCAGCGCTATCGCCTGGGCCGTCTGGCCTCGACGAACCGCCGATGCCCCGAACGAAGATCAGCCGCAAGGATCTGATCGGCAAGCTCAACCTCAACACCGCGAGTGAAGACCAATTGATGATGTTGCCGACCGTCGGACCTTCGAAGGCCGAGCGCATCGTCACGTGGCGCAAGAAGAACGGCGGGTTCAAGCGCACCGCGGATCTGCGGCGCGTGAAGGGCTTCGGTTACAAGACGTTCAAGAAGCTCGAGCCGTTCCTCGACGTCAAAGGAGACACCACGCTGTCTTCGAAATGATTCGTCGAGTGCGACCGCCGGTGGAGCTTCCTGGCTCGCTTCACCCCCGAAAACACCGGCGGCCCTGCTCGACCCTTTCGTTCGTCGCGTTGTCTCGTGCCATTCCTCTAGCGCCGCTGCTGCTGCCACGGCCTTCATCAGGTGGCGGCGGCGGTGCTCATTCGTTATTCGCAAGCACGCCGGCCGTCCGAGGCCACCAAGCCCCTACCCGATGCTGGCGTGATGGACCACATCAACAGCGACATCGCCGTGTACGCGACCGCTGCGCCTGCGTGGCACGAGATCGAGTTCGGTAAGCTCGCGTTGCCGATCGGCAAGCGCCGGCGAGCCATCGAAGCGGTCCTCGAAGCAATCGCTGCCGAGCTCGAGATCCTGCCCTACGACAACGAGGCGGCCGAGTGGCATGCGGCGCAGCGGGCTCGCCTCGAGATGCGCCGCGCGACTCCTTCGTTCGTGACTGGCCAGATCGCTGCGATCGCAGCGGTGAACAAGCTCGTCCTCGTGACTCGCAATGTCCGAGACTTCGCTGGCTTCACCGGCCTGCGCGTGGAGTCCTGGGTTACCGCGGGTTGATCGCGACAGTTGCCGGCGGAACGTTGCGAGTTGCCGTGCGGTCAAACCATGGCGGCCTCGTCGCGACGGCAGTAGAGTGCCCCCTCATGGCCGCCGAAGTACCTGCCGCGTCGTCACGTGGATTGCCGAGCCTCGCGGACGATGCCAAGCGCATCTGTCAGCAGCTCCTCAGGATCGATACGACGAATCCGCCCGGCAACGAGCGCGCGGCCGCGGAGCTGGTCGCGAGGGAGCTCGCCGAGGTCGGCTTCCAGCCCGAGCTACTCGAAGGCGCGCCGAATCGCACGAACTTGATCGTTCGCCATCGCGGCAACGGCGCGAAGCCTCCGCTGCTCTTGAGCGCGCACCTCGACGTGGTCGAGGCCGATCCGACGAAGTGGGACGTGCCGCCGTTCTCGGGCCAGGAGAAAGATGGCTGCTTGTGGGGCCGCGGCGCGATCGACATGAAGAACATGGCCGCGATGTGCACGGCGATCCTGCGCCGGCTCGCGGCGACCGAGACCGTGCTCGATCGCGACATCATCTTCGCGGCGGTCGCCGATGAAGAGGCTGGATGCGATCTTGGATCGCGGTTCCTCGTCGAGAATCATCGCGAAAAGGTCGAAGCGGAGTACGCGATCGGCGAATCCGGCGGGTTCTCGCTCCACCTCGGCGACACGACCTTTTATCCGATCCAGGTCGCCGAGAAGGGCTTCGTCTGGATCAAGGCCCGGATCACCGGGGAGCCCGGCCACGGCTCGATGCCGCGTCGCGATAGCGTGATCAACAAGCTCGGCGAGGCGCTGACCAAGCTCGGCGATGCCGTGATGCCGGTCCACGACTCGAAGTACGTCACAGACTTTCTCGATGCGGTGCGCTCGCGCCAACCCGGCGTGATCCAGCCGCTCGTGAAGTTGCTCGCGCGGCCACAGCTGCTCTCGCGCATCACGCGGCTGTTGCCGGGTGTCTCGGTCGCGCGCAGCTTCTCGGCGCTGCTCAGCAACACCGCCGCCGCGACGGTCGTGCGCGCGGGTCACAAGACGAACGTCATCCCGGGCTTCGCGGAGTTCGAGATCGATGGCCGCACTCTGCCCGGCCAGACCGACGAAGATCTGCTCCGCGAGCTGCGCGCGATCCTCGGGCCAGACGTCGAGCTCGAGGTCATGAAGTCGGCGCCACCGATCGTGACCGAGCCGATCGCGTCCCCCGTGTTCGACATCATCAAGCACCAGATCGAGCTGCGCGAACCCAACGCCGCGGTCGTGCCATACATGATCCCCGGCTTCACCGATGCGAAGTACTTCACGCAGATGGGCGCGCGCTGGTACGGCTTCTCGCCGGTGAAGATCGAGAAGGCCTCGGGCATCAAGTTCGCCGACATGTTCCACGGTCACAACGAGCGCATCCCGGTCGCTGGCCTCGCGTGGGGCACCGAGCTCCTCGACACGGTCGTTCGCGAGATCTGCGCGTAGCGCCCGGCTTTATTTAGTTAGTTAGTTCAACGGCGAAGGCGAGCATGGCTCCGGGCACTTGGTGCACGGAGGACATGCAATGAAACATGGGATGAGTTGTCTATCGGGCTCACGACGATGATCGCCTGCGGCACGACCGTGCACGACCGCGTCGCTGCTCCGCCACCCAGAGAGGTAGGCTCGCCGCGTTGCTGCTGCCGCGGACTGCGGGTGAGCGTCCGGTGGACCGCGCCAGGATCACCCTCTTGATCGCGACTCGGTAGCCGTGGTCAGCGCCGGGCTACGTCGCGGACCTCGGCGAGCTTTTGTTCGTCGTCGAGTGCACATCGCCACCGGCGATGTGCACGATCCAAATCGAGCTGACGATCGCGCGGCCGACCGCTCATGCACGCTAACAGTCACGACCTCAGAACGTGGCGCCATAACTCAGTGCCACAACCGACCAGTGATCGCCGACCGGCAACGCGAGAACGAACGCGCTCATTGCCTGAGCGTGACCGCCGGCTTTCTTCGGTGCCAGCTTCACGTTCGTCATCGCATATCCAAATGATGGCGTGTGGATCTCGCGCGCGTGTTGCGCGCTATCGACCGTCAGGCTCAGAGTCTTCCACCTACCGATCAGCGTCTTCGCCTCCGCCGCAATTCCTCGTTCCGCTGGGTCTGTTCCCAGCACGACGGCATCACCGGCGAGGATGTCGCCAGCGTCGCCTGGGGACGCGAGTAGGTTCACCAGCGGGCCTGCCGGTGTCGAGTCGCGGATCATGCACGAGCCGCTCGCGTTGAGCGGTCCCACGCTAGTGAACGCCGCTACGATCACTTTGCCATCGGCGGTCGGATCCAACACCTCGATCGCGCGGACCGTATGTTTGTCGGTCGTCGTACCTTCGCCGAGTTCGGCATTTGCGATCACGAAGTGAAGGTCAGCGGCAAACCAGCTGATCTGCCCAGTGGTGCTCGCGACAAAGTGATCATACGTCGCCTCCCTGAGCGTTGAATGCGGATTTAGCGATGCGATCGAAGGTCCAGCGTCCCAACCCTCCGCGAACGTTCGTTCACCGTCGGGAAAGAGCACGGCGGCCGCCGATGAAAAGGTCGCATCAATTGCCTTCGAGTCGCTCCAGTGCCGTAGCGCGGCTAGCTGCGCCTTGAGAACGCCTTCCGCCTTTGTCTCAACCGCCGAACTCGCCGCCTTTCCCGCCGGTGCGCTCGTTCCAGACGCCGATCCACGTTGTTTTGGCTTGTCTGCGCGCGCATCACATGCCGGTGCGAGTTGCAAGGCCGCCGCGAGGAGCGGCGCCAAAGTGGTCTTGGTCATCGCCATCACTCTACTGTTTTGGTTTATGCTTGCGACCGGCTTCGTAGACCGAGTTTCCGAAGGCTGTCGTGCGGCAGTCGAAGTGCATCATGTCGCCATTCTCAGCAGGGGCGATCTCCGCGCCACCCCACGCGAGGCCGGCGACATCGCGAAGTGCGATGACCATCTCTTCGTTCAGGTTCATCGGTCCGCCAGGTTTCCCATCTACATTCTTTTAACAAGCTCCTGACCGCGGCGCTGTATCTACCGATCGACGGAACAAACCGCTCGGCGGCTGCGCCGGTCCATTCTCGGGTGAAGCTCTTCCAGCTGCCCGTTCATTCCTCTAAGCTGCCGTGGTGCCAGAGGCGTCGCGGTTGGGGGATAAAGCGCAGAGTCAGCTCGATGCACATGGCTGTCCTGGATGCCCGCATCCGACGATCGGGCCCGCAATCGAGGGATCGCCGAACGTCCTGACGAACGGTCGCCCTGCGCTCCGCACTGGGAGATCCGGGGATTCAGACAGCTTGTTGCGGCACCAATACGTGGAAAGCGCTCAATGGCTCGGCCACGGTGTTCATCAACAACAAGGCCGCGGTCCGCAAGGGCGACCCAACCCAGCACTGTGGTGGCGTCGGGAAGATGGTCGAGGGGTCGTCGAATGTCATCATCGGCGACTCGACGTCATCTGGAGGCAGGCCGGTCGCCGCGTCGTTGACGGCGATGGGACAACCGAGCGTCGGCGCTGGAGGAGGCCAGGCGGCAGCGAGCGCCGGAAGCGCGAGCTCGCCATCATCGAGCTTGCCATCGTCGGGCCCCGGAACCACGAACAGTCCGCCGAACGCGGGGAGCACAAAGAACGCTAGCAATCCGCAGGCGCAGGAGGCACCCGAGCCCGACAAGTTCACACTGTGGGTCAAACCCGACGCGATCCGTGGCGGCACGATGGTCGGCGAAACGGTGCAGATTCTCGATCCAGCGTCGAAGCAAGTGATCGCTGAGGCCGAGGTCGATAAGGATGGAAACGTGCTCGCTAGCGTTCCAGAGAACAAGCCTTACGACCTGAACATCGTCGGCGATCGGGACATCATCCCTGGAGAAGGGATCGAGAACGAGGACATCGCCAGCTCGACTTTGCACATCGCGCTGTTCGACTACGCAGGTCTACCCGCCGAAGAAGGACTCAAGGTGACCGTTACGGGTAACGGAACGACATACGAATTTCACACTACCGCTGACGGCTCGATCTCACCGCAGCTTCCCGACGGCGTTTACGACGTGGAGATCAACGGCCAGAAGTTCTCTGCACACACCCTGCGGTGGATCGATCTGGCGCACGAAGGTGGATCACCGTTCGAGTTTCAACTCGCACCGGATGACTCGGAGCTGGACTACAACGCAATCGAACAGGCTCGGATAAACCGTACGCGGCCTTCGGAAAGTGACGAGGAGTGAACGATGGCTGACGCGAAGCCAGCCAAGGCCAAGGCGCCGACGTTTCCATTTCCAGACGATTGGGATCCCAAGCCGACGGTGTTCAAAGGCGGTATTCAGCGGCTTGTCGACATCTGGACGGACCTACGCAAGAAGAACAGCGGGGGCTACGGTCCTGGGACAATTCTCACGTCGGTTGGTAAGGGCAAAGACAGGTGGCAGGTCGGCGCGGGCTCACAAACGAGTTGCTCGCCGTTTACCGCAAACGCTATCGGGATTCTTTTGGATCCGAACGGACAGAGCACGGGCGATAGCTGGCAACCCGTTTACGACAACGGCACCAAAGCTCTGCCGCATATGTTCTACAGCGCTCACCAAGGGAATCTGTGGAACCACGCCAGTTACCATGCGGAGTTCACGAAGCGGAACTGGCAGTACGCCAACGATCCTGCAGGCTCGATGTGGTTCTGGAACATCGGGTACGAGATCGAAGGGCGCGACCTCCGCCGCGGTGATCTCATCGGAGTCAATTGGTCCAACGGAGGAGGTCACGCGGTGTTCGTCTGGGACGTACACCTCGACGACAAGGGTGACGTCGACGCGTTCTGCTACCTATCAGCCAACGGCCTCAAGAAGGGCGATGGAACTTACGGTGGATATGGCGTCTCGATCGGCGGTTGCACGGGCAAGCTCTACAAGAAGCTCGGCGAGAGATACCTGACGGGCGAGCGCGGTCACCTCGAAGTTGGAGTGCCGCTCTTCGTAGATCGACCCGAGCACGTGATGGACGCCGAGTGGTTGATGCTCCCGGAAAAAGATAAGGCAGGGGTTACCAAAGCATCGAACTTCATCCAGCCAGGACCGCCCAGAAACGCGCTCGACCATACCGACTTTCCGAAGAGGCCCGCGAAGGCACCAGACGACTGGAAACCGCCGAAATGGCCGTTCCACATCCAGTCGATCACGTGCGCGCGACTGTGGGGAATCTTTCCGCCGGATCGCACTCCTAGTAACGCGAGGCAAGGAACGATCTGGCAGCAAGCCCTGCACCTCGGGTACGAGCACCCCAAGGACTCGTACGCGTGCACGGGTAGAGCGAGCGCCGTGGCGCCGACGCTACCGCCACCACATATCGAGTCGGTCCATCCGACCGTGCACAAGGGTGAGGTCGCGACAGTCAAGGCGCAGCCGGCCAAGCCAGCGCCGCAACATCCTCAGCGGCCCGTGATCCATCAGGACTTCGTCGAGGAAGCGTTGATGCGGCTGTATGAAGCGAAGTGGCTTGATAGCCATCCGGGCGATCCGAACAAGGTCAACGACGACGACACCAAGAAGGCCGTGCGCGAATTTCAAACGAAGTTCGATGCCAAGCCGGTCGATGGTATCGCGGGCCCGATCACGCGCGCTGCACTGAAGAAAGCTCTACAGGACCTCGCGGCGGGACTGCCTGCACCCCATCACCAACCGACGCCGCCGAAGCCACGCATCGATCGCGTGTCATGGTTGAAGAATCGGATCGAGCCCGGCGAGTCGGTGTTCCTCGCTGTCCACGGCGTCGACCTCGATCTCCTGATGAAGCTGGATGTGACTCTCAGGGATCGCACATCGAAACGCGAGGTTCAAAACCATTGGGAGTGCTTATTGATCGACGACATCGGCCTCACGCCCGTCGTGATTCCTCCATCGTTCGGAAGGGGATCCGAGATCGTCGCTTCGTTTTCGGGAAATGCGGCCGGCCAAGAGGTGCGGTACGAGCACCAGGTCCCGCTCTACATCGGCGCCATCCAGCAGCCGGGCCCAGACGACTGGCCCTGGGACGAGTCCCTGTGGACGCCGAAGATGCGCCAAATCATTGCAGACCTGCGCACTACGCCGAAGCCGAGCGGCCCGTTCGAGCGGTGGGAGATTACGCAATACGGCGTGAAAGAGAAGATGGTCGCGGGTGAGACGGAAGTGAAGAGCAAGAAAGGCGAAGTCTTCGGGAGGGTGACCCTGTTCAGCCTCATGAAAGCCGATATCGAAGGCACGATGCGGCTTAACGGTAAGATCTTGAATGCCGATTCGTACGGCAACGTCTACGAGCCCAAAGTGGTCGAGGTGGACGGCAAGAAGGTTACGAAGATGAAGCCCAACCCGGCGAAGTTCGATCTGGCGAAGAGCATCTGGGTCGACGTCACGGCGAAGGCGCCGTGGGGTGCGGGCGCGAAGATGCCGATGATTCCGTTCCGTACGCTCGCGTTGAACCCGCACTTCAACAAGCAGCACTTCTACAAGAAGGTCTACATCAAGCAGCTCGACGGCCTGAAGCTGCCGACTGGCGAGGTGCACAACGGCATCTGCATCGCGGGCGATGTGGGTGGTATGGGCGAAAAGCACTTGGGTGCGGATCTTCTCCACCGGATCGGGCGCCAACGATTTCGCGAAGTTGATCGTGGCTGATCTATCCGGATCGATCACGAGTGCGTAGCGTCGCGCC
>JAYWCI010000123.1:0-31803 GCA_043780895.1 Kofleriaceae bacterium | reverse complement strand
GAAACCCTAGGAAGATCTAGCGTGTGCGTGGGCACACACCCTGCATTCTGACGCCCACGTGCCCATTGTAGCAGTCCAGCAGCGCTCGAGAGCCTGGCTGCCGAGCAAGGCTTTCGGCGCGCTGGTGGCCGCGATCGCTGTCGCCGTCGTCATCGCCGTCCTCTCGTATCGGTCCCTGATCTCGCGCTCGTCGGCCGCCGAGGCGATGCACCACACCGAAGCCGTCGAGCAAGAGATCCATCAGATCCTCGCCGCGCTCGCTGATTGTGAGACCGGGCAACGCGGCTACCTGTTGACGGGGTCCGAGCACTACCTCGAGCCCTACCAAGGCGGTCGCGAACGGCTGCCTGGACTGTTCAAGGATCTACGCCAGCTCACGCTCGATAACCCCGACCAGCAGCGGCGGATCGGCGAGCTCGAAGCCGCGGCGCAAAGCAAGCTCGACGAGCTCGCCGAGACGATCAGTCGCGAGCGCCAAGGCGACCATGCCGGCGCCCTCGCGATCGTCCGGACCGATCGTGGCAAGAACGCGATGGATCGGGCGCGCACCATGATCACGACGATGACCGAGGCCGAGCAGACGCTGCTCGCGATGCGGACCATCGACTGGGAGGACTCGGTCTCGACCACGTCGTATGTCGTGTTCGGCGGCGTGGGGGTGTTGATCGCGATGTTGTTCTTGATCGGCATCCTCGCATCGCGCGACTTCCGCGCGGTCGAAGACGAAGCGTGGGTCCGCCGGGTCCAGGTCTCGTTGACCGAGCACATGCAGGGCGACTTCGGGCTCGAGTCGCTCGGTGACAAGGTGCTCCGTACGCTCGGCCGCAACCTCGGCGCCATCGCGGCCGCGGTCTACGTGGTGGACGGCAAACAGTTGCGCCGGATCGCGGCCGCCTCGAACTCGGCAGAGGTGCCGATGACGAAGCAGCTCGGCGAGGGCCTGATTGGCGAGCTCGGCAAGACCAAGACGGTCATCCACATCGACGAACTGCCGGAGAACTACATCAAGTTCAGCTCCGCGCTCGGCGAGGGGCGCCCCAAGGCGCTCGCGATCGCCTCGGCTGCGATCGACGGTCAAATCGTCGCAGTCACCGAGCTCGCGCTCGGACACGCGCTCGACGATGTCGAGAAGGCCGCGCTCGACCGCGTCTCCGAGGCGGTCGCAGTCGCGATTCGCGGCGCGAAGGATCGCACCAAGCTCGAGGCGCTGCTCGAGGAGACCCAGCGCCAGTCCGAAGAGCTCCAGGCCCAGCAAGAAGAGCTGCGGGTCTCGAACGAAGAGCTCGAGCAGCAGAGCCGTGCCTTGCAGATCTCTCAGACCCAGCTCGAGAACCAGCAGGCCGAGCTCGAACAGATCAACAAGCAGCTCGAGGAGCAGACCCGCAGCCTCGAGCTCCAGCGCGACGAGCTCGCGCGCACCGCGCAAGAGCTGCAACGCTCCAGCGAGTACAAGTCGCAGTTCCTCGCGAACATGTCGCACGAGCTGCGCACCCCGCTCAACAGCACGCTCATCCTGGCGAAGCTCCTCGGCGATAACCGCGAGAAGAACCTCAACGCCGAGCAGGTCAAGTTCGCCCAGACGATCTACACCTCAGGCAATGATCTGTTGACGCTGATCAACGACATCCTCGATCTATCGAAGATCGAGGCCGGCATGCTCGACGTCCGGCCCGAGCAGATCCACGTCAAGCGCCTCGTCGACGAGCTCGCGAGCGTGTTCCAACCGGTCGCGACACAGAAAAAGCTCGAGCTCCAGTTCCGGATCACGCCGAACACGCCCGAATCGATCGAGACCGATCCGACGCGGCTCCATCAGGTCCTGCGCAATCTGCTCTCGAACGCGCTCAAGTTCACCGAAGCTGGCGGCGTCACGCTCGAGATCTCGGCGACCCGCGACCAGATCCAGTTCGCGGTTCGCGATACCGGCATCGGCATCCCGGCCAGCCAGCAACAGCTGATCTTCGAGGCGTTCCGCCAGGCGGATGGTGCGAGTACCCGCAAGTTCGGTGGCACGGGGCTCGGGCTCTCGATCTCGCGTGACCTCGCGCGCTTGCTCGGGGGGGACCTCTCCGTCTCGAGTGAGGTCGCCAAGGGTTCGACCTTCACACTCGGCTTGCCGAAGCGCTACACCGGCGCGACCACGGTCCCGCCGGTCACTTCGGGGACCCCGGTCCCTTCGGTCACTTCGTTCACTTCAGCGCTGGCCCAACCGCCGATCAGCGCCGGACCGTTCGCCGACGATCGCGCGTCGATCACGCCGCAGTCGCGCGCGCTCCTCATCATCGAGGACGACACTGTCTTCGCGCGGGTGTTGAGCGACCTCGCGCACGAGCTCGAGTTCAAGGTGATGGCCGCGACGACCGCCGAGGATGGCCTCGCGCTCGCACGTCACTACCTGCCGAGCGCGATCCTGCTCGATGTCCACTTGCCCGATCGCTCCGGCCTCGCCGTGCTCGATGCGCTCGAGCGCGATCCCCGCACCCGCCACATCCCCGTCCACATGGCCTCGGTCGATGACTTCGCGCAGACCGCGCTGCGGATGGGCGCGGCCGGCTATGCGCTGAAGCCGGTCGAGCGCGAGAAGCTGGTCGAGGCGATCAAGAAGCTCGAGGCCAAGTTCACGCAGAAGCTCCGCCGCGTGCTCGTCGTCGAGGACGATGCGCTGCTGCGCGAGAGCACCGCGCGCCTGCTCGCAGGCGAGGACGTCGAGGTCATCACGGCCGGGACCACCGCGGCCGCGCTCGAACAGCTCGAGGCGCGCACGTTCGATTGCATGGTGCTCGATCTCACGTTGCCCGATCGCAGCGGCCTCGAGCTCCTCGAAGAGATGTCGAAGAGCGATCAGCACGGCTTCCCGCCCGTGATCGTCTACACCGGCCGCTTGCTCAAGCCGGAAGAGGTCCACCAGCTCGAGAAGTTCTCGCGCTCGATCATCATCAAGGGCGCGCGCTCGCCGGAGCGTCTGCTCGACGAGGTCACACTGTTCCTCCACCAGGTCGAATCGGCGCTGCCACCGGAACGCCAGCGCATGCTGCGCGACGCGCGCGATCGCGAGAGCGCGTTCGAGGGCAAGAAGATCCTGATCGCCGACGACGATGTCCGCAACGTATTCGCCCTGACGAGCGTGCTCGAACCGAAGGGCGCGAAGGTCATCATCGCGCGCAACGGGCGCGAGGCGGTCGACACGGTCCAGCAGCACCTCGACATCGACCTCGTGCTGATGGACATCATGATGCCGGAGATGGACGGGCTCCAGGCGATGCGCGCGCTCCGCGCCGACAAGCAGTTCGCGCGGCTACCGATCATCGCGCTCACCGCCAAGGCGATGCAGGACGATCGCGATCGTTGCATCGCCGCGGGCGCGAACGACTACATCGCGAAGCCGCTCGATGTCGACAAGCTCCTGTCCCTGGTGAGGGTATGGATCCGGAAGTAAAGATCGAGCCGCGCGACGCCGAGCTCACGTCGCTGCTCGACGCGATCTACCACGCGTATCACTACGACTTCCGGAGCTACTCCGAAGCGTCGCTACTGCGCCGGCTCCGCAACGCCCTGCTCTACTTCAAGGTCCCTTCGCTGAGCCGGCTGCAAGACAAGCTGCTGCACGAGCCCGCGATGTTTACCGAGCTGCTCCGCTTCCTCACGGTCCAGGTCAGCGACATGTTTCGCGACCCGGTCTACTTCAAGGCGCTGCGCGAGACGATCGTGCCGTACCTGCGGACGTACCCATCGCTCAAGATCTGGGTCGCCGGTTGCGCGACCGGCGAGGAGGCCTACTCGCTCGCGATCATGCTCGAGGAGGAGGGCATGCTCGACTGCTCGATGATCTACGCGACGGACATCAATCCCGAGGCGCTGCGGGTCGCGCAGGATGGCGTGTTCGAGACCGATCGGCTCGTCCGGTTCTCCGAGAACTACCGGCTCTCGGGCGGCAAGAGATCGCTGTCCGATTACTACGCCGCGGCGTACGGCGGCGCGGTGATGGATCGCCGGCTCAAGAAAGCGATCGTCTTCTCCGATCACAGCCTCGCGACCGATCACGCCTTCGCCGAGGCCCAGCTCGTATCGTGTCGCAACGTCCTCATCTACTTCGAGCGTGACCTCCAGGAGCGTGCGCTGACCGTGTTGACGGCCTCGTTGTGCCGCAAGGGCTTCCTCGGGCTCGGCAGCAAGGAGACCTTGCGCTTCACCACCCTCGCTCCCCGCTTCAAGGAGTGCGACCCCGAAGCGCGCATCTATCAACTTCTCTGATGGTACTCCTCGGATGGCAACTTCTCGGATGGCAACTCCTCGGATGGCAACTTCTCGGATGGCAACTCCTCGGATGGCAACTTCTCGGATGGCAACTCCTCGGATGGCAACTCCTCGGATGGCAACTCCTCTGATAGCAATTCGTGCAATGGACCTCCTCGTGATCGGCGGCTCTGCGGGCGCGCTCGAAGCGCTGCTCGCACTCGTGCCGTTGCTCGAGGTCCAGGTGCCGATCGTCGTCGCGATCCATCTCGGTGCGAACCAGCGCAACCTGCTCCCCGAGCTCGTGGGCTCGGTCACGCGCCGCACCGTCGTCGAGGCCGAGGACAAGCTGCCGTTGCGATCGAACTTCCTCTATATCGCCCCGCCGAACTATCATGTACTCGTCGAACGCACGGGCTCGCTCGCGCTCTCGGTCGACGCTGCAGTCAACTACTCTCGGCCGTCGATCGACGTGCTGTTCGAGTCTGCGGCCGACGCCTTTCGCTCGCGATGCGTTGGCCTGTTGCTCTCCGGCGCGAACGACGACGGGGCTGCGGGCCTGGCGCGCATCGTCGATGCCGGTGGCCGCGCGATGATCCAAGCTCCCGCGACGGCACAGCACCCGACGATGCCGGCCGCGGCGCTGCGAAAACTAAGTTCACGCGCGACCGCGCTCCCGATCTCAGAGCTGGCAAATGCACTTGCGCTGCTCGCCGCCGCTTTCTACGGTGGGGACCAGCCGTGAACACGCCCGTCAAAGTCCTGCTCGTCGATGACGTCGAGGATAACCTCGTCGCGCTCGATGCGCTGCTCCGCCGCGAGGGCGTGGAGCTGCTCCAGGCGCGCTCGGGATCCGAGGCGCTCGAGCTCCTGTTGGTGCACGAGATCAGCCTCGCGCTGCTCGATGTCCAGATGCCGGAGATGGACGGCTTCGAGCTTGCCGAGCTCATGCGCGGTGCCGAGCGCACCAAACACGTGCCGATCATCTTCGTCACCGCCGGTACGCGCGATCCCAAGTGCGTGTTCAAGGGCTACGACACCGGCGCCGTCGATTTTCTGTTCAAGCCGATCGATCCGCATATCTTGCGGTCGAAGGTCGACGTCTTCGTCGAGCTCGCGTGCCAGCGGTGGCAGCTCGCCCACGCACTCAAGGTCAACGAGCTGTTCGTCGGGATCATCGGTCACGATCTACGCAACCCCCTCGGCACGATGCTCGCCGGCGCGGAGCTGCTGCGCGAGACCACGAAGGAAGAGCCCGCGCAGCGCACGATCGGTCGCATGATCGGCGCCGGTCATCGGATGACCGAGATGATCGAGCAGCTGCTCGATCTCACGCGTGGTCGGCTCGGCAATGGGGTTGGCTTCGTGCGCCAGCGCCTGCGGCTCGATGTCAGAGAGCTCGTGCAGCACGCCGTCGACGAGCTACAGGGAGCGAACCCCGGGCTGCTCGTGAGGCTCGCGAGCCACGGCGACTGCGTAACCTCGGGCGATCCGCAGCGCCTGCTCCAGCTGTTCTCGAACTTGCTCGGGAACGCGATGGCGCACGGCGCGCGCGACCGCGAGATCGTCGCCGCGGTCGCCGGCCGCGAGCACGACGTGCTCGTGACGGTGAAGAACGATGGTGCGGTGCCCGCCGAGATTTTGCCGGTGCTGTTCGAGCCGTTCCGCGGCAGCAATCGGCAGGTGCCTGGCAGCGCGGGCCTCGGGCTCGGTATGTACATCGCCCGCGAGATCGCGCGTGGCCATGGCGGCGAGCTTCGGGCCGACTCGAGCAACGAAGCCACCACGATGTCGGTGGTGCTGCCGCGCCGCGCCGGCGCCACCGACGCCCTCGAAACCGACGCCGAGCACGGCTGCCCAGCGTAGGTTCGCTGTCACACGGATCGGCTAGGGTCCGAGCGTGGCTCGTACGCCAAGCGCCGAATACCTCGTCCTCGATATCGAGACGGTGCCGGACAGCGATCGCTGGACCGCGCCTCCCGAGAGCGCCGATGGCCGCGGCGTGTTTCCGCCGACGTGGGCGCATCGCGTCGTCGTGATCGGCTGCTTGTGGCTCGATCACGGCTACCGGCTCAAGCGGTTCGCGGTGCTCGGCGATCCCCAGCCGACGGGAAGCCCGGATCAGCGCGAGCGCGCCTTGCTCCAGGATTTCTCGAAGCTCGTCGGTAAGGCCCGGCCGATCCTGGTCACGTACAACGGGCGCAGCTTCGACCTGCCAGTGATCGCGCTGCGCGCGCTGTGTCACGGCGTCTCGCTTGCCTGGTACTACCGCGAGAAGAACGTCCGCTCGCGCTACAGCGAAGAAGGTCACCTCGATCTGTGCGACTGGCTCGCGGATCACGGCGCCACACGATCGGGCAGCCTCGATGCGGTGGCGCGGTTGATCGGCCTGCCGGGCAAGACCGGCGTCGATGGCTCGCAGGTCGCCGCGATGTACGCCGCCGGTCAGCTCGATGCGATCCAACGCTACTGCCTCTCGGATGTCGCGCAGACCGCGCTCCTGCTGCTGCGGTTTCGCTTGCTCCAAGGCGGCCTCGCCGTCGACGAGTATCAGGCCGCGACTCGCGCGCTCCTCGACGCTCTCGCCGTGGATGGTAGGGTCGGAGATGTGGCGAGCGGCGCGAATCGCGCGCACCTGATCGAATGGCCCGCACAGAGCGCCTGACCCAAGCTTGGTTCGCGCGACCCGCACCGATCGTGGCGCGGGAGCTGATCGGTTGCGCACTCGTGCATGGCGATCGCGCCGGGATGATCGTCGAGGTCGAGGCGTATCTCGGGCCGCACGACAAGGCGAGTCACGCGCGGTTCGGCGCGACACCACGGACGTCCGTGATGTTCGGACCGGCGGGTCGGAGCTACGTCTATCTCTGCTACGGCATCCACGAGATGTTCAACATCGTCACCGGCGACGAAGGCCACGGCGAGGCGGTGTTGATCCGCGCGGTCGCACCGGTAGCCGGGCTCGGCAACGATCCGAGGATCGGGCGCGGCCCCGGCAAGGTCACTCGCGCTCTCGGGATCGATCGCAGCCACGATCGTCGCGACCTCGCACGGGGCGAGCTCTACGTCGCCGCGCACGAGGTGCCACCGAAGCTCGGCATCGGCCCGCGGATCGGCGTCGACTACGCGGGCGCGTGGGCGAAGCGGCGGTTGCGATTCTGGTGGCGCGACCACCCGGCCGTCACGAAGCCCTGACGGTATCGACCTTGCGCATCCGCTGCTTGAACAGCTCGTCGCCGAGCTTCTTGCGATCGCGGCTCGTCGGCGTGCGGTAGTGGTGATACGCGCCATCGGAGACGGTCGGCAGCGACGTCACCGCCGGCGCCCCGAGCTCGCCGAACCAGCGCGTCATCTCGGCTTCGAGCGAGTTGCCCTCGGCAAGCCAAAGCACGGTCTTGTACTCGGTGAGCCGGAGCGTCGCCTTTTGCGCGCGCGCGTAGACCGAGAGCTCGACGTGCCCGTTCCCGAACAGCTCCGCATCGTGATCGTCGAGGAAACGCAGGATCTTCTTCGCGTCGATCCGCGAGGTCAGCCAGACATCGGTCGCGCCCGCGGCGTCGTAGTGATCGAGCAGCCGGACCTCGAGGTTATCGGCGCTGGGCAGCCGCTCCACCAAGCCGAGATAGAGGTCGATCAGATGTTCGGCATCGGTCTGCGCTTCGAGCACCAGGATGCTCTGGTCGCTGCGCTTCGTCCAGCCACGCACCATGGTGCGCACGCCACCACTCACGGAGGGCAAGGCGCCGGGAGGAAACTTGAAGGTCGAGAGCTCCGTCGACGCGGGGCCGATCTTGACGACGTGGCCCTTGCCGACCGATTCGCCGAGCGGAATCTCTTCAGCGGTCGCGACATCGAATGCGATCGCCCAGCTACCCGCGACCTCGCGCTCTGCCTCGGCGATCGCGATACCCGGATGGTCGCCGCTCGCGAGCACCAGCTGCGGTGCGCCCGCGGTGGTGGCGAGCGCGATGCGATACCAGAGGCGGCTCTTCACGCCACGGGTTTACCGCGAATTTCTAGAAGTCGCTGCCGAGCGCGAAGCCGAACCTGACGTGCGTCAATTTGCGCATCCATGGCCGTGCGGTTGCCATTCGTGCAGCCGGTAGAGATCGTGACCGTCGGCGATGTAAAGCGCGCCGGTCATGATCGGGCCAGTTGTTGACGAGGAAGAACAGGAGGGCCCAGAGTCGTCGCGCCGACACCTTCCGAGTAGTAGAAGCCGTCGGGTACCTCGCGCCACCCACAGCGATCAACCGGTTGCGCGGTCGTGTTCCAGCGGTGGTCGTGAGACCGCGACACCGGTGGCTCACTCCGTGTCATTGGCCGGCGGGCATCTCGAACTGGAGCACGACGAGCGTGATGCGCCCTTCGATCAACCCACCGAGCCCGGTCGCGCTGAGGCCGCCACCGCTCGACGCGTTGAACGTCGTACCGAACGGCGCGTCGTGGGACATGAAGATGCCGTTCGACGAGGTCTTCGTCGTCAGCCCGATGCGGTCCGCGGTGAGATAGACCACCGAGCCCTGGCTCGGCGTGATCTGGACATTCTGCACCGGGCTGCCGTTCGGATCGAGGATGACGCCGATCACGAGCCCCGCGGTCGGGACCTCGGTCAGCCCGAGCGCCGCGAGGACACCGTCGAGCGTGGCCTTCAAGAGCCGGGTGCCACTCGTGTCGATCGTGGGGTTCGCGATCTGATACGTGGCGTCGGGAATCGCCTTGCATCGCACCGAGGTCGTCGAACCGGGCGCGTCCTCGAGCACGATCGTGCACAGGTTCGCGAGCTCGCGCGTCAACGTGCCATCCCAGCCAGGCGTGGTCTGGCCGGTCACGCGAGTGAGCGGAATGAGATCGACCGAGTTGAGCTGGTAGTACGTATCGCCGGTGCTCAACGTGATCGGCTTGGGCGCGCCGATCTGGACGGTCAGCTGATCGGCGAGCGTGGAGCTGACCGAGACGCCGGTATCGAGATCCTCGACGCTCGACCGCACCGCGACGGCGACGCCACCGGTGCACGAGATATCGTTGAGCTGCGCGAGATCGACGCACCCGAGATCGACGATCGTCTCGGCGTCGCCCGGATGATAGAACGCGACGCCACCGATCGCGGGAGTCGGCGCGCACGTGCCATTGGTCGCGTCGCACGGCTCGATCGAGGCCGAGGGAAAACCGAGCGCATCGAACGTGACATCGCTGGGGCAGATCAGTTGACCGGTCGTGGTGTCGGTCGCGAGCTTCACGCTCGGGTAGACCGCCATCTCGATCTCGAGGGTCTGAGCGTTGACCTTGGTCGCCGGCTGCGGCAGATCGACCGCCGCGATCGAGCACAGGTTCTGGGTCGTGAGCTCCTGACACACCGTGATGTACGGCGACGCGGGGTCGTTCGGGTTGAACACCCGGATGCTGACCGCCGCGCGACACGTCATCGTGACATCGCTGCAGCTCGTGACCGGGCGGTTCGCGGCATCGAGACACGCGGCCTCCTGCGAGGAGGTCACGCGAAAGCGCAGCGTCAACGTGGGATCGCTGCACGCGGCCAAGGAGAGTGAGAAGGAGAGTGAGAGTGCGAGGATGCGCATCAGTTCGCGATCTTGATATCACCGCCGAAGTTCATCCACTGCGTGCGATTGGCGATGAGGATGCCGCCGACGATCACCGCGAGCACGGTGCCCGCCGCCGCCGCCTGGACCCAGCGCTTCTCGTACCAGGCCTTCTCGACGACGATCGGAGGTTTGGTGAACGGCGGGGGCTCCAGCCGGCGCGGTGGCAGCCGGCGCGGGCCCGCGAGCCCTTCGAGCATCTCCTCGGGCTTCTGGTTCGTGAACTGCTTCGGTGGCGAGAACCCCGGTGCACGATCGCGCCAGGTCTCCCACTGGATCGCGCCATCGGGTCGCTTCGAGATCATGACGGCATCGCCGACGCCGAGCAGCGCGGCGAGCTGCTTCATCGCACCCGCGCGCGTGACATCGTCGCCGGAGGCTTGCGCGCGCGACAGGGCAAGCCGCGCACGCGCGACCTTCTGATGACCGTCCGCAGGCTGCTCGGAAACCTGGATCATCGTCGAGGCCGTGAGGCTCTGCGGCTTGCCCCAGGTCTTGCGATCGAAGCCCGTGACCGTGATCACGTGATCGCCGACTTCGAGATCCTTGAACACGCCGGGCGCCGGACCGCGTTCGACAAAATCGATCCACACGCGGCCGGTCCCCTTGACCTCGAGCGTGACGAGCTCCGGCTTGGAATCGACCGCGCGCTTCCACGCGGCGACGACATCGGGCGGGTAGCGCGCGGGGTCGAGCTGGCGGCCCGGGTCGAGCCGGTGCGCGAGCGACAGCGCGAGGTTCGCTTCCTGGGCGTGGCCCTGATCGAGCGCGGCGAGGCCGACGAGGATCGACAGCTCCGCGTACAGCGCCTGGGCATCGGTCGTCGGCACGATCATCGCGAGGAACTGCTCGCCGCTCAGCGCCGCCCCGCCCGCCTCGACGGCGTGGGTCTCGTCGAGCTTGGTCTGGGCATCGGCCCGCGCGAGGATCGCCTGGTTGAGCGGCGTGCCGTCCTCGTCGACGAGCTGCCCGCTCAGATCGCGATCGTAGTCACGGCTGTTG
Organism: Kofleriaceae bacterium; assembly: GCA_043780895.1. Classification (GTDB taxonomy): domain Bacteria; phylum Myxococcota_A; class Polyangia; order Haliangiales; family Haliangiaceae; genus JABFXX01. Next base: position 20,968 of record JAYWCI010000123.1, on the reverse strand, counting down.
TTCGGGATCATCAGGCCATCGCTCTGGTTGATCGCCGCGTACAGCGCCCCGGAGAGCGCCCGGACCCGATCGTCCTCGGTCAAGTCGATGACGGCGACCTGGCGCCGCTCCGCGGGGGCCTCGGCATCGCTGGCATCGCTGGCATCGCTGGCATCGCTGGCAGCCGGGGCGGCGGGGGATCGCTCGGCGCGAGCAGGTCGAACGGTCTGTAGGGTCGCGAGAAGCCCGCAGATCGCACAGATCGCCACCCGAGCCGGAAACCCGGTCGCCATTCCCTTACTATAGGCCAGCTTTAGGGCTGGGGCCCTAGGTGTCCTGGGCTGTGTGACCGGACCAGCCAGAAGTCGAATGGACGAACCTCTCCAGAAATCTCTCGAACGCTATGACGTGCTGGACCGCATCGCGGTCGGTGGCATGGCCGAGGTGTTTCTGGCCAAGGCGTACGGCGCGCACGGGTTCGAGAAGACCCTGGCGATCAAGCGGATCTTGCCGGAGCTCGCCCGCGACCCGGAGTTCGCCGCGCGGTTCATCGCCGAGGCCAAGGTCGCGGTCAAACTGTCCCACGCGAACGTCGTCCAGGTCTTCGACTTCGGTCGGATCGGCGACGCCCTGTTCATCGCGATGGAGTACGTCGACGGGCTCGACCTCGCGATGCTCCTGCGCAAGTTCAAGGACGACAAGCGCCTCCTACCCTTGCCCGCCGCGTTCCACATCGCGATCGAGATCATTCGCGCGCTCGACTTCGCGCACCAGCACGGCGTCGTCCACCGCGATGTGTCGCCTTCGAACATCCTGATCAGCCGCGCGGGCGAGGTCAAGATCGGCGACTTCGGGATCGCCGTCGCCGCGGCGCCCCACAAGAGCGGTGGGCCGGGCGTGCGCAAGGTCATGGGCAAGTGGCGCTACATGTCGCCCGAGCAAGCGCGCGGCGACACGCTCGATACGCGGAGCGACATGTTCAGCGCCGCGTCGGTGCTGTTCGAGCTGTTCACCGGCGAGAAGCTGTTCCCCGGCGACGAAGCCGTGGACATCATCAAGAACATCGAGACGATGCAGATTCCACGCGCGAGCTCGGTGCGCCCCGGCGTGCCGTCGCGGCTCGACGAGATCCTCGCCGGCCCGCTGTCGCGCAAACCGGTCGATCGGCCGATGCGCCCGGCCTCCGTCCTGCGATCACTGATCGAGCTGTCGTACGAGTCGAGCATCATGGCGACCGCGCTCGACGTTGCCGAGGCGGTCGCATCGGTCCTGCCGGCGAAGCGGATCAGCGGCGCGGGCCAGCAGCTCGACGATGTGATCAGAAAGCAGCTCGGGCAAGCACAGGCCGAGCCTTCGGTCGCACGGCGCACGGCGGTCACCGAAAACAAACCGTCGAGCACCAGCACGCTGGAGCGTGGCGAGCACTCGACGGGCCTCTATCGCAAGATCGGCGAGGACGGCATCTCGCAGCTCTTCGATCTCGATCCGACCGGCGTCGCACCCGCGCGCAAGACCGAGCCGATCGCGAAGGACGCGGACTCCGGGCTGCATCGCCTGCTCGAGAAGATCGATGGCGATCGCCGCACCGAGCCCGGAGCGCCCCCGACCGGCGCGCGGCCCAAGATCGATCCGATCTCGACCGGCGCGTCGATCGCGATCGCGCGCACGGCGACGCCGCAACGTCGATCCCCCATCACGGCGCCGGTGATCACCGCGACCGACCACAAGAGCATCGTCACCCAGACCGGCGGCCGGCATCGCACCGTCGGGCTCGGCATCATCGCCGGCGTGCTCGTCGGTGGTGGGTTCGTCGGCTGGCGCGTGCTGCGCTCGAACGACACCGCGATCGTCGCGATCGCGGACGCGGCAAGCGTCGAACAAGTCGGCGTGATGGAGATCGATCCGAAGCCCGATGGTGCGAGCGGCACGATCACGGGCGTCGATGGCATCGCACATCCGTTCGGGCCGACCTCACACGCCAAGCCGCTGCGCTTGAAGGTCTCGGCGAGCACGAAGCTCCACGTCCACATCGAGCATCCTGGCTATCAAGCGATCGACGACGACCGCACGGTGCAGCCGAACGAGACGATGCTGGTGTCGCCGTACATGGTCAAGGCGCGCGCCGGCCTCCACGTCACGACCACGCCGGAAGGTGCGCAGGTCAGCCTCGATCACCGCGTGCTCGGCGAGACGCCGCTCGTCCGCGACGACCTCGACGAAGCCAATAGCGAGGTCACGATCGCGAAGGCGGGCTACGAGCTCGTGAAGCAGAAGGTCGAGCTCGTCGCCGGCCATCCGATCGAGATCACCGAGACGCTCAAGGCCGTGACCCGGATGGGCACCGTGACGCTCAGCATCGTCGGCGGCTGGGGCGAGATCGCGTTCAAGGGAGCCAAGGTCGGCTCGGGCAGCAAGGCCACGATCAAGCTACCCGTCGGCAGGCAGACGCTGCACATCACGAATCCGGTGTCGAAGAAGCAGTGGGACGCGGCGTGCGTCGTCGAGGAAGCAAAGATCACGCTGTGCAAGAGCAGCGCCCCGAGCTGAGCTGACCCGAGCTACTTCTTCCGCTTCTTGACGACCTCGAGCGTGACATCGCCGGTCGGTCGCGTGCGGCACGAGAGCCGGACCTTGGTGATGTGATAGACGTTGCCGAGGTGCTTGGTCTCCTCGTCGGTGTACGGGTTGAGATGCTCGGCGCCGGCCTTGATCCGGACGCGGCACAAGCCGCACGTGCCCTTGCCGACACATGCGGTCTCGATGCCAGCTTGCGCCTTTGCACCGGCCTCGAACAGCGTGCCGCCCGGCGTGATCTCGACGATGATCGGGGTGTCGCCTTCGCGCAGGATCGTGACTACGGGCATAGCGCGCGAAGATGGTCGAGGAGGTGATCGAAGTCGCTCGGCTCGATCAAGGGATTCATGATCGTCGAGCGCAAGTAGTAGGTCTCGCCGAGCATCGTACCTACGATATAGAACCGGCCATCCTCGACGACGCGCTGGCGCAATGCGCGATTGTGCGCATCGAGGTTGTCGATCCCCGCGGCCCCTGCAGGCACGTGGCGGTAGCACACGATGTTGAGCTCGGGATCGAGTGCGAGCTCGAAGTCGGGCGCCGCGGCGAGCTTGTCGGCGAACGTGCGGGCGAGGGCGGCCTGGCGATCGACGATATCGGCGAACAGCTGCTCGCCGTGTGCGCGGAGCTGCGTCCACAGCTCGACCGCCATCGCGCGCTTGGTGCATTCGAGCGTGCGCGTGCCGAGGTCCCACCAGTGGCGCTCGGCACGCTCGTCGGCGAACAGGTAGCTCGCGCGTTGCGCGAACGCTTCGTAGGCGTGGGACTCCTGCTTGAACAGCACCGCGGTGACGAGCGCCGGCATCATCAACAGCTTGTGCGCATCCCACACGACCGAGTCCGCACGCTCGATCCCCGCGAGCTTCGCGCGATGGGTCGGCGAGAGTGCAGCGCCGCCACCGTGCGCGGCATCGACGTGGAGCCACAGCTGCTCGTGCGCCGCGAGCTCCGCGAGCTCGTTCAGCGGATCGAACGAACCGGTCGCGGTCGAGCCCGCCGCCGCGATGATGCCGATCACGCGACGCCCGGATCCACGCGCCGATTGCAGCGCGGCACGGACCGCGGCGGCCGTCATCCGATGATGCTCGTCGACGGGCGCCGTGATCACGCCACCCTCGCCCCACCCCATGATCGCGAGCGTCCGGGCGACCGAGTAGTGCGCTTCGTTCGAGGTGATCACGGCGAGTGGCGGACCACCGTGCGCCCCGGCCTTCCACGTATCGAAGCCCGCGTGAGCCTGACGCATCGCGAGCAATGCGGTGAGGTTGCCGAGCGAGCCACCCGAGGTGAGCACGCCCCCGGCGGTGTCGGCAAACCCGAGCTTGCGGCACAGGAACGTCACGACCGCGAGCTCGATCGGCACGGCCGCCGGGCCCATCTCGTAGACCGCCATGCCGTTGTTCGAGAGCGCGACGACGGCCTCGGCGAGCACCGCGCCGGGTAACGGCGGCGGAACTTGATGCGCCATGCAGTGCGGATGCGCGAGCGCGGTCGAGCGCGCGAGGATCGACGCGAGGTCGGCATTGAGGTCCGCGCCCGCGAGCGGCGCCTCGCCCCACTCGGTGCGCGCGGCCTCGGGCGCCTGCCACGGCACCACCGGGCCTTGACGGTCGTGCGCCTTGGCCAAATGGTCCGCGAGGGTGTCGATCAACGCATGACCCTGGCGCCGAAACTGCTCCGGATCGTATGCATCAAGGATGGACCTGGGCGCACTGGGCATCGCCGGCAGGCTAGCATCGGAGGGATGACCAGGTCGTGGTGGCTGCTATGGATCGCTGCGGGCGCGGCGGCGTGCAATTCAGATGCGGGGACACCCAAGCCCAACGTCCACATCACGTTCGGCGCCGGCTCCGGTGCACCGCTGCCGAAGCTCGCCTCCCAAGGCGGGCTGTCCTTCGAGATCCTCGACGCGGCGACCGGCGCGCGGATGCCGGGCAAGCTCACGATCCTCGGCGTCGGCAAGACGCCCGAGCCGAAGTTCTCCAAGGACATCGGCGTCGAGATCGATGATTCGCTCGAGGCCTACAACCGGGTGTTCTCGCTCGCGGGTGTCGGGGTGATCGCGTTGCCCGTCGGGACGTACGACATCACGTTCAGCCGCGGTATCGAATGGACGATCGCGACCCAACGGATCACGATGGCGCCGACCGGCGTCGAGCTCCACGCGAAGCTCCAGCACGTGATCCAGACCCCGGGCTGGGCCTCCGGCGACTTTCACGTTCACGCGGCCGCGAGCTCGGACTCGCACGTGCCGATGCGCGACCGCGTCTACGAGTTCATCGCCGATGGCGTCGACATGATCGTCGCCACCGATCACAACGTGGTCGCGAACTACCAGCCGGTGATCGCCGAGATGCACGCCGAGAAGTACCTCGCATCTTCGACCGGCGACGAGATCACGAGCGGTGCGTGGGGCCACTTCGGTGCGTTCCCGCTGCCGCACGAGATGGAGTCCGAGGGCCAGGGCGCGATTCCGGTGAAGAATAAGACCGCCGCCGAGATCTTCGCCGAGGTCCGCAAGACCGCGCCGACGGCCGTGATCGATGTCCATCATCCGCGGCTCGAGAAGGGCATCGGCTACTTCTATCTCGGCAAGTTCGACGACGTGAACGATCGCTCGACGCGGCGCGGGTTCTCGTACGACTTCGATGCGATCGAGGTGTTAAACGGCTACCAGGATACGAACCGCAAGACGATCGACCGCGTGATGCAGGATTGGTTCGCGATGCTCGATCGCGGTCACCTCGTAACCGCGACGGGCAATTCCGATACCCATCACCTCAACTACAACCTCGGTGGCTATCCGCGGAATTACGTCTCGGTCCCGAACGATGATCCGCAGCAGCTCACCGCCGAGGACATGGCCAAGGGCGTCAAGGCGCACCACTCGTTCCTGACGACTGGACCGATCGTCGATTTCCGGGTCGGCACCACCGGCATCGGCGATCTCGCGCCCGCACCGAACGGCAAGGCGACCGCGGATATCACGGTCCGCGCCGCGCCGTGGATCTCGGTGTCGCGCGTGATCGTGTACGTCGCGGGCAAAGAGGTGAAGCGGTGGGAGATCGCGACGGAGCCGACCGACAAGAATCAGGTCCAGCGCTTCCACGAGGCCTACGACATCGACGTCAAGAACGACACCTACGTGCTCGTTCGCGTCGAAGGTGATCGCCCGCTCGCGCCGGTCGTCGGTGGCGGCAAGGACGTGGTCGTTCATCCCTTCGCGTTGACCAACCCGATCTTTCTCGACACGAACGGCAACGGCAAGTACGACGCCGTGCTGCCGCACGGTTCGCACGGCAAGGACGCGTCGGAGGACTAATGCGCATCGCGATGTTGTTGTTCGAAAAGATCACGCAACTCGATCTCACCGGGCCTCACGAGGTGCTGGCGCGCATCCCGGGTGCCGAGGTCCTGATCGTCGCCAAGACGATGCAGCCGGTGCTCTCCGAGACCAAGCTCGTGCTCACGCCGACCGCGACGTTCGCGGATGTCCCCACGACTGACCTCTTGTTCGTGCCCGGTGGTTACGGTCAGATCGCGGCGACGAACGACGCCGAGACCGTCGCGTGGCTCGCGCAGGTCGGTGCGAAAGCGAGGTGGGTCACGGCGGCGTGCACCGGTTCGCTGCTGCTCGGCAAGGCCGGGCTGTTGGATGGCTACCGCGCGGCGACGCACTGGGCGTACATGGATCTGCTCCCGCTCGTCGGTGCGATTCCGACCGAGCAGCGAGTCGTCGTCGATCGCAACCGGATCACGAGCGGCGGGGTGACCGCGGGCATCGATGCCGCGCTCCAGATCGTGCTCGAGACCGCGGGTCGCGCGGTCGCCGAGGCGATCGCGTTGAACCTCGAGTACGACCCTGCGCCCGCCTTTCCGGGTCATCCACGGAGTGCCGACGTCGGTCTCGTCGAGGGCATCCGCGAGAACTTGAAGACGCGGCATGCCGAGCGCCGCACGCAGCTGCTCACTCGATCGGGTTGATGATCTTGACGTCGCTGCCGCCGACGAACGCGTAGCTACCGACGTTGAAGTAGCCGTAGACCGAGAGGCCAAACGGCTGATCCGCTTGGACCACGTGGTGACCTTCGCTCGCCGGGCACGTGGTCTGCACGTAGGCTGTGCCGGCAACCATGCCGATCGGCGCGGTGTAGCAGCCCATCGTCATCGCGAGCGGCATGCCATCGAGCATCACGGTCGCGGTCGTCGGCTTCGCGACCACGATGTAGTTCAGGGTCCACTCCGCCGGCACGAGGAAGACGTAGTCCTTGCGAAACTGCTCGGCGGCCGGCAACAGGAGCTGGCTCGGATCGCCGATGTAGCCGTGCTTCACGAAGTGCTGCGGCACCAGGTAGCTCGCGACCTCGATCGCGTTCGTCGCCGACATCGCGAAGCCCTTCGTCGCCGCGAACGTCTTCTGCTTGTGGTTGTCGACCGTGAACGAATCGAACGGCGCTGCCAGGTTCGTCATGACCACCGTGCCATCGACGGTGCCGACGACGCGGATGATATCGGGCTCGACCCAGCCGGTCGAATCGGTCGAACGGATCGGGCTGCGCGCGATCGCGAACTCGCGACCGAGCGCGGTGATCGGGAACAGCTGCTCCTCGAGGTGATCGGTGCAGCAGATGTCATCGGCGCCGTCGCCGCTGGCGACCCAGTCCGGCGGGTAGACCACGTTCGGTGCGCCGCCGAAGCCGATGCCGCGCTGGGCGCTCGTGAACACGACGACGGGCTTGTCACTGTGGATCTGGGTGCCGGTGAAGTCGCCGTCCTGACCGGAGTTGATACACGAGAAGATATCGGTCGTCGGCTGATCGGACGCGAGGTTCGCGACGTCGTAGCGCGACAACGTCAGGTTCAACACGGTGTTCTTGGCGGTCGCGGGCACCGCGAGGCCCGTGTCGCCACCCGCCGCGACGATCGGATGGGTCGGCGTCACGGTGACGTGGGTGTCGTCGAGGATCGGGATGATCGTGACCGAGGTGTGATCCGGAATGCTCTCGATCGGCAGGCCCGGCGTGCCGCACGGATTCGCGGTCGGATAGCCGATGATCGAGTAGTCCGCACCGAGCGCCTGGATCGGGATCAGCGTCGACGCGTCGTTCGAGAACGACTGGACGATCGGGTTGAACTGATAGACCACGATCGGGCTCGACGCGACGACGTGAAACGCGTGCGGGGACACGAACGTGCCGGTGCCGGAGTTGCGGGTGTACGAACCGTTCTGGCCCATCGAACCATCGACCTCGCGCTGCGGCAGATCGATGCGCTGCGCGAAGTGAGGCGCGATCGTCGCCGTGGCGACGACCTGCTCGACGATCGGCTGACCGACGCGCGCACCATTCGTGGTGACCGTCACCGTGACGGGGTAGGCGTTATCGTTCGCACCGACGATCGCGAACTGTGCGGCGGACGCATCGCTGATCACGACGCCCCCGATGACGTCGGTCTCGTTCGAGAGATCCGCGGCCCAGAAGTCACAGCCGACGTTCGAGGGATGATCGAGCGCGGCATCGCACGGGCCCTTGCACGTGCCCATCGAGCACACGGTATCGACCGGGCAATCCTGGACGACCGTGCCACCGGTGCCGTCGTGATTGCACATCATCACGGTCTGATCGGTGGTGCCACCGCAGTAGTTCGTATCGGGTGGGCAGACCTCGCAACCCATGGTCGGATCGCAGGTCTCGCCGTCGGCGCACACGACCGGAGGCGCGAGCACGCCGTCGTTACAAGCCTGGTAGCCAAGCGCGCTGCACACGCCCGGGCAATTCCCGCCAGATTGCCGACCGCCGGGACCACATGCGACGCAGAGCGCCAGTGGCACTAAGAAGTGTAGAGCCCTCATCGCGCGCGAACATTGCTCAGGCGCCAGGCCCGCGCAATGTACGAACGGTGCACAGCTCGCGCGTGCTACTCGCGACCGGGGTTCGCGAGGCCGAGGCGGTGCAGCATCTTGTGGATCGACATCCGGTCGATGCCGGCAGCGCGTGCCGCGGCGGAGATATTGCCGTCGTGCTGCGCGAGGAGGCGCGAGATGTAGCGGCGCTCGAACTCGCTGATCACGTTCTGCTTCGCGGTCTTGAACGCGATCGTGACGTCGACGGGCACCGTCATCTGCGCATCGGTCGAGGTCGCGGTCTGCGACGGCGTGACCGTGATCGAAGGCTCCGACCGCTGCACCGGTGCAGGCGCGCGGCGGAGCGAGTCTTCGTCGGTCGGGTTCTCGGCGAGGAGGACCGCGCGCTCGATCACGTTGCGCAGCTCGCGGACGTTGCCCGGCCAGTCGTGCTTCATCATCAGGTCGATCGTCTCCTGGGCGATCACCGCGGTCTCACCACCTGGCGTGGTGGTGAGGATGTGCTCGATCAGGAGCTGCAGATCATCCTTGCGATCGCGGAGCGCCGGCACGTGCACGCGCGCGACGGCGAGCCGATAGTAGAGATCCTCGCGGAACCGGCCGCGATTGACCTCGACGCCGAGGTCGCGGTTCGTGGCCGCGACGATGCGGACGTCGACCTCGATGGTCTTGGTCCCGCCGACGCGACGGACCTCTTTACGCTCGAGCACCCGGAGTAACTTCGGCTGCATGTTGAGCGGCAGCTCGCCGATCTCGTCGAGGAACACGGTGCCGCCATGGGCGCGCTCGAACGCGCCGGCGTACGAGCCGGTCGCGCCGGTGAACGCACCGCGCTCGTGACCGAACAGCTCGCTCTCGATCAAGTTCGGGGGGATCGAGCCGCAATCGAGGACCACGAACGGGCCCTTCTCGCGCGGCGAATTATCGTGGAGCGCTTCGGCGACGAGCTCTTTGCCCGCGCCGGTCTCGCCAGTGACGAGCACGGTCGTATCGGTGCGCGCGAGCTTCTCGAGGCGCGCGAACATCTCGCGCATCTTGACCGAGCGGCCGATCATCGAGCCGTAGCGATCGGTATCCGCGAGCTCGATCTCGACCGATTCACCGAGCGGCTCGAACTTGAGGCGCGTGCCACCGAGTGCGATCTGCGAGCCGCTGGGGATGTAGACATCGTTGATGCGTAGCGACGAGACGTACGTGCCGTTCGTCGAATCGAGGTCGCGCAGACGATAACCGCGATCGTCGAGCCGGATCTCGCAGTGCAGGCCAGAGACCTTCGAGTCGCTGAGCTGGACGTCGTTACCGCGGCGCGCACCGATCCGGATCACCGGGGCTTCGACGTCGCGAATCAGCCCGGCATCGGGACCGCTGACCACCTCGACGCGGCACCGGCGCAGCCGCGCGCTCGTCGCGCGACCACCGATATAGGTGACCCAGGTTCCCGAGCGCAGGTCGTCCACCGGCATGAGCGCGGGCACGTTACCACAAGCATGCGATTTCGCAGCACATCGCTTACGGGCTTGGAGCCGCCGATCCGGCCGACCCGCCGGGCGGCGGGGTCGCGCCCTGGAGATCGGCATTGACCGGTGGAATGCCGAGGCCGGCATGTGGATCGCGGCGCTCTCTATCGACGCCCGGTTTGTCGAGTGGCTGGATCCCGCGCTTCAACAGCTCGTCGTTGTGGCGGTGCTCGTTCGCGCGTTGCTGCGGGGTGAGCATCGCGTCGCACGCGTCGAGTTGCTCGCGACCATTCGCGTGCGAGAGGCAATCGATCACCGGCTGCGCCCACTTATCGGCTTCGCACGAATCGGTGATCGCCTTTTTGATCTCCGGCGTGATGCGCGCGATGTTCGCGGCGATCGGCGGCGGCATCTTCGACTTCGCTTCGGCGACCATACGATCGACCGCGCCGGAGACGGCAGGTGCGCACTTCGAGCTGTGGCGCTGACACGCGGAAAGTACGACGACGACAAGGAGCAGATTCCGCATACGCAGAGATTCGCACATTCTGCGTTGTCCGTGCGGCACGGGAATTCGCCCCGCCGAGCCAGTTTGGCAGTACGGCGCCAGGCCGACGCGCGTTGCGCAATGGCAGAGCTGACGAGCGGCCGGGCGCGCCGCTTGCTACGCTTGCAGGCATGTCCGCGGTCGTGTCCCTCCTTCGCGTGATGACGCTGCGTGATGCCGATGCGATCACGCTCGAGGCGGGTCGGATCCCCAGCTTGCGCCGACGCGGCAACGTCGAAGCGCTCGCGATGCCCGCCCTCGAGCCCGCGCAGATCGACGAGTTCGCGCGGCCACTGCTCGGCACGAGGTCGCTCGACGAAGGGCCATTGATGGTCGCGTTCACCGACGAAGATGGTGCGATCTATCCGGTCACGATCGAGCGCGGTGCGACGGGCTTGAAGGTGGTCGCGCGGCGCGGTGGCAAGAGGGCGGTCGCGCCCGCCGTGGCGGCGGCGGCAGTCGCGGTCGATGTCGCGCCGACCTTGAAGTTCGTGGCCGCCGACGACCGACCACCGCACCTCGAGGCGGTTCACGATGCCCGTGCAGCGCGCGAGCGCCTCGCGCGGGTGCTCGCACATCCGATCGCGATCGCGGTCGCCCGCCGCGCCTCCGACGTTTTTCTCTCGACAGGGCAGCGCCCTCGCCTGCGCATCGACGGCCGCCTGGAGCTGCTCGACGAGCTCGAGATCGACGACGTCGAGCTCACCGCGATCGTGCGAGCGCTTGCCGGCAGTGACGTCGGTGCGAGCGTCGATCTGAGCCTCGAGGTCAACGAGGCGCGCGTGCGGGTCAACGCGTTCGATCACATGTCCGGTGTCGCGATCGCGGCGCGGTTGATCAACGATCGGGTGCCTTCACTCGCGGAGCTCGGCTTGCCGCCGGAGCTGGCCTCGATCGTGGATCTGCGCGATGGCCTGGTCCTGGTGTGCGGGCCGACCGGCTCCGGCAAATCGACGACGCTCGCTTCGCTGATCGATCTCCTCGACCAGCGCCGAGCGGCGCACGTCATCACGCTCGAAGATCCGATCGAGTATCGCTTCCAGCAGCGCCGCGGCCTGATCCATCAGCGCGAGCTCGGCACGCACATTCCCTCGTTCGCGGCCGGCTTGCGTGCCGCCCTGCGCGAGGCGCCCGACGTGATCCTGCTCGGCGAGCTTCGCGATCGCGACACGATCGCCGCCGCGCTGACCGCCGCCGAGACCGGGCACCTCGTGCTCGCGACGCTCCACGCACCGAATGCGATCGGCGCGATCGATCGCATGATCGACGCCTTCCCCGAGGGCCAGCAGCGCCAGATCCGGACCCAGCTCGCGGGTGCCCTGCGCACGGTCGTGACCCAGTTCCTGTTGCCCAAGAAAGACGGCGGTCGTGTGCCCGCGCTCGAGGTCGTGCCGGTCATCGCAGCGGTCGCGAACCTCATCCGCAAGGGCGACCTTCACATGTTGCCGACCGCGATCCAGGCCGGTCGCGACGCCGGCATGATTCCGCTAGAGCGCTCGCTCGCGAAGCTGCTCGATGCCGGTACGGTCTCGCGCGAGGCCGTGAAGCGGATCGCCGCCGATCAGGATCTGCTCGCAGCACTCGCCGGCAAACTCCGCTAACATTCAGCGACGAAGCTCGCGCTGGTCGTGCTGATGTGTGCAACACCGCGCGATACACGAAGCCAAGCTGCTGATCAGTGGCTCGGCGCCAAGCCTCACGATCACCATATGTGAATCAACCGACCACGTCGCCGCCGGTCGCGAGCTCGCCGGCGCTCGTTGCCACCGCGCAGTCGACCGAGGCGTTAGCTGGGCGCACCTGGCTACGGCTTCTTGAACTGGTCGCGATCGAGGCCATGACGTTCGACGAGCGCCCACAAGTTCTTGCGATCCATGCGAGCGGCACGTGCAGCCTGCGCGAGGTTGCCGCGATGGATGCGTAGCAGTTCGGTGAGATAGCTGCGCTCGAACGCATCGATCGCTTCCTGCTTCACATCGCGGAACGGGCGCGCCGTATCGATGCGCATGATCGGCGCGGTCGCTCCGCGCGGTAGCGAGACCTCGGACTCTTCGATCATCGGTCCGTTCGCGATGACCATCGCCTGGTGGATCTTGTTCTCGAGCTCGCGGACGTTGCCCGGGTACTCGTACGCCGAGAGCCGCGCGAGAGCACCAGGCGTGACGCCGTCGATCACCTTGCCGAGGCGCGCGCGGTACTTCTGCACGAAGTGGTGCACGAGCATCGCGATGTCCTCGGGGCGCTCGCGCAATGGGGGCAAGTGGAGAGGAAACACGTTGATCCGATAATAGAGGTCCTGGCGAAACCCGCCGCGCTCGACGAGCTGCTCGAGATCGCGATTCGTCGCCGTGAGGATCCGGACATCGACGCGGCGATCGTGATCGTCGCCGATGCGACGGAACTCTTGCGATTGGAGCACGCGCAGCAACTTCGCCTGGAGCGGCAGCGGCAGCTCGCCGATCTCGTCGAGGAACAGCGTGCCGGTGTGTGCGGCGGCGAGCAGGCCCTCGCGATCGCGACTCGCATCGGTGAACGCGCCACGCACGTGACCGAACAGCTCGTCCTCGAGCAGGTTCTCGGGAATTGCGGCGCAGTTGACGACCACGAACGGCGCGTCGTGACGCGGTGACGAGTTGTGGATCGTGCGCGCGACCAGCTCCTTGCCGGTGCCGCTCTCGCCAAAGATCGCGACCGTGACATCGGTCGCCGCGACCATCGCGATCCGATCGTAGAGCTCCTTGATCCATGGGCCCGAGCCGATCAACACGTCGCTCTTGCGTGGCCGCCGCTTGTCCGCACCGGCGACGGGCGCTCGCGCGACACGGAAGATCAGCTCGCTCGCGACGATCGGACGACCGACCACGTCGGCGGCGCCACACTTCTGCGCGAGGCCGATCGGATCGCTGCCTCCCGCGAGCAGGATCACGCGCGCGCCACCGGTGGCGAGGCTCTGGACGTATGGCGCGGCAGGAGGTGGCGCGCCTTCGAGCAACACGACATCGAAGGGCGAGCCACCGTTCGACGCGCTGCGGAGCTGTGCGACGGCAGCCTCGCGACTCGCCCACTCGACCTCGGCCCGCTCGCCCAGGATCTCGGCGACGTTATCGCGCGTAGCCGCGAGCTTGTCGACGACGAGGACCCGGACCGCCATTGAGCGAGTATATCGCCCTCCGCGCTACCAGTCTTTGTCGGTCTCGGGATGACCTGACGCGCGGCGCTTGGCTTCATCGCGCTGCATGCGGCGCGAGAAGTCCTCGAGGTCGTCGAGCTTGTGATCGTTCGGGGTCTTGGGGCCTTGGCCACCGCGCGTGCCGCGCTGGTTCTTGCCCTGACCGGGGTTGCCCTTCGCACCGTTCGAGCCGCCACCTTGTCCGTTCTGTGAGCCATTCGAACCGGCGTTACCACCACCCTGATTCGAGCCGTTGTTCGAGCCGTTCGCGCCATTGGATCCATTGGATCCATTGGATCCATTGGATCCGTTCGAGCCGGCCGATCCGTTCGAGCCGTTCTTGCCACCCGCGGAACCGTTCGAACCGTTGGATCCGTTCGAGCCGTTGGATCCGTTGGATCCGTTCTTGCCCGCGCCCGTTCCATTCGACCCGTTCGAGCCATTGGATCCGGCAGAGCCGTTGGATCCATTCGACCCATTCGACCCTTGGCCGTTCGATCCACCTTGCTGACCTTGCTGACCTTGGCCCTGCTGACCTTGGCCTTGCTGGCCCTGCCCTTGTTGGCCCTGGCCCTGACCTTTGCCCTGCTGACCTTTGCCCTGGCCTTTGCCTTGCTGGCCCTGGCCGCCTTGCTGCTGCAGCTGCTGCTTCTTGCGATGCTTGAGCGCGAGCTCGAGGTTGATCGAGGCGTCGTCGTTGTTCGGCTGCTCGTGGATCGCTTGCTTGTAGGCCTCGATCGCCTCGTCCCACTTTTCGTCGTTCATCAACGAGTTGCCGCGGTTGTACTGGGCATTGCCGCGGACCTTCGGATCCTTCGACTGGGTCGCGGCTTGTTTGAGATCCTCCAAAGCGCGCTGGACGAGCTTGTCGTGCTCCTGCGGATCTTTTTGTGACTTCGCCTTCTCGAGGAGGGCGGTGCCGCGATCGTACGCGAGCCCGTCAGGATCGACGGAGCCGTCCTTCGCGGCGCGGTCGTACGCGGCGAGCGCGTCGTCGTACTTGCCCGCGGCGAGCGCGGCATTGCCGGCGGTGACGTCGCGGTTCGTCGACTTCCACGGATCCCAGGCACCGAGGAGGAGCAACCAGCTGAGGGCGAGCGCTCGCTTCATCAATGATCCTCCGGGAATCGACGGCGGCGACGCGTCGAGATCGCGGTCTCGACGACGAGGAGCACGAGCCCGATGAACAGGAACGGCTGGAAGATGTCGTGCCTCTCGTAGACCTGCTTGGTCGAGAGGCCGCGGTTGACGGCGCGAAGTGCATCGAGCACCGGAGTTGGATCGACCTCGCCGCGCGAGGACGCGATGAAGAAGCGATTCGGATCACCACCAGCTTCGGCGAGCTGGAGCATCGCCGCGTCATCGCGCTTGGAGATGACCGATTGGCCATCCGCGGTGTGCTTGACCGCGGCGGTCGCCTTGCCCTCTTCGTCGATCTCGTGGACCACGCCGCCCGCGGGCGAGCCGACACCCACGAGGAACAGCGCGATCCCGAGCTCGCGCGACGTGGCGACCTCGCGGATCGCTGCTTCGTCAGGCTCGCCGCCGTCGGTGAACACGACGATCGCTTTGCCGCGCTCTTCTTTGTCGACGACGATGTCGTCCTTCTCGAGCTTGTCGACCGGATCGGGCTTGTCTCCGGGGAGCGGATCGCCACCGTGACCACGATGGCCGATCCGCGAGCAGCCGAGGTCGTCGTAGAGATCGGGGCGCAGCACGCAGCGCGAGACGCGGAACACCTCGGCGAGGTTCGAGCCCGGTGGGAGATCCGCCGCGCCGAGGTCGTAGAGGAAGCGTTCGGCGACCTCGCGATCTTCGGTCAGTGGAAAGTGTGCAGCGGAAGCCGCGAACACGAGAGGCGCGACGCGATCGTCGTCGAGCGAATCGATCAGCGCCACCGCCATCTCGCGCGAGCGACCGAGCCGGCTCGGCGCGATCTTCTTCTGCACCATCGCCGCGGTCTGCCCGACATCGTCGACGAGCATCGACTTCGAGACATCGACCGCGACCACGAGATCGAGACCGCGCAGCTTCACCGTGCGCTTGCCGGCGATCTGCGGCCGCGCGATCGAGATCCCGACCAAGCCGAGGCCGAGGCTGACGAAGATCGCCTTCGCGAGCCGGCGACCCGGCGAGGCCGTCGCGATCACCTTCTTGATCACCGGCAGCTCGCCGAGCCGATTCGCGAGCTGCTGGCGGCGCGCGCGATCGTAGAACCACAGCGCCATCACGGCGAGCGGGATGCAGCACGCGAGCAGCACGCCGGTCGGATGCACGAAGCTCACGGGAACCTCCGCAGCCGCGTGTTCGCGAGCAAGAGCTCGAGCCCGATCAGCGCGGCCGCGATGATCGCGAAGGGCAGGAACAGCTGCTTGTCGGGCACACGCTCCTTGATCGTACGCTTCGTCGTATCGAGCTTCTTGCGCACGGTCTGGAAGCCCTTGTCGAACGATTCGTAGTCAGCGGCGCGAAAAAACTCGCCGCCTGTCGTGGCCGCGATGTTGCGCAACGTCGACGGGTTGACCGACATCCCGCCGAACAGATCCGAGCTCTCGGATCCGACGAGCAGCGTGTAGACCTTCACGCCCATGTCCTTCGCGGCTCGTGCGGCCTGATCCGGATCGAAGCGCGTGACCCAGTTCGTATCGCCATCGGAGAGCAGGATCACGACCTTGCTCTTGGCATCCGAGCGCCGCAACTGTGCGAGCCCGAGCGCGAGCCCATCGCCGATCGCGGTGCCGAGCTCCGGGACATCACCGATCGCGAGGTCGCTCACGATCTGCTCGAGCAGCTTCGTATCCTGCGTGAGAGGGCACTGCAGCATCGCCTGCTGGCCAAACACGACGAGGCCGATCCGATCGTTGTGCGACTTGTGCAGGAAGCGGCGGATCACGCGCTGGGCGGCATCGAGCCGATCGCGCTGCATGTCGGTCTCTTCCATCGACTTCGACATGTCGACGACGAGCATGATGTCGATGCTGTCGACCTGATGATTGACGATGCGATAGGTCTCGGGCCGCGCGAGTGCGAGGCCGAGCGACATCACCGCGACCACACGCAGCGCCGCCGGCAGATCCGCCAACCACGATGCCAGCCCGCGGCGCTTCACGATCGCGACCTGCGAGAAGGCCATCGCGGCCGCCCGCCGACGATGCAGATGAAACGCGAGGACACCGACCAGCGCGGCGCCGATCACGAGCAGGATCGCGCGCGGCGATTTCCACTCGACGACCTCGCCCTCCTGGTCTTCCGGATGAAAGGCGAGGTGCGCGACGCGACCGAGCTCGTGGCGCAACGGCGAGAGCCTGACGCCCGCGATCGCCGCGCCACCGATGAGCGCACCGATGATCAGGGCGACCAGCACCCATGGCCACACCGCGCGGATCACCCTGTCGCGATTCACGAAGCCGCCTCTTTTGCCGTACGCGGCTGGGTCGAGACCACGACGGTGCGTGCAGCTTCGAGCGTCTCGTACGCTTCGTCGCGCGACGCCGGGAAGTTGCCGTACTTCACGAGATCGACGCGACCGAGCCAACGCTCGACCAGTGCGGTGGCACGATCGTCGAGCTTGCCGGTGAGCGCGCGCAGCAACTCCGCCGAGGTCATCTCGCCGGTCATCACGCCGAACCGTGCGCCGAGGTAGTCGCGAACGACGTCGGTCATCTCGGCGTACCCGGAGCGCCGCTCGGTATCCTTCGTCAGCGCCCCGGCTTGCTCGATCGAGCGCAACCGCTCGAGCGCGCGCTCGCTCGTCATGTCGATCTTGCGGCGCGGCCCGTTCACCATCGGCGCGAGCCCACCCACCAACCGCGTGACCCGGCGACGACGCAGCTTGCGGAACCGCCAACCCATCCACGCGCCGACGAGCACACCGACGAGGATACCGAGGTGCAGTGGGTCCTCGAGCCAGTCGACGACCTTTGCGAGTAAGCTCTTCTCGTGGAGCTCGAGCGGCGGCGCATTGTCGCGCATGAGCTTCGGATCATCCGAATCACCGAGCACGCCGGTGACGTGGACGGGCACCGAGTTGGTCTCGACCTGCCCCGCATGACCGAGCGCGGTAAACGTGACCGCGACCGGCGGAATGCGCAGATCCCCGAGCTCCCACGCCCGGACCTCGATCTGCCACTCGCGCACGCGCTTGCCATCGGACCGGACGCGATCTTCGGAGACCCGCTTGCCGACCTCGAACGCACCGCCGAGCTCGACGGGCTCGCGGAGATTGACCTCCTGGCCCGTGTCCATCGCGGCGGTGACGAACAACGTGAAGCGCCCACCGAGCTTGAGCTCCGTCGGAGATGCGACGGCGCTGACCTCCGGTGCATCCGGATCGATCTGGATGAAAATTGCCGAGCCCGCTGCCGAGCCCGGATCGACTCCCGCCGCCGATCCGGACGGCTGCGCCGCCGCGACCGCACCCACAGCGAGCAACGCGATGAGCGCGAGCTTGTTCACCCGTGCGCCATCCTTTTCGCGCGCGCCCTGAAGAACGCGATCAGCGCGTCGACATACGGCTCGTCGGTTCGAACATTCACCACATCCAGGTTCAACCTGCGCAGCGCCTGCTCGCGCTTGGCGCCTGCCTGCTCTGCGCGCTGCGCGAAATCTCGCCGCGCCGCCTTCGAGGTGTCGACCTCGATCACGTTGCCGGTCTCGAGATCCTCGAGCACCAGCAACCCCACATCGGGCAGCTGTTGCTCCATCGGATCCGCGACGACCACCGGCACGATCTCGTGGCGCTGCGACGCGATCCGCATCGCGCGCTCCCAGCCCTCGCTGAAGAAATCCGAGACGAAGAACACGACCGAGCGCCGCTTCGCGACCTTGGCCAAGAAGTCGAGGCCCTTCGCCAGATCGGTTCCGCGCGACGCGGGCTCGAACGCGAGGATCTCGCCGATCACGCGCAGCACGTGCTTGCGGCCCTTCTTCGGCGGCACGTAGCGCTCGACTGTATCCGTGACGATGTAGAGCCCGACTCGATCGTTGTTCTTGATCGCCGAGAATGCGACCACGGCCGCGAGCTCCGCGGCGATCTCGCGCTTCGTCGCGCCGTGCGAGCCGAAGAAACCCGAAGCGCTCATGTCGATCACGAGGTTGACCGTGCGGTCGCGCTCCTCGACGAATTGCTTGACGTGCGGCGCGTTCATGCGCGCGGTGATGTTCCAGTCGATCGTGCGGACGTCGTCGCCGGGGTAGTACGCGCGGACGTCGGAGAACACGAGGCCACGCCCCTTGAAGACCGCGTGGTACTGACCCGCCAGCTGCGTATCGACGAGGCGGCGCGACGCAATCTCGATCGAGCGCGCCTTCTTGAAGAGGTCCGCGGTGGCGAGCGCCATCTACGGCACCGGTAGATATTCGAAGACGCGGCGAACCACGTCCTCGGAGCTAACTTCCTCGGCTTCGGCTTCGTAGGTGACTTGAACGCGGTGACGCATGACATCGAGCGCGATCGCCTTGATGTCATCGGGCGTGACGTACGCACGATGCTGGATGAACGCGTGGGCGCGGGCCGCGGCAGCCAGACACAGCGTAGCGCGCGGCGAACCGCCGAACTCGATCAAGGGCGCGAGCTCGGCGAGCCCGTAGTCGCGCGGACGCCGCGTCGCCTGCACGACGTGTACGATGTAGTCGCGCACGCGGTCGTCGATGTAGATCGAATTCACCACTTTGCGCGCCGCTCGGACCTGCTCCATCGTCGCGACTTCTTGCGGTTGCGACTGATCCTGGCCGCTCACGCGATCGAGCATCACGCGCTCGTCGGCCGCGGTCGGGTACCCTACCTTGATCAGCAGCATGAAGCGATCGAGTTGCGCCTCGGGCAACGGGAACGTGCCCTCTTGCTCGATCGGGTTCTGGGTCGCGAGCACCAGGAACGGATCGGGCAGCTGATGGGTCGAATCGCCGATCGTGATCTGGCGCTCTTGCATCGCCTCGAGCAGCGCCGATTGCACCTTCGCCGGAGCACGGTTCACTTCGTCGGCCAGCACGAGGTTCGCGAACAGCGGCCCACGCTTCTGCGTGAACTGCCCGGTGTGCATGTTGTAGATGATGGTGCCGGTGATGTCGGCCGGCAGCAGATCGGGCGTGAACTGGATGCGCGAGAAGCTCGCGTTGAGCGTCTGCGACAGCGTCTTGATCGTGAGGGTCTTCGCGAGACCCGGCACTCCTTCGATCAAGCAGTGACCGCCCGTGAGCAGGCCGATCATCACGCGCTCGATCATCTCCTTCTGACCGACGACGACCTTGCCGATCTCGGTGAAGACCTGGTCGACGAACGCCGACGTGGTCCGGACCTGCTCGGTCAGCGCAGCGATGTCGGAAGGTGGCCGCCCGGCGGAGGTCTCGACAGCGGCACCGTCGAGCGATGTTCCGGGAAATGGAGAGGGCGCGTCTCGCAACGTATCCATAGAACCCTTCTACGGTGTCACGGATTCCCGCAACATGCCCGTGGAGATCCGGCAGGTTGCGATATGGTCCGGGCATGCCCGACCAGAACCCAGCTACGGCGACCGCGCCGGTCGATTTTTCGACCCACGTGCTGTCGTTGGCGTCGACCGCGTTGATCGCGCTCGGCAAGATGCCGGCTCCGGATGGTCGGCCGCATCCCGTCGACGTCGAGACCGCGCGCCACCTGATCGACGTGCTCGCGATGCTCGAGGTCAAGACCAAGGGCAACCTCGAAGAGGCCGAGCAGAAGCTGATCGCGAGCCTGGTCTACGATCTCCGCGTCGCCGCGGTCGATGTCGAGAATCAGCAAGCAGCCGCCGGCCAGGCCCCAAAATGAACTTTCGGATCGTGATCGCGGTCGCGATCGTGCTCGCGGCCGCGTGCCGCGAACGCGACGTGACCGGCGAGCACCGAGGTAGTGGTGCGGGCTCCGGCCTCATCACCGCGCCTGTCACCACGCGCGTCCTCTATCCGAACGTGCCCGGTACGTTCGTCGACCTGATCGCGAATGCGAAGCACGGCGTCGTCGCGATCAAGGCCGCCACACCGGTGAAGTCCGGCCCTGCTGCGATGTTCCCGGGGGCGCCGGAGGCCACCGCCGATGTCGCGCTCGGTACCGGTTTTCTCGTCGAAGCGAACGGCGTGTACGTGGTCACCAACGATCACATCGCATCGGCGTCGAGCGACCTCCGCGTCGTGTTGCCGGATCGCAGCGAGGTCCCCGCCAAGCTGCTGGGGCGCGACACGCGCCTCGATCTCGCGCTGCTCCAGATCGACGTCCCGCGGTTGCAACCGCTGCCGCTCGGCGATTCGAACAACCTCGCGGTCGGCGAGTGGCTCGTCGTGCTCGGCAATCCGTTCGGCGACGACGTCACCGCGTCGGCCGGCATCGTCTCGGCAACCGGCCGCGAAGGCGCGGGCTCGCTCGC
>JAYWCI010000122.1:0-26962 GCA_043780895.1 Kofleriaceae bacterium | reverse complement strand
CGCCCATTGTCCAATATTCCCCACTGCTGCCTCCCGTAGGAGTCTGAACCGTGTCTCAGTTTCAGTGTGGCTGATCATCCTCTCAGACCAGCTAAGCGTCTTCGCCTTGGTAGGCCGTTACCCCACCAACTAGCTGATGCTACGCAGGCTTCTCATCCAGTGCCGGATATTGCTACCTAGCTTTCCTTCCCAGGACCAGAGTCCCGGGAAACGTACGCGGTATTAGCGTTCCTTTCGAAACGTTGTCCCCCGCTGGAAGGAAAATTACCTACGTGTTACTCACCCGTCCGCCGCTTTACTGGGGACCGAAGTCCTTTTCTCGCTCGACTTGCATGTGTTAAGCCCGCCGCTAACGTTCGCTCTGAGCCAGGATCAAACTCTCCATAGAAAGTTATGAACCGACTCGACATCGGTGGATAGCCGCACCCCCGGGGGGAGGACGGCATCCGATGTGGAATGGTTTCTTACATACGAAACTCATCTCTATCGAATGGCTTGCTATCCAGTTTTCAGAGACCGAAGCGTGGCCCCTTTCGGCGCCGTCCCTTTTCGCTTTCGCGTCGAGGGACGCTGCTTATACGTGGACGCACCCCTGTCGTCAATGCTGTTTGGAAATCTCCTGCGATCGAAGATCCCGGACCGCTTCGCTGGTCGAATTTGCCCCACGATCCAAGCAGATGGACGCGCTGAGCCACCATCCGAAGGCGGATAATCCTCCCGAACGAGCCCTGATCAGTCACGAACGGCGCCTTTTTCGGCGCCCTTTTCGGCGTCGGCTCGGTCGTCGGCTCGGTCGTCGGCTCGGTCGCCGGCTCGGTCGTCGGCTGGTGCGTGCGCACGGCTCCGCGCCTCGACGGGTGTGCGCGACGTCCTTTGCGGTCACGAGCCACACCTCGTAAGGCGCGGTCTACCCAGGCGGTCACGAAGCGACGAGAGCAAGAGACCTGAGCGAAGCTGCGCTTGCGGCTGCGCCGTTGGCACGCGGGCAGTTCGCTTTGCGTCCTCACGCACGACACGGGTAACGCCTTCGCACGCGCACCACTCTACTCGGCGAGCGGATGGTCTTGACCGCGACCACAGCGTGAGCCTGGGTTCTAGCTTCGAGGTCGAGGATTTTGAACATCCTCGACCGTGCATTGGCGTCGACCGCCTGTCAGCGTTGGGATCAGGGCGGAACCAGACCTGATCCGTCGCGAGCCGTGGTCGGTCCACAGCACCGCCGGCAGGCTGCACGACCCTACTGCGTGGGATCCTACGGAGCCATCGGAGACCGCGATCTTGCAAGTGACGACGAGGTCGACTCGTCGTGCCGCGGTGCATGAGCCGTCGGGATCGCATTGCGCTGCTGAGCGCGCGAGCCCTCCCCGCTTAGTGATCGTCGACCGCGATCTTTCGAGGCCCGGGCACCTCGAACATGCTGATCGTCGTCGTCGTCGTCGTCTGAAGACCTTCGTTCAGCAACCACGTGGTCGGTTGGCTGACTGGCGGGACTTCGTAACCTTCGGGAAGCGGAACATCAGGAGGAATGGCCTCGCGCCACCCACCAAACGCCAGGCCACTCGCATAGGGATCCAAGCGCCCTTCGAGCAGCGTGTACGCACCATCATCATCGCGATGGCGACGCCAGTTGTTGATCACGTACGCGAGCGCATTGCGCACCTGGCGCACCGAATCGAGGTTCTCGCAGTGGTAGCGGTCGGTGAACACGCGGCCCGATCGCGGAACCGACGCCGGCGCGAGTACGCCGCATTGAGCCGCTTCGCCGCCGAGATCTGGAACGCGCGAAGGCCGTTGGCCAGAGACGCCTGGTTATTCGCCTCGACGATCAGATGAAGATGAGTGTTCTGCAGGCTCACGTGCACGATGCGGAACTCTTCGTGCCGGGAGAGCACCGCATGGAGTGCGCACCGAATGGCCGCGTACATGTCAAGCCGACGCAACCAACCCAGGTCGTTCGTCACGCGCAGGGTGATGTGCTGTGGGTTTCGCTTTGGGATCGGGGTGCGCTTTGCGTGCGAAGCGCAGGCACGCTCGCCGTTCGGCTTGCGCCCCGCACCCGGTCGATGGCCGCCGCGACGCTGCTTGTTCTTGTCGAGCTTCGGCAGTTGGAGCTCGACCTGAACGTGGCGTTTGCGAGGTCGCCCCATACGGCAAACCTAGTCTCTCGTCGGGATTTCGTTAATTGATTTGGCGTATATAATCGTCGTCGGAGGCGGGTCTGGGTCACGCTCCGTTCGTGTGTCGATCGCCGCCGATCTCGACGAGGGTCTTCGCGCGATATCGGTGCGCAAAGAACGACCAGAAGGTGTCGAATCGATCGCGCTCGTGTATCGCGCGCAGGTGAAGCACAGCAGAGAGACCGCTGCGACGTAAAGCCTCGCTCTACCCCGTCGTGACCTTCTGCTGCGCGGTGCAGTAGGCGCGCCAACTTTGCGTTGGGCCCGCGCCGCGCAACACCCGCAGTCGACTGCGGCCAGGGCAACGACGAAGCCAACGCCTGCGAGACGCTGCGCGCGGATGCGAAGTTTGGTCGCGCTCGTCGTGGGAGCGTGCGACGCCCTGCTTCGCGTCGGCCGCGAAGTGCCCCCGGCAGCAGAGCAGAACTTCATTTCGATCTCCCGCGCTGATTGCTGCCGAGAGATACGCCGCCGGATCGACTACGTCGAGCTTGCAGGTCTCGAGGATCGTGTAGAGCACAGACGCGCCCCCGGTGCCGCGGCGCGACTTTGATCCGTAGTGGTTCTTGCGCCCCACGACCGGGCCACGGATCGCTCGTTCGGGCGCGTTGCTATCGAACGGGATACGCGCGTCGTCGACAAAGCGCGTGAGCCGGTCCCAGATTCCGAACGTGTACGCGGCCGGCTTGCGGATGGAGAGCGACTTGATCTCGGCATGGTGATGCCTGCCGCGTGTCGTTAGTGATCGAAGGCCTGTGCGAGCGTCGCGGTGATACGCTGATTCGGTGGAAGCTTGGCGATGACCGTTCAGAACGCCGAGCTCGAGGCAGCGATCGTCGCGGCGTCGCGGCGTCGGACGATCCAACGGCGCGCATGGTCGACGGCGATTGGTTCCAGGCACAAGGCGACCCTCGAGGTAAGTGGGCCGCGCTTCGCGCCGCGATCGAAGCCGATCCGAATACCATCGCGCTGCGCACGGCCGCCGTCGCGTTCGAGGGCGACCACAAGGCCGAGTTGTTCGGCGCGGGGGCAAAGGCGATCGCGCGCGCGTATGTTGGCTGGCGAGGTGGCTTTGTCGACGAGCTACGCCTCCAACCAGCGACCATGACTGCAGCGGCGCTGCGGGCACTGTTCGCGCACGCGACGATGCGCCTCGTACGCCACGTCGCGCCGGCGCGTTGCAACGGAACCAGCTGGTGGCGGCGATCGACGCGATGGTCGAGGCGAAGCTGCCGCTTCTCGACGAGCTCGTCGTCGCGGATGCCCTGGCGTGGACCGCGCGTGGCTAGCTCGACGCGATCGCGAAGCTGCAGATCACCAAGCTCTCCCTGTCCGGCGTGTGGCTCGTGTCTGCGATGCCGAAGCTTCGCGAGCTGACCATACTCGACGGCGATGGGTTCACGGAGATCTCGAGATGGATCGAGCGCGGCGGTTGCAAGCATCTCGAGAAGCTGACGGTCGTCGCGCCTGACAGTCGTGTAGCGCCTGACCTCGGAGGTGCTCGCGACCTCGGGTTCGCGCGCGAAGCTCATCATCATTGCAGCCGAGCAGTTGTTCGAGCCCGAAGGCCTCATCGATCAGAACCCATTGGTCGACCTCGCCAAACATGGTGGACGTGATGCGGTCCGCCACCTCCCGATGGCTGGCTGCGCGCTCTACAACGCGACGGCCTCCCACCTCGCGAACGGCAAGCCGGCGGGCGGTGATCCCGATGGTCAACATCGCGGCGACGCTGCCATCGCACATGACCGGCACGTGGCAGCTCTCGAACGCGGCGGTCGTGCACGAGCGAGCCGCGATCTGATCACGGCGGAATTGCGCGGCCGTGAAGCACTGCTGTACTCGCCGGGCGAGCCGAACCATTTCGCGATCGTGATCGATGCGTTACGGAGAACCGACCGCCATGCAGAGGCGCTGAAGCTGTTGCCGCGCGCGAAGAAGGCGATGCCCAAGCCGCCCCCAGATGCCCAGACCGACGGTGACCGCGCGTGCTTGCTCGACTGCATGCTGCTGCTCGCGCAGCTCGGCAAGCGCGACGAGGCGGAAGCGCTCGCCGCGAAATTTCCACGGCGCATCGACAAGCGCATCCACGCCGTCCTCGCGATCATCTCGCGCACAATTCGCTTTGGGCGTTCGTGTCGCCGACCCGCAATCTCTGGACATTCGTATGCCCTCGATACGCGGTTCGACAACTGCATCATCGATTTTCACGAGGACGGCATCTTCGAAGATGTCGAACTGGCAGGTGACGGGCCTCTCGATCATGCACGCCCGACGCTCGTGGCGTGGGCGGGCGAGCTCGTCGCTCAGCTTGTCGCGACCATCACCGAGCTCGACATGCCGCTCGCGAACGTCACGCGTGGCGTGAAGCAGCCGATCGATTCGATGACTATCGCGCGCAGATCGCGGGCGACAACCGCGGGTCGAGCTTCGCGCGTAGCGTGATCGAGATGCCGGGACGGTCGTGACCAACTCGAGAGGCAGACTATCGGCTACCGAGCCCGATCGATCTGCTGCACGTCGAAGCGGCGGACGATTGGCTCGCGAGCAATCTCGACGGCGAGGTGCAGGCACCTAACGCACTGTTCGACGAGCTCATCACGATCGGGTTGGCATCGCGCAAGGTGTCGAGGGATCCGGACGTGCGGTGGGCACGTGCGCTGTTATGGGCACTCCGCCCGCAGATTCCGGAGCGGCTGTACGAGGCCGCGCAGCTCGTGGCGAGCGAGCGCGGCGACCTGATCGAAACCGCCTGGCTGCGCCTCGAAGGCTCCGCGACCGAGCTCGGACTCCTCTAGTGACTCGGTCCAAAGTGATGGATGTCGCGACGTGCGATAGCCCGACCCGGGCGACACGATCACTTTTGGCAGGCTCGGCTCGAGAGGCCGCACTCGTTCGGCGTTAGCGTTCTATCTGCATCGCTGCAGCCCGAACGCGCCTTGTCCCGGAGCATCGACCGTCGCGGGCCCATCGCGAGGCCGCGTGACCACGTTGGGGTAGTATGCTCGCGATGCCCGATGGCTTCTCAGAGCACCTCCAATGGCACTTCGTTAGTGCGTCGGCTCGAGAGATCGAAGCAGTGTGTGCGGAGCCCCGTGCGCTCTACTCCGTTGGTGGCGACGTGGTGCACAGCGAGCTACGCCTGTCGGGGTCGGTCGTCGCGATCTACAGCGGCATGCACTGGTTGTTGTCGGAGGAGCTTCCCGGTGAGTCCGGACCGATCACGCCGCTCGTGTTTCTCGAGCGCGGCGGCCTCGAGCTCGAATTCCGCACGCAACTCGTGTTCGATGACAACACGCGCTTGAACATCGAAGCTGCGCGGTACTTTCAGCCGCACGAGCGCCAGGCGATCCTCGACGCGATCACGGCGCTCGATCAGGAGGCACTCCTCCGCAAAGGAGGTGCGCCGATGTTCGCGCAGGTGCAAGCACTCTGCGGGCTGCTCGCTGCCGATCCGTCGACTCGCTTCGTCGTCGCTCACAACCACTGCTTTGCCGCTCTCACGGATGCACTGCCCGTGTTCGCACCCGCTCTGGCTCGCCGCGAAACGCAACGTGGCCAGCACGCGGCTGGTGCGTTGCCGGCCGGCTTCACGGCGAACGCGCGCGCGATCGGGGGAGACACGTTCGTCGGATTCGGAGCCGGCCCTGCACTGGCGCTCACGCCAGCTGAACTCGGAACGCTCGCCGCGACCACGGTCGACAAGTTCCTGAGCCGAGCTGGCGCGCGTGGCGACGGCATCATCGCCTACCAGCGTGTCGCGACCTGGGAGTCCTACGGAGTCGCCGCGTTCTGGCTTCGACTCGGCTACTTCGACGTCGACGAGATCGTCGAGCAACTTGAAGAGGAACTCGAAGAGGAGCTTCCACGCGAAGTGATCGAACGCGTGGTCGCCGCGACCGCCGCGATCCTCAGCCTCGATCGCGCCACGTGGCCCGAGCAGACCGACTGCGACCGGCTCTTCGCGGCGCTCGATCAGCTCCGTCAGGAGGGCTTCCTGGTGTTCGAGTACGCGGGGTTCGTGACGGATCAAGGGATCGAGCTCGTGATGCAGTCCGCTGGTACCAGCGGTCCCTACTGCTTCTTCCACCAGCAAGGCATCCTGCATGCACTCGACGGCGAGGGACTCTCGCTCTACTACGGCGAAGCGACGCGCGACGGCGACGAGGTCTCGACGCGGCCGAGCCAAGCCGTGGGCGCCCGCCTCCTTGGTGCGATCGCATCCAGCGGCCTACGCGCCGAGTGGGACGGCGACGAGAAGTCCACGATCACGGTGCGGTTGATGTGGCGGTGCCGGCCGAGACGCAATGCCCGTGCCCTGCCCTAGGTCACGCCCGGTCAGATGATGAAGATCGTGGATCCAGAATCACCTCGTCGAGGAGTACGGCACCGCGAAGGCGAAAAAGCGGATGCGCGACTTCGCGAAGAAGCTCGAGAACGACGAGGACGCGAGCCATTGGGATGGCGATAGCGACGAGATCCTCGCGGTGGGCGACGAGTCGAAGCAATTCAACGCCGACATCGACGCATGGCTGCCACGACTTCACGCCAAGCAGCCGATCCTGTTCGTCGCGCGCCACGAGGATGGCGAGGCCGGTGGGACGAAACTGTCCGCGTGGCACAAGGCGAGCGTCGCGCAGTTCGCGGCGATCGAACCGAAGATCCTCGCGGCGATCGCGAAGAAAAAGCTAAAGGCCGACGACCTGCGCAAGCCGCCAATCCAGATCGCAGCTAGCTACGCGACCAAGGTCAGCCCGGCGATCAAGAAGAGCGTCGGCTCAGACGATTAGACAGGAACGACGATCTTCACGTGTCCGCTGCTCGGGCATTGATAGAGCCCTGCCATCCAACAACGACAGCTGCGCTGGACAAGATCGAACTGGCATTGGTCACGCCGACAAGACCGTTCTCCGGCGCATGGCTCCGTTATCGCTCGCGCGAGCCCGGCACCCTAGCGGCGATCGAACAGCCGGGCCTGCATCGGTGCGGTCATCGAGCGCGTGCGGCGCTGCTTGCCGCGACGCGTTCGACGATGCTCGCGCGCCGAGTGATCCGACTGTCCTGGCGCCGACAGTGCGAACAACGAACCCGACGTCGACAGTACGACCGCCAACGGATCGGCCTGCATCGCTGAGCGCACGTGGCTCGCATCATAGTGGTTCGAATTCGCGACATCCCCACTCACGTGCTCCGCTTGGGAGCTCGCATTCGCATTTGCGACTCGCGACGTCCGCGGGGTCCGCGGCTCGCTCGCGAGGATCTGCGACGGCACCGACTTGCCTGCAGTCACCGACGTGATCGCCGAGATGACCGACATCGCGCTCGCCGCGTGCAGCGTCGAGGCGACCGCGGATGCAGTCGAGATCGAGCCCGAGCCGGCGACGGCAACCATCGAGACTGTACCGTGCGAGATGTTCGCCGCAGCGGCCGAGCTCGACGTGACGAGCGTGGCCTGTCGATCGAGCTTTTGGGCGAGGAGGTCGCGCGCGTCGCGACCGACCACGATCGGCTCGAACGTGCGCACCGGCATCGAGAACTCGGTCGTGACCGCGAGATCCTGCTCGTTCATCGCGGAGACCGATTCACCGACGACGGTCGCGCGCAGACGCCACGCCACGCTCGGCGACGCGGTCGCCGCGATCTCGAGGATCGGAGTGAACGCGCGAGCGAGGTCTTCCGCTTCGACGAGCGCAGGGGTTGCTGCGGGCTCGATGTAGCTCGGCAGGTCGGCTCGGGCGGACGCGGCAGCTCGATGCCCGAAGTCTCGAAACGCCGCGAGGTCCGGCGTGATCGTGGTGGTACCTGATCCGGTGATCACCGAGAGCTCGACGCGTGAAGCGGCGCGCGCGCGGCCGCCGAGCCGGAGCGCGATGCGACGAGCGAGCTGCGAGATCGCGGTGGGCCCCGAGAGCGAATCCGAGGCGTCGAGCACGTTGTTCGCGACGACGAGCTCTTCGCGAATCGCCGCTTCCGGCGCGTATGCACGAAGGTACGCGCCGCTCTCACCACGAGCGAGCGCGCGGTAGTCCGCTTCGAGCGGGCGCGAGACCGACGGCGCCGGCAGCGAGGCGAACTCGCCGAGCGTGCGCACGCCGAGCGCTTCGAGCATGTGCTGGACCTCGGTAGAGATCGCGAGGAGCGCCAGCGGACGCGGTGCGAGGAACGCTGCCGAACCACCGCGCGGCACCATCGTGACCGAGACTTCGTCGTTCGTACGCGGCTCGCGCGCGTCGGTACCGTAGGCCGCCGCGACCCATGCGGTAAAGCGGTCATCGGCGATGCCGACGCGACCGGTGAGCCCGAGCTGCGAGAGCCGCTCGATCACGCGCTCGCCGAACGTGTTGCCGCGCGTCTTCTGCGGGACCTCGGCGTACATCGCGAGGTGCGCACCACCGGCACCGACCCGACCGCCGACATCGACGATCGAGGTGAGGCCGAGCACGCTGTCCGCGATCGCGCGAACGGTCTCGCGCTCGCCTGCCGATTCGACCGCGACGATCGACACGTCCGGCGCGACCGAGCGAGCGGCCGTGGCGGTCACACCGAGCCGGACCCCCTGCGCCCATGCGGCGCGAGAGCACGCCACGACGACCGGAACATGGAGCACTCCAGTTGCCACGACGCCCGGCCGCTGAGCCGGGCGCAGGCTATCTCCACCGTCGACCATCGCGATGGCGGCGCCACGCAACGACGGATCGAGGCGCGTCGCGCACTGGAGCGCGTACTGCGGAATGTGGATGCAGGCGATTCGCATGCTCAAGGTTCTAGCGTACTGGTCTGATGTTCAGTGGTCCACTCCGGATCTGTTCCGGCGTGGATCCATCAGGTAAATATTTGAAAACAATAGATATTGTTGAATGCATGGCACGTTCCAATCCGGAGCAGATTTCGCCAACGGCCCACCACACGGGCTACGTCTGGTTCGCGAATGGCCTCTCGCACGAAGCGTTCGCGACCCGCGAAGGCAGGCTGATACACCTCTCGCTGCGCCTTCCGAACGCGATCGCGGAGCGCACCGCGCATCCTCGCGGAGCTCGGAGGCGAATCACCCGCGCATCGCACCGCGGAGCTCGATGCCCTCGACGACAACGCCTTCGCTGCGCTCGATCTCGATCCGGATCGCGGCACCGCGATCATCACCGAGGGCTTGATCAACTACTTCGATCGCGCGACCGTCCTGGCGATGTGGCAACGCTTCGCGCGCGTCCCTGTCCACGCGGCGTGTATTTCTCGGACATCATCGTCGAGGAAGCGAATCGCGGCCTGCTCGTCGCGGGCTTCTCGCAGCTGCTCTCCGCGTTCGTGCGCGGCCGCGTCCACGTCCACTTCGCGGATGCGATCGAAGTCGAGACCGAGCTCGAGCACTGCGGGTTCGCCGCGATCGCTCTGGATCCCCGTGACTTCACCGCCGAGCTCCCCGGCCTCGAGATCGCAGGCGCAGGTCGCGTGAAAGTGATCGAAGCGTTAACCGGCCATGCGTAGCGTCGCGCTCGGCGCAGGACCGACGAGCCGCTCGAGTGCGAGCGCCATCTCGCTCATCTGAGGACGCAGGCCCGGCGCCTTCGTGAGTGCGCGCATCACGAGCCGTTCGAGCTCGACCGGCACCGCCTTGCGCAACCACGAGATCCGTCCTGGCCGTTGATCGAGATGAGCGACCATGAGCTCCGGGAGCGAGCCATCGAACGGGACGTTGCCCGTGAGCAGCTCGTACATCACGCAGCCGAGCGAGTAGACGTCCGTCGCGAACTCCGGCTTGCCGCGCCACTGCTCGGGCGCCATGTAGGCGGGTGTGCCCGCGATCGAGGAGTCATCCGGCGGTGGCTCTTCGATGAGCCGCGAGACCCCGAAATCGATCACCTTCACGGTGCCATCATCGAGCACGAACAGGTTATCCGGCTTCACATCGCAATGCGTGATGCCGGCGTCGTGCATCGCGGTGAGCGCCGAGGCGATCTGCGCGGACAGCGTGACAATCGTCTCGAGGTCGACCGTGCCGCGCTCGATGATCGTAGAGAGCGTCTCGCCCTCGAGATATTCCATCACGAGGAACGGAACATCATCGGACGACCGCGACGCCTCGCGAATATCGACGAGCCCCGGGTGGCGCGCACGCGCAGAGACCTCGCGCTCCGCGTATAGCCGATCGACGACCTCCGCCTGGTCGGCAAACATTGGATCGAGCACTTTGAGGGCGACTCGGTCACCGGTCGTGCGGTGCGTGGCCAAGAACACGCCGCCCATGCCACCGCTCGCGATAGGAGCCACGACTTCGTAGTCGCCAAATCGAGCGTGCATGTCCGCCGACAATGCATTGGCAGTGCCACCACACGGGCGAGTGGTTTGGACATGCTTGGCGCCTCTGCGTGTCCCGTCGGACTCGAAAAACTGTGGCCGAGCGGCGACTAGTCGTGAATCTGCGGCCCGCGACGCCCCCGCGACACCGAGTCAGGATTGGTCAGTGTCAGTTGGGCGTCAGTTGGGCGTCAGTTGGGCAGGGTTCATCTGTCGTCGGCTTTGACGTCATGGCAGGTCGATCCCTTCACCCGAGCACACCGCCGCTGCACGGTGCTTCGCATCGCCCTCGAGCTTGTTCGCGAGCTTCTGCGCGCGTGCCGCATCGTGCCGGCGACACGCCGCATTCACGGCGCGCGCGCGATCATCGGAGCGCAGCTCGAGATGACCACCCGCGCTCGCACTCGCATCCGGAATCGCGGAAGGGTCGGCGCGCTCGTCGCCGACTGCCATCGACATCACCATCGCGTAGAGATCGTGCGGGTTCACGCCACGCGCGACCGCTTCCTTCGCGTGCGCGAGCATCGCATCGACCAGGCGCTCGAGATTTTCTTCATCGCGCGCGCCGCTCACCGGCTGGCCATTGATGAACATCGTCGGGGTGCCATCGACGCCGAGCGCCTCGGCTGCTGCGGTCTCGGCCACGACCGCATCGCGGTAGCGCCGATTGTCGAGCGCCGCTTTGAACGACGTCATCTCGACGCCGGACGCTTGCGCGAAGCTCTCGAGATCCGCGCGCGTGAGGTGGCCGAAGTGCGAAAACACCTGATCGTGGAACGCCCAGAACTTGCCCTGCTCCGCCGCCGCGACGCCCGCCTCCGCCGCGACGCTCGCGTAGCGATGGAAGCTCATCGCCATGTGGCGATAGATGATGCGAACCTGTTCGCCGTACTTCTGGTGAATTTTCGCGAGCACCGGCGCTTCCTTCGCGCAGAACGGGCACTGAAAATCACTGAACTCGATGATCGTGACGAGCGCTTCGTCCGGACCGAGCTGATGGCCCGGTAGCCCGAGCCCGACCTTGTACGCTTGGTTTGGACTGAGGTCGCCAGCTTCGTTGTTCGCATTCGGCGGCGCATCCGCGGCCGGCTTGCCATCGGCGACCAGTGCCGCGTACAGATCCACAGGATGCGCGGCGCGCGCCGCGTTCGCACGCACGAGCTCTTGATCGACCGTATCGGCGAACACCTTGAGAGGCTGGCTGCCGTGGACCGGCCGACCGTTTACAAAGAACGTCGGTGTGCCGGTGATGCCGAGCTGCGCGGCGTCGCTGACGTCGCTCGCGATCTCTTTGCGCCACACGCCCGAATCGAGATCGGCGCGAAACCGGATCATGTCGAGCCCGAGTTCCTGCGCGATCAGCTCGACGTCCGCCCGATCGACGTGGCCGCGCACCGCGTAGAGCCGCGCGTGCATCGGGCGAAACCGACCCTGCGCGGCGGCGGCGAGCGCGGCTTCCGCGGCAATCGTGTTGTCGTCGTCGAGCGGGAGGATCCGGTGGATCCAGCGGATCTGGCCCGGATAGAGCCGGTCCAGCCGGTCGAGGGCCTCCTGGGCTCGGTTGCAATAGCCGCAGGCGTAGTCGCTCCAGTCGACCACCGTGACGGATGCCTCAGCCGGTCCCGACGTGGGGCCGGTGCCGCGAGGAATCTTGTAGACGGTGTTCGGGTCGAAGCTCGCGGTTGCGGTCCGCGGCTGGCTGACGACGTCGGCATGTGCGACGGCCGTCACGACTAGGAGTGCTAGCACCACACGCGTCATCGTCGACGAACCTACCACGCGACTCCTGATTCGGCTTACGCTATCCCTGGTGCAGACATCTCTCTTGGCGCGGTTACTCGACGACCACGCCTGCGATCGTCAGCCGAGCCTGAACGACGACGGGCTCCATCTCTACTTCGAATCCGATCGCGACAACCAAGGTGAATCGGTCTACGTCGCATCGCGCTCGAACATCAGCTCGGACTCTAGCCATCCGGTGTACCCGATCCTCACGGAGGACGGTTTCACGATGTCCTACAACACCTCGAGTGCGGGCCTGAGCACCGCGACGCGCGGAGCCCTCTGATGCGCGCCGCAATCGTCATCGCGTTGGTGGTCGCCGCGTGTAGCAACGATCGCGGCATCTTGGTCGAGGTGAGCTCGACCGATCCAACCGTCGCGAAGATCCGGCTCTTCGTCGGCGCCGGCAATCCGACCACGGCGAACCTCACGATCGCGGGTCCGCACCACCTCGACGGCGCGGTCTATTACACGCGCGATCCGCACGACTCCGCGGATGTCGTGGATCTCTCGAGTGGGCCTCGCGTCGCGAAGTTCCTGTACGCGACGAGCGAGGATATCCCGCTCGTGATCGCGGTCGGCTACGACGCGAACAACCAGCCGGTCACCGCCGGCCTGTTGAACAACCTCGCGGCGCCGACCAAGAGCAACCAGGTCAATGCGTACGAGATCGTGCTCGACACCAGCGCCGCAGTCTCGGTGTTCGGCACCAACGGCGAGGTCCATCTCGGGTTGTGGAGCTCGCGCTCTGACACCACGATGGATCCGTACACGGCGCAGTGCGCAGG
Source organism: Kofleriaceae bacterium (assembly GCA_043780895.1). Taxonomy (GTDB): domain Bacteria; phylum Myxococcota_A; class Polyangia; order Haliangiales; family Haliangiaceae; genus JABFXX01. The sequence goes on along the minus strand of JAYWCI010000122.1, from coordinate 13,923 downwards.
CGTTCAGCTCGGGCACGACATGCCCGCGTACTTCGTGGTCAGCCCCGATGATCAGGATTGCGATGGCTACATCAACGGCACCGACCTCGAGTGCACGCCGAACTACTACGACGGCTCGACGACCAAGCCTGAGTGCCTCATCGAGCAGCTCGATGCCATGCAGCACCCGAAGTACTGCTATGTCGGGGGCACGGGCTGCACCGACGGCACGGGCGTCGATCCCAATTTAGCATGCGCGAAGACCAACATCTGTCTGCCGCTGACGGTCTGCAGTGACTGCGCCGGCGATTTCAAGTGCGCCGCAAACCTCGACGCGTACAACCACTCGCCAATGGATGGACCGTTCTTCGCGTGCACGGTGCCGGCGCACGATGATCGACTGTGTCCCACGACGCTACGCCTCCCGCGCCCTCCGACTGGCGGTTACGGCTGTCGAGATTTTCAGCTCGGCAACGACGGCTTCGGCACGAAGCTCGTCAACGGCGCGATGGAGCTCGACGCGGTCACGGGCAAGGACACCAACGCGCCGTCGAGCTGCGACGCGACGATCGAGGTGGTCCCCGGCGGCGCCACCGGTGGCGTGACCGGCTTCTCGGGCATCACGAACTACCTGCTCGAGAACAACGGCGGCATCGCGCTTCCGATCGAGTTCAAGGTCTCACCGGTGGACACCTGCTCGGCCTCGGTGGCCACGTGCGTGCTGTCCAACGACGAAGCATCGGGGTCGGCCGTCCAGCTGCAGTGCGCGGCCGGGTGGAGTAAGCCGGAGGCCATTATCGCAACGGCCGCGAACGGTGGCTCGACCCTCACCAGCGACGGCAAGACGATGTACTACGTGACCAGCACGGAAATGCTCGCGCGGATGACGCGCGTGAGCACGATGCAAGCGTGGACGGCCCCGACCGACGTGACCCCCATGGGCCTGACCGCCATCCACGCACCCAAGCTCTCGGCCGACAATTCACACATCTTGTTCGTCGCAATGAACACTTCCGGTAAAGTTGCGCTCTACGAAGCACCGATCGGCAGTGGTGGTATCGGCATGATCACGCCGTTCGTCGCCGTCACCACGGATCATTTCATGATCGAAAGCGCGACGTACACGCCCGATCCGAACACGCTCCTCGTCGCTGCAACCGACACGACCGCGGAACCTGCGCACCTATATTTCGTCGCGATCTCGGACTCGCAGCAGATCGTGAGCTACGGCCCGAAGCTCAGCATCAGCATGAACGCCCCGACCGTGTACGAGCGCGATCCGAGCCTCAGCGCGAATGGCCTCCACCTGTTCTTCGCTGCGGGTCTCGAGGCGGCCGTGAGCACGGCTGGGATCTATGTCAGCTCGCGCGCATCTCTGACCGACGACTTCGTGCGCGCGGTGCTCGTGGACGAGCTCGTCGGCATCGATGCTTCGAGCGGCTTCCCGTTCGTCACGCGTACGAACGACGAGATCTACTACAATGGTACGTTGCCGGGCTCGGGCAGCGTCACGCTCATGCGCGCGACCCGCGCGGTGTGGCCATGAGCCGCGCCGCGCTCCTTAGCGTCGTCGCGTTGATCGCTGCATGTAGCGACGACCACGGCATCCTGGTGATGGTCAACTCGCCGGACAGCAACGTCACGAAGATCCGGGTGTTCGTCGGCACCGGTGGGGCGACGACGAAAGCCCTCACGATCGAGGGGCCGATCACGATCGAAGGCGCCACGTACTACGATCGCGATCCGAATGATCGGAAGGATGTCGTCGCGCTCGACGGCCCGGGCACCGTCAGGTTCGCGTACGAGACGAGCGACGACATCCCTCTCGCGATCGCGATCGGCTACGACGCCGGCAACCAGCCGATCGCCGCAGGCATGGTCCGCGACCTCAAAGCGCCGACCAAGAACAATCAGGTCAACGCCTACCAGATCGAGCTTGCTGGCAACACGAAGGTGTTCGGCACCTCCGGTGCGCTGCAGGTCGGGTTGTGGAGCCACGTCCTCGATACGGCGATGGATCCGTACGTCGCGGATTGTGCCGGCATCCAGCTCGCCGACGAGGCCACCGCCTACTTCGTCGTGAGCCCCGACGACGAGGACTGCGACGGCTACACGAACGCGGACCCGCTCGAGTGCACCCCGGACTACTACAACGGCTCGGTCAAGGCGGATCGGCGCAAGCCATCGTGCCTCATCCCATCCGACCCGAACATCGCCTTTTCGTACTGCTCGATCGGTGGCCAGCCCTGTGTCGACGGCCGGGGGCCGGAAGGCGGGATGTGCAAAGCCACGAACGTCTGCGCGCCGAGCTCGGCGTATGCGACCTGTGGCGCCGATTTCGGCTGCGCCGCGAACATGCAGGACAAGATCATCTCCGCGCTTCATTACGAGTGCACCCTTCCGTCCGATGGCACGAGGCTCTGTGCGAGCACCGCGCGACTCGAACGGCCTCCGACGGGCGGCATCGGCTGCAGCGACTTCCAGATCGGCGACGCGACGTTCGGTACCCCGATCACGAGTAACGACATGGAGATCATTGCGATAGCTGGCCAGGACATCCACGGCACCAACGCCACGAGCTGCAACGCGATGATCCAGACGAACAATGGCAAGACGGCCGGCGAGACCTCGTTCACCGGCATCACGAACTTCACACTGAACAATAGCGGCGGCATCGCGATTCCGATCTTGTTCACCATCGCCAACAACGGCTGCGCGCTGCCTTCACCGATCACCTGTACGATCAAGAACGACGGGACGAACGTTCTGGACCAGGACGTGGGCTTCACGGAGTGTGCCGCGGCGTGGGCACCGCCCGTCCCGATCGTCTTCGGCGGGACCACCGCGCCTGTCACGGGTGGCGCGACCGTCACGAGCGACGGGATGGAGATGTTCTACGCAGCTGCAGACGGCCTGCACGAGGCCAAGCGATCGGGGGCGACATGGATCAGCGCCGGATCACGGTCCTTCATGGGCTTGACCGATCTGCATGCCCCGAAGCTGTCGCCCGACGGGATGCGCTTGATGTTCATGGCGACCAACCCCGAGGGCCTCGAGCGGCTCTACGAGATCACGCGCAACCAACTGAGCGATCCGTTCAGCAACAGCATGCCGACCAAGTTCACGGATCCGAACCCGTCGCGGCCGATCGTGAGTGCGTCCTATACCAGCCTCACGACGCAGCTCCTGGTCTCCGCGATCGTAGCCCCCGACACGAAGGCCCACCTGTACAGCGCCACGCTCCTGCCGAACACGACGATAACCACCTCGCAGCCGTTCGTCCCACTCCCGATCAACTCGACCGAAGCCGATGGCGAGCCGAGCATGAGCTTCGACGGGCTCCATCTTTACTTCGTCTCGACTCGTAACGGTGACGCCGCGGTCTATGTCAGCTCTCGTGCGACGGTCGTCGACTCGTTCGCACGTGCCGTCTTGATCGACGAGCTCACCGTCAGCATCAGCAGCTACCCGTTCGTGACCGTGTCCGGCTACGAGATGTTTCTCACCTCGGGAGGCTCGGACATGCTGAGCGTGGCGACCCGCAACACGTTGCCGAACCACTAGACGCCGCAGCCACGCTTCGCGCGCAGGGCCGCGAGGTCGAGCTCGGTGTCGCCGAGGTCGCGAACCAACGCGCCGGCGAGCTTCGCGATGTCGATCAGGTGTGGCATGTCGATGCGCTCGATCGTGTCGCACGTCTCGTGATAGCAGCGATGGTCGGGCGTCCAGAAGAACGTGTACGGCACGCCGAGCGTGCAGAACGGCTGGAAGTCGCTGCCCCGCGCCCTGCCTCCGACCGAGACGTGGATCTTCGGAAATTGCGCGAGGTGCTTGTCGAGCAGCGTGCGCGCGCCGAGCCCCTTGAACGCGCCCATCGCCGCGACGAGGTCGGCCGAGTTGTGGCTGCCGACCATATCGAGCTCGACGAACTGCACGACGTTCGCGAGTGGCAACGATCTCGGTGGGTGAGCCGCGTAGAACGTCGAGCCGATCATGCCTTCCTCCTCGGCGCCGAACGCCGTGAACACGAGCGTGCGTTTCGGCGGATCGCCTTGCCGGATCGCCTGGGCGATCGCGAGCAGCGCGACCACACCGGAGGCATCGTCGTTCGCGCCCAGGTGACCGGCGCCGAGATGATCGTGATGCGTGCTGATCATCACGATCTCGGATCCGACCTTCGGATCGCTGCCCGCGATCATGCCGATCAGGTTCGCCGTGGCGTGGCCCTCGGTCGTGAACACCTGCGCGAAGTCACCGTCGTCCCCGGCCGGCGTGAGCCCGAGGCACCGAAAGCGCTCCGCGATGAACCCGCGTGCCTTGCGATCGCCGTCGGTGCCGGGTGCGCGGCCATCGAGCTCCGGCGAGGACAGGAACGCGAGCGCATCGTGGATCGCGTCCTTCGCGAAAGGGTCGCCGCGGACGCACGAGGTGGCAGGGTCTGCAGCTGCACCCGAGGTCACGAACGAGCACGCCGCACCGAGGATCACGTTCCATCGCATGGAAGCAAGACGCCACGAACGAGCGCCGGTTTCAGCCAAGCTCGCGAGCGGCGCGGGTGTCGAACGCGGTGGCAAGCTCTCGGCCGCGCGGGCCGGTGCCGGTCGCGACGAGCTCGCGCTGGTCGCCATGCTCCGTCGGCGCGTGGCGAAGCTCGAGGCGCAGGTGATCGTGCGGCATCACGGGGAAGTTGTTGGCCCACTCGACGATCACGAGGCCACGGCGATCACCGAACACCTCGTCGAGCCCGAGCTCGATCAGCTCGGCTTCGCGCTCGAGCCGGTAGAGGTCGGCGTGCCACACGAGCAACCGACCGCCGGTGTACTGGTGGACGAGCGAGAACGTCGGGCTGTGAGCCCCCTCACCCCCGAGCGCCGCGACCAGGCCCGAGGTCAAGGTGGTCTTGCCGGCGCCGAGATCACCGATCAGGGCGATCGCGTCACCACCGCGCACGAGGGCGGCGAGCCGCGCACCGGCTCGCTCGGTCGCGGTGGTGTCGGCGAGGATCACGCGAGCTCGGAGGCGAGCTTGTCGTCCCAATGGTCGGCGGTCTTGGCGATCGAATGGACGATGTCCTCGAACTCTTCGTAGTCGAGGTTATCGAGGCCGCGCAGGATCCGCAGGTAGAGGTCACCGGTCTGCGGGTGGAGCGCGAACGCGGCATCGCCGGTCTCGACGAACGACAGCCCGAGCAGGCGGCGCGCCGAGGCCTCGTCGAGCTTCGGCTGCTTCGCGACACGCGCGAGCAGCAGCAAGACGCCCTTGTCGGGGAGCACGTGGATCGAGACCACCGCGGAGCCGCGCTGGACGGTACCGACGCCGTCGTCACCGAGGGGTGGGAGGTTCAAGTTGCGTTCGCGGCCAAAGCGCGCGAGGAACTCCGCAACGCGAACACGTGGGTCGTGAGGCTGTTCGGGCTCGTCGGCCATGCCCCACCCTACTGCGAGCGACAAGTGGTGTATAGAGAGGCGTGTTCCAGCGTTGGATCCTGGTCATCGCGCTCGTCGCGCTCGTCGCGCTCGTCGGGAGCTGCGGCCACGACCACGGCCCGCCGCGGGTCCGCAAGATGATCGAGCCCGCGGCCGATGCCAAGCGCCCGGCCCTGCGCGGAGGCGGTCCCGCGCGGTCCCCGCGGATCGCAAACTACAAGATCGATGCGCGGCTCGATTCGGCTCGCCACCTCATCACCGCGACCGAGACCCTGACCTGGACGAACACCGGCGAGAGCCCGGTCGATGCGCTGCCGTTCCACCTCTACCTCAACGCGTTCAAGAACGAGAGCTCCGCGCTGATGCGGTCCTCCGGCGGCGAGCTGCGGTTGGCCAAGGCGAGCGACACCGGCTGGGGTTGGATCCAGCTCGACTCGGTGATGATCGGTGGCGTCGAGCAGGTCTCCAAGCTGACGTTTCCGGGGCTGCCCGACGAGACCGTGAGCGAGCTGCCCCTCGCGCAGCCGGTGATCGCGGGCCAGACCATCGAGGTCAGCTTCAAGTTCACCGCGCAGCTCCCCGAGGTCTTCGCGCGCACCGGCTTCAAGGGCGACTTCAACATGGTGGCGCAGTGGTTCCCGAAGATCGGGGTGCGCACCGGTGCCGCTGGACTCGAGCAGTGGGAATGCCAGCCGCTCCAGGCGACGACCGAGTTCTTCGCGGATTTCGGCACCTACGACGTGTCGCTCACGGTGCCGAACACGTTCCAGGTCGTCGCGACGGGCGTCCTCACCGCGGCCACCGAATCGCCGGGCGGGACGCGCACGTTCACCTATCGCGCCGAGGACGTTCACGATTTCGTGTGGGTCGCGGATCCGTTCTTGAACCAGAAGCACGGCACCGCGAAGGTCGACGACGGCCCGCCGGTCACCGTGTTCGTGTACTACCGCGGCGAGCAAGAGGCCTTCGCGAACCGCCACCTCCAGGCCGCGATCGGCGCGGTCGAAAAATTCTCGCAGTACTTCGGAGCGTATCCGTGGCCGGTGATGTCGGTGATCGATCCGCCGATGGACGCGATGTTCTCGGCGGGAGGCATGGAGTATCCGACGCTGGTCACCACCGCCGGTGATTCGGTGTTCATGCGGCCCGGCATCCACGTTCCGGAGAGCGTCACGATCCACGAAGTTGGCCACAACTGGTTCCAAGGCATCCTCGCCTCGAACGAGGTCACCGAGGCGTGGATGGATGAAGGCGTCAACGAGTGGGCCGACGCGCACGTGATGCAGGATCTCTACGGTCCACGCACCTCGGGGGTCGACGCGTTCGGGTTGCAGGCCGACATGACGGCGCTGCGCAACGCGGTCACCGCAGATCCGAGCTCGCTGCCGCAACCGATCGCGACCGCGGCGTACGCGTTCATCGATCAAGGGACGTACGGCAACACCGAGTATGACTACACGATGCGTGCGCTGTTCACGCTCGAGCACGAGGTCGGCAGCACGAAGTTCATGGCGGCGATGAAGGCGTACGCGAAGCAGTTCTCGTTCAAGCATCCGACCGGCCGCGATTTTTGGACCGCGCTCTCGCAGGCGCTCGAGCAGGACATCGGTGGCTTCGCGCATGCCGCGTTTCAGGAGATCGGCGGCCTCCGCCTCGCGATCCGCTCCGCGGCGTGCCGCCCGGCGCACGGAGTACGCGGTGTGCTCGGCGATGGTCCGGCGAAGAAGACCGTGACCGAGACCGAGGCACCGGATGCCGGCGCGTGGTCGTGCGACGTCGTGATCCAGAACACCGGAGCGGTCCACGTGCCGGTCGATGTCGAGCTGCGGTTCGCCGACGAATCGACCCAGCGCCGGCACTGGGATGGTGCGGGTACGTGGCAGCGCTTCCCCGTCGAGCACAGCGCGAAGCTCGCGAGCGTGAAGCTCGATCCCGATAACAAGCTGATGCTCCAGACGCCGGTCGAGTACACGTATCGCCTCGAGGGCGATGGCGCGGCGGCCCTGCGTGCGAGCGCGCGGATCGGCGCGTGGACCCAGACCCTCTTGCAGCTGGTGGGGCCGTAATGGCGACGTCGACCTCGGGCGTGAACGTGAAGAACGTGTCGCGCAAGTCGAGCAAGAGCGGCCGGATCAACATGCGGCTCACGCTCGGCGATCTGTTCGGGTCGGGGACACGCGCCGTCACGCGGTACACCGGCACGCTGTTGAGCGTGTTCGTCGTGCAATCGCTCGTCGCGATGGCGGTGATGTTCGCGTGCGCGGTCGTGCTATCGCAGGCCTTCGCACACCTGCCGGTGTTCGACGAAGCGGTCGATGGCGATCTCGTCTCGCTCGCGCTGTGCGTGCGGTTCGCGAAGGCGAACCTGCTCGCGTGCACCGGCATCGTGCTCTCCGCGATGTTGCTCTGGCAGCTCGCGTCGTGGTTCCTCGTCGGCGGCGTCAATGGCGTGCTCGCGCAGCGCCCCGAGGGCCGCAGCGAGACCGCACGCTGCTTCGGCGCGAGCGGCACGGCGACCTATCTCGCCTACGCGCGCCTCGCGCTGTGCTCGGTGCCCGGCTGGTTGCTCGTGTTGTTCGTGTTCGCGACGTGCACGAACGCGGTCTCGTCGCGGCTCGAGTACGCGCTGACCGTGTCGGACCTGATGATGCCGCTCGCGGTGGCGATCCTACCGGCGCTCGCACTCACCCACGTGTTCTGGACCGCGACCGACTACGCGCGGGTCGAGCTCACGCTGCGCCACGACAGCCACGCTCCGAGCGTGATCACGACGTATCTATACAGCCTGCTGTTCGTGTTGCGCCGGCCGCTCGCGCTCTTGCACGCCGCATTCGGGTGGTTCGCCTTCATCGCGATCACGATCGGCTACGCCTATCTCGCAGCCGGTCATCCGATGTTCGGCGCCGTGGGCGCGGTGACGCTGTTCGTGATTCGCTCGGGCGTCGCGCTCGCGCGCTGGGCGCTTCGCTTCGCCGTGCTCGCCGGCCAGGTCGACCTCGGTGGGTCGCGCCCGTTGCCGCCGCGTCGGGTCGAAGTCAAAGCCGAACCCAAGCCTGCGTGAGCACGCCCGGGTTGCAGATCGCGGCGGGGTCCGGTCACCCTCACCATAGTGGTGTATCGTTGCGAGCATGTCGACCACGCCCACGCTCGAGTCTCTGTTGAAGGACAGCAACCTCGCGGAGAAGGCGCAAGAGGTCGACAAGAATCTCGTCCGCCTCCAGTGGGGCTCGGCGTTCGTGCTCGTCGGCATCTCGGGCTCGGCGATCGTCGCGATCGCACCGTTGTTCCGTCAGCCACCGAACGAGAAGCACACGCTGTTCCTGCGCAAGCTGCTCGAGCACAACGCGTACATGGGCGGCATGGCCTCGTTCGCGATCCAGCCCGACGGCTGGGTGATCCTCCACGCGGGTCGCTCGCTCAAAGGCATGGATGCCGACGAGTTCGCGACGATGGTCGCGGGCGTCGGTCGGTTCGCCGATCAGTTCGACGACACGCTGATCGCCGAGTTCTACGTCGACCAGAAACAAGACACGAACCAAGTCCAGTACCCCGAACCGACGGATTGATTCACGGCTCGGGTGGCGGCTCGGCGTCCCCGCCCTGCTCGCCTGGAGCCGGGCGACTCGCAGCGCCATGCTCTGCACGCCGGTACGATGCACCCGATACGGGTCGCAGGTGTTGCCGCGACGTTACCGAGTGTTGCTCAGAGCTTCACGCGATCGAACTCGACGAGCGAGCTGATCTCGTCGAACCGCTTCTGGATCCGCGCCGCCGTGAGGTCGCGCAGGCCGTCGACCGAGAACTTCTCGACCGCGAAGCTGCCCATCACCGAGCCCATCACCATCGCGGTGCGGATCGTCTTGGGCGAGAGGTCGCCAGCATACGCGAGGTAGCCCATCAGGCCACCGGCGAAGCTATCGCCCGCACCGGTCGGATCCTTGACGTCGGCGAGCGGCATCGCGGGCGCCGCGAAGACACCATCGGCGTGGAACAGGAGTGCGCCGGCATCGCCGCGCTTGATGATCACCGAGGTCGGCCCCATCGCGAGGATCTTGGTCGCGGCCGTGCGGAGGTTGTGTTCCTGGGCGAGCTGACGCGCTTCCTCGTCGTTGACCATCAGCGTGTGGACCTTCGAGATGACGGCCTCGAGCTCCTTGCGCTTGATGTCGATCCACAGATTCATCGTGTCCATCGCGACGAGTGCGGGAGCACGGACCTGGTTCAAGACGTCCATCTGGAGCGGCGGATCGATGTTGCCGAGCAGCACGAGCTGGGCATCGCGATGCTTGTCCTGGACCTTCGGAGCGAACGAGCCGAACACACCGAGCTTGGTGTCGAGCGTCTCGCGGGTCGAGAGGTCGGCCGAGTACTTGCCGGTCCAGTGGAACGTCTCGCCCGTGGCGTGCTCGACGCCCGAAACATCGACGCCGAGCGCCGCGAGCTCGTCGAGGTGGTGCTGCTCGAAGTCGTCCCCGACCACACCCACGATCGCGACGTTCTTCGTGAAGTACGAAGCGGCGCGAGCGATGAACGAGGCGGAGCCGCCGAGCAGGTTCTTGTGAAACCCGAACGGGCCGTCGATATCGTCGTACGCGACGGAGCCGACGACGAGCAGGGAGCGGTGGGCGCTGCGCTGGTGCATGAGTCCCGGTGAGGTACCATTGCCGAGCGGTGGCGATCAACGACGAGAGTGCCGACAGCATCGGCCAAGCGATCGAGACCTCGGCGGGCTCCGGCCCCCATGCCGAGACGTTGTCCCCGTTGGCCCACCTCTCCGTCGACGAGCTGATCGCGAGCGGTCGCCACGCCGACGCCGCCGCGCAGGCCTTGGCATCCGGCCAGCCGGCGCGCGCCGCCGATCTGTTCGAGAAAGTTTGGGATTTCCGGTCGGCGCACAAGGCCGCACGCGCCGCCGGAGACCTGCCCCGCGCGCTGCGCTACGCGCTCGAGGTCCACGACGAGGTCGCGGCGGAGGAGCTCCGGCTCGAGCTCGGTGCCTCCGAGGAGGGCTCGCGCGCCGCGCTCGAGATGCTGATCCGGATGCGGCGCCACGGCGATGCCGCCCCGATCGCCGAGCGGCTCGGCGAGACCGTCAAGGCGATCGATCTCTACACCCGTGCGCGCCGGGACCTCGATGCGGCGCGGCTGCTCGAGGGGCTCGGTCGCGATCGCGATGCCGGCAAGCTGATCGAGAAAGCGCTCGAGCTCGCTGCCGCTCACGAGCGCGCTCCCCTCCAGCTCGCCCTCGGCCGGATCCTCGCGCGCCGCGGTGCGTATCCGGAAGCGACGCGCCTCCTACAAGATGCACGCAAGCTGCCCGCGCTACGCGATGAAGCGCAGAAGCATCTCGTCGCGACGCTCGCGGCGATGGGCCTTCGCGATGGCGCGCGCGACGCGTTGCTCGAGCTACGCGCGAACGATCCAGAGATCACCGCAGATCTCGACACGTACCTGCGCGCCTGGCGCGATCAGACCGCGGAGAGGAAGACCAGCCGCGATCGCGAGGTGATCGCTGGCCGCTATCGGCTCGAGAAGCTCCTCGGGGCGGGCGCCTCGGGTCGCGTCTTCCTCGCGATCGATGAAGTGGCCGGCCGTTCCGTCGCGGTGAAGATGTTCTTTGCCTCGAGTGCCCGCGGCGGCGCCGCATACGAGCGCTTCGTGCGCGAAGCGCGCCTCGCCTCGACGCTGCGCCATCCGTCGCTGGTCGAGGTCTACGATGTCTCGGTCGAGCGCGGCTTCCTCGTCATGGAGTACCTCCCGGGCGGCTCGCTCGCCCAGCGCCTCGCCAGTGGCGAGAAGCTCGCCGCACCGCAAGTTCGCCGGATGGCGCTCGATCTCATCGGCGGCCTCGAGGCCGCGCATCATCGCGGCGTCGTCCATCGCGACGTCAAACCCGCGAACGTGTTCTTCGATGCGCGAGGCACCGCGAAGCTCGGCGACTTCGGCGTCGCGCACCTCGTCGATCTGGGTCAGACCCAGACCGGTGGCCTGATCGGTACGCTCGCGTACATGTCGCCCGAGCAGATCACGGGCGCCCCGATCTCGATCGCGGCCGATCTCTACGCGCTCGGCATCACGCTGTTCGAAGCACTCGCGAATCGCCTGCCCTTCGTCGGCCCCGACTTCGTCGCGCAACACCTCGGCGAGCCACCGGCTGCCGTGTCCTCGGTCGGAGAAGGCCTCGATCCGGGCTGGGATCCGATCCTCGCCGACCTGCTCGTCAAGAACCCACGCGATCGCATGCAGACGCTCGCCGATCTGCGCCGCGCCCTCGAAGCGCTCGATCTCGGTGGTCGCCCGCAGATCGGCCCGCGCGCGAAGCGGACGAGCGCGCCCCATTCGATCGTCGCCCTCGCCGCCCTCGCCGAAGATGAAGCGCCGCCGCGCTACCAGTACGAGACTCCCGTCGGCGCGACCGGCGTCTCGCAGCTCGCGCGCGCGGTCGATACCGTCCTCGATCGCTCCGTCGTGATCGAGCGCTTCGATTCGAGCGACGAGGCCACGCGCGCCCTCGAGCACGCGCGCACGCTCGGGCGTGCTCAATCGCCGTTCGTGCAACGCGCGCTCGGGCTGGACCGGACCACGCGCACCGCGATCTTCGAAGCCTCGACCGGTGCCGCGATCGCCGAGACCACGCCGCAACTTCCCCCCTCCGAGGCCGTACGGCTCCTCAAGCGCCTCGCGCGCGCTGCCGAAGCGATCCACGAGGTCGGCGGCAGCCACGGCGCGATCGCCCCGAACACCGTCGTCCTCGACGAAAACGCGGTCCCCACCGTGCTCGCCGCCGGGATCGGCGCCGCCGCCGACAGCACGCCACTCGACGACGTCTCCGCGATCATCGGGCTGGTCGCGAGGATCGTCGGATCCGAAGCCACCTTCCTGGCGCTCTCCACCGCGATCTGCGCGCAGGTCACCGCGAAGGTCCCCCCGTTCACGGCGCCGACCGACGGCTCCACGCTGTACGCCGCCGCCGACGCCCTCGACATCGCGGTCCTCGGCGCCCTCGGCGCTCGCTAGCTCGAGGCCCCCGATTACAGCGCGGTAGAGGTCGAGACAGGCATCAGATCGGACTCGGGGAGGTATTACGGCTTCGGGTCGCGCTTCTCGGCCATCAGGATCACGATCCAGATCGCGCCTTCGCCGATCTCTGGATGCGTACCCTGGGCGATGCCGATACCGATATCATCAGGACGAGAGTCACCGACGAGCTGCTTGCCATCGAGCGCGTCGAGCTCGGCGACCGCGGTGATCACACTGCTGACGCGCGCGTACTGGTTGCCCAGCGCATCGAGCTGCTTGCGTGCAACAGGCCACAACGAATCGCGCGTGTGCCCGGTCGAGAGCCCGTCGGCGAGTTGCTGCGCGACACTCGCGAGCCTGGCGTTGACCGCGACCGGTCGCACGCTCTCGATCCGCTTGCGCACGACCTCGGCGGTCGCACCTGGATCGACCTTCGGCGGGATCCGGATGAAGACCTGCGTGACGAAGAGCTCGCGTCGCCCCGAGACGTCATCGCCGAGAACGACGGCCATGCCGACGTGGGTCGCAGCGACGGACATAAGATTTGCGCGATGGCCGGGGCTGTTCATCAAACCTTGATGCGCCTCGCCCACGCCGTAGGCGCGCGCCACGTTCTCGAGCACGACCGCGGTCCTGATCCCGGCGACGCGCACGCGATCGGCGGGCGACCCCGTGGTCGGCGAGACGTGCGCGACGACCTTGGTCCGCTTCATCTCTTCGGAGTAGCCCTGCGCGACCTTCGCCACGCGGTCGTCCCAGACGAGCGCTGGCAAACCAGCCGCTTGGCGATCGTGATTCGCCAGCGCGAGCAGCCGCTGCGCCGCCTCGGCAGGCGCGACGACGCCGGTGTCATCGTGGGTCGGCGTGATCGTGAGTGTGGTCGGCGGCTCGACACCGCAATAGACAGGAAAGTTCGCGAGCACGGTCGCACCCGCCGCGTCGCTCGCCGTGATCTCGACCTGCTGCTTGCCGCTGCGCGCCGCGCACGTCACGGTGCTCGTGAACGCGCCAGAGCGACCGAGCTCGAGCGCGAGCCGTTCGGTCGTCCCGTCGTCGCGCGTCACGAACACTTCGGGCTCGCGGTAGTGGATGTCGACGACCGCATCGATCGCGAAGGAGCCACCACTCGGCACGCTGCGCGGAATCGGTTGCGTGGTCACGCCCGAGCCTTGCAGCGCGAGCACGATCGCGCCGGTGCCATCGGGGTTGCGCTTCATCGCCCCGATGCCGACCCGCGCTGTCTCGCCATCGACGAGGAGCTCGGCGAGGCGCGGCTTGAGCTTCTCGACGATCGGACCCGGGACGTCGACATCGCCCCACATGACGATCAGGTGCGGAGATGGCTCGATGATGCCGTTGCGCTGGAGCGCGAACTCGACGAGCGAGTAACCGACCACGCCTTCTTCGGGCACGATCTGCGCGAGCTCCGCGCACGCACGAAACAACCGCGCATCGGCGGCCGGCATCGGGATGCGCCCGTCCTTCGCGACGCTTGCGA
>JAYWCI010000121.1:0-16610 GCA_043780895.1 Kofleriaceae bacterium | reverse complement strand
GCGACCGGCGTGATGTCCGGATAACTCTCTTGCAGCAGCACGATGTCGGTCCGGCCGTAGTTCAACGATTCGTACGCGGTGCCAGCCGACACGACGTGGAGCTTGCCGACGGTGCGCCCCTTCGTGAACGCCTGGAACTCGGCGGCCTTGTAGACCTCGTCGTTCGTGATGATCTTGAGGCCGCGCTTGGCTACTTCGTTCGCGACCTTCTGCTGCATGGGCGAGTCGGGCCGGAATGGCAGATCCTTCTGGAAGAACGTCGCGTCGAGCTTCGCCTTGGTCCTCATCACATCGTCGGCGCTGATCTTGTCGCCTTCCCAGAACGAGAAGCTCCACTTGTTGATCTTCAGGTGGTGCGTGAGATAGCCGAGGATGAACTTCGGCTTCACACGCTCGTAGTTCTTGTTGTATTCGATGATGTTGTCGCGGGTCCACGCCTGCTTGAGCAGCACGCCGAGGACGAAGTCCGCGTGGATGTTGAACAGGTTGACATCGAAGAAGTAGATGTCGCCGGTCTTCACATCGATGATGCACTTGCCGAGCTCGTCGCTGCCGACGGTCTTGGAGTAGTTCTTCCACGTCGCGGCATCGGGTACTTCTTTGACCCACGCGCGCTGCTCCTTTGCATGCGCGGGCAGGGCGAGTGCCGCGATCACGAGCAGAACAACCCAGGGCTTCATCCTCAGGTTATATCCCGGAAGCTCGAGCTGCTGAGAACGCGTATATTCCGCGAGGTGGAAATTCCGAAGTCTTCCTCGGCGATAAAAAAGGCGGCGACGCTCGCGGTGATCGTCGCGGCACTCGGCTACTTCGTCGATATCTACGATCTCATCCTGTTCGGCATGGTTCGCAAGTCGAGCCTGCTCGAGCTCGGTGTCTGCGCGAACCTGGCCAAGGATGCGTGCACCGGTGCGCTCACCGACAACGGCATCTACCTCATCAACATGCAGATGGGCGGCATGCTCGTCGGCGGCATCTTGTGGGGCATGCTCGGCGACAAGCGTGGGCGACTCAGCGTGATGTTCGGATCGATCACGCTGTACTCGATCGCAAATATCGCGAACGGCATGGTCCACACCGTCGACAGCTACGCGATCTGGCGCCTGATCGCGGGCATCGGTCTGGCCGGCGAGCTCGGCGCCGGCATCACTCTCGTCTCCGAGCTCATGGGCGCGGAGCGGCGCGGGATCGGGACCACGGTCGTCGCGGGACTAGGTGTCTCGGGTGGCGTCGTCGCGGGACTCATCGGTGGCGCCTTCCCCGGCGTGTGGCACCCCACGTGGCGCGTCGCGTACTACATCGGCGGCGGGCTCGGTATCGCGCTGCTCGCGCTGCGGATCGGCGTCGCCGAGTCCGGCATGTTCCACGCGACCGTCGCGAAGAAGCACGTCAAGCGCGGCAACTTCTTCGCGCTGTTCACGAACAAGTCGCGGCTGCTCCGTTATCTCGCGATCATCTTGGTCGGGCTCCCGATCTGGTACGTCATCGGTGTCGCGTTCACGTTCGCCGATCGGATCGGGGCGGGTCTCGGGCTCGATCCCGCGCCGAATCCTGCGACCTCGCTGTTCTTCTGCTACGGCGGCTGCACGATCGGCGGCTTCGCGTGCGGCTTGCTAAGCCAGTATCTGCGCTCGAGAAAGAAGGCGCTCGGCACCTTCATGGCGCTGACCGCGGGCGTGCTCGCCCTGTACTTCTCGATCGGCGGCACGTCGCTCACTGTCTTCTATACGATCTGTTTCTTCGGCGGCGCGGCGAGCGGGTACTGGACGGTGTTCGTCGCTACCGCAGCCGAGCTCTTCGGGACGAACATGCGCGCGACCGTGACCACGACCGTGCCGAACTTCGTGCGCGGTGCGGTGCCCCTGCTCACGCTCTCGTTCAAGAGCCTGACCACGCGTATCGGCGTCGTCAACGCTGCGATCGCGGTCGGCGCCGGCACGCTCGTGCTCGCGGTCATCGGCCTCTCGACGCTGAAGGAATCGTTCGGCGTCGATCTCGACTACAACGAAGAGTAGCTCGCAGCTCGCTACCTACTTCGCGAGCGTGATGCTCGGGATGCGGCCCTTCGAGAGCGAGCCATCGCCGTTGGGGATGTAGGCCTGCGCGACGGAGGCATTCGTGCCGGTGTAGCGGAACACGAGCTTGTCCCCCGACTTGAAGTCGACCGCAACCGTCGTCGGCTCGTCGTACTCGAGCGGCTGCGCGTCGAAGCTGCCGCCACCGAGTGGTTCGTAGTGCTCGCCGAACGTCACGAGCATCGTATCGGTCGTGCCGCGACGCCAGATCAGATCGAACTGGACGTCGACGGCTTGAATGATCACCGCGTCGAGCTCGAAATGGTACGTCCCGGCAGGGATGCCAGCGGCCAGGCCGTATTCAGCTTCTTGGGAACCACCGGTTCCCACACCTGGCGCTCAAAAAGGGTCGGGCTCGGCGGCGACGAGCTTGACGTGCGTCTCGTTCTGGTCGGGCGCGAGCCACAACACCGGCGGATTCGAGTTCGCCGGCGGGCCACACGCGACGCCGCCGACGGCAGCGACGAGTAGATAACTGAAGCGCTTCATTTTTTGGGGGTGGAATCGGGGACGACAAACACGGCGACGAAGTGAGTCGGGACCGGATTCGATTCGGACTTTAGCATAAGGCCGGCCTTCTTCGCCGCAGCCATCGACTGTGCTCGATGATACACGCGGTTCGAGATCACGATCCGGCCACCTGGTTTTAGCGCGGTACTCGCATCGCGCAACCACGCGGCGGGGTCGCTGAAATAATGATCGACCTCGGCAAGGAGGATCGCGTCGTACGTACCTGCCTCGAGTTGTGGCGCATCCGCACCGACCACGCGACGCTCGACGACCTCGGACAGCCCGGCCGCCTTGAGCCGCTGCGCGAGGAGGTCGAGGACCGCGCCATCGATATCCGTCGCGATGACTTTGCCATTTGGTGCCACCGCACGTGCGAGATGTACGGTGAGGAGACCCGAGCCTGCGCCGATATCGGCGACCCGCGATCCGGGACCGATGCCGAGCGCTTCGACGATCTTGTCGGGGCGACGATCGGCATCGAAACGAGCCTGCTCCTTGTTCGAGCCGTCGTCGCTCGACGACGTTGTCGAGCTCCCGGAGCCGTCGTCGGTCGGCCGGTGCCGCTCCTGCTTCCCGGAATCGCACGCCATCACTGCAGCGACGAACCCGAGCACCACCACTGCGCGCATCCAGATGCAACATAGCCGAAAAACAAAACGAGCGCCGCTCGCGCGACGCTCGTCCAGCTCACACGTGGATGTTAGCTAGAGATTCTTGGGACGACCGAACGTACCCGAGATCGCAACACCGTTGGCGAACGGCGAGATCGCTCGCTCGTCACCCTTGGCAATCGCGTATGCGACCGAGGCCAAGGCGAACTTCGCAGTGTCTGCGGCGACGAACGCTCCACCCGTCGTGCCCGCGGCGTTGAAGCCGGAGACGGTACCGGTGCGAGAGATGCCACCGAACCAGCCGCTCTTGAGGTGACCTGCGGAGTAGACGAACACGAGGTTCGAACCACCCGGCGTGCCGTCGCCCCAGTTACCACCTGCGTGGCTGACCGAGTCCTTCGGCGTATCACCGGTGATGGTGATGACCGTATCGTCGCTGAGGACCTTGTTCGTCACCGAGTCGGTGGTCGCCTTGAGGTCCGTCATGAACGCGTCGAGGATGCCCTTGAGCGCGGCCGGGATGGTGTTGATGCGACCGTCGGCGAAGGCACCGTGCGGGTCATCATTCATCGCCGGCATGACGATGCAGTTCGTGAGGCCCATCTGGAACGCCTTCACCGCAACGATGAGGCCGTTCGCGACGGCCTTGACGTTGTTCTGCGTGCCGCTCGTGACGCCGTAGCGCGCGAGGTCAGCAGGGGTGATTTGCAGCTTCGCAGCGAGGTTCGTACCGAGCAAGCCCGCGGCGCCGACCGCCGTGGTGTAGCTGGTCTTCTGGGTCGAGCGAGCGGCTGCCTTGTTGAGCTGCGCGAACGCTGCGTACTGCACCGCGTAGGTGGTGGCGTCCTTCGACTGCGAGAGCAGGCCGCCTGCGCGGGATGCTGCCGAGTTGAAGAGGCCGACGACCTGCGTCGCATCCGCCACAGCCGTGGGAGCCGCGGCGCCCGGAGCCGTACCGATGGTCAGACCGTTGATGGCGATGACCGGAACGACCGACGGCGAGCTCGACTGCAGCGCGGTCGCGAACGCGTAGATGTTATTCGTGCCGAGCGTCGCGACCGTGGTCTGGGGGTCGCTGGTGTGGGCCTGCGAGCGACCGGCGACGAAGCCGGTGAACTGCGAGGCCGCAGGCAGGGTCGCCCACGGCGTATCCGGACCGACGAAGTAGGGACGGTCGGTACCGGGCATGACAGCGCCCATGCCCGGCTTGTGATAGCTCAGGTTGGCGTCGTTCGCCGTCGCGATATCGACCTGCGGGAAGAGCAGGGTGAACCACGATAGGCCGCCGTTACCGGCTGCGATGTGGACCGAGCGCGTCGACGCGTTCTCGGCGGCTGCAAAGGCGGTTTCTTTTCCTGCGGTCTTCTCGAGGATCTCGATGATCTTTCCACGAGAGACACCGAGGGCTGCACCTGCGGCAACGGTCCATTTGATGAGAGCGCGGCGGGTGACATCACGCTCTTCGTCACGCTTGGCAAAGGGAGATTTCATGGTTGGTCTCCTTACTCGCACGTGTACGCGGCAGCCAGAATGGCGGCGACAGCAAGCTTCTTGCCGGTCGCCACATCCGATGCGCTGTTCACGGTTAGGTTGCAGAATTCAACGTGGTGAGAGGAAGCGGGCTGGCCGATGAGGCATGTGATACCAGACGCCTGGCAAGCACCCGCGCCGTCGAACAATTGTGCACCCGGGCAACGCGCAATCGCGTTGTTGGTGAAGGCGGTGATAACTTCCGGCGCACCGGCCGCGAAGATATCGAACTCGCGCGAGGCGCCCGACGTCGTGATCGCGATGTTCTCGCGAATCCGGTTGGCGTAGTTTGCGGCGCCGAGAGCTGCCATGCCGTTGGTGTAGAGGTCACCGGCAGTGACACCTGTCACGCTGGTGCTCGCCGTGCTGATGCCAACGCCCTGGAGGACGTTGCCGAGCGAGGCGTACTTGACCTTCGGGCACGAGTGCATGTGCGCGGTGAAGGTCGGAGGACCTTCCTTCGTCAACCTATCCAGCAGCTCCCACGGGGAGATGGTGTTGGTGTTGTCATGGTCGAACGTCGTCGTGGTGGAGCCCGACGTATCCGTCGAGGCAACGCCAGAGTTATCCGAGGCGGGCAGATCGTCTGTACAGGCCGAGGCCAGGACCGACGAGGCCAGAATTGCAAGGGTAAATCCAATGCGGCTCATGGTTCTTCCTCCTTTCCTTAGAACTTCACGAAGTCATCGCTGGTGTAGACCGCCAGGATGAGATCTTTGAGTTTGAATTGACCATTGGCGGAGAACGCATCGATCTGCGTCTGAATGGTGATGTTCGGAACCTGCTGCAGGGTGTCGACGATGTCCGTCTTGCCGAGCGCCCAGTTCCACATGCGGGCGACGCCACATGCGGCGACCTGCGGGTCTAGCTTCATCTGCGCGCCGAGAGCCGGGAGGTCCGCGGCGGGCTTACCGAGGCGCCACGCCGTGTCTTGCTGACCGGCGGGGAGGTAGTCGGTGAGCTTCGCGAGCGGCGCGCCGTCGAGCGGCGTCTGGACCGCGATGGCCGTCTGGTAGACGCCCATCATGTCGTAGTTCGCGAACAGCGGAGCGATGTGGTTGATCGTCGAGTGGCAGTTGGCGCAAATCGTCGCCGACACGTCCCTGAAGTCGACGCGACCACCGCTCAACGTTCCCGCGATGCTGTCGAAGGGCCACACACCGGTATACGGGGCAGCGGCGCCGATGTTCGTCGGGGTGTCCGAGACTTCAGCCGGGAACGCCGCGCAGACGAAGGTCTCCTGGAGCCAGCGCGTCCGACGGAACGCGAAGTTCGAGTAGAACTGCGTCATCACGCCCGGGTTGGTGAGCACGCCGGCCTTGGGGCCACCGTTCGTGCACTCGCCAGCGGTGAAGGTCGTACCGTCGAACGTGGGGCAGTTGCCCGAGCTCGCGGTGAAGAGGTCCATGTACGAGCCGTTCTCGACCGTCAGCTTCGCGGCGAAGACCGGCGCGGTGTCGAGCATCGGGCTGCCACCCTGCTTGAAGGTGTCACGCCAGAATCCGAGGATCTGAGTCTTGAACTCCGGAGCGGCGATGTACTGGTTGACGAGTGCAACGTACGCCGTCTTCTTGGCGTTGTCGTCCGGGGCGCCCGAGACCGCAGTGATGTCTGCCATCGTCGGAAGCTTGCCGGTCAGACGAAGCGAAGCGATACGAAGCGCAGCGTTGTAGTCCGTCGTGCGGCTCTGGAGCTGCTGGTCCCACTGGTCACCAGTGGCGGTGCAGTCCGTCGGGCACGAAGCTTCGGATTCACTAGCTTGGCAAACACCGTCGCCGCAGGAGTCACCGGGGTTGGTGCCGGTTCCACCGGAGTCGCCGGTGCTGCAGGCGGGAGCCGCAAGCGCGGCAGCAAAAAGTAGTACTGAGATCCTCTGCATGGGGCTCCTTATTGTTCACTCGCTTCAACGGAAATCCACGTGTTGAGCTTGGTCTGAAAATCAGCGATCGTCGGCGTCGAGCCGGCGGCAAGCTTGAAGGGGTGAGCGGTGTCCTGGCCGGCTTGCGGCGCGAGGAGCACGCCGCTCTGCGCGGCTGTCTGGAAGTTCACGTGCGCGCGGACCTGGAGGCACGTGTTGTTATCTGTGGTCGAGGCGAGGCCCGAGAGGTCCATCGCGTTCTTCGCGCCAGCGTTCGAACCGGCGTGACACATCGTGGCGCACGGTTGGATGTCAGGCTTCACCGACGAGAGGAACGATGCAAACCCCATCGTGCCACAACCGGCAGATGCGACGGGTACCGTGTTGTTGGGATGAGCGGCCTCGAGGACCTTGAAGGTGATCGAGAGGCGATTTTGCGGAGGGAAGCCAACGAAGGCAGCAGCGCCAGCGCCGATGTGATCGCAGCTCGGGCCGGGGCAGCTGACGGCGGCCGTCGCGGCCGCGAGGTTCAACTTGACCGCGAAGAAGCGGTCGATGGTGTCGGGAATCGGGTCGCCCGTGACAGGCCACGACACGAAGAGCGGATGCTCCATGTACACGCCAGCCGTCGAGGCCTTGACGTAGATGTCGGACATATACAGGTCGCTCGAGAGCGGCTGTGCAACGAAGTCGACTACGGCACCCGGCATGCCCGCGCTGTCGAGGGTGACGACGTTGATCGGGCAGCAGTGGCTCGCGTCACCGGTCGTGCAACCCGCGATGTCACCAGCGACGCCGCCGGTGCAGAGAAGCGGAGAGATCTTATCGGTGGTGATGATGACGGTCGTCGTCGCGGCGCCGGCTGCATCCTTCTCGGCCTGGAGCCAACCGAGGATGGCAGCCGACTGGATGGCGTTGAGTGCCGGACCCGAGTGCACACCCTTCGTGAGCACGCGGCTCGACTCCGGAGCTTGGAGGTTGACGACCGAGGGATCGAAGCCGAGCAGCGTCGCGCGCATCGTCGCGACCGGGTCGGTGATGGCGGCGTCCGCGGCGAGGAACTTCGGGTCCATCCCGATGTGGCAAGCAGCGCAGACGGTCGAGAAGACCGGATAGGCGTCCTTGGTGAACTTCTGGAGGGCAATCGCTGCTTCGGGGGTGGTGTTTCCACCCCCACCACCCTCATCACCCGAGATGAGACCGGTGCAGCCGATGAGCAGCGCTGCCGTGATGCCTGCCGACAGACGCACCATGTCGAGGTGACGCATCAGGGTGTCCAACATGGCGCGACGCGACTTCAGCGTCTTCATGTTGGCTTTCGGAGTGTTGATACCGGCGAGCATCGCTGAAGACATAGAGCAACGGTTGTGCCGTTGGGGATCGTGCTGCCAAAAGCTGCCAAGTTGTTGATCTCCTTCGTTGGTGATGTCCACTGACATGATTGCGCCATGAGACCTCTACCCCCAGCCGGGGTCCACACTCCCCCAGAGCTAACTACCTGAAAGGACGAGTACGGATTGCGCAACATCAACCAGTTGAATGACACACGACTTCGCGAAATCGGGCAAGGCCTCCGCCGAGGTCTCTCAACCCTATTCGCAAGTTGTGCAGTTTCATTGCACAACGACCCGCTCACGGAACGCGCAGATTCATGCGCGTTACGATCTCGTCCCCAGTTGGGGGCCGCGTCACCCCAGAGATCGTTTGGACCCCAACGAATGGAAAGGTCAGTCGAGGGGACGCTCGGTGTGCACGACCGAGCTCGACGTACCGAACAGCGCGCGGAGCTGGGTCGCGGTCTGGCTCGAGCCATCGTGACTCCAACCCGGAGGCGCGAGGATGTAGCCGAGCTTCGCGCGGAGAGTCGGGGCGCGCTGGACGTCTTTGACCATCGCGACGACATCGTGGAAGCCGACCCGCGCGAGGTTGAAGCTCTCGATGTTCTTCGTCAGGCCGTACACCACACGATCGCCTTCGCGCTGGTAGGTACCGAAGAAGCGGTCCCAGATGATGAAGATCCCGGCGTGGTTGCGGTCGAGGTACTCGACGTTCGCGCCGTGGTGGACGCGATGGTGCGAGGGCGTGTTCATGATCCACTCGACGGGGCCGAGGCGATCGACCGCTTCGGTGTGGATCCAGAACTGATAGAGCAACGACCACGCCTGCGCGGTCAGGATCATCACCGGTGGAAACCCGACGAGCGCGAGCGGTGCCCAGAAGATCGGGCCAGTGAACGGCGTGAGTAACGGTTGGCGTAACGCGGTCGAGAGATTGAACCGCTCGCTGGAATGATGGACCACGTGCGCCGCCCACAGGAACCGGACCTCGTGGTGGAGACGGTGGAACCAGTAGTATGTGAGGTCCTCGGCGAACAAGAGGACGATCCACGACCACGCCTGATCGATCTGGCCGAGGTTCGCGAGGCGATGCTCGTAGACCCACGCGAACAACGGGATCATCGCGAACTTCGTCGCGCCGTTGATGATCACGTTGAACACGCCCATGAACAGGCTCGTGCGCGTGTCGGCAACGCCGTAGCCGTGGATCCGCGGTCCGAGGTGGGTTCGCGTGTAGAGCCCTTCGATCACCATCAAGACGATGAACGCGGGAATCGAGATCAAGACGAGGTTCGACATATCTCTCGGGCCGGGGGCCTTTCCCTCCAATACTACGCTCTGACAGAGTACGAGCCATGCCCCAACATGGCGGAGACCTCATCGCCGACGTTCTCGCGCGTCACGGCGTTACCCACCTGTTCACGCTGTGTGGCGGGCACATCTCTCCGATTCTGACGGGGTGCGAGGCCCGGGGCATTCGGGTGGTCGACGTGCGCGATGAAGGCAACGCGGTGTTCGCCGCGGACGCGGTCGCGCGCATGACCGGCACGATCGGGGTCGCGGCGGTGACCGCGGGACCGGGCGTCACGAACACGATCACCGCGCTCAAGAACGCGCAGATGGCCCAGACGCCGTTGCTGCTGTTCGGCGGCGCGACCGCCACGCTGCTCAAGGGTCGTGGTGCGCTCCAGGACATCGATCAGATGGCGATGATGAAGCCGATCGTGAAGTGGACGGTGCAGGTCAAGACCGTGCCGTCGCTCCCGGCGATCGTGGAGCGCGCGATCGCGGTCGCGAACGAAGGCGTCCCCGGCCCGGTGTTCATCGAGGTCCCGGTCGACGTGCTGTATCCGGAAGCGGTCGTGCGCGGCTGGATCCAGAAGGAGCTAGGCTTCGGCAAGGCCAAGGGCATCGGCGCGAAGGCGCTCGAGCTCTACGTCAAGGGCCACCTCTATCGCCAGTTCCACGCGCCCGCGCTGCCCGAGCTCAACCTGCCGATGAAGCTCCCGCAGCTGCGCGGCGACTCTTCGATCGACAAGGCCGCCGCAGCGTTGCGCAACGCGAAGCAGCCGGTGATCGTGATCGGCAGCCAGACGCTCGTCGGCGTGAAGGACCCGGGCAGGCTCGCGCGCGCGATCGGCACGCTCGGCGCGCCGGTGTTCCTCGGCGGCAGCGCGCGCGGCCTGCTCGGTCGCACGCACGAGCTCCAGCTGCGCCACAACCGCGGCGCCGCGCTCAAGGAAGCTGACGTCGTGATCGTGTGCGGCTTTCCATTCGACTTCCGGCTCGGCTACGGCCGCGGGATCAACAAGCAAGCGACCTTGATCAGCGCGAACCTCTCGGCAACGGAGCTCAAGAAGAACCGCCGGCCGGAGATCGCGATCGAGATGCACGCGGGCGAGTTCCTCGTTGCCCTCGCGGAGCGCGTTCAGGGTAGTGCCTCGACGGGTGGCTGGTCGGATTGGAAGAAGGTGCTGCACGAGCGCGAGACCAAGCGCGACCACGAGATCAAGAGCAAGGCCGCGCCGCAGGGCGAGCTCGTCGATCCGCTCCACTTCTTCTTACGGATGGAAGAAGCGATGGCCGACGATGCGGTGATGGTCGTCGACGGCGGCGACTTCGTCGCCACCGGGAGCTACATCGTGCGGCCCCGCGCGCCCCTGTCGTGGCTCGACCCGGGCGTGTTCGGCACGCTCGGCGTAGGTGGTGGCTTCGCGCTCGGCGCGGCGCTCGTCAAGCCCGGGCGCGAGGTGTGGTTGATCTGGGGTGATGGCTCGTCGGCCTACACGCTCGCCGAGTTCGACACCTACGTGCGGCACGGGCTCGCTCCGATCGCGGTGATCGGCAACGACGCATCGTGGATGCAGATCGCGCGAGAGCAGGTCGAGATCCTCGGCACCACGCTCGGCACGGATCTGCGGCGCACGGACTATCACAAGGTGGCCGAGGGGTATGGCGGGGTGGGCCTCGTGTTGACCGATCCGACGCGCGTCGATGCGACGCTCGCGGAGGCCAAGGCGATCGCGAAGAGCGGTCGCCCGGTGTGCATCAACATCCACCTTCGCAAGACTGACTTCCGCAAAGGATCGATCTCGATCTGATGAAGCTGCTCTGCGCCCTGCTGCTGGTGTCCAGCGTCGCTTCGGCGGAGCCGCGGGCGTTCACGCACGCGTACGAGTATCCGACGCTGCCCGAGGGCGACACCGAGGTCGCGCTCTGGCATCAGCAGTCCCGCGATGTCTGGGACAAGGGCTCGGCGCAGCGCTTCGAGGAGCAACTCCAGCTCGGCTTCGGCGTCACGGAGCATCTCGAGGCCGCGCTGTTCACGGTGTTCACCCAGGCCACGAATCAAGACTTCGCGTTCTCGTCGCTGCGTGGGATGCTGCGCTATCGCCTGTACGATCGGGGCTCGCCCGTGGATGCGGTGATCCACGTCGAAGGTGCGAAAGAGTTCGGCGACGGGGTCTACCACCTGTCGGCGCAGCTCGATCTGTCGCGCGACTTCGATCGGCTGACGGTCGTTGCGAACGCGATCGGCGTCGTCGCGGTCGGCCACGACGTGCCCGACGCGAAGCTCCACCTCGAATGGGCCGCGGGTGCGACGTACGAGCTCGTCGCGAAGTTACACGCAGGCGTCGAGACCTGGGGCTCGCAGTTCGACGGGCTCACGCGCGCCGAGCTCGGCCCGGCGATCGGCGTGCAGGCCTCGCCCAAGCTCTGGCTCGCGCTGACCGCGGGGTTTGGACTCGACCACGATTCGGATGCGTTGAGCGGCCGGTTGATCGTAAGCTTCTATCGATGAAGCGGTTGGGGTTCGTTGTCGTTGCTGTTGCTGTTGCTGTTGCCGTCGTTGGTTGCGGTACGCCACCGCCGGTCGCGACCGTCCCGGATGCCGATCGTGCGCACGTCGAGCTCGCGCAGCTCTCGGACGGCCGCGCACTGCTGCTCGGCAAGTGCGGAGGCTGTCACGACGTGCCGACGCCGGATCAGAAGCCGCGCGCGCAGTGGCCGAAGCAGGTCGCCGACATGCAGGCCAAGGCGGGGCTCGATTCCTCGCAACGCGCACTGATCGAGCAGTACCTCGTGGTGATGGCGCCAAAGTGATATGCCACCAGCGTGAGGCTCCTCGCGCTGGTCGTGATCATTGCTGCATCTGCATGTGGTTCGCCGTCGGCGTCGTCACCTAGCCCGCTCGTCGCGCAGCCACCGGGACCGATCGCGAGCAACACGCTGCGCGCCGACTATGCCGGCTCTACTGCCTGCGCCGATTGCCACGCCGATGTCTACAAGGCGTGGTCGACCTCGCCGATGCGCAACATGACGCGGGATGCGACCACAGCGCAGATCCGCGCGCCGTTCAGCGGGGCCGTGGTCCACGTCGGCGACGAGACCTGCACGATGCTAATGGACGGCGCGAAGCGCGTGATGCAAGTGACGTCGCCGAAGGGTGACCATCGCTTCACGATCACGAAGGTCATCGGGGGTCGCTATCGCGAAGACTTTGTCGGCGTCGAAGCGGATGATCCGATCGAGCGCGTGCTGCCCGCGACGTACGTGTTCTCGACGGAGACGTGGCGCTACAAGGGTTACTCGGTGATGGTGAAGGAGCGGCCGCGGATGTCGTGGCAGGGCCAGTGGTCGCAGGAGTGCATCGGCTGCCACAACACGTTGCCCGCGGCGACGATGCTCTACGACGAGCTCTACGGGCCGAGCCTGCCGGCGTATCAGGGCAAGATCGCGGACCGCGTGCTGCCGGTCTCGAAGGCATGGCCGGCGACCACACGCGATGCCGCCGGCCTCGTCAAAGAGCTCGATGCGGAGATTCGCTTTCTCGGCGAGCCCGTCACGGGAGGCGATGTCCACGCGAAGTTGCCGGCCGCGGCGGTCGCGATGGAGAAGAAGCTCGACGGTGCGCACCTCGTCGAGCTCGGCGTCGGCTGCGAGGCCTGCCACAACGGTGCGAAGCTCCACGCCGCGAACCCCGCCGTGTTGCCCTCGTTCGAGCAGCGCAGTTCCTTATTTTCGGTCCGGCCACCGAAGGGCCAGACCGGCACGAAAGCGCAGTGGATCAATCACACCTGCGCCAAGTGCCACACGGTGCTGTTCACGCACTATCCGTGGACGTGGGAGGGCGGGTTGCGCACGAAGAATCCGGGCGGTAGCTCGATCAGCTCCGGGGAAGGGCGCGACTATCAGCTCGGCGGTTGCGCATCGCAGATGGCATGCACCACGTGCCACGATCCTCACGTCGAGGATCCTCGCGCGAAGCTCGCCGAGATGGCGACGCCGGCGGGTAACCACATCTGCTCGTCGTGTCACTCGGCGTACGCGACCGACGATGCGCTCGCGAAACACTCGCACCACGCGATCGGCGGAGCGGGCACCGCGTGCATCGCGTGTCACATGGCGAAGAAGAACATGGGGCTCGAGTACGGCCTCGATCGCTATCACCGGATCGGTTCGCCGACGGATCCGCGGCGGGTCGAGAAGGATCGTCCGCTCGAGTGCGCGCTGTGCCACGCGGACAAATCGGTCGACGCGCTCGTGGCCACGATGGAGCAATGGTACGGCAAGCACTACGATCGAGGAGCGCTCCAGCTGCTCTACGGCGAGGATCTGAGCGTCAACGTGATGCGCGCGACGCTGTCGCGTGGCAAGCCGCACGAACAAGCCGTCGCGATCGCGACGTTCGGCGAGGCGAAGACGCGCGATGCGATCGCCGCGATCGCCCCGATGCTCGCGCACGAATATCCGCTCGTCCGCTACTTCGCGCAGCGCGCGCTGCAGGAGATCACGGGCGATCCGGTCGCGATCGATGTCGGCGCGGCCTCGGCCGATGTGCGCCGCGCCGCGGATCAGTGGTTGTCAAAGCAGCGCTAGCGCGCCCGTGATCGCGTCGACCTCGTCGGCCCATGCGGGGCCGACGGCGCAGCAGGTCTTGGTCTCGACACCGTGAAACTCGGTCTTGCCTGTATCGACGATCAACGCGCATGGCACGTTCGCGGCCTTCGCTCGCGCGATCACCTCGTCGAGGGCGGCTTCGGAATCGACGCCGACGCAGATCTTCGTGAACCGCCCGCTGACCAACCACTCGTGCGCGGCCGGCGAGAGCGGTAACACGATCTCGGCCTCGCTGGACCGCGCTCCTTCGAGCAGCACGGCCATCGCGGCGTGCGCACCCTGCGCGATCATCTTACCTTTGCGCATCCCGAGGTCCTTGCGCATGACGATCACCTGCTTCGGGGTTCGCTCGGTCATCCCGAACAGATCGCACGAAACGCACCTGGCTCGCATCTCGAGTTGCGCCGATGCGTCCACCACCGCACCTACGCTCCGGCACGATGCGGCCGGCAGCGGCTCCGACGGTCAATCGCGCGCTCGCTCGTGGACGTACGCCGCGAGGAACTGGCTCGCACCGTGCGCGAGCGCGAGCTTCGAGAGTGGCTGGCCCGCGAAGTCCTGCACGCCGACGCGGAGCAGGGACGATAGTGCCGGCATCATGCGCTCCATGCTGTCGCGGCGATGGCCGTAGAACGCGCGGTAGCAGAGGTGGCGGATCCGCAGCGACCAGCCGATGTGATGGCGGTCGACATACCGCCGCCAGCTCGCGAAGCCAAAATCGTCACGCTCGTGGGCACGCGCGAGGTAGGCTGCGGCGGACCCGCCGTACTCGATCGCCTGCGCGATGCCTTCGCCGGTCGCGATATCGATCCCGGCCGCTTCGCCGACGAGCAGCACGCGCGGTCTCGCGATCGGCTCGCCGGGCTCGAACCCGCGCTCGGCGTACTGCTTGAGCTTGTAGCTCGCGACATCGAGGCCGCGCTCGGCGAGGTAGGAGGCGATCCGGGCGCGGGGCGAATCTGCGGCGAGGTTGTGGATCACGTACGCGCCGCGGCACATCAACGGCTGCCCGGCGACGATCGTGGGGAAGTCCCATGCGTAGCCCTGGAGGTCGCGCATCGTGAAATCGAACACCACGGTGTCGCGCGGCTGATCGACCGCGACGGCCGGCGTATCGAGCTCGCAGACCTGCGCGCGCAGTTCCTGGCGCGCGAAGCCGGTCGCGCGCCGCACGATGCCCGAGACCCCATCGGCCCCGATCACCGCCTTCGCGCGATAGGTCTCGCCGGTCGAGGTAGTGACGACGACGTGATCGGGGTGGACCTCGATCGCGGTGACCGCGACGCCATCGCGGACCTCGAGCCCGCGTGCGGTCGTCGCCTTCGCGAGGGCGTGATCGAACTCGACGCGGCGAACAACCACACCGCAGTTCTCGACGCGCGTTACGAGGGTCTGAGTCGCGAGCCGGATCGCGACTGCATCGAGTGGCACCATCGGGACGTCGGGTGCGATGCCGAGCTTCTCGAGCACGGCAAGCCCGCGCGCGCCGATGCCACCGGCGCAGATCTTCTCGCGAGGATAGCGCTCGGCCTCGAGCACGACCGTACGCGCGGCGAGCCGCGGTGCGATCGCATGGAGATGCAGTGCGGTCGACAGCCCGGCGGGCCCACCACCGACGATCACTAGCTCCTTCTCGATCATCACGAAGGCGGCTAGAGCTCGAGGTGCAAGCGGACCGAGCCGACGACGACTGGTCCGCGATCGACGTTGTAGCCAGGGTTCTGGATCAGCTGGATATCGACGGCCGGGAACACGCCGCGATACGCGCGTGCCGTGTAGTACGCCTCGAGGATGTTCTCGCGTCCGTAGTGGAGCTTGCCATCGCCGAGGATAAAGCCGCTGCCGCCGAGCTCGAGGTAGGTCTTGTGACCGTCGGAGAGCCCGTTCGAGACGCCGGCGATGCCGACCTTGTCGTCGGGGCGAGACCAGCGACCACCGCGCAGGTCGCCACCGATCATCAGCGTGTTATCGATCTCGGTGTAGGCGAACGATTCGTTCTTGCCGTTGTTCCAGCCGAAGCGGCCGAACACGTGGAGATCGGGGATGACCTCTTGCTCGGCGTTGAGGCCCACGCCGTAGGTCATGCGGCCCTTCACGCGATAGAGCGTGACGTCCGGAACCGTATCGATGTCCTCGCGGTATGCGGCGATCGCATCGGCGTAGGTGCCCATGTTCGCGTGGTTGAGAAATCCGAGGACGCGTACGAACCCGGGATGCCTGGCGATGCAGTCGTGGATCTCGAGCTCGAGGTTCTCGCCGCGCGCATTCGCAATGTCGTAGTCGTAGTCGGTGCCATTCGCGATCGTCGGCATGAGCAGCTCGCCAAAGCGGAGCGCCCACAGCTTGTCGATGAATTCGATCGTGACGCCGAGCGTGTAGCCGCGCGTATCGGCTGCGTAGTCGTACGCGCCGTTGTTGTCGACCGACCAGTTCATGAACTGGAGGTGGCTATCGGTCGCGCCTTCGTTCGTATCGAACACGTCGACAGTCGAGAGCTTGCCGGCGTGGATCTCGATGCGGCGCGCGGGCACCGTGCGGAACACGTGGAGCGGCCCGCGATCGGATTTGACCATCTCGCTCGATAGCGGAATGATCTGATCGATGTACGCGCGGCCAACGTACGGCGTGGGACCGAGCGTCGGGTTGCGCACGACATCGAGGTTCGTGAAGCCGGCGATGCCGAGCGCTTGCGAGAGGCCGTCACCGCCGGCCGATTCCCCGGCGACGACCGCGCTCGTGAAGGTGGGCTCGTATGCGTAGCCCGCGAACACGGTCGCGACGAACGAGA
>JAYWCI010000120.1:0-12408 GCA_043780895.1 Kofleriaceae bacterium | reverse complement strand
GCGGCGATGGGGCTCGACGAGCTGCGCGATGTTGCGCTCGAGCGGATGTCGCTCGGCCAGCGCCGCCGCGCCTGCATCGCAGCAGCGCTGCTCGGTCCGCCAAAGCTACTCGTGCTCGACGAGCCGGACAACGGGCTCGATGCGAAGCGCATGACTGCGCTCGGCGAGCTGATTTTGGGTCACTGTGCCGGCGGCGCGGGCGCCGAAAACAACAGCGCGATCGTAGCAACCCACGACCGCGATCTGCTCACGCGCATCGCTGCGCGTATCGTCGAGATTTAGTTACGCTGCGACGGCGGCGGCCGGAGCAGTCGCTGCGACGGGATAAACCGCGACGCGTTGCTTCGTCTTGCCGTAGCGCTCGAACTTCACGATGCCGCCACACTTGGCGAACAGCGTGAAGTCGCGGCCGATGCCGACGTTCTCACCGGCGTGGAACTTGGTTCCGACCTGGCGAACGAGCACGGCGCCGCCCTTGACGGTCTCGCCGCCAAAGCGCTTGACGCCGCGCATTTTCGGCTGCGAATCGCGGCCGTTACGAGTCGAACCTTGTCCTTTTTTATGAGCCATGGCGGTACTCCTTACGCGGCTTCGATGGCCGAGATCTTGACGGCCGTGAGGTCCTGACGATGACCATTACGACGGACGTAGTTCTTGCGATGACGCATCTTGAAGACGACGAGCTTCTCGCCACGCGTCTGCTCGACGATCTCCGCCGTGACTTTGGCGCCTGCAACCGTCGGCTTACCGACGGTCACGGTGGCGCCATCGCCGGACGAGACAAGAAGCACTTGGTCGAAGATGATCTTGGCGCCAGTGTCGCCTTCGAGCTTCTCGATCAAGAGGGTCTTGCCGGGTTCGGCCCGATACTGTTTTCCACCCGTTTGGATTACGGCGTACATGACGTAGGTCTCCGCGAAAAAGCGATTACGAATCGCGGACTTTACGGATCCTGCGGCGAAGGTCAAGTACCGCTTACCGACCAAGTCGTTTGTGTAATAGATCCGAGGTGATCACGGGGTTCGCGCGGCCCTGGGTCAGCTTCATGATCTGGCCGACGAAGAATCCGAACAGGCCATCCTTGCCCGCGGCGAACGCTTCGGCCTGTTTGGCGTTGGCTCCGACGACCTGTTCGACGATCTCCCAGAGCGCCGCCTCGTCGCTGATCTGCTGGACGCCCCGCCTCTCGACGATCGCCGCGGGCGCCTCGCCGGTCTTGTAGGACTCCTCGAAGATCTCCTTGCCGATCTTGCCGCTGATCGTGCCGTTCTCGACGAGGACGACGAGATCCGAGAGGGTCTTCGCCGACATCGGCGTGTCGTCGATCGTCTTGCCATCGGCGTTGAGCGCGCCGAGCAACTCGCTCAGCATCCAGTTCGCGAGCGTCCGGCCCGAGGCCTCGCCCGGGTGCGCTTTCTCCGCGGCGTCGAAGTAGTCCGCGAGGGTACGCTCCGAGATCAGGGTGCGCGCGTCGTCGGGTGAGAGGCCGTGCTGCACGAGGTAGCGCTCGAAGCGCTGGGTTGGCAGCTCCGGCAGGGATTTCAAGATCGAGCCCATCAGGGCGCCATCCACGACGAGGGGCGGGAGATCCGGATCGGGGAAGTAGCGGTAGTCCTCGGCGGTCTCTTTCGAGCGCATCGGAGCGGACGCGCCGAGGTCCGCGTCCCACAGGCGGGTCTCCTGGATGATCCGCTCGCCCTGCTCGAGCAGGCGAATCTGGCGCGCGATCTCGTGCTCGATCGCGTTCTGCACGAACCGAAACGAGTTGATGTTCTTGAGCTCCGTGCGCGTGCCGAGCCGGTCTTCGCCGCGCCGACGCACCGACACGTTCGCATCGCAGCGCATCTGGCCCTTCTCCATGTCAGCCTCGGAGATCTCGAGCCAGCGGACGAGGCGATGCAGCGAGCGCATGAACTCGGCTGCTTCCTCGGAAGAGTGCATCGCCGGCGCCGAGACGACCTCGACGAGCGCGACCCCCGCGCGATTGAGATCGACGTGCGAGAACGCACCGACGTGCGTGTTCTTGCCCGCGTCTTCCTCGAGGTGGATGCGCGTGAGCGGCACGCGATGGATCGCACCATTCATGACGAGATCCATGTGACCGTCTTCGCAGAGCGGCTCGTCGTACTGCGAGATCTGGTAGCCCTTCGGCTGATCCGGATAGAAGTAGTGCTTGCGCGAGAACCGGCAGCGCGCGCGGATCTTGGATCCGGTCGCGACGCCGAGGAGGAGCGCGAGCTCGAGAGCGTGGCGGTTGAACTGCGGCAGCGTGCCTGGCATGCCCAGGACGAGCGGATCGGTGAGCGAGTTCGGCGACGCTCCGAACTTCACGGCCGAGGATGAAAAGGCCTTGGACGTGGTCGCGAGCTGGACGTGGACCTCGAGGCCGATCACGGGTTCCCAGTTCTCGAGCAGCTCGTCGAGAGGGCTCATGCGGGCACGCCTCCCGGGCGCCGTGCACCGAGGCCGACCGCGGCTTCGATCACCGCGCCGGTGCGCAAGAGCGTCGCTTCGGCGAGCGGCTTGCCGAGGAGCTGCGCGCCGATCGGCAGGCCCTCGCCGGTGAGGCCGCACGGCACGCTCATGCCGGGAATCCCGGCGAGGTTGCACGACAGCGTGAAGACGTCGCCGAGGTACATCTCGAGCGGCGAGGCCTTGGCGTTGAAGCGGAACGCGGCGGTCGGCGTGGTCGGCGTGAGGATCACGTCGACGTGATGGAACGCCTTGTCGAAGTCGCGCTTGATCAGCGTGCGGATCTGCTGCGCCTTCTTGTAGTACGCGTCGTAGTAGCCCGAGCGCAGCGCGTACGTGCCGAGCATGATCCGGCGCTTGACCTCGGGGCCGAAGCCTTGGCCCCGCGACTTGACGTAGAGGTCGTACAGGTTCTTCGCGCCGGCGGCGGCCTTGCCGAACCGGATGCCGTCGTAGCGCGCGAGGTTCGACGAGGCCTCGGCGGGCGCGACGATGTAGTACGCGGCGAGCGAGTGCGTGGTGTTCGGCAGCGAAATCTCGACGAGGATCGCGCCGCGTTCGACGAGCGCCTGCTTGGTCTTCTCCAGCGCGGCGCGGACGTCGTCGTCGATCGTGCCTTCGTAATATTCGTGCGGGATGCCGACGCGGAGTCCCTTCACGTCGCCGGTGAGCGCGTCGGTGTATTTCGGCACCGGCGCGTCGAGCGAGGTCGAATCGCGCGGATCGAGCCCGGCGATCACCTCGAGCATCAGCGCCGCATCGCGCACGGTGCGGGTGAGCGGACCGACCTGATCGAGCGAGCTCGCGAACGCGACGACGCCCCAGCGCGACACGCGGCCGTACGTGGGCTTGAATCCGACGCAGCCGCAGAACGCCGCGGGCTGGCGCAGCGAGCCCCCGGTGTCGGTGCCGAGGCTCGCGGCACACAGGCCCGCCGCGACCGCCGCGGAGGAGCCACCCGACGAGCCACCCGGGACGCGCGCGGTGTCCCACGGGTTCTTGGTTTTTTTGTACGCGCTGCGCTCGGTCGAGCTACCCATCCCGAACTCGTCACAGTTCACCTTGCCCAGGATGATCGCGCCGGCAGCGCGCAGCTTCTCGACGACGGTGCCGTCGTACGGCGGGATCCAGCCCTCGAGGATCTTCGAGCCCGCGGTGGTCGCGATGCCTTTCGTGACCAGCATGTCCTTGAGCGCGATCGGCACGCCGGCGAGCGGGCCGAGCGGCTGGTTCGCGGCGCGCGCCTTGTCGACCTCCTGCGCGGCTTTGCGCGCTTCGTCGCTCGAGACCGCGAGGTACGCGCCGAGCTCGCGATCGACATTCGCGATCCGCGCGAGATAGTGATCGACGATGCGCGCGGCGGTGAGCTCACCCGAGGCAACCTTGGCCGCGGTATCGACGACGGAGAGCCACTGGGTCGGCTCGCTCACGCATCACCGCCATTGATGCCGTTGATGCCGTTGATGATTGCCGGCACGAGGAACGTGTCGCCTTCGCGGGCGGGAGCCCCCCTGAGCGCTTCGCTCGCGGGCAGCGACGGTGCGGCCTCGTCGGAGCGCAGCCGCAGGTCCATCGGCACCGCGTGGGTCATCGCCGGCACGCCATCGGTCTCGACAGTGGCGAGCGAGATGAAGTAGCCAAGGATCGCACCGAGCTCGTCCTGCATCCGAGCCGCTTCGTCGGGCTCGAGGTGCAAGCGCGCGAGCATCGCGATCTCGTCGACCTCTATGCGCGTCAGTGTCGGCACGGCTTACTCCGGAAGTGGCTGAGGTTGCAGCTCCGGCCGGCCACCCATGCGACCCGCGAGCTCCGCGCCCATCTTGAGGTACTCGTCGGCGACGCGGCCGGCGGTGTTGACGTCGCCCTTCTCGATCGCGGCGATCAATTCGCGATGATGTTTACGCACCTGATCCTGCGGGCCCGCGAGGTTTGCGAGCAGCGGCATGAAGCCGCGCACGCCGTCGCGCACGGTGTTGATCAAGAGCAGCATGACCTGGTTGCCGCACATCGCGGCGATCGCGACGTAGAACTCGAAATCGAGATCGAACAGCTCGGCCGCGTTCGTGGTCTGGTCGGCCTTGTCGGCGAGCGCACGAAGACGAACGGTACCGTCTTTTTGGCCGCGCGCCGCGGCGAGCCGTGCGATCTCGCGGCCCATGATCCGACGGAACTCGAGGAGGTCGCGGATCAGCTCCGGCTTGCCACCGGCGAGCGGCAGGAGGTGCTGGACCAGCTCGAGGCCGCCGGTCTCCATGAAGTTTTGGACCCGCGTGCCATCGCCCTGACGAATCCGCACGAGCCCGAGGTGCTCGAGCTTCTTCAAGGCCTCGCGCAGCGACGCGCGGTTGACGTGCAGGCGCTTGGACAGCTCGCGCTCCGGCGGCAACTTGGAGCCCGGCGGATACTGGCCGTTGAGGATCAGCGACCGAAGCTGCTCGGCGATCTCTTCAGCAACGCGCTGCTTCTCGACCGGCTTGAGCATTCCTCGAAACAGAGGGTAACCCAAGGTCACTCCAAGTAGAATAGCTTGAGACCCAACCTCTGCGCGT
The DNA here is from genome assembly GCA_043780895.1 of Kofleriaceae bacterium. Taxonomy (GTDB): domain Bacteria; phylum Myxococcota_A; class Polyangia; order Haliangiales; family Haliangiaceae; genus JABFXX01. The sequence goes on along the minus strand of JAYWCI010000120.1, from coordinate 7,387 downwards.
GTTACGGCTGCTAGGTGGGTGCTGTTTCGGGTCAGCCAGCGACGGGCGGGAGCGTGCGTGTGCTGCTCGTCGAAGCGGGAACATCGAGCGACGTGTTCGACGTCGTCGAGCTCACCGACACCACGCTGCTGGCGCGCTCGCCGTTCCTGTTCGAGATCGGCGAGGAGCTCAAGATCCGGCTCGATCGCGATGGATCGATCAGCGATACCACCGCGCGCGTCAAGAGCCACCGCGCCGACGGCGTGAGCGAGCTCGAGATCCTCGATCAGAGCGAGCCGCGGCGCGTGGTCAGCGGCTGATGCAGGTCGCCGAGCTCGACGAGGTCCAGTACGACCTCGAGATCGACGGCGAGCTAGCGCGAGAACAACTCTCGCGGCAGGTGTGGGAGAGCAAAGGCTGGGCGACGGTCGCGATCGCGTTTCGCGAGCGAGCTAGCGCTGGTGCGTGGAAGGCGCCGAAGCTCGCGCTCCTCCGGTTTCGCCGCGTCCACGAGACCTGGCAGCGCCAGGCGCAGATCACGCTGAGTGGTGGCGAAGCGAGCGCGCTCGCCGGCGAGATCTCCAGCTGGTTCAGCGCCGCTGCGCCCGACGACGATTAGCGCTTCTTGAGACGCGCTTCGAGGACGCGGACTTCGCTCGACGCTTCGGAGTGGTTGGGCTTGAGCCGGATCACTTCGCGGAAGTGATCGAGCGCTTCACGCTCGCGCCCCAGGATGCGCTCGACGCGACCGAGATAGAACCGCGCCGTCGGCGATCGCTCGGAGCGCTCGGCCGCACGCTGGAGCTCGCTGCGGGTCTTCTGCGCGAGCGCTTGCTTGTCGGTCGCCGCGGCGAACTTGGTCCACGTGAACAACGCCTGGTACTCGGGCTCCTCGGGCTGGAGCTCGACGGCCATCGTGAATTCTTTCATCGCGGTCTCGAGCTGTTCGCGCCGCAGCGCCATCTCGCCGCGGCGGAACGCTTCCTCGGCGTGCATCACGCGCATCGCGAGCTCATCGGCCTTGGCTTCCTCGGCGCGGACCGCGGATTCACCGCCGCGCGACAGGACGGTCATGTACTCGGTGCGCTTGACCGTGTCGTTGAGCACGGCAAATGCGGCATTGATGATCGCCATCAGGCGCTGCGAATCGCGATCGTGAATACCGAGCGATGCGAGCCGATCGGGGTGGAGCTTGCGCGCGAGCGTGAAGTATGCGGCGCGGATGATATCGGGAGCCGCATCCTGCGAGATGCCGAGGAGGTTGTAGTGATCGGCGCCGCGCTCGACGAGGGCGAGCCGATCGCGGATCAGGTTCTCGGTCTCGATCGTCGCCGCGGTGTTCGTGCGCGAGCGCGCCGGCATCGGGTTCGACGGGCGGTTCGCGAGCGGTGACGTGGCGCGGCTCTGGCTGATCGTCCTAGAGATCATGGGCTCGCCTGGCGAGGCGCCGCGCATCGGTGTCTGCGTGCGCGCCACGTGCGGCGGCACATCGTCGTCCGGAGTCGGCACGCGGCCGTACGCGATGTCTTGCGGGGTCGGCGTGCGGCCCGAAATGGTGCGCGCCATCGTAGGGCTATTGGCGGGAGCAGCCCGCGGGATCGCGGGATTTCCCGTCGGAGAACGCGGCACGATCGGATTGCTCGCGGTCGTCGTACGCGGATTTCCGGTCGGAGCGCGAGGAATGGCGGGGTTGCCGGTCACCGGGCGAGGTGCGGGACGGATCGGCTGGCGCTGATCGGCGGTGGGCACGCGACCGACCGTGGGGGTGCCGCCCGTCGGTGAGCTCGCGCGCGGTTGATCGAAGGCCGGATGCGAGCTCGGGGTCTGAGTGCGCGGCACGTCGGGAGCGCGCGCGCGCAGGCTCTGGCTCTGGCCATCGGGAGGGACCACGTTGGCGAAGGGCGTCGAGGCCCGGCCGCGCGGGATCACGGTCGCGGCGTCTTCATGGATCGCGTGCGGCTTGCGGAATGTCGGCGTGTTCGTGATCGAGCCTGGCCGCGGCGGCAGCATGGCGGCGGGCACCCCCACCGGCGGCGGTATCGAGCTCGGTTTGCGAGGACGATTCGTCGAGACTTCGGTGCCCGAGGTCTCGCACGCGCCATAGGAGGCGAGCGCGTAGACGATCGCGCGGACGCCGCGCTCGCCGACCTCGGGATGCTCGGCGGTCATCTCGGCGAGGTTCGCGCCCGTGATCAGCTTCTGGAGCACCGGCCTGTCGACCTCGGTGAAGCCGAACTGCGGCAGATCGCCGATCGCATCGGGCGTCAGCTTGAACCACACGCCGAACAGCAAAAGCTCCTCGGAGAGCCGCGCCTCCGAGAGGTTGCCGCGCGCGCCCAGATTGATGACCGCGCGGACATCGAGCTCGTTGCCCGGGATCACGGGAACGCTGATCTGATCCTCGATCACGAAATCGCCACGATCGAGCGAGAACGTGCGGGCGGCGCGCTGCGCGACGAGCCGGCGGCGCAAGCGTTGCGCTTGGTCGGGCTGGAGGCGCGCGGCCTCGGCGATCAGCTCGACCTCGTCGCGATAGGGAGAGGCGGCGACCCGGCGCGTGATCTCGGAGACCTGCGTCGACGAGACCAGGCCGCCGGTCAGGGCCACGCGAACCGCGGCGTCGCTCGCGAGCGGCGAGCTCGCACCGACGACCGAGCCCTGCGCGAAGGCGATCCGGTAGGGCTTGCCCTCGGACGTGATGGTCAGCTGGCCCGAAAGGCCGCGTTTCGCGAGCGCCCCGAGGGTCTGGCCCCACGGCCGATCCGAGACCGATCCCTTGGCGAGGACCGCCATTACCGCTTCCACCACCGACGGCTGAGGTAGGCGAGCGCCGCGATCACGACGAGAAGGGCGACGAGGGTGACCACGGTCTGGTTTCCGCGAGCATACGCCCACCAGGCCGCGATGGCGCTCCCCGGGACATCACCCATGCCTAGAGGATGGTCAGGTCCACGAGTGGAGTCAATCCATGCGTGGCTGCTACAATCTGTCCTGCGTGAGCACCTCGTTTCCTCTCGATGGAGCGCGACTCCGGTTCGCGGGCGATACCAACATCGGGCGCAAGCGCGATCACAACGAGGACTCGATCGCCGTGCCGGAGGCCGGCGAGCGCCTCGCGATCGTCTGTGACGGCATGGGCGGTCACGCCAGCGGCGAGGTGGCAAGTCGCCTCGCGGTCGAGCTGATCGTCGATCACTTCACCGAAACCGGGAAGCAGCAGATCCTGACCTGGCCCTACAAGGTCGATCGCGACATGCGCAAAGACGTGAACCGGATGATCACCGGCATCATGTTGGCGAACCTCGAGATCTTCGAGCGGTCGCAGCGCGAGCAGCGGTTCAAGGGCATGGGTACTACTTGCGTGGCCCAGTACTTCCTCGACGATCACATGATCATCGGCCATGTCGGCGATAGCCGCTGTTATCGCCAGCGCGGTACCGAGCTCACGCAGCTCACCGAAGATCACTCGCTGATCAACGACTACATCCGAATGAAGCGGGTCACGCCGGAAGAGGCGGAGAACTGGCCGCACAAGAACGTGATCGTCCGCGCGCTCGGCATGAAGGAGAGCGTGCAGGTCGACATCGTCACCGAGAAGCCGCACGTGGGCGATATCTACCTGCTGTGCTCCGATGGCTTGACCGGCATGCTCAAGGACGATCAGATCGCACACATCCTGATGAGCGAGCGCGATCTCGATCGCGCCGTCGAGCGGCTGATCGATGCCGCGAACGAAGAAGGTGGCGTCGACAACATCTCGTGCGTGATCGCACGGGTCGAGGCGCCATGAAGCGGCTCCTGTTACTCCTCGCGCTGGTCGCGTGCAGCACGCGCGAAGAGCACCACGCACAGAAGCTGCCTGCCCCGCAGGTCGCGCCGTTGCCTGCGGTCGAAGTTCAGCGCGGCAAAGATGCGTGTGAAGCGTACGTCGCCAAGGTCTGCGCGTGCACCTCGGAAGAAGCGAAGAAGGCGTGCCCGCTCGCGAAGGCGTTGCCACAAGCCCTCCTGATCGCGCTCGAGACCTCGATGAATCCGTCGACGGATAAAGACAGCGCGATGCGCGCACAGGTCAACGTGCGCGAGACCGCGAAAGAGTGCATCGAGCAGGCGGCGAAGTTGCCCGCGCTCGGCTGTAACTAGTTCGATCTAGTTACAATGCCGCTCACTTAACGTGGCTCCTCGTCGAGGATGTACGCGGCAGCTTTCGCGCGTAGTTGCTCATCTTGATCTTCACGGCGCGCGGAAAGACGCGCTCGGGCGGTTGTACCCGCGGCCGATAACGGGACCATGATGTCGATCGTTCGTTGGTGTTTGGTGGTGGGATGCCTGCTCGGTTTCCTCGGGACGGCGCATGCAGATGATGCGCGCGAGGTGTGCCGGCCAGCATGAGTCCTTCGGTCGACGACCTGATCTTGCCGCTGTGCGCTGTTGAAGGTCTACCGTACCGAGTCGAGTCGGATCGACGAAGATCTGACGGACTGATCGCTCTCGCCCTCGCAATCGCGGTCGAGCCGCTGGTCCGACCGTCGCGTGTCCCGAGCACGCGCTCGCGGTGCGACCCGCCGACAAAATAGGATCGGACATTGCGGCGCTCGTGGTCGAGCTGCACGGAGCACGCGGTTACTCCGAGCCATGGCAAAGCTCAAGGCCGCCTTTCAGGATCCGATGTCACGGGGACCGAGCGCGGAGCTGACGAGTGTGCTGCACGCCGCCTTTCGCGGGCCGATCGCGGCCAGCGCGGTCGCCACCGGTGTGGCCCGTGCCTTGCTCCGAGCGAGGTATTATGTGGAGAACCGGTTTGATGATCGCCACCCTGGCCGCGTGCGAGACGAGCAGTACGCCTGAAGCGGCGAACGTGGTGAACGGAAACATTCGAGGCATGCACTTCGCGGTCGCGGACGCGACGGCGTTCGTCGACGCAGGCATGGTCGAGATCTACATGTCGAGCGAGACCCCGGCATGCGGCCAGACCGTGCGGCATCCCGGCGACACCGTGTTCTCGCTCCAGCTGTTCGACACCGCGCCAGGCACGTACTCCGTGACCGCGGCGGAGCTCGCCAACCGCGCGGACGTGTCCGCCGTCGTCTACGACGGGTCGTGCGAGCCCAGCACGGACTTGGACGCATACGCCGATACCGGCACGCTCACACTGACCAAGGTCGACGCGGACGGATTCTTCGGAACGCTCGCTGTGACCTTCGGCGACGACCATGTAACCGGCTCGTTCGCCGCGCCCGTGTGCGATCCGCCGCCGTCCGGCCCGACCTGCAAGCCCTAGTTGTAACTAGATCACGATCGGTTCGCCGGCATTCGCCGCGTTCGCGGTGGTGTGAGCCCAGACGACCGTGTGCGTGATGTCTCGTTCGACCCGGGCACCCTCGCCCACCACCGCGAACGGCCCGACGGTGACGCTCGCGCCGATCACCGCGCGAGCGCAGATCTTGAGCGGCTCGACGAGCTTCGCGGTCGGATGGATCCGCGCGGTCGGATCGATACCCGAGAGCCGGCCCGGCGGATGGCGAAGCGGCATGCCCTCGAGCAGCGCCCAGTTCGAGTCGAGGTAGCGCTCGGGCGTGGAGTGCTCGGCGAAGTAGCCGGTCACGTGCTCGAACGCGAGCACCGGTTCGCCGGCGCGCAACCACGGCAAGTAGCCCTGACGAATCGAATCAGACTCGCCGTCGGGGAGCCGCGCGACAACCGACGGCCGCGTGACGTGCGCACCGCAGAACATGTGCTCGCCATCGCCGAGGATGTTCGTGATCCGGCCATCGGCCTGGACCTCGACGGCGCCCCACACCTTGGCATCGGGGACGCGGCGCACGACCATCATCGCGATCGGGTTCGTCGCGCGGTAGGCCGCGACGAGCGCGGTGAGATCGAGATCGAAGATCAGCTTGCCGTTGATCGAGAGGAACGGCTCGTCGGTGTGATCGGGATCGAGGAGCGGCAATGCGTGCTTGAGGCCACCGCCGGTGCCGAGAATGATCGGCTCCTCGATGTACGTGATGCGGGCGCCGTACGCGCGCCCGTCGCCGAGCTCTTGCTGGATCAGGTCACCCTTGTGATGGAGGTTGATCACGATATCGCGGATGCCGTGGGCGACGAGGTTCGTGAGGCCGTAGCCGAGGATCGGGATGCCGCACACCGGCAGCATCGGTTTGGGACGCTCGCTGCCGAGCTTGCCGAGCCTCGACGAGAGGCCCGCGCACAGAATCATGGCGCGCATGTGCCCGGATGATACCGTCAACCATGCGCGTAGGGCCGCTCGAGCGTGCAGACCTGCCTGCTGCGACCGCGGTGCTCGGCGCCGCGTGCAGGTTCGATCGCGCGGCCTTGGTCGCGGACGAGAAGCTGTTCGGCCCCGGGCCGGTCGGCGACCCGCGCGCGTGGGGCGCGTGGGAGGGCGATGCGCTCGTCGGTGTCGCGGCGATCTGCGCGAGGTATTTGAGAGTGCTCGGCGTGATGCCCGAGGCGCGGGCGCGAGGCGTGGGCAGTGCGTTGCTCGCGACGTGCGAGACCGCGGCGCGCGAGGCTGGCGAACCACGCTTGCGCGCGCTCGATCAGCCCGGAAATTATCTCGCGCCCGGCATCGATGTCGGCAACGACGAGGCGATCCGCTGGCTCGAGAAGCGCGGCTGGGTCCGGGATGGCGAGCCGCGCGCGAACGTCTTGATCGCGGTGCGCGACAACGCGCGGGTGACCAAGCTCCGCGCGGACGCTTTGGCCGAAGCGGTGCGCGAGCGGGGCTATGCACTGCGGCGCGCCCGGGTCGGCGAGACCGCGCTCCTCGACGCGGTCGGCACGGAGTTCGGCGGCGCGTGGCCCTTCGAGATCGCGGCCGCGCTCCACGATCCGGTCGGCGTCCACGTCGCGATCAAGGATGGTGCGTACTGCGCGTTCGCCGCGCACGATGGCAACAATCGGGGGGCGGGTTGGTTTGGACCGACCGGCACGTGGCCCGCGCATCGCGGCAAGGGCATCGGTGAGGCGCTGCTCCTGGCATGCCTCGTCGATGTCGCCGAGCATCACGACCGCTGCGAAGTCGCGTGGATCGGGCCACGTCCCTTCTACGAGAAGGCCGCCGGTATCGTCGAGGATCGCGCGTTCGTCGCGATGATCAAGCGCCTCTAGTCGAGCGACCGCGACCTGGCCTTGACCCTTGGCGGCGAGAGCGAGAGGCATCGGGCTCGCCGAGCGCGAACGTGCCGAGGCGCGTCCACCGTGCGGTGAGTCAGCGCTTGCCGTGCGCGGGATCGAGCTCCCGCGCTGATCGAAGGAACGTTCCTTTCAAATTCGTTGCACGCCTGGCGAGAGCGCCCGTCACGGCCTTTTGCTACGCGGTCGTCAGGTGCAACAAGTACTCGACGTTGCCGGCAGGGCCGGTGATCGGCGACTCGACGTCTTCACC
>JAYWCI010000119.1:0-7637 GCA_043780895.1 Kofleriaceae bacterium | reverse complement strand
TGCGCGCGAAGGTGCTGCGCGCGTTGAGCGGTGCCCACCAGCGCCTCGTCGGTGCGACCACGGGGCTCGTGCTCGAAGCGGTCGCACCGTACTCCGACCGGTTGCGCGAAGCGCAGGCGAAGACCTCGCAGATGCGCGATCAAGTCGCGAGCGCGGAGCGCAAGCGCGCCGACCTCGAGCGCAAGTTCGCCTCGACCATCGACCAGAGCCAGCCGTGGGAGACCCGCGGCAACACGGAGTGGTGACATGAGCGATGTCGATCTCGTCGAAGCCGTGCGCGTCCTGCGCGACGAAGTCCTCGATACCGCCGAGCACGGCGATCGCGATCCGCCGGGCGCCGAGGTGTTCGACGCGATCGTCAACGCGCTCGTGATCGGCGGCGAATCGATCCCTGGGCTCGATCTCGCGCTCCACGATTCGGTCGCGCGCCGGCTCGCTTGGGGCGATAGCGAAGAGGTCGTGCTGTCCGATGCAGAGGTCGTGTTCGATCGCCTGATGATCGCGGTCGAGCGCGCGCTCAGCGATCCGCCCGATCGGATGGTGATCATCGAGGCCGCGACCCAGATCGCGGTGACCGTCGCACGCGCGGTCTCGCTCGCTGCGGTCGCGCGCGCGGCACGTGATCGCGCGGCGCGCTTGCGCGAAGAGATGGCGCAGAAGCAGCTCGAGGTCGTGCTCGACAAACAACGCTCCAGCATCGTTCGCATGGAGCTCGAGACCGAGCCGTAAGCTAGACGCCGATGTTCGCGGTGATCGCGTCGAGCAAGGCTTCGATCCCCGAGTCGCGATCGACGTAGCGATGCACGAGGTCGCCGGCGCCGCGACCCGAACCGCGCACGATCCGGCGCGCCTCGGGCTGCGCCTTGCGCACGTCCGCCATGATCGGCTCGATCCGCGGATCCGTGGCATCCAGCTCGGCGATCACGGCATCGAGCTTGATGTTCTCGAGTGCCTCGTGGACCGCGAAGTCATCGCTCGCGAACAAGATGTCCCAACCGCTCGAGACATAGAGCGCCATCGCGCCGCGCTGGCGATGGTCGTCGCCGACCACGAGCACGCGCATGCGCCGGCTCGGGCGGGTCTCGGCGCCACCCGAGGTCCGCACGGCTTGCGCGACGAGCACCTTCCACTCCGCCGGCGGCTCGACGAGCAGCACGCCGAGCGCGGGGTTCGAACCGTTGACCTCGCGGACGACGTCGCCGATTACTTCCATCGCCGTTCCCGAGCGCGGGTCGAGCAGGGCCAGAGAAACTCGGGTGCCGACCGGCAGCCACTCGGCGGTGTCGAGGCAGATGCCGACCTCGCTGATATCGCGGGTGTGGCAGACCACGAGCTGGCCACCGAGGAGGGGTGACACGGTCACCTTGAGCTCGATGCGGAAACGGGGCGCGCGCCGGGACACTGCTGGCCCAGCATAGCAGTCCCAGCACCGCGGTCAGCGTCACGGCTAGCGACTTCGAGTCGACACGGTGACAGTCCTGGTAGGGCAATCCAATTGACCCGATCCCGCTGCCGAGGGAACGTCGGTGCCATGCGACTCGCTTGGATTTTGCTCGGCTCGCTGGTGGCGACACCCGCGTTTGCCGACGAGCCGGCCGTTCCGGCTGCTCCGCTTACACCCACCGCACCCGCGACCGAACCCGGTCCACCACCTGCACCACTCCTGACGCCGCCGGGAGCTGTGATGGAGTACCGGCCGCAGCCGATGCACAAGGACATCGTGGTCACGACCGATCGCGATCGCGACAGCAAGAACATCGCGATCCTCGCGAGCATCGCCGGCGCAGGCGCGATCCTCGCGGGCGTCGGCGTTTACTACAACCTCGATTCGCAGGACGCCGCCAACGCGGTGTCGCCGAGAATGCCGACCGGGGCCGCATGGACCGCGGATCGCCAGGCCGACTACGATCGCGCGCACGACTCCGGCATCAAGGCCGCCATCTTCTACGGCCTCGGTGGCGCGGCGCTGATCACCGCGACGGTGATGTTCATCGCGACCGCGCCCGGCACCGAGACTACGGTGATTCATCCGCACTACGCGCCGACCATCGCGCCCACGCCGGGTGGTGCCGTCCTCGGCGGAACGTGGAGCTTCTGATGCGCGCGTCGATGTTGATCCTCGTGGTTGTCCTGGCTGCCGCGTGCAGCCCCGACGTGTTGAGCGGTGTGTACTTGTGCGGCCCGAACGAAGCGTGCCCCGACACGCAGGCGTGCGATGGGCCCACGAACTCGTGCGTCGTACCGTCGACCGCGTCGGCATTCTCGTGCCCGGGTGGGACCGAGCAGACCGAGCCCGACGACACGCAGATGACCGGCACCGTGATCTCGAACCTCGAGTGCGTGTCCTCGCAGTACTCCGATGCGGGTTGCCTCGCGCCCGGCGATGCAGAGGATTGGCTGCAGTTCACCGCACCGGCGGGATGCACCGCGCTCGAGGTCGAGATCCGGATCAGCTACAAGGTCGCGTTCGAGCCCCTCCAGGTCGTGTTGCACGATGCGACGGGGGCGCAGCTCGCCACCGATACGGCGTGCAAGAATTCCGATCCGGGGCAGGGCGAGGACGTGCGCTGTCTGACCCAGACGATCACGTCGGGCGAACGCTACGGCATCGAGATCAAGGCGGCTGGTGGGGACGATTGCGACGGCGCCTGCCAGTTCAATCGCTACACGATCGCCGTCCAGCTCGCGACGCCAAGCTAAAGTCGCGTACTCTCGGCGCGTGGAGGGCCTCAGGTGGACCTGGCTCGCCGCGCCGTATCTCGCGTGCGCGTTCGCACTCGCGTCCGTCGGGATCGCGGCGATGTTGACGCGCGGCGATCGTGTGATGCGGATCGGCATGATCGGTGCGGTCGTCACCGCGATGCCGTGGGCGATGTGTCAGGGCCTCTCGGCGATGGCGCTCGATCCGGAATCGGCGCGCCGCTTGTTGAAGCTCGGGCAAGGTCCGGTCGCGTTGATCGGACCGAACATCTTGTTGCTGCTGCTCGCCGTCGGTGGTCAGCTCGAGCGGTTCCGCTGGGTCGCGCGCGCGGCCGGGATGCTCGGGGCCGGCTTCCTCGCGGTCGCGTGGGGAACAGACCTGATCGTACCGGGCGTCCAGCGCCTGGCGTCGGGAATGTACTACATGGCGCCGGGCCCCCTCACCGGCGTGCACCTGTCGCAGCTCGCGATCTGGCTCGTGATCGGCATCGCGATCGTGCGTCGATCGGCACCTCGCACCGAGGAGCGGCGCACGTTGCGTCTGTTGCTCGGCATCCTCGTGCTCGGCGCGGTGACCTCTGCCGATACGCTGCTGCTCTACACCGGCTCGACGCCGTGGGGCTCGTACCCGATGTCGTGGTTGCCGGCGCTCGCGTGTGCGGTGATCGCGCTCTACCTGATCACGCGCACGAACATCCTGCGTCCGCAGGGCCTCGATCGCGGCATGGCCTTCGAGCTCGCCACCTCGGCGGCCGCGGGCGGCGCGACGGTCGTTTTCGCGCTGTTCTTCGCCGATTCCCCTCTCACGCTCGCGACCGCGGCGAGCATCACGTGGGCGAGCCTGTCCGCGATCGCGTGGGGCTATGCGAGAGCGCGGCCACCGCAGCCGGTCGCCGAGCAACGCGCGCTCGACGAGTTCGTCGCGCGGATCGCCACGCTCGACGACGGCGCGCAGATCGCGGAGCGCCTGACCACGCTGTGGCGGACCTCGATCGGGATCGAGGTCAAGGCGGTGCGCTGGGGCGACATGTTGGAGCTCGCACCGGAGCTCGCGACCTGGCTCGCGCGGCACGCGCAGCCGATCGCGGTGGACTCGCTCGCGACGATGAAGCTCGGTACGGTGCGCGGCCCGCTGGTCGCGCTCGCGCAGGATGCGCGAGGCGGGTTGCTCGTGCCGCTCGTCGATCGCGACGAGCTGGTCGGCCTCGTCGAAGCGACGGTCGATCGCGCGCTGCGCGATGCCGAGCGCGAGCTCGTGACCGAATCGGCGCGAGCCACGGCGCGCGCGTTCACGTTCGTCGCGCTCGCGAAGAGCGCCACGCTCGAGCGCGAGACCGCGCGCGAAGTCGAGGTCGCGGATGCGTTGCGGCTGCAGGCCTCGGCGAGTCGCGCTGCGCAGCTCGGCACCTGGTCGGTCACGGCGGAGTATCGCACCGCCGCGCGCACGACGGGTGCCGGTTGGTCGGCGACCGAGCTCGGGGATGGGCGGCTCGCGCTGCTCGTGACCGAAGCGCAGGCGCATGGCGTCGCGGCCGCGCTCGCGACGGCGGCGCTCACCGGTGCCTTCGCCGCCGCGACGACGCCGGGGGTCACACCGATCACGTTGAACGAGTTGGTCGCGACGATGCGTGCGAGCTCCGACGGCGTGATCCGCGGTGGCGAGCCGGTCGCGGCCTTCCTCGCGATCCTGGACCTCAGGAAGCTATCGATCGAATGGGCCTGTGCGGGCCATCCGGGGGCGTTTCTGGTCGGTCCGATCGCGGGGGTCGAATTGGAGCTCCCGGTCGGGTCGTTTCGCGCGAACCGGCCGCGCGCGATCTCGCTCGGCGGCCACGACGATGCCGCGGAGCTCGCCGGTGCGAGCCTCGAGATCGCGACGCGCGGTGTGGCGCCGCTGCCGGTCGATATGGTGCTCGTGGTGGCCTCCAGTGGCCTGCGAGGCGCGAATTCGGAGCGCTGGCGCGAGGTCCTCAAGGATTGTGCGCCCTCGGGAGGACGCCTGGCGGCCACCCTCGTCGAGCTCGGGCTGCGCAACGGAGCGCCAGCCGAGGACTTACTCGCGGTCGTCGTTCGATCGCGCTAACCTTTTTCCCAAGGGGTACTGATGACCGACGCACGTGCGGCGAGCCGCAAATTCTGGGCTGTTTTGAAGGGCGCGGGTGGCGAGGCTTCGCGGCTGTGGATCGCCGCGGCCGCGCTGTGCATGGTGCTGTTCTTCGCGCACTCGTGCGCGTCGGTCGAGGCGGGTCAGGTCGCGGTGCGGATCAACAACGTCACCGGAAACATGGAGGTCATCACGCAGCCGGGCGTGATCTTGCGGCTGCCGTTCGGCATCCACGATGTCTACATCCTCGATGTCAGCCCGCAGACGTTTCACATGCGCGGCGACACGAACATGAGCGCGCTGATCGTGAAGGAGCTGCAAGTACGCGCCTCCGACGGATCGAACTTCGCGTTCAACGACACGACGATCCTGTTCCGCGCGATCCCGCTCAAGGCCGACGAGACGCTCCGCGATTCCGGACTCGATCACGCGTACTACGAGTGGTTGTTGCCGTACGTCCGCACGATCTTGCGCGACGAGTTCGGTCGCGAATCGACGCTCGGGGTCTCGAACCCGACGACGTTCGGTCAGGCCGAAGATCGTGCGAAGCAGCGCGTGAACAAGTTGCTCGGCGAACACGGCATCGAGATCACGAGCATCGTGACGCCGCGTCCGCGGTTCTCCAAAGAGTACGAGGATCTGATCGAGGCGCGCAACGGTGCCGAGAATCAGCTCGCCGTGATCGATTCCGAATTGCAACGCGCGAAGACCGAGCGTGATCGCAAGCTCGCGGAGGTCGAGCGCGATCAGAACAAGGTGATCCAGACCAAGCGTGCGGATCTCGAAGCGGCGCTCGCGACCGCCGCGACCCAGAGCACGCAGATCCATCGCGAGGTCGATTCCTACAAGATCGACAAGGTCGCGATCGGCGAAGCTGCGAAGTCGGCCGCGAAGGGCCAGGCCCTCGAGCTCAAGGGCCAGCTCACGGCGCAATACCAATCCAGGCAAGCCGAGATCGATGCCTTTCGCAATCAACCGGTCGAGCGTGTGATGGAGCGGCTCGGCGAGCGGTTGAAGGGCGTGACGATCGCGATCGAGCCGATCCGGCAAGATGGCTCGCCGCAGCGAGTGCAACTCGAGAACGTGGGAGGTGCGAAATGAAGGGCCTCGTCCAGATCTCGAAGATCATCGTGATCGCGTCGGTCGCCTTGTGGCTGATTCCGGAGCTCTTCACCTCGACGGTCGCGCCCCACGAGATCGGCGTGCGCCAGAGCGCGACGTCCGGTGTGCTCGACGAGGATCTCGGACCGGGCTGGCACATGCGGATCCCGGGGATCCACAAGTTGATCCGCCTGCCGTCGAACTACTTCATGCTCGACTTCACCTCGGACGACAGGGGGCCGCAAAAGCCGCTCGAGATCCGCACGAAGGACAACAACACGGTCGATCTCGATGTCTCGGTGCCGATCCGGATCAAGCCGGGCGAAGCGAATGCGCTCGTCGCCTCGGGCAACCACGTCCAGGATCCCGATGGTCGGTTCCGCTACATGCGGCTCGCGGAAGAGACCGCGACCAGCGTGCTGCGTGAAGAGATGGCGGTCCTCGATTCGGTCGGGTTCTACTCGACCGACCGTCGGCTCGCGGTGAGTGATGCGGCGCTCAAGATGCTCAACAAGCAGCTCGCGCCGATGCATCTCCAGGCGCAAGCGGTGCTCGTCCGCGCGGTGCGGTTCCGCAGCGACTACGAGAAGCAGCTCCAGCAGATCCAGCTCAACGAGCAGAACAAGCTGCTCGATGCGGCGAGCCAGAAGCTCGCGAACGTCCAGCAGAGCCTCGACAACTACCAGCAAGGTACGAACGCGCAGGTCGCGCAGCGCGCGCAGGAGTGGGGCCAGCGCCAGAACACGCTCGAGCGCGCGTATCAGGTCGGCATGCTCGATGTCGAGGATGCGACGCCGGGCGCGGCGCGCCGGCAGCTCACCGCGATGACCCCGGATGCCGTCACGACCATGCGTGCGACGGCCGCGAAGATCTTCGGGCTCGATCCGGCCTCGGTGAGCGAGCCATACTTGATCGGCATCAAGAACATCCAGGCCGAGACGCTCGAGTACAAGAGCCGGATCACCGCAGAGGCCGACGCCCTGCAAGGTCGTCTCGGTGCCGAGGGCGATGCGATGGTCGCCAAGGTCCAGGGAGAGTACGAGACCAAGCTCAACGCCCTGCTCGGCTCACCGGCGGGTCGAGCCTACGTCGCGTACAAGGCCGCCGACAACATCAAGTTCGCGGACACCCTGACGTTCAGCGACCAGGGCGGCATCCCGGCGATCTTGCGGCTGCGCGCGTTCGCCGAGCAGTTCATGGGCGTGCGGTAGGCACGCGTCTCGCCAGCACAACGCGTGTGAGGTCGGTGCGCTTACCGAATGGGGATGGTGCGCTCGAGGTGATCGGTGCGAAGGTCACGCGCGGTGTGATTCGCAACAATCGGTATGCGACGAGCTGCGGGCTAGGCGGACAGACGGCCGACGCCGCGATCGCGCGTCACTGAGGCTGCTCGTCGGGCTCGGGCACCATGCGGAGGCCCGCGGGCAGGGTGTCGCCGAGGACGACGCGCTCTTCGCGCGCTTCGAGCGCGACGACTTGCTCGACGAGCACGACCGCGCGTTCGCCGCCGGGGAGCTGGCGCAATTGTTCGGCGAGCTTCGTGCGCGTCGCATCGTCGAGGTCGCGCGAACGATCACCGGTGCGGCGCGCGAGCTGGGCGAGGGGGAGCGCGACCTTCTCGGGCTCGGGCCAATCCCAGGTGAGGATCGGCTGGAGCCACAGCTTGATCTGCGCGGGTGGAATGACGAGGTTGAGCGGGCCGTAGAGCGGCACGCGCGCACCGAGCCGCGAG
>JAYWCI010000118.1:0-2437 GCA_043780895.1 Kofleriaceae bacterium | reverse complement strand
GCGACCGGGATTACCACATCGTCTTTGATTGCCCAGAGTTCACCTGCCTGTGCCCGATGACTAGCCAGCCGGATTTCGCCACGATCACGGTCGACTACGTGCCGAACCAGCTGTGTGTCGAGCTCAAGAGCTTGAAGCTTTACCTGTGGAGCTACCGCAACGAAGGAGCGTTCCATGAAGCCGTCACGAACCAGATCTGCGATGACATCGTCCAGGCGATCTCGCCGCGCGAGATCACGGTGAACGGCAAATTCTGGGCCCGCGGTGGCATCACGACCACCGTGATCGTCACCGCGAAGTCTTGAGCACGATCTGGTGATCGCCGAGCGTGCGTTCTGCAAACGCCGCTTCGCTGAACGCCAGGTACAGCAGCCAGGTCCGCACGAATGGCTCGTCGAACCCGAGGGCGTGGACCGCAGGTAGGTT
Source organism: Kofleriaceae bacterium (assembly GCA_043780895.1). Classification (GTDB taxonomy): domain Bacteria; phylum Myxococcota_A; class Polyangia; order Haliangiales; family Haliangiaceae; genus JABFXX01. The sequence goes on along the minus strand of JAYWCI010000118.1, from coordinate 2,011 downwards.
CGCGAGGAAGGCATCGCGCCACGCGCGCAGCGTGGGTGCGTAGTCTGGACCGATGTCATCGGCGCGCGTGATCGACATGCTCGGTGGCAGCGCGCCGCGGATCGCGGCGAGCGAGGGAATGCACGAGCCCGGGAAGATATACGTCTGCATCCAATCGACGCGCTTGCGATACGCGTCGAAGCGATCGTCGGGCATCGTGATCGATTGCAGCGCCATCGTGCCGCCGGGCGCGAGCACGCGCGCACACGTGGCGAAGTAGGCGGGCATGAACTCGAAGCCGACTGCCTCGAGCATCTCGATCGAGACGATCTTTCCGAACTGACCTTCGAGATCGCGGTAGTCGAGATACTGGATCGAGACGCGATCGGCGAGCCCGGCTGCGGCCACGCGCGCGACGGCGAGCTCGTGTTGCTCGCGCGAGACGGTGATCGCGGTGACGCGACAGCCGCGCGTCTTCGCGGCGTGGATCGCCATGCCGCCCCAGCCGCAGCCGATCTCGAGCAGATGGTCGGTCGGCGCGAGCTCGAGCAACGTGCACAGCCGCTCGTGCTTCGCATGTTGTGCGGCCGCGAGCGACGTCGCGCCCGTCGAGAAGATGCCGCACGAATACGACATCGCCTCCGGATCGAGGAACAGCTCGTAGAAGGCGTTGCCGAGGTCGTAGTGTGCGTGGATGTTGCGCTCGCTGCCGGTCTTCGAGTTCGCGGCGCGGCGATGGCGCAGGAGCGACGGCAGTTGCGCGAGGCGGGTGAGTGGCGATTCGAAGCCGCGAGCGCCGGTGCCGGTGACGAACGCGCGGGTCACCGCGACGATGTCCTCACTGTCCCACTCGCCCGCGACGAACGATTCGCCGGCGCCCATCTCGCCACGCAGCAACATGCGCAGGAACAAACGATCGTCGTGGATCGTGGCGCGCGCAGGTTGGGTGCCGGCGCCGAGTGTGAACACGTCACCCGACGGAAGCACGAGCTCGAGGTGCGGACCGCGCCACGTGCTGCGCAAGCGATGGAGCGCGGTCCATCGCAACAGCTGTCCCGCCGGCGGCAGTAACCGCGGCAACGGAACGATCAGGGGATGCGCGACCTCGGCCACCTGGGTCCAACCTAGCTCGGAACCCGAGGTGTGTGGGGCATCGGCCGGTGATCGGCCGCGGGCCGGAGGTACGGCACGCCCGCGAACCGGAGCTTGATCGCCTGCCAGTGGATCAGCGCGACGACTCGAGCGGTCATGAAGGGATAGCGCAGCGCGGAGCGTGCGAGCGTGCGATCCGAGAGCGCCGCGCGCGCACCCGCGAAGCGCGCGTAGAACGTGCGATGGCCGGTCGGATCGCGAACATCCATCGCAACCGCGAGGTTGGTATCGTCGAGCGGGACGTCGAAGAAGAAGTCGTAGGTCTGCTCGCCGTGCAAGAACGGCGAGACGAACAGCTCGCGGACGTGACGAAATCCGATCCGCGCGCCGGGAAGCCTATGCTGCGGGCCGAGGACGTAGCGCAGGTTGCCGCCGTACGTGTTGTTGACTTCGGCGATCACCGAGATGATCGCGCCCATCGCGTCGTAGTCGATGAAAAAGCTGACCGGATTGAACACGTAGCCGAACGCGCGCAGGTTCGTGACGAGCCGGGTGGTGTGGGGTGTGGGGAGGCCGTTCGCCGTGCGGAGGGCGGCGAGCTCGGCCGGCAGATCGAGCGAGGCGGTCGCGCGGCTCGGCGAGGTCGCGGTCGCATAGTCGCTCGTGCGAAAGGAAAACAAATTCGGGTGTTCGAGCGAGAACAGTGCGAGCTCGCGATCGAGCCGCGGCAGCTCCTCGAGATCGAGCGCCGCCATGTAGACCCCGTAGCGAAACGCGCGCTTCGCGTGTTCGTCGTCGCGCGCGTGCGCGAGCTCGCCGCGATAGAGCGCCGAATGGGTCATCGTTCGCTCATCCGGGTCGCGATCTTGTGCGCGGCTTGCAGCCCCGAGCGCGCACCGTCTTCGTGGAAGCCGAACCCGAAATGCGCGCCGGCGAAGTA
>JAYWCI010000117.1:0-60792 GCA_043780895.1 Kofleriaceae bacterium | reverse complement strand
TCAGGTCCAGATTGCGCGCGACCTCAGCGACCTTTTTTCCCTCATCAAGGACCAGGCGCACCGCGCCTGCCTTGAACTCATCCGTATAATCCCGGCGCTCGCGCATCGCGCGCCGTTCCTTCGTTGCCATCTTCGCCACTGTATCCGCCTCTCGTGGTGTGCCCACGGGAGTGGATCAAGCCCAAGGGACTGGAATTCGACCATGCGCTCGTCCCCAACGCTTCCGAGTTCGAGGGTAAGCGGCCGGGCGACGGCGCGCGCCACTTCTACGTCGCCGCGACGCGGGCGAGCCGCTCGCTGTCGGTCTTGTCGGCGAACGCGATCATCAAATTTAGTGCGCCCAAATCCTGACCGGATCTGCCCCCTTGATCCGCCCCAGTGCTCTCAGTCGCGCTTGGAGCCACTTTCGTGAACCGCGACGGCCGCGCCGTACGCCTCGGCTGCCACGTCACGCGTTTGAGCCAGGTCGCGTTGGAACCTTTGAAAGCGCGTCGACACGAAATCGCCGTTTGCGAGCGACCGAGGCCGACGAGGAACGTCTCCACGATAGCGATCCCATTACAGTGATCTGACGTTCGTAATGCGCGCTGTCGGCCAGCGATCCACCCGCGCGCCGCATCCGGCTCCACCTCCACCTCGTCGGCGAACTCGTCGCGGAGATCCGGATCGTCGGCGATGTCGGCGAGCTTCAAGAGCGCGATCGCGCGCGTTCGTTCGGTTCGCGGCCACGGACGATCGCGACCGCACCGCCACGCTGATCGCCCACCGCGAGATCGCGCGACGCCGACGAGCTGCATGCCGCGCGAGTGCGAGTGCCGGACGCGGCGCACGGACGATCGCGAGCACAGGAGCCGATCACGATCGCGACGATCGCGCACGGGTGTGACCTCAGCCCGCGGACCACCGTGGCAGCTTGCGACGCCGCGCGTCCTACTCTTTGATCGGTGCCTCGACGAGCGCAGGGTTGCCGCCGCAAACATCAGTCGGAACAGCGAGCTGCGCGCCCGCGCCACGCGGTTTCCGATCAGGTCAGGGAGGGAGCGTAGGTTGCTAAAGTGGCAAAGGGATCTATGCGAAGCCCGCCGCCCGGGTGGTCGCCGCCGCTGGCGGTCACGAATCCGTCCGCGGGTGCCGCCCGCCTCCGGAACCGGCTCGCTGAAGTCGCGCAGCTCGATTCCACGAAGCCGAAGGATCCGACCTTCGAGGTTCTCGAGGATGCGATCCACTGCAACGTCCGCGAGATCTTTGGCGAGAACTCCCACGAGGACGACGCGCACTGGAGCCTCAAGATCGATCACTCGGACGGACCGTTTCTGCTCGCCGGATACGATGATGACGACGAGTACGAGGGCTCGTACGGCCACGGCCGGGCCAACGCCCGACGCATCAAGGCGCGAACTGACGGCGTTGCGCGCACGAGGCTTACTCTCCAAAGCTTGATCACGCGGCTCGAGGAACGCGCGGCCGACCGCGCAGAAGCACACCACGCAGGAGGCAGGGGTATGAACTCACCGTTGGATCTTCTCGCAGAAGATCGGATCTCGCTTGTGAAACCCGACGGCACCGTCGCCATGTCGGACGTGAAGGCGGTCGTAGATCCCTATAAAGTGATGGTCACCCGCGCCGACTTTCCCGTCGCGGCGGGTGACACGATCGTCCGCGAGATGCCCGCGGGTCACCCGCCCGAACGCTACGAGGTCAGCGAGGCGACCTACTCGCGGGCTCCGCACGAGATGAGCTGCTGGTCGATCGACGTTCGCAAGATCGGTGCACTGCCGGCTCCCTCGCGTCCGCCCGCTTCCGCGGCAACGAACATCACGAACTACTACGTCCGCCAAGCAGCGGCCGTCGGGCACGGAGCGATCGCTCGCGACAACGCCGTCGTCCAGCACAACACCACGCAGACCCTGAACGTCGACCTGGACCTCGCGCCATTGGCCCTCGATCTCGCCGCGCTCCGAAAGGCGCTGCTCGCTCAAGCCGCAGACGACGAGGATGATCACGAGGCGGCCGACGAGGCCGCGAGGGTCGGCAAGGCGCGAGACGCGATCAAGGCCGGCGGTAACCCGTCCATCATCATGTCCGCGGTCAAGGCGCTCGGCTCGAAGACGTGGGCGCTCGGCGAGAACCTCGCGCTCGCCTACGTAAACTTCAAGTTGCGCGACCAACTCGGCCTGCCGCCGGGCGAGTAGCACCGATGGCGATGGTTACGCCCGACGGATACACGGTCGACACGTGGCTCGATACCAACGTGACGCTCGAGATCGACTCGCATGGCGACCTGTTCGTCGAGTGGGAGAAGTGGAGGCGCGGCGAGCCGTCGGATCTCGAGGGCCGGCGCGAGCGGATCCGCGGCTCGCTGTGGGCCGCGATGGCGCTCGCGAAGGTCGGCGCCGTGTCGGTCCAGTACCAGCACGAGACGATCCGGAACCTCAAGCGCCTCGCCCCGCCCGCGACGCCGCACGGCTGGTGGACCGAGGCCGCGATCTACGTGCTCGGCGTTGCGGATGGCGTCGACGGCGTGTTCAGGGGCTGGCATCGCACGTTCACGAACGACCATGCCGAGCTGAACAACCCGGGCCGGGACCGGATGATCAAGGTCGAGTGCGTCGAGCATGGTCTGCGGCTGATCAGCCGCGACGACGATCTGATCGCCGAGACTCGAGCGGCTGGTGGCACGGCGTACCTGCCGGAAGAGTTCGGCGCCACCGAGATCACGATGGAGGAGGCCCAGGCGATGTTCATGGACCGCATGAGCGCGACCGCCCACGCATACATGGTCGCGGCCGAGACCGGCGCCGATCGACGCGCTCGCAAGGCCGCTGTACGCGACCTCGTGCAGGGGTACCGCCGCGTCTGGTCCGACGCGTACGAGTGGCCCGGAGCTGACTAGCCCGCTCGACGCGGAAATTCGATGCGAAACGGCAGCGGGGCGTCGGCAAACACGACGATCGCGCGCGGCTACTCTAGTTGCCATTCCGGATCTGAGCGCATTCGACTACGAACATCGGAAGCAGATCGCGCTCGGCCGCGATTGGGTGCCCGGCCGCGACACCACGTTCTCGCTGCGGCTGCCACTCTCCACCTTGCTCGCGCAGGCCAGGCTGTTCAAAGTGGGAGGCCAGGCGGTCGCGACGCGCTTGAACCACGACAGCTCTGACATCAGCTTTTTCAGCTCATCAGCTCTGCGCACCCGGGCTTAAACGCTTCAAGGCTGCACCAAGCAACGGTTGCCCAATCGAGACCGTGCGAACGATGCACGGTACTGCGGACGGGACTACATGCGGTCCGGCACCGAGATGCCGAGTAGACCAAGGCCGCACGAAATCGTGCGCGCAGCGAGCTGTGTCAAGGCGAGGCGCGATAGCCGAAGCGTCGGCTCAGCCTTGAGGATCGGGCACGCGTCGTAGAACTTCGTGAACGCCGTCGCCAGCTCGTAAACGTAACTGACCAGCCGGTGTGGGTCGAGCGTTCGCTCTACGTCGCGAACCTGTGCACCAAAGTTGAGGAGCCCTAGCATCAGAGTTCGCTCTGCAGGCTCGACGGCGACGATGTGCGAATCGACGGCCACGCCGTTACTCTTCCGGATCACCGACTGTGCGCGCGCGTACGCATACTGACAGTATCCGGCGGTGTTGCCCTCAAACGAAACCATGCGATCGAGATCGAAGACGTAGTCCTTCACGCGATCACTGGACAGGTCGGCATACTTGATCGACCCGACGCCGACGACACGTGCAATCTCTGCGAGCGTGGCCTCGTCGAGATCTTTCGAATCGTTCGCCTTCTCACGAGCGACGACGCCTGCGCGGTCGATTGCTTCGTCGATGACGTCCACGAGCCGAACGGTGTCGCCGGAACGGCTCTTGAACATGCGCTTGTCGGTTCCGAGCACAGAGCCGAACGAAACATGTTCTGCACGTGCGGGCGGTTTGAGCCAGTTCAGCTCCTCGGCGATCGTGAAGATCGTCGCGAGGTGCTGCGCTTGCGGTGCACCGACGACGTAAAGGATTCGAGTGGCGTGAAGTTCCTCGAGTCGATAGCGAATCGCGGCGAGGTCCGTGGCTGCGTATCCAAATCCGCCGTCGCTCTTGCGAACGATCAGTCCGAGCGGCTCGCCTTCGCGGTTAATGAAACCTGCCGGGAATGCGCAGAGCGCGCCGGCGCTGATGCGGGCGTAGCCGCGCGCTTCGAGCTCTCCGGCGAGTGGCGCGAGCTGGTCGTTGTAAACGCTCTCGCCCGCTAGATCTTTGCGCGTAAGAGTCACGCCCAGTTTCTCGTAGACGGCTTCGAAGTAGCGCGTCGACAAGTCCACGAGTAATCGCCACTGCTTCAGGGTCTGTTCGTCACCGGCCTGTAGCGCGACCACTCGTTTGCGCGAGCGCTCGGCAAACGACTCATCGTCTTTGAACTTCTTTGCGGCTGCCTTGTAGAAGGCGGCAAGTTCGCCGATGCCAAGCTCCTCTTCTGCTTTTGCCTCACCGAGGTCGACGAGGTGCTCGATGAGCATGCCGAAGGGTGTGCCCCAGTCGCCGATGTGATTCTGCCGAATCACCGTGTGACCGCGCCACTCGAGCAACCGCGCGAGAGCATCGCCAATCACCGTGCTGCGGAGATGTCCGACGTGCATTTCCTTTGCGACGTTCGGATGCGAGTAGTCGATGACGACCCGCTCTGGAGCCTCTGCCAGAGGAACAGCGAGACGGTCACTCGCGGCGACAGCGAGAGCGACGCGTGCGAGCCACTCGGTGCGCAGGGTGATGTTCAAAAAACCGGGGCTCGCGACCTCGATCCGTTCAATGACATCGTTCGGCGGAATTGCCGCAGCGATGGCGTCAGCGATCGCTTTCGGCGAACGCTTGACGACCCGCGCGAGTCTCATTGCAAGGTCAGCTTGCAGGTCGGCCCGGTCCGACCGTCGCACCTGAGGATCCACGTCCGCGAAATCGGCCCCGAGTGCGGTTACGACGGCCGTGCGCACCAGCGCACCGACAACATCGACAGGATCAACTTGGTTCATAGGTGACGTCTGACGTGAACGAGGGTCGTGAGTGCTGCGGATTCTTAGCGTCAGCATCAGGCGCATCGTCCTTGAACATGCGTTCCTCGGTCGCAAGGCCGCCGGCCCACTCGTAGATGTCGATTCCAGCCCCGACGAGCTTCCCGTGAATCGCTGCGTCGAGCGCCACGTCGGAGTCGCGAAACAACGCGATGGAGTAACCCAGCGAGGCCAACTCCAGCGCGGTGGCGGGGCCTTTGCTGCCGCCTCCATCCGCGAGCCATGCTCCCATCGCCTCGAACGGAAACGTTTGCGTCTTGTTCCACGTGTCGCGCAGACCGCGGATCACGCCGATCTCTGTAGGCCCTTCGCAGACGAGCACGCGTTGCGCGAGTAGTGCCTCCGGAACACGTCGAAGCAACCCCTGCACGTCCTTGCCTGGCGTGCGCACGGCCAACGTGCCCGCGGCCTCGCGACAGATCGCGAGCTGACTGTGTTCGAGCTCTACCAGCGTTGTGGGAGAGTGAGTCGTCAGGAAGACGTGGCCGGTGGCCCCGGTGGCACCGGCTACCGAGTCGCGAAGCACCTTAAGCGCATGACGGATGCGATGCGGCTCGAGGCCGTGTTCGATCTCGTCGATCAGCACGATGGCGCCCTCTTTGATCGACATCCGTTGGATCGCCAGGGACGTGAGCCGCCGGGTTCCGAGCCCAGCCAGGCGGACGGGAATCTCGCCGTCGTGAAGCGACACCGAGGCCAAGCTCATGGCGGTACGCTGGGCGTCGAACCCCGCACGGTAGTCCACCGCGCAATAAGCACCGAGCCGCCGCGCCTCGCTCGTGACCGCCGTGGCGACGTTCGCCAAGGTCGGAAGTCCCTGGGTGGCGACGTGATCGCGTGCGGCCCTGAACGCCTCGGCGAGCGTTGCGCGTGCGGCGTTACGATCGTCGGTGGCGTTAGATAGTGCCGTGTACCGCCCCCATGTCAGATGTTGTTCGATCTCCGGACCAAGGCGCACGACCCCGAACAGTGCACGGTCTCGAGGCGAGAGCGTCTTCGGATCATGACGGTCGGTAATGAGCGACCACTCTCCCTCAAGTGCAGAGTCGACCATCACTCGAACGGTGACGACGGATTCGTCGTCGTCCTGGGGCTCGTCGCGGAGCCCCTTGCCTCCCACCTGCCACCCGCGCAGGTGATGGCCGAAGCGGTTGTCCTGGAGCGCCTCGTCGGACAGCTCGCCGACGCTGATCTCGATCTCGATCGCTTGGGAGGTGTCGCCGTCGAGAAAGTCGGTGTCGGTGAGCTGGCGCGAACGTGGCGAGAGCGCCAGCTCGATCGAATCCAGCAGGGTCGACTTGCCGACATCTCCGCGCCCGATCAGGCAGACGAGCCCGCCGCCCGGGCACCACGTGAGCTGCTTGATGCCGCGAAAGTTCCGGATCCTGATCTCGCGAATCTGCATGGACCTCCTACACGCCTTCCGGACCTGTACCGAACCGCCAACTTCGGACACTACCGCCACCCTCTGACATCGCGGATTGCGCATCGGACAAGTTGCCGGTAAGCACGAGGTTGTGGGCAGCCTTCCGAGCCGTCGGGCGCGAACCGATTCCCCCTGAGTCGGCAACGCGAGTCCCCCGTGCGACGCATGCCGGCCGCGAGCAGGTCGCCCGGGTTCGCGGTGATCACGGGCTGCCACTGAACGCAACGCGGCGGCCAACGTCTCCTGGACGGTGGCATCGGCGTCGTCGCTACCGACCAAGCTCCGCGCGAGGCGCGAGCGACATTCGTATCCACGTGGTTCGCCTACGAATCCCTATGCGTCGGCATCGCGCCTCCGATCCATCATCGTCGTTCGAAGCCGTACTGCACACGTGATAAGCGCGACCAGCCGTACCAGACCGCCTACTCCCTCCGAGCCCACAGTAAAAATTGTCGCAGCGCACGACGTATCCGACAACTCGCTCGCGCAGCCTCGCGAGCTTTCCCTTGCTGTTCAGCAGCGGGGACTGCGGAGCCACCACGTATGCAATCTTCGATCAAATCGGGTCCGTTCGCGATTTACGCACGATACTCGTCTGTCAATCAGAACGAGCGAAGCATCGACGATCAAGTCCGACGGTGCCGCGATTACCTACTCACACAGGGCGGAGATCCAGAAGCCGCGAAGATCTTCGCCGACTTCGCCATCTCGGGCGCAAGCCTCGAACGCCCTACGCGACCGGTAACGTGGCGTTTGGTTTTCACACCGTGCCCGTCACGAACGATCGCGCCGAGGTACTCGGCAACAAGATCGAGATCCACGAAGCCGAGGCAAAGATCATCCGGCGGATCTTTCGCGAGTCGCGAGATGGCCGCTCGCTCACCACGATCGCGCACGGCCTCAACAGCGACTCGATCCCGTCGCCGCGCGTCGGTACCCGTCACACGCGCTTCGGGTGGGGCTCGTCCACGATCCGCGCGATGCTCTACAACGAACGCTACATCGGCGTCTGGAAGTTCAAGGAGCGTCAGTGGGTGAAGGTGCCGGGCACCAACCGACGCCAACCCCGCGCGCGAAACGCCGCCGATGTGATGCAGCAGCTCCGGCCGGAGCTCGCGATCCTCGACCGCGACCTCTGGGATGACGTTCAGCAGCGGCTCGCGCAGACCAAGAAGCGCTACACCGAGCACGGCGGCATGCGTGGCGAGCTGACCTACAAGCGCGCGCCGTATCTGCTCTCTGGACTGCTGATCTGCCGCGCGTGCGGCGCGCCGATGACGATGATGGGTAGCGATCGCTATCGTTACTACCGCTGCCAGGCGAACAAGACCAAGGGCCCGCAGGTCTGCAAGAACGAACGCTCGCTCCGCGAAGACATCGTCCGGCCGCAGATCCTGGACGAGATCCGCGCCCGCCTGCTCTCGCCAGATGGTGCGTTGGAGGTGCGGCGGCGTGTCGCGAAACAGCTCGGTGAGCGCTCCAAGCAGATCGATGCGGACCTTCGCGAGCGCCGCGAACGACTCGCGCGCACCAAGGAGAAGATGGCCGGCCTGGTCGACTACATCGCTGGTGGCGATCGGTCGCCGTACATCGTGAAGACGCTGCACGATCACGAGGCGTTCTCGAATGCCGAACAGCGCGAGATCGAGATCCTCGAAGAGGAGGCTCGGACGCCGATCTCCCTTCCGTCACCGGAGCAGGTCGAGCGCGTCGTCCGCGAGTTCGACGCCCACCTGAAGAGCCACCCGGAGGCAGCCCGCGAACAGATGCGGAGCTGGATCCAAGGCGGGACGATCCGCGTTGGTCCCCGGGAGGACGGCGAGATCGTGGCCGAGGGCGATCTACTTCCGTTGTTCGTCGTCGAAAGCGCTCACACCCCGAAAAGGCAACTACCGGTAACCAATTCAATGGTTACCGGTAGATACACTATCGTAGCGGGGGTAGGATTTGAACCTACGACCTTCGGGTTATGAGCCCGACGAGCTACCAGGCTGCTCCACCCCGCACCAAGTTGTCAGTCAGCGAGGAGCTTTTAGTACGGGCTTCTCGATTGGTCAAGTCGGATTCGCTTTATCACGCCGCGACTACCGATGATCGCTCGGCCCAGTCGCCGAGGACGTCGCCGACAAGCCCCAGCACATCGGGATCGACCGTCTCGGCGAGCATCACGAACAGGATGTCCTCCTGCCAGGTCGCATGCTTCGAGAGCAGCTCGGCCAGCGAGAGGAGCCGCTCGGGCATCTCCGCCGAATTCAGGTCGAGGGCGAGGACCTCGGCGAGCGCGGTTCGAACGCGATCGTGATCGTCGGCGTAGTCCTTCACGTTCAGGACGCGAAGCAACTGCTCCTCGGCAAGCAGATGGGTCGTCAGCTTGTCGGCGAACTGGCCGAGCGCCAGAGCACGTTGCGCGTCAGGAACCGAGTCAGTCTTCTCCAGCAGCGAGTCGAGCTCGTCATGCTGAGCCGTGAGCAGCTCGAGGGCGTCGTGGATAGGTTTCATAGGGCCGACGCTGAGCAATCAGCGCGCCAATCAAAAGCCGTTACCGCGAGCTAGTGCGCGAGGCGGCCGAACAGGCCGTTCGCTTCGTGGTTCGAACCGGCGGTGAAGTAGACCTGGTTGTCCGGGCCGACCGTGAGCGCCCACAGGCCGTCGAGCGTGAGGTATGTCGAGCCGATCGCGAGCGTGCCCTTCGAGACGACCTTCTCCTTGCCGCCCGAGGCCGGCGCGTGGATGTCGTACGCGTGGACGCGACCGTTGCCCTGATTGCCGACGAGGAGCGTGCCCGCGAGCGCTCCCCACGTGGCGGGCGCGACCGCGAGTGCCCACGGCGAGTTGAGCGCGCCGCGCGTGATCAGGCGGCGCTCGAAGTGGCCTTCGGTGTCGAACATGTCGACATAGCCGTTGCCCGCGCCATGCGCGTCATCGCCGGTGCCATTTTGCTTCGCGAAAGCGACGATGATCTTGCCCTCGATGTTCTGCGCGTTGAACGCGGCGTAGCCCGCCGGAATCTTCGGATCGGTGAAGTCACCGTCGAGCGTGACCGGCGCGTAGCTCGCGTCGAGCACGGTGACCTTGTTGTGCGCGAAGTCCGCGCCGTAGATCAGCTGCTTGCCATCGCTGTTCGTCGCGATCGCGAGCCCCTTGTAGCTCGCGCCCGCGGCGGAGTTGTCGAACCGCATCGTCGTGCCGGTCGCGGGCTGCCACGCGTAGAAGCGGCCGTCTTCGCCGTTGAAGATGAACTTGTCGCCGAGGAAGTCGGTGGCGACCGGGTTGAACACCTGGCCGGTGGTCGGCGCGCCATTGCCCGCGTTGAGATCGGGGAACGTCACGGTGAGCTCGAGCGCGCCGACCGTGTCGTAGACCGTCGAGGTGTTGCTGTGGTTGTTCGCGATCCAGGCCGGGCCGGCCGGGTTGAACGCGATGCCCCACGGGTTGAGGAGGTTCGCATCTTTCGTGATCGCGCCGGCGCGGTCCGACACCAGGTCGACCTCGGTGAAGCCGACAACGACCTTCGCGGTCGGCGAGTCCGCCGCGCCTGCTTCGACCGACGAGTCGGCGCCCGAGTAGCCATCATCGGTCGAACCGGTGGTGGCGCAGGCGGCAAGGAGAGGACAACCGATCAGGGCGAGGCGAAGGAGCTGGTTCATGTCGGCTCAATAGCCGCGGCCGCCGATCGGCGGAATCCGCGATGTTCGCCATGGGTGTTGCCCAACTGGAAACGGGGACCTAAGTAGGCGCATCATCGGCACTTGTCGGACGAGAGCGAGGCAGGTGCGTTAGGTGATCTGCGACTTTCCGATCTTGTCGTCCTCTTGAGCGTCGCGAGGACCGGATCGGTGACCGCCGCGGGCCGGGAAATGAAGGTCACGCCGTCCCAGGCGAGCAAGGCGCTCGCTCGGTTGGAGGCGCATTACCGCGTGAAGTTACTGACGCGCGGCCCCAAGGGGATGGCGCTCACCGAGGCTGGCCGCGAGGTCATGCCGAACGTGCAAGCCGCCGTGAAGTCACTGGCCGTGACGTCGAAGAGGGTCACCGACGATGTCGCGAGCGAGCTCACGATCGCGGGGCCGTCGTATCTGGTCGGCATCGCCGTCGCGGCGATCGCGGCGACGCAACCGGCGCTGCGCTTGCGCGGGATCGAGCTCGCACCGTCGCAGATTCGCGCGACGATCACCGAAGGCTTGTTCGATCTCGGGTTGTGCCCGGGTGGTGCGCACGGCGTGCCGGCGACGTGGACCACCGATCTCGTCGAGGGTCTGCGGCAAGTACTCGTCGGACCGCCGGAGCTCGTGGCAGCGCTCGGCACGCTTCCGATCACGATCGATCAGGCGCGCGAGCTCCCGTTCGTCGGCACGCTGTCGTCGATGGGTGGCCGGTTCGTCCCGATCCAGGATGATTGCCCGCTGCCGGTGGCCGAACGCACGATCGTGCATCGCGTCCAGACATTCGGGGCGGCACTCGAGCTCGCGGTGCGTTCGAGATGCGTCGCGTTCGGTCCGTGGATCGCGGCGCGGCGGCACATTCGTACCGGCGAGCTCGTCGAGATTCCCGTCGTGGGATGGGCGCAGGTCGAGAGCCTCGAGCTGATCTGCAACGGCGATCTGATTCGCGATCGCATGCGCAAGCAGCTCGTCGCGACGCTGCGCGAGGAGCTCGCGGGTGGCTGACCGCCCGCGCAACGCACCGCTCTTGGTCGCGATCGTCGCCGCGGTCGTGATGCTCGGCGTCACGGGCGTGCACCTGTGGGTCAAGCCCCTGCCCGCGCTCGCGACGATCGAGAACCTCGTGATCGATGCGCGGTTCGCGGTCCGTGGGCCGCGCCCACCGGCCACCGATCGCGTCGTGATCGTCGGCATCGACGACGACACGCGCGCGCGCTATCCCGACCTGATGCAGACCCGGCGCGGATACGCCGCGCTCGTCCGCGCGCTCGCGAAGTACGACGTGAAAGTGATCGCGTTCGATCTATTCTTCAGCGCGCCCGAGGTGTTGTTGCCGGATTCGATCGCGGCGCAGGTCCGCGCCGCCGATGCCGAGCGTCGCAGCGCCGCCGCCCTCGACGACGAGATGCCGAATGCGCCGCTCGTGCGCAGCCTCTCGGCGGTGATCGCCCTGGTCGCAGAGGAGCTGCGCGGCGACGAGCAACTCGCCTCGGCGATCAACGACGCGCATCGCGTGTTCCTCGGCGCGTTCTTTCGCCCTGGAACCGCAGCGAGTGCCGCAGAGCCACCGCAGTTGCGGAGCGCGCGTCACGGCGAGACCGCCGATACGAATAGCGGCGGCTGGCGGCGGCCGATCCACGCAGTCGATGTCGACTTCACGCTCGAGCAGATCGCGAAGGGCGCGATCGGTGCCGGCGCGATCAATGATTTCCGCGATAGCGATGGCGTGCGCCGGCGGATGCCGCTCTCGATCGGCCTCGGCGCACATCAATACATGCCGCTCGGGCTCGCCGTCGCCCTCTTCGATCGTGGGGCAACGACCCAGTACATCGTGGGCGACGATCACCTGATGGCCGGCGATCAGCGCGTGCCACTCGGCGCGGCGGGATCGCTGTGGCTCGACGTGCTCGGCCGCGATCAGCTCCCGCGGATCTCCGCGGCGAAGGTGCTCGACGGCACCGCGCCCGCGAGCGCACTGAAAGGCAAGCTCGCGTTCGTCGGCCTCACGTTCTCGACGTACGACAAGGTCGCGACCTCGCTCGATCCGATCGCGGATGGCGTCGAGCTCCACGCCACGCTCGCGGAGAACGTGCTCTCGAACCGCCTGTTGCGCGTGGCAGGCCCACTCGCGGCGCTCGGCGCGGCGTGTCTCTTGTGCGCCCTCATCGTCGCGACCCAGCTCCGCGCGATCCGGCGTCGGGTCTGGATGCCGGCGGTGATCGCGGTCGTCGTGATCGGCCTGTACCTGCTGATCTGCCAGCTCGCGTTCACCCACGGCTTGATCTTGAACGTCGCGGCGCCGGCGTCTGCCGCCGTGGTCACCGCGCTCGCAGCGATCGTCGGCGCGCTCGCGACCGAGGGCCGCGAGAAGGCGCACCTCCGCGCGGTGTTCTCGCGCTACGTTAGCCGCACCGTCGTCGATCGCATCCTCGCGGATCCGGCACGCGCGAAGCTCGGTGGCGAGCGCAAGGAGCTCACCGTGTTGTTCTCGGACATCCGCGGCTTCTCGGCATTCAGCGAAGGCATGGATCCCGAGGCGCTCGCGAGCTTCCTCGGCGAATACCTCACGCCGATGACCGAGCTAGTGTTCGAATCCGGCGGGACGCTCGACAAGTACATCGGCGATGCGGTGATGGCGGTGTGGGCCGCGCCCGTCGATGTGCCGGATCACGCGGCGCGTGCGTGCGAGGTCGCGCTGCGCATGCAAGAGGCGCTGATCGCTCTCAACCAGCGCTGGAAGAAGGAGCACAAACCCGCGGTCGCGATCGGCATCGGCCTCAACACCGGCGCGATGGCGGTCGGCAACATGGGCACGGCAGCGCGGTTCGACTACACCGTGCTCGGCGATCAGGTGAACCTCGGCGCACGGCTCGAAGCGCTCACGAAGGAATACGGCGTCGATATCCTCGTCGGTGAAGGCACTATGAAGGCGGCGGCGGGCGCGGGCTACGTGTTCCGCGAGATCGATCTCGTGCGCGTGAAGGGCCGCCACGGCGCCGCACCGGTCTTCGAGCTCGTCGGCCGCGCCGGCGCGCAGACCGATCCACGCTTCGCCACCGCACTCGCCGCGTATCGCGCGCGCGGCTTCACCATCGCGCGCACCGAGTTTGCCGCGATCGAGCACGACCACGCCGCCGCGATCATGGCCGAGCGCTGCGCGGATCTCGAACGCAAGCCACCCGCCGCCGACTGGGACGGCGTGTACGATCAGCACGGAAAATGATCGCGGACGCCGTCGCTGCCGCCGCGCGTGAAGACTGGGCCGCCTGCCTGAGTGCCCTGCTCGCCGCGTGGCGACCGAAGCGCGAGCCCGAGCTGGCCGAGCTGATCGATCGCGTCAGCGCCCACATCGCGGTGCCGGCCGTGCGGCCCGACATGAAAGCGATCGCCGCGCGCATCACGAAGGCGAGCGACACCGATGTCACCGCGATCATGACCGCCCTCGCGAGCAAGGTCCTCACGCACCCGCCGGCGATGCAGCTCGGCCTCGACCTCGCACGTGTGCGCGATCCGGATCCGCGGATCGCGACGTTGCTCGCGACCTTTGCACCGTTTCGCAACGTCGCGAACCCGCTCGACCTGGCGGCAATCGAGGCGCTCGATGCGATCGATGACCCGCGCTACCGCTACCTGATCACCAAGTGCGCCGAAGCTCTCGGGCCACGGCGCGACCGGCTGACCAGAGACCGCGCGAGGATCGATGCGGTCGTCGCGATCGCTGCCCGGCTCGCCGCGCGGCGCGCGCCGCAGATCAGCGCGGCCGTCAATACCGCGATCAAGGCGATCGATCGCGCGCTCGCGCGCCCGACGCCAGCGAGTATGGACGCGGGCGATCGCGCGACGCTGCTCGCAGCGATCTACAGCCGCCCCGATGACACGAGCACGCGCCTCGTCTACGCCGACGTTCTCCAAGACATGGGGGATCCGCGCGGCGAATTCATCACACTCCAGTGCGCGCGAGCCCCCGACGCCCGACCGAGTCGTCGCGAGAACGAGCTCCGCAAGACGCACGAGCAACTCTGGCTCGACGGCTTGGAACCGTATCTATTCAAGCAGGATCTCGCGTACCGCCGTGGGTTCCTCGCCGAGGCGCGCCTGGCCGTGTCCGCGTTCACCACCGCGCCTGCAGAGCTCGCGTGGCACACGCTCGAAGCGCTCGACGTCACGGAGTGTTCGGGTCCCATCCTCGCGGGCTGGTTGCCGACCCTGCGTGGACTGCGTCGCGTGCGCAGGGTCCACGAAGACGACGTGCAGTTCATCGCAGCGCACGGTCCGGTCGCGTGGACCGAGCTCGCCCTGCTCTATCCGAGCGATGCCTCGCTCGCACTGCTCGGCCGGCACGTCGCGAAGTTTCCGCAACTCCGCACGCTCGATCTCACGGCCTCGACGAGCGTCGACGTCAGCACGATCGCCGAGCTCGCACCGCTCCACCTCGATCGCCTGCGTATCGGCGTCGGGATCGCGATCCATGCGGTCCACGACGGGCTGGCAACGCAGTGGGGTCCGCGGCTGTTCTCCGCAAATGCCGGCGGCATGCTTCCGCTCTACGTGGCGGCCGCGCAACGCATCGGCATCCGCGCGCTCGAGCTCGTCCCGATCGACGTGGCGAGCGTGACGATCACGGGTACGCACGCGACCGTCGAGATCACGGCCAAGGCCTCACGCGACTACGTCCGCTTGATTCTCGAAGCTCTCCCGATCGGCCTGATCCGGACGTTGTCATCGAATCGTCCGCTGCCCGAGCTCGCGGCGGTTCTCGAGGCACGTCAGATCACGCTGGTGGCTTCGCCTGGCGCTTCTTCTCGCGGAGCATGAAGAGATACAAGCTCTCCACCTTCTCGCGCGCCCACGGCGTCTTCCTCAGGAACTTCAGGCTCGAAGTGACGCTCGGGTTCTCGATGAAACAATTGATCTTCACCTGCTCGCCCAGCTCGGGCCAGCCGTAGAACTCGACGAGCGCGGTCACGATCGCTGCGAGCGTGACGCCGTGAAATGGATCCGCTGTCATTTACGACTTCGGAAACTCGTCCGGCTTCCACGGCGCGCCCTGCGCCTTGATCATCCTCTCGACCTGGCCGCGCAGCTCGCGCGATCCACCGAGGAACTTCGACCACTGATCGGCGAGGTTCTTGGAGCGGAACAACGCACGCACCGCGTTCGGCGTGAGCTCGATCGGCCCCTCGTCGAGGTGCTGTGCACCCGCGACCATCGGCAAGCGCGATTCGAGCTCGGCGATGTCCTGGGCCGCGAGCGGACGCAGCGGCAGGACCTGCGACCACGTGTGGCTCCACCCATCTCTGGTGTTGGCGACCAGCAGAGGATCGGCCTCGCCGATCGTGCCGTTCGGCATGACCGTGAATCCGACCGAGACTGGCGGGGCGCCTGCGTGCACGACGCGAGCTTCCCACGAGCCCGGCATCTTCGCGACTTGCTCGGGGACGGAGTACTCCTCGCCGAGCTGCCAGATCGAGCGCCGCGCGGCCGGCTGCATCGCATACTTCACGATCTCGTTCGAATCGGCGACCGCCCACTTGCGCTCGCGACCCGTGGTCGTCGTTTCTGGCTTGCCCTCGTGCCGCCACTCGACGACCCACGGCAGCGCCGGCGAATCATTCGCCCACCAGCGCAGGACCCACAGCTTCTTCTCGGCGAGCGAGATCCGCGTGCCGTGATGCCTGAACAGATGCAGGTTCTTGGTGCCGCCCCACTCGGGCACGACCGCGATCCGGAACGGCTCGCCCGCGAATCGCGTGTGGTTGTATTCGAGCTCGACCGTGTAGTCGCCGATCGGCAGCTGTTCGATCCTCTGGTGGATGGTGGTGCCGATCACGCCGTTCGTGATCGGATACCGGCCAACCTCGTCCGCCCCGACTCGCACCACGAACGCGAGATCGTCCTGCGCGATCAGGTTGCGCTGAAGCGCGACCGTGAGCTCGACGCGATAGCCATTCGAGGGATCATCCGTCCACGCGATCGCGGGCCCGTGGATGAACGGGACGTCACTCAGGTGCGGGCTATCGCTGTGGCTCTGCCCGGCACAACCAACCGCGACTAACAGCCCTAACAATGCCGAAGCGCGAGTCATGACGCGGGCTTTAACCACACTACTGGCCCGACCACCACGTGTATTTTCTGCCGTCTGACGATCGCTCACGGGGGTACGAGCCGTTACCAAGGGCCGGGTCGCACGAAATCGCCTAGGCTGCGCCCGATGTTGGAACGCGAGCTCGAGGTTGCGACAGCCCTGGCCAAAACGGCGGGCGTCGAAGTCGTACGGATTCGAAACGACGGCAGCCTGGGGATCGAGATGAAACCCGGCGACGAGCCGGTCACGATCGCGGACAAGACCGCCTCGGACATGATCGTCGCGGGCCTGCGCGCTGCGTTTCCGGACGATCCGATCATCAGCGAGGAGCTCCCGATCGAGCCCGGTGCGTTGTCGGCACCGCGCCACTGGCTCGTCGATCCGATCGACGGCACGAAGGATTTCATCCGCGGGACCGACGGCTTCGCCGTGATGATCGGCTTGGTCATCGATGGCGTGCCCGTGCTCGGCGTCGTGCACCAGCCGACGATCGATCGTACGTTCTTCGCGACGCCCGCGGGCGCGTTCGTCGATCACGAAGGCACGCGCACGCGCCTCGTCGTCGATCCGGTTCGCGAGGTCGCGGCTGCGCGCCTGGTCGCCTCGGCATCGCATCGCTCCGACGACATCGATCGCGTGAAGTCGACGCTCGGGATCAATGACGAACAGAACGTCGGCTCGGTCGGCGTGAAGCTCGCACTGATCTCGTTGGGCGTGCGCGACCTCTACGTGAATCCCTGGCCGAAAACCAAGGCGTGGGATACCTGCGCACCTGAAGCCATCCTCGTCGGGGCCGGTGGCCGTCTCAGCGACTTGTTCGGGGCGCCCATCGACTACACGGGGCCGTTAAATCATCCACGTGGCCTCGTGGCGTCGAACGGTCACATCCACGACGAGGTCGTCGCGAAGATCGGTCCGCTGTTCGAAGCGCTGCGCCACGCGGGCTCGTGATATCGTTTCTTTAATGGGGTCGTCGCGTGCCACGTCTTTGGCAAAGATAGGCGCGCTGCTAGCTTCCCTGGCGTCGAGCTCGCTCGCGGTGGCGCAGCCCAAGCCGACGCAGGTCCAGATCCAGGCCGCTGGCGATCTGGTCAAGAAGGCGATCGCGAAGAGCCAGGCGGGCGATCACACGCTCGCGATCGAGCTGTATCAGCAGGCCTACACGATCATCCCGCAGCCGATCTTGCTCTCGAACATCGGCGCCGAGTACCAGCTCTCGCAGCAGCCCGCCGATGCGGTGACCTACTTCTGTAAGTACTTGGCCGCCGAGCCTGCCGGTGCGAACGCGCAGTTCGCGACGGGCCAGGTCAAATCGATCCAGGCGCAGCAGAACGTCGAGACCGAGGAAGACGATGTCTGCAAGGTCAAGCCGAAGCTCGCGGCACCGCTGCCACCGCCCATTCCGGAGGTGCCGCTCACCGGCTTCGGTCCGGCGGGCGGACCCTCGACCGAGCCCGCGTCGCATCCCGGTCGCGGGCTCGAGATCGCGGGCGTCGCGGTCGCGGTCGTCGGCGGGGTCTCGGTCGCGCTCGGCGTGCACTACGCGCTTAACGGCCGCAACCTATCGCGAGACATCGACGCGCACGTCGCCGGTGAGCCGTGGCCCGCGACGATCGATGGCGTGCCGATCAAGGATTGGCAGAGCCAAGGCGATGCGTGGAATCGCGACGCGTATATCTTCTCGATCGTCGGCGGTGCCGCGGTGATCGCGGGCGTCACGATGTTCGTGATGGGCCACGGCAACAGCGCCACCGAGCACGCGCGCCTGGTCCCGGTCGTGACGCCGAACCAAGCCGGATTCGCGGTCGTCGGTCGCTTCTAAGGCAGGATATCGTCGAGGAAGATGTTCGCCTTGTCGGCGGGCACCTTCACGCGCAACGTGCCGACGATATCGCCGGGTTGCTTCGTCATCGCATCGCCATCTTGATCGTAGCGCGCGGTGATCACGACATCCCCCGAGAGCTCGGTGCCGGCGATCATCGCCTGCCCTTCGGTGAGCTCGAACGGGAGCGGCTGGCCGTTCCACACCAGCTTGTCAACGGCGAGCGGCGTACCGGTCGGAGCGCCCGAGGCATCGGCCTTCTTGACGATCACGAAGATCGCACCGCCGGCCTTCGCCCTTTCGGCCGCCTTCGGATGGACCGCGATCACGCCCGTGATGCGATGCGAGGGATCGATCTTGCGATTGGGATCGGGCGCGAGCGCACCCATCTTCGACGTATCGATGCCGCCGGGCGCCGTGCCGCCCTGCGCATTCAGCTTCAGCCCGGCGTGCGGGTTGTTGCCATTCTCGTCGACGACATCCGGAATATCGCCCGTCGCGGCGGGCTCGCCGCCCATCGCACTCGGCATGCGAGGAAGATCCGCGGCCGACGGCATCGCCATCTGCGCGTGCGGACTCGTGGGCTGTGGCTGTTGCGAGCCTCCAGCTTGAGCCGCCGCACCCCAGTCCTGTGCCGGAGCGAGGCCCTGCTCCGAGCTTTTCTTCGAGCAAGCCGATAAGAGCGCCACGAGAAGAACGAACCGCGTCATCGCCGAGGAGTCTAGCAGGGTCATACCCACCGTGCCGTCGTCGTGATTGTCGCAAGGCTGTGCGCGCCGGGGTGCACCTCCCCGAGCCACGCCTGGTACCGCGCGGCAGCGGGGCCCGGATCGGCGACGGCCGCGAGCTCGTATCGAGTGGGAGGCGCCGGGGCGAGCGTGACCTGCGCTTCGACGAGCTTGTGGCGACGGAACAGCGCCACCGTCACCGTGGTGCCCGGCTTGCGGGTCCCGAACAGGGTGCGCAGCTCGCCCTCCGAGCTCGCCCGGAACCGATCGACCGCGATCAGCTCGTCGCCCGGCGAGATGCCCGCAGCCGCGGCGGGACCACCGTCGAACACGCCGGTCACCCGCGTGCCTTGCGTGGTCACGCCGAGCCACACCGCGGTGAGGCCATCGGCGACTTGCGCCGGATCGGCGGAGGTCTTGAGCTCGATGCCCACATGCGCGAGCTCCTTCGCGAGATCCGGATCTTCGGTGCCGCGGACCTGGCGATCGAAGACCTCGCCGAGCTCGAGGCCGGTCGCCTCTTCGAACAGCGGCTGCAGATCATCCGGGTGCGCCTCGCGCGGCTTGCCGTGGCGCGTCCACAGCAGGCGCAACACGTCGTCGAGTGATCTCGCCCCCTCGGTGCGGCGCCGGATCTGGAGGTCGAGCGCGAACAACACGAGACCGCCCTTCAAGTAGTAGCTGACCGTCGTGTTGAGGTTCGACTCGTCCGCCTTGTAGAGCTTGATCCATGCATCGAACGAGCTCTGCTCGAGGCTCTGGCGCGCCCGCCCCGGCGTCGCGAGCAAGCGCGCCCAGTCGTCGAGGATCTTGTCGAGGAAGCTCTTCACGGTGACACGATTGCTCGCGCGCAGCGCGAACCGATCGTAGTGGCTGGTCACACCCTCCGTCACCCACAAGCACGGCGTGTACGCCTCGCGAGAGAGATCGAAATCGAGCAGGCCGCGCGGCGCGATCCGCTTGCCGTTCCACGCATGGAACAGCTCGTGCGAGAGCAACTCGAGCAAGCCCTCGTACGCTTTGCGGGTCCCCGCGAAGTGCGGATGGAACAAGTTCACGCTCGATGCGCGGTGCTCGAGACCGCCGTACGCATCGTGCGAGAGCATCAGGATGAACGTGTATGCGGCGAACGGTGCTTCGCCGAAACGGTTGACGTGATCGTCGACGATCGCGGCGAGGTCGGTCGCGAGCCGGTGCTCGTCGAACGTGCCGCCCGGCGGGCGCTCGCCCCAGATCACGAGCTCGACGGGCAGCTGCGCCGGCACGAGGTACGTGCGGACGAGGCCGAGGTGGATCGGATGATCGTAGAGCTCGTCGATGCTGTTCGCGTGGACGAAGCGGCCGATGTGCTGCGCCGCGGTCGTGAGGACCCACGTGTCGGGACAGTGGAGCTGGACCGCGATCGGCGCGGCCTTCTGCGTGACCGGATAGATGAACGTCGCCGGGCCGTGCAGAAACGCGTGCTCGGCGTCGATGTGGTTCGTGCGGACGGTCAGATCGTGGCCATAGACGCCGTACGACACGGTCAGCTCCTTGGCCCCGGCGCGCTCGATCCGCCAGGTCTGCTTGTCGAGCTTGGCCACCTTGCGAGGCGTGCCGTCCTCGGCGACCACGGCGAGATCGCGCACGAACCGCGAGTAGTCCCTGATCATGTAGCTGCCCGGGCACCAGGCAGGCAGCGTGATCTCGACCGCCTCGGCATCGGGCACGAACCGGAGCTCGACCTGCACGGTGTGCCCCTCGGGGGCCGCGATGTGGACCGAGTAACGCAACGACATGGGTGGTGGGTAGCACAGCTGCTATGCTCTCTGGGATGCGGCTCGCCCTCCTCGGCCTCCTCGGCCTCCTCGCATTAGCCGCGCTCGTCGATGCCGAAGCCGATGCCGGCCCGCCCCCGAAGGCGGGCAAGGTCGTGCGCGTCGAACGCCGGTCCAAGCGGTTCGGCGGCGAGCCCCGGGTGTGCAGCATGAGCTCGGGCATGGTGGGCTACTGCTACGGCAAGCAGCCACAGCCTGGCGACACGGTCAGCTTCATGGATGCCACTCACACGCTCGGTCAGGCCACGATCGACAAAGCCGACCCCGCGTGTAAGGTCACCTCGAACGCGATGTGGATGGTTCACTATCGCACCGACGCGGCGGTCGATTTTTCCGGCGTCGATTCGGCGACCGGTCTCCTCGACGTCACGATCGATCCGCACGCCGCGAAGATCGTGCCTGTCGATCAAGCGCCTCCCAATCGCACGCTCGAGGGTGCGACCGGCTTCGATGTCGACGGCGATGGCCGCCGCGACCTCGAATTCCTGGCGTTTACCTGCGACGATCAGGGCGAATACACGGTGCCGTCGCTGAGCGCGACGAACATTCCGTCGACGTGCATCGAGATGTGGTACGCGTCAGGCCAGACGTTCGAACGTCTGCACGCCGATCACATGTCGAATTGTTATTGATGGACCGTCACGAGCTCCTGGCATCCGAGCACGGCACCCTGTTCAAACAAGCAGAGGTCCGGATAGCGCTCGTGTATCCGAGCCCGTATCGCGCGGCGATGTCCTCGCTCGGCTATCAGGTGATCTATCGTGCGCTTCACTCGATGCCGCACGTCGCGGCCGACCGCGCGATGCTGCCCGATGACGATGCACCGCCGAACGAACGGTTCGTCACGCTCGAAGAAGGCAAGCCGGTCGGCAGCTATCCGATGCTCGCGTACTCGGTCGCCTACGAGCTCGAGATCGCCGGCGTCGTCGAGACCCTCGAGCTCGCGAGCATTCCGGTGCTGCGCGATCAGCGCGACGACAGCCATCCGCTGATCATCGCAGGTGGGCCGCTCACGTTCTCGAACCCTGCCCCGCTCTCGCCGTTCTGCGACGTCATCATCGTCGGCGAAGGCGAAGAGCTGATCATCGATCTGGTCGAGCTCGCGCGCTCGGTCGGGTTTCGCCGCAGCGAGCTGTGGAAGCTGCTCGAGGGCAAGCCCGGCTACTACCTTCCATCCCATGGCGAGCGGGTCCCGCCGGTCGTACAGGTCCACGACGACAAGCTGCCCGCACGCTCGGTGATCATCACGCCGAACACCGAGCTCGCCAGCATGTTCATGACCGAGGCGGCCCGCGGCTGCTCGCGCGGTTGCACGTACTGTGTGATGCGGCGCTCGACGAATGGCGGCATGCGCGTGGTCGATCGCGCGACGATCGTCGATGCGATTCCCGAGCACGCGCGGCGCGTCGGCTTGGTCGGCGCGGCGGTCACGGACCATCCCGATATTCGCGGCATCGTGCGCGCGATCGTCGATCGCGGGCTCGAGGTCGGCATCTCGAGCCTGCGTGCCGACAAGCTCGACGACGAGCTCGTGGGCCTGCTCGCGCGTGGTGGCTATCGCACGCTCACGGTCGCGGCCGATGGAGCGAGCGAGCGCATGCGCCGCGTCGTCGAGCGCTCGACCCAGGAGAAGCACTTGATCCGCTCGGCCGAGCTCGCGCGCGATCACAACCTGCGCACGCTCAAGGTCTACATGATGCTCGGCGTGCCCGACGAGACCGACGAGGACGTCGACGAGCTGATCGAGATGTCGGCGCGGCTCGCCGCGATCCATCCGCGCGTCGCGTACGGTCTCGCGCCGTTCGTCGCCAAGCGCAATACTCCACTCGATGGCACGCCGTTCGCGGGCATCGGCCTCGTCGAAGATCGGCTCGATCGGCTCGCGAAGGGGCTCAAGAAGGCGGGCCTGACCCAGAAGGTCAAGGTCCGGCCGACCTCCGCGCGCTGGGCGTGGGTCGAGTACATGATCGCGCAAGGCGAGAGCAGCGCCGGCCTCGCGGTCATGGACGCCCATCACGCCGGTGGTAGCTTCGCCGCCTACAAGCGCGCGTTCGTCGAGCGCGGCGTGGTGCCGACCGGACCGCGTGCGCGCGTACCTTCGAGTCTCGAGCTGATCGCGTTGAAGAAAAAGCGCCTCGCCTCCGTGGCGTAGCCGCGAAATAGGGACGGTAACGCTTTCCTCACTTTTCGCCTCGCAAGTCATCGAGATCACATCGACCGCGAGGGACGGTTACTCGTTCAGCGCCGCTTCCAGGTCCGGAACACCGGGCGCGTCGTCGACGAGACCTTGAACGATCGCGCGATCGAGCTCCCCTCTTCGAACGTGAGGTGGCCGACCTGCGCGACGCGATCGAGCACGAGCCGGAGTCTGAACTCGAGCTCCGTGTCGGTCCCCGGCAGGCGCTCGATCGTGATCGAGCCGCGCTCGAGCGTGCTCGGCGCATCGCTGTCAGGCATATCGATCGACATCGAGGTCTTGTCGCCGACCGCGAGCGTGGCCACGACCGGTGCGACGAGCGCCATCGCGGTCGCGGGTGACAACCAGCCGACGAGCGAGCGATCCTTGCGCGAGAACGTCGCGTGAGTCGTGCCCTCCGGGCGCTCGACATCGAGCGTGATCGTGCGCGCGTGGTGCTCGCTCGGCAGGATCTTGATATTCGTGACCTCGTCCTCGAGCGCTTCTCGCTCGATGATCGTGCCGGCGTGAGCCGACATCGCGTACGCGCCGACCGGCGCGCCGTTGTCGCTCACGATGTACTGCACGGTCGGCCAGCCGGCGGCATCGGCACCTAGATCGATCGGCGCTTCCCACGAAGGCGCTTTGTACTTCTCGACCAGCGCATCCCGCATCGCCTTGAGGTCCTTCGGGGCGAGCCAGCGACCGCGCACCATCACGCCGGCGAGCTTGTCGACATTGTGAATATCGAGGAGCGGATCGGCATCGAGCAAGACCAGGTCAGCGTGCGCGCCCACCGCGATCCGGCCGTCATGCGGATCGCCGAGGAAGTCGGCGGGCACCGAGGTCGCGGTGCGCAGCGCGTTGTAGGGCGAGAGCCCCGCGGCGGCGAGCATGCCGAGCTCTTGATGGAGGCTCGGGCCGGGCACCACATATGGATTCGGCGTGTCGGTACCGGCCATCAGCAGGCCGCCCTGGTTTGAGAGCTCCTTGACGATCAAACCCTCGGTCGCGAGCGCCTTGTCGTGCGCCTCGTCCATCGCTTTCTTGATCGAGCGATCGTAGTGCTTCGGCGACTTCTTCGGATCCCAGCGCGCGCGCCAGTCCGGCGAGACATCCTCGAGGTCGCTGTTGGCACCTTCCGGAAGATGACCGCGATAGAGCTCGCCGTAGGCGGCAGCCGTGACCAGCGTCGGAGTGTTGTAGGTGTGGTGCTTGACGACGTCGGCGACGACCTGCGTGATCTTTTCGGGGTCGGCGAACATCCAGCGCTTGATGATCGCCGAGCTGTCATGCTGATGTCGGACCGGCGAATTCGCGCGCTCGACCGCCTCGGCGAAGCCCGAGAGATGCTCGACGGACGCTTGACCGAGCTCGACCACGTGCGCGAGGGGCACCTTGAACGGCACGTGGCCGACGAGCCGGAGGCCGTGTGCCTTCGCTGCGGCCGCAACCGCATCGAACGCGGTGATCGTGAGCCCGTTGTAGATCTTGACGAAGTCGTAGTGCGCCGCGACGTGATCGGCGATCACGCGCTCGGCATCGGCAGCGGTGACCACGCTCGCCGAGGCCTCCCAGCGTGGACGTTCGCCGTCGACGAATGGACCCGCGGTGTAGATCGTCGGCCCGAACAGATCGCCCTTCGCGATCCGATCGCGCAGCGCGATCGTGCGCGGGCTGCCGGCCATGTTGCGCACGGTCGTGACGCCGTTCATCACGAACAGCGCGAGCATGCCCTTCGTCCCATCGAGGTGGACGTGCATGTCGTGCAGGCCCGGAATGAGCCACTTGCCGCGGCCATCGATCTTCTCTGTGTCGGCAGGAAGATCACAGTCGGTCGTGCACAGCTTCGTGATCGAGCCGCCTTCGATCACGACCGTGTGATGGAGCAGCGGCTTGTCATTGTCCATCGCGACGACCGTGACATCGGTGAACGCCGTGACCTTGTGACCCGAGCCTTTCGCGGGCGCGGGTGGTGGCGCCGGCATATCCGTCGGCGTGACGTCCGCCGAGTCGCACGCTGCGACCAGTAACGCCGCTGCGTGCAACCACCTCACCCACCAAGCTTACGCGGGGTGCGTGGGCGGCCGCCAATGATTGTGCAGGATCGCCGCGAGGAACTGATCGGCCGATGTGCCGAGGAGCGCGGCCGCCGCATACAGCTCGTTGTCGGGCTCGGCCAACGTGGGCAGCGGATTCATCTCCAGGTAGACGACCTCGCCTGCGGGCGTTATCCGGACATCCGCGCGGCCGTAGCCGGTCACGCCGAGCGCGGCGAACGAACGCGCCGCGGCCTCGCGCACCGCGTGGGCGAGCGCCGGTGGCAGCTCCGGGAGCTCGATCAACGAGTGGGTGCGCCAGGAGCGCGAGGCGCTCGGCGGCAAGCTGCGTGAAGATGGGCTCGGTGTATTGCTTGAGGTGAAATCGTATGTCTTGTCACACTGAAGTTTTTGCGCGCCTGCGCAATACAAATTCAGTGCGCGCTCGGACTCGGCATGCCGTACGGCGCGAGCACCTCGCGAAATCCTGATTCGCTCAGCGCGATCGGCGGCAACCAGAGCTCCTCGGAATCGCGCGTCCACCAGTGATCGGCACCGAGCGGTTCGAGGCGATAGACGAAGCGGCGGATGCGCACGAACGTCGGCGCCTTGCCGCCAAACGGATCGACCGCGAACAGCTCGCGCACGGTCGCATCACCGTCGAGCAGCTTCCACACGAGGTGAAACAGCCAGGCATCACTCGGGTGCGGCTGCATCGCGGAGAACCAAAGCAACCAATCGAGCCGCAGGTGATACGGACCGAGCACGCACGGGCGGCGATCGACATCGGTCGGCTTGCACGGCAGCTCGTAGACCTTCCACGTCGCCGTTTCCGGATCGCGGTCGAGCGTGCCCTCGATCGAGAGCTCGTGACGAACCTTGTCGATGTGACCGAAAGCGCCATAGGTATTCACGAGCGCGAGCCGGTCGTAGCTCGCGTTCATCGCCTGGTGTCGCGACGCGAGATTTTCGATCACCGCGACACTGTTGATCGCGACGAGCGCCGCGAACGCACCGATCGCGAGCTGATGACCCTCCAAGCGTACCCATCGCGCGATCGCCTTACGTTGCATCACGAGCGTGCTCGCGACGAACACCGCGATCATGCCACCGACCTCCGCCTGCCCGCCCGCGGTCATCCAGCCAGTCAGCGGCGCCCACGCGAGGATCACCACCAGCGCAGCAAAGAAGCCCGCGAGCAGCTGCCAGCCGTCGCCCGGCGGCGCGGGAGGTAACCGCGTTTGCAGCCACGCACGAGCCCGCTTCGGGATCACGCGCAGGATGAAGTCGTCATCGAGCAACGCGATGACCGGCACGAGTGTCAGCCAGTTCAAGAGCGCCAGGTTGCCGCTCAGCACGAGCACGATCTGGAACGCACCCATCAGGCAGCCCGCGATCAAGCGCAACCGCCGCGGTCCAAACACGAACCACGGCACGACCACCTCGACGACATGATTGAACGCGACACCGATCGCGTGCACCGCATGCGGTTGCGCGTGAAACCACGCCGAGAGTGGGTTCGGAAGCGGCTGGGTCTCGAAGTGCGTATCGAGGCACGAAAGCTCGCGCCAACACGCATCGCCGCGCAGCTTGATCAGCCCCGCGCCGAGCATGATCCGGAATGCCAGCCAGCGCAGCAACACGATCGCCGCGGTCGGCGGTGACTTCGCGAGCGGCCGCGGATCCCACGGATGCGCGAGCGCGGCGCACAGGATCGTGGTCTCGAGCAGCTGGATCTCCCAGCCGAAACCGAACCACGCCTGGCCGACCCTCTCGTACGATCCGTAGATCACCCACAGCAGGATCAGCGACGGCAGATTCGCGTAGCCGAGCAGCATCGCGATCGAGACCACGAGCCCGATCCACGCCCAGCCTTGCAGCGCGCCGTCCGACGCATCCCACCAGAAGATCGTCGGCAGGTCCCACAGCGTCTGCCCCATCGTCCGCGCGTGATCGAGGAAGGTCGTGACTGGCGTGAGCCCGTGCGAACCGAGCAGCGGCAGCCCCTGCTTGATCAGCCCGAGGAACGCGAACACGTAGACCAACCCGAGCAGCCGCAGGATCAACCAGCGCGTCAGCCGGTAGTCGCGCGGCGTGCCGAACCAACGCAGCACGGGATCCCAAGGCAGCGCCGCACGTATGTCTGGTGACTCATCCATCACGACGCTCGGTCGATGTTGGTAACCGTCCCCCGTGAGGAATGTGATTCCAGCAGCTTACGGGGCGAAAAGTGAGGAAAGCGTTACCGTCCCCATTTCAGTCCATTTCAGTCGACGCCGCGGCGCAAGTAATCGACGGTGTCGACGAGCGTGAGCTGGGGGTCGCGAGGTTCGAAGCCGAGCTCGGCCTGCGCCTTGGAGGAATCGATCCACCAGTAGTGCTCGGCCATCTCGACGCTGATCCGCTCGACCGGCGGCTCTTTGCCGCGCCAGCGATAGAGCTCCTCGACGATGCCCGCACTCCACTTCGCGAACTTCGGCGGCACCTTGAGACGCGGCGGCGAGACGTTCGCGACGCGGCCGAGCCGGTCGAAGAACTCTTTTATCGTCCAGTTCGGACCACCGAGGAGGTAACGCTCGCCTGCCCGGCCCTTCGACAGCGCCGCAGCCGTTGCTTGCGCAGCATCGCGGGCGTCGACGAAGTTCATGCCGCCATCGGGCACGGTCGGAATCTGCCGCTTGATGAACTTGCGGACATCGCCGGTCGAGGACAGCCGACGATCGCCAGGCCCCAGGAGCAGCGACGGGTTGACCGCCACGACTTCGATCCCGAGGCGCTCGCCGTGCTCGAACGCGAGCCGCTCCTGAT
Organism: Kofleriaceae bacterium; assembly: GCA_043780895.1. Classification (GTDB taxonomy): domain Bacteria; phylum Myxococcota_A; class Polyangia; order Haliangiales; family Haliangiaceae; genus JABFXX01. The sequence goes on along the minus strand of JAYWCI010000117.1, from coordinate 33,170 downwards.
AGATCTTCGAGGCGTAGTACGGCCAGCCCGCCACGATCTCCTCGGCGTATGGCGCGGTCTCGTCGATGATCGCTTCATCCTTCGAGACGCCGATCGTGCCGCTGGTCGAGGCGAGGATCATCCGGCGAATGCCGAACGCCGCCATCTGCTCCATCACCTTGCGGGTGCCATCGACGTGCAAGCGCATCATGCGTTGCGCGTCTTGCGGATCGCGCGACACCGCGCCAGCGAGGTGAAATACCGCCGAGACGCCATCGAGGGCGCGCTGGAGGTCGTCGTTCGAGAGCACGTCACCACGCACGTGCTCGACCCCGAGGTCTTCGAGCACGGAGCTGCGCGAGCGAGCGAGGCCCCGCACGATGTGACCCTCTGCGACGAGGACGCGGCACAAGTGCTCGCCGAGAAAGCCGGTTGCACCGGTCACGAGGACGGAAGTCTTCACGGCTGAGCCTCGGTTTCGTCGGAGACCTGCTCGCCGCGCTCGGCGAGATATTCGGCCATCGGTTGCACGCCGGAAGCACCGAGCGTCCACGCTGCATCGCTCGGCGCGAGCCGACGGATGATGCTCTCGACGTGATAGGTGATCGCGCGGTACTGCTCGCTGCGCGGCTTGCCAGCGGCGAGCTTCAACACGTCTTCGTAGGACAGGTACGGCCCGACGTACGAAGCAACGCGCTCGCCGCGCTTCGGCAGGTAGCGGCCCTTCGGCATCGCCTCGTGGGTGCGGTGCAGATACATCGGCAAGATGCCGCACTTGTTCGTCATCGCGAGGTAGCCGAGCGACGGCTTGAAGTCCGCCATCACACCGGTGTCGCTGCGCGTGCCCTCGGGGAAGATCAGCAGGATGTAGCCATCGCGAATCACGTCGCCCGCGAGCCGCAGGGACTCGCGCAACGAGCCGTGGCGCTCCATCGGCACGACGTTCGTGAAGTTCTCGAAGTACATCCGGCGAACCGGATCATCGAAGAAGTAGTCCTTCGCGCCGAGCGCGACGAGTGCTTCACCCTGATCGCCGAGCGCGTACTTCACGAGCCCGGTATCGAGATGGCTCGCGTGGTTCGCCGCGACGATGTAGCCACCGAACGGCGGCACGTTGCCTTGACCGTAGACGTCGGTCTCGAGCACGCGCGAGTACAGCGCCTTCATGCCGTTGCGCAGCGCGAGCCGACCGAGCGAGACCAACGGCTTTGGTACGTCGATGTCGTCATCGAGCTTGTCGGCATCGGCCTTGTCACGCGCGAGCTTCTCGCGCCGCAACCGATCGCGCTTCGGTTTCTCGGTGCGTTGCTTTGCACCGAGCCGCGAGACGAGCTTCTCGACATCCGCGACGCTCTCGAGCCCCGTGATCTCCGCCGGATCCGGAACCTCGACCCCCGCGGCCTCGAGCGCAACCGCGAGCTCGGTGAACATCAGCGAGTCGAAGCCGAGATCCGCGAGCAAGGTCGCGCTCGTGATCGTGCCGCGCTTCTTCTGCGAAACGTCCGCGAGCATGTCGTGGATCCAGCTGGTACCGGAGGCACCGCTCGCGGCCAGCTCCTTGACCTCGGCGCCCTGCTTCGTTGCGCGCTCGAGCCGCTGGAGCTCCTTGATAACTTCGCGCCGCTTGACCTTGCGGGTCGAAGTCTTGGGCAGCTCGAAGTCCCAGAGGTGCCAGATCTTGACGCGCTTGTAGAGCGCGAGGGTCTTGGTGACCTTCTTGACGTGCTCGCGCACGGCCTCGCGCAGCTGCTCGCGATCCTTGTCCTTGTTCTCCTCGTAGTCGGGGACCACGAGCATCGCCACGGTCTCGCCGCCGCTCTCGCTCGGCAGGCCGACGACCGAGACTTCCTTGATGTAGTCGGTGTCGCCGTAGAGCTCTTCGAGCTCGTCGGGATAGACGTTCTCGCCGGAGGGGCCGAGGATCATCTCCTTCTTGCGGCCGACGATGAACAGGTTACCGTCGGCGTCGAACTTGCCGAGGTCCCCGGTGTGCAACCAGCCACCGACGATCGTTTGCGCGGTGGCTTCGGCGTTCTCGAAGTAGCCGGCCATCACGTTCGGGCCCTTCGCGATGACCTCGCCGATGCCGTTCGCATCGGGCTGATCGATCTTCACGTCGATCCCCGGCAGCGGCCGACCGACCGAGCCCGGAATCACCTTCTCGCCCGGCCGCGTGACCGTCAGCACCGGCGACGATTCCGTCATGCCGTAGCCTTCGTAGAGGTTGAAGCCGAGGCCCTGGAACGTCTTCATCGTATCGGCCGGCAACGCCGAACCACCACTGATGAGAAGCCGCATCCGCCCACCGAGCTTGCGATGGACCGGGAAGAACATCGCCTTGCCCGTGCCGATATCCCACGGCAGCTTGTCGCGCAGCGTGCGATTGAGGTCGACGATCGCGTCGAATGCCTTCTCGACGAGCACGCCCGCATCGCTGACGTTCTTGTAGATCTTGCGCTCGAGCAACTGCCAGAGCGCCGGCACACCGACCATGCCGGTGATGCCCTCGTCCTCGAGCGCCTTCGCGAGCGAGTCCGCCTCGACTTCCTCGAGGTAGTCGATCGAGGCGCCGTGCACGAGCGGCATCAAGAAGCCAGCGGAGAACTCGAACGTGTGGTGGAGCGGCAGCACCGAGAGCAGCTTGTCGTGCTTGTACAGCGTGAACAGCGCCGAGAGCTTGCTCGCCATCGACGTGAAGTTCTTGTGGGTCAGCATCACGCCCTTCGGCGTGCCCGTGGTGCCACTCGTGAAGATCAGCGACGCGACGGTGTCGCCCTTCACTTCCGGGCGCACCGCGCCGACCGAGACATCGGGCTCGGTGAGGAGCTCGTCGTACGCGAGGACCTGGAGCTCGAGCCCCTGCTTCGCGAAGTAGTCCTGCATCGCCGGATGCGCCGGCGACCACACCACCATCACGTCCACGTCATCGTCCACCGGGATCGCGATGTTCGCTTCGTTCGCGAGCCGCTCGGCAACCCTGCGCGACAGCACGATCGCCTTGGCACCACTCACGCGCGTGAGGTTGACGACCTCGGCGAGCGTCAGTGCCGAATCGAACGGAACCGAGGCTGCCCCTGCGAGGATGATCGAGAAGAACGAGATGCCCCACTCGGGACGGTTCTCGCTCATCAGGATCACACGCGATCCTGCGCCGATGCCGAGCTGGCGAAGCACGCCCGCCCCTTGCCAGCCAAGCTCGCCGACCTGCGCGTAGCTGTACGTGATCGGATCCTTGGGCTCGTCGTCCTCGCCGACCTTGCGGAGCAAGCGCAGCGCCGGGCGATGACCGTTGAGCCGCACCGCGGCCTCGAACATCTCGACGAGCTCTTTGTACGTGTAGACGCTCTTCGGCTTCGCGCCGAACTCTTCGTCGAGCTTGTCGAACGTCCACTTCTGGAGACCGGGGAAGTGCGTATCGAGCCAGTACTTGCGCCAATCGACCAGGTGCGGAGCCCAGAGCAGGCGTTCTTGATCTTCCGGCGTCGCGCGCGCCCACAGCGCACGCATGTTGTCGCAGCGGAACGCGATGTCGTGATCGTAGGTGAACGGCTTGAACAGCTCGACGAGCTCGTTGACCTGGCCCGTGAACGCGGAGACCTTCGTCAGCTCCTCGCGCGCGCGCGTGGCGAAGGCCTCGACGCGCGGGGCGCCCCATTTCGGGGTCCGCTGGTCGATCATCTTGATCAGGCGATCGGCGACGCGCTTGATCGCGGGCGCCGAATACCTATCGAACGTCTCGAACGTGACCGGGTGGCTCTCGAGCCGCGCCTTGATCCGCTCGCGGAATTCGTTTTCGCCGCGAGCGGCCTTGTCGAGGTGGACGCGACGCACCGCGAGCCCGGTCAGCTGGGCCAGCCGCTTGCTCGTGATGCGATTCACGTCCGAGGCACCCATCTGATAGATCGGCTCGTGGTCGCCGGTGAGGATCGCCGAGACCGCGAGCAGCATGCCTGCCGCGATGAAGTCGACCGGAATCACGTCGAGCGCGTGGTCCTCGCCCATCGGCACGTTGCGATGGCCTTTGAGCATCAAGTACATGAGCGGCGCGCTCGTGTTGAAGCCCTCGTTCCAGCCCGGGAACGGATAGCGCACGGAGCTCTCGACGATCGCCGGCCGGACGATCGTCGAGGACACCGACGAGTCCGACAGGATGATCTGCTCGCCGAGGCTCTTGGTGTACGTGTACGTGTTGGTCCAGCCCCAGTGGCGGGCGCGCTCCATGCCCTGCTTGGTGAGCACGTCGTTGAGCCAGATCTTGCGCTCGCGCGCGACCGCGATCTTGAGATCGCCTTCGTCATCCGGATCCCGGCGTTGCGTCTTGAGCGTCTCGGCGCCGCGCTCGCGGAACTCCGAGATGTGCTGGCGGTCGTTCGATTTCTCGCGCGCCTGCTCGATCAACTTGAGGCAATCCGCGATCTCCGCGGCCGGATCGAAATCGCGATCCAGTAGATCATTCTCGCTACCCCAATCGCGCGAGATCGCCGAACTCCGCGGGAAGTAGCCAATCACGGGCTCGTCTTCCCAGACATCCCCTTCGCGCTGGCCCGCGACATAGCAGGTCGAGACATGCACGAGCTTCGCGCCGAGCTTGCGCGCGAGATCGAGCACGTTCTTCGCGCCGAGCGAGTTGATCCGGATCGCGCTCTCGAGGGACGGCTGGAACGAGACCAAGCCGGCGCTGTTCAAGATCACGTCGACCTTGATCTCCGCGCACAGTTCCTCGCTGAAGTTGCAGAGCGGTCGCCCGATGTCGCCCGCGAGCGCCACGATCTTCGAGCGCATGAACGCTTCGTAGTTCGCGCCGTGAACCGCGCGAACCGGATCGAAGACCTCGCTCGTCGCGACCTTGCGGAAGAACCGCTCGTCGGCGGTGTTGCCCGCACCGGGTCGCACCAGACAGTAGACGCGCCCGATGTCCGGATAGCGATGCAACAGCATCGACAGCGCGACCTTGCCGACGAAGCCGGTCGTGCCGATCAGCAACATGTGCTTGCCGCGCAGCGACTCGGTGACATCGAGCCGCGGCTTGCCGGTGATCGGCGCGCGCAGCGGCGGCAGAGGATTCTTCATCGCATCGGGCCACGGTTTGCCCGTGGAATGCGCGCCCCACTGCTCTTCGGTTTCCGGAAAGTAACCGCCGTCTTTGCTCATTAGGTCACGTCGCAGATCATGTACGGCGGGTGATGCATCATCGTGATCTGGGCGCTGCGGCCCATCGTGCCGCGCGCCATCGCGACGGCCTCGGCGATAGAGCCGGCGGTCTCCCAGCCCATGATCGCCGGCACGGTCGCGTTATCGGCACCGACGACGATCACGCGCGAGGTCTTCTCGCGGCCGCGCTGGCCCCAGTACCACATGAAGCACGGGTGAGCGCCGTGGTACGCGTTACCGCGCCGGTACATCTCGACGTAGCTCGGGTTGTACGCGAGCTCGTCCTGGTACTTCGTCTCGATCGTGTACGAGTCCGTCGTCTCCGTGAGGATGCGATTGAAGAACTCGATGTAGCTCGGGTGATGCACCGGATCGAACCGATCGCTCACGGGATGCGTGAGGATCAGGACCCCGCCCTCTCGGAGGATCGGGTTGTTCTTGTACATGTGATAAAAATAGCCAAGCGCCATCACCTGCACGAGCAGCGGGTTGAGCGCCTTCGAGTTGACGTTGTAGGGCGAGATGTACGGGATGCCCATGATCAGAATGTCGGCAGCACCCTCGACGGGAACGACGTTCTGCTCGTTCTGCTTGGCGATCGTGCGGTCGTGCGTCGGATCGACCGCGCCGGCGTAGCAAGCGATCATCTCGTACGCGGCTGGCGTCCGCATGAACAGCTCGCGGCGCGCCGCGAAGGGCAATCTATCGAGCGCCCACTTCATGCCCTGAAACTTCAACCGATCGGTCTCGGTGAAATCGTCCTCGTTCTTTTGCAAGAACGAGAGCGGCCCGTCGAAGCAGCGGTTGTTGAGGACGGTCTCGATGTGGAAGACCTTGAGGGTCTTCTCGACGAGGTCACCCTGGCGCTTGAACGAGTGCGACAGGTACGACTTTGGCGGATCCATGAACGAGTTGGACTCGACGATCGCCTTGGGATGGTGATGGGCCTTGAGCGACTCGTAGCCGCATAGGCCGACCGCCATCGACTTGTTACCGCCGTTCATCGGCACGAAGTTGAGGTTCACGTAGATCGTCAAATCGCTCTCGGCGACGCGACGATTCATCTCGACGAGCTCTTTGTGCGGCGTGTGACCGAGGACGACCATGCCGTCCGGATCGCAACCGTCGTGGTTATAGAGGCGATCGGGCCAGTACTCGTCCCACACCTTCTGGCCGACCATCCGCTTGATCTCCCAGTCGTGCATCCGACGGTGGAGGCCGAGCGCGATGATGATGTGAACATCGTCGACGCCGTGATCGGCGAGCATCTCGCACACGATCTCGAGCACCATCTGGCGCACGTCGGGTGTGCGCATGATCGGCAGCGGCATCGAGATGTCATCGACTGCGATCGAGACCTTCATGCCCGGCTTCAACATCGCGTGCAGCGGGTCGCTCGCCTCGGGATGGTTCAGCGCGTAGCGAATCGCGGCCTGCGGATTCGCGACCGGCGTCATCGGCCGGTTCGGATAGATCACGCGCGTGCCGACCGGGAGATCCTCCATGATGAGGTTCTCGCCGGACCACATGATGCGAGGCGCCGAGTCGGTATCGATGGTGACGATGTGCTCGCGCGGGTTCGAGCGGAGCTTGGGACGGATGGCGCGCATTAGGTTCTCCGAATCTGCCGTGCGAGACCATGGGGACGGCGAGCGACCGAGCGGGTCACCTCCTCGTCGAGATCGAGCACGGGCCAGTCGTAGCTGCGCGCCAGAGAGCGCAGCCGGAAGTCAGGATTGCAGGCGGTCGGATGGCCGACCACCGCGAGCATTGGATAGTCCGAGAACGAATCGGTGTAGGCCCACGACTCCGCGAGGTCGACCGAGTGCGCCTTCGCATACGACCGCATGATGTCAGCCTTGGTCGCGCCTGCGACGAACGGCTTCTCGAGCTTGCCGGTCGCGTAGTGATCCACGAACTCGAGCTTGTTCGAGATCAGGTCATCGACACCGAGATACTTCGCGAGTGGACGCATCGTGAAGTCGAGCGCACCGGAGATCAGGACCTGTCGAATGCCGGCGCGCTTGGAGTCTTCGATCAGCGCCTTCGCGCGCGGATAGATGTTCGGCTTGATGACGTCTTCGAACAGCTCTTCGGCGAGCACGATCAACCGGTCTTCACTCGCGCCTTCGTAGGAGCGATAGAAGATTTCGTTGAACCACTTGCGGCTGAGCTTGTCGGCCGCCCAGAACACAGGAATCGACAGCGCGGTCTTCACGCTCCGTCGCGCGCTATCGATCAAGCCCGGATGACGCGCGGCATAGTACGCGAACGCGTGAACGATGTTGATCTTGATAAGCGTGCCGTCGACGTCATAGAACGCCGCGGAATTCTTATATTTCGGCGGGGTCCCCTGAGGTCTGTGGGGATGAGAGTGCATCGGGATTTGAGCGCACTTTGCCGACCGAGTATGAGTGTGTCAATGCCCACGGGGCCGCCAAGATCCCGAGCTAGAACCGAGGGTTGACCCTGCGTGCACGATGTGGCGCGTGCGTATTAACGGTGACACCCGTGCTATGCCTTCCGCGTGCGAGTTCCTGCTTGGGTCACCCTCGGTATCGCGGTCATCGTGATCTTCTTCGGTCTGTACCGGATCCGCATGGCGCTCCAGAAGAAGCCCGCTGGTGACGGCGAGCCCAAACGCGGCGGGATGGGGTCCGGGTTCTATCGAATGAGCCCGCGGGTTCACGCCACGATCGGCGTGCTCTACCTCGCGCTCGGCGGCGCCTTGATCGCCACGTCGTTCGGCTGGAACCCGTTCGGTCGCGGCATCGGTCCCACGACCGAGCAGCCGGCGAAGGATGACGCGCCGGCGAAGCCGCGCAGCGTGCCGGTCGATACGATCAAGCCCTAGAGAATTTGCAGCTTGCGAGCGTGCTCGGCTTGTTCGCCGACATACTCGAGCACGTGCGGATGGGTCATGATCATCTCGCGGAACTCGCCCGCGGGTAGGCACAGCGCGAGCGCCTTGCCTCGCGCCGTAACGTCGCTCTTGAGCGTGGCACCCGAGAGCAGCGCGGTCTCGCCGATCAGGTCGCCCGGCCCCAAGAGTGCGATCTGCTGCCCCGCACGCTTCACCGTGAAGTGGCCGGCGAGCACGATGTAGAGCCCGTCGGGACGTGCGCCCGCGGCGAGCAACACGCGATCGCCTTCGATCTCGAGGAACTTGAACTTCGAGGCGATCGCGATCCGCTCTTTGGGATCGAACGGGCGAAACAGCGGGCTCGTGCGCGTCCACCGATCGACGAGCCGATCGCGAACGAAGCGCAGCACCGCGGCGAGCACCTCGCCGTGCGTCGCGAGCACGCGTTTGAGCGTCGCGCGATCGATACGCAGCAGCTCGGCATCGCCGATCGCCGAGATCGTGGCCGAGCGAGGCTGATCGGTCATCAGCGCGACTTCACCGATGAACGAGCCAGGTCCCATGCGCGCCATCTCGACGCGCGGCGGGCCTTCGGCTTGGACCGCGACCTCGCCTTCGACGATGACGTAGAGCGCATCGCCCGGATCACCCTCGCGGAACAGCACTTCCTTGGGCGCGAGCTGGACCAGCGTGAGCTCGGCGACGAGCGACTCGAGAGCCTCTTGCGAGAGCCCCGAGAACAGCGGCGTCGCCGCGAGTGCCTCGGCGGCGGCGATGCCGAGCGCGCGTGGCGCGGGCAGCGGAATGTCCTCGAAATCTTCGATGTCCTCGAGATCGAGCTCGTCGATATCGTCGACGTCATCGGCTTCGACCGCGATCGGTTGCGACACGGTCTCGACGACCACGTGCGGCACCGATACGCCGGCTTCTTCGGCGTCTTGCAGCAAGAAGTCTTCGTCGTCGATCGGGATGACGTAGACGCCGGAGTTGTCCTCGCGCTCGAACGACTGCGGAATCTGGCTCTTCAGATCGATCGCGTCGATGCCCTGGTTCGGCGGCAGCGTGATCGGCTTGGACTTGGTGCGTGCCTGGGCGAGCTGCGACTGCGCATTCGAGGTCTTCGTGCGCGGCAGCGCGAGGTCGTGCAGGTTGTCGATCGCGTCGCGCTCCTGCTGCGAGAGCGCGGCGCCGAACGGCGGGGTCTGCGCGGCCGTGCCATTCGCGAACGGCGGCGTCTGGGTGCGCCCCGTCATCCGCACGACCGGCAGTTGCGTGATCGCTGCCGGCGTCCGCGTCCGTGGAATCGCGATCGGCAGAGCAGGCTCGGCCTCGTCCATCAGCGGAATCGCGATGATGCCGCTCGAAGCTGCGCTGCCCATTTCCGTCGTGCCACGCCGTCGCAGGTTCTGAACCGCGTCGCTGCCTGCGAGGTTCGGGTTGTTATCGGCCATCGCGAGCGCGCGCGTGGGACCGGCGCCGATCTGTTCGTTCATCGCCGCGATCCGCTGCAGCGCGGCCCCGTGCCGCGGGTCGATCTGGAGGATCAGCTTGCACACCGCGATCGCCTGGACGAGGAAGCCGCCTTGGGCGTAGCGATCCGCGGCGCGCGTGAACGCATGGGTCGCATCATTGTTCCGGTTCAGCTTGCGGTAGATTTCACCGGCGCGTTTCGGCCACTGCGCATCGCGCGGCTCGAGCGTCTCGAGCTCCAAGTACGCACCGAGTGCGCGCTTGTGCTTGCCTGCGGCGGTTGCCTCCGCAGCTTCCTGACGTAGTTGACGACCGTCACGAGCCATCACGAGAGAACCCCATACTAGCTCGGGTCATGCGCGCAGCGTATGCCGCGGCCAGCTTTTGCGTCACCAGGCCAAGTCCAGAGGACCGGACCACACCATCGAGCCGTGTGATGGCGACGACACCGCGGACCGCGCTGGTCGTAAAGATCTCCGAGGCCCCACGAAATTCTTCGACCGTGAGGCGACGCTCGGTCACGACGAGCCCGAGCTCCTCGCAGCACACCAGCAGGTGTCCGCGTGTTACGCCCGGTAAGACCCCTCTCAGCGGTGGCGTGAAAAGATCGCCGTTGACGATGAATAAATTCGACGTTGCGCCTTCCGCCACATCGCCATCGGGTCCGAGCCGGATCGCTTCATCAGCACCTGCCGCCGCCGCGAGCTCCTTGGCGATCAGGTGATCGAGGTACGCGAGCGTCTTGTGGCCCTGGGCCGCGCGGCGAGCAAGCGGATAGTCGACGAACGCCGCCGAGGCCTCGCGCGGCGACGCGAGCAGCGCCTCGGCGTAGATGATCGTGTGCCCGCCGGTGCCCGCGGCAAACCGCATCTCCGGGCCGCCCTGGCCGCGCGTCACCACGATCCGCAGCCGCTGGTCGCCGGTGGTGTGCGAGAGCAGCGCGTTCACGGTTTGCGCGATCGCGGCGCGATCGATCGCGAGCTCCAGGAGCGCCGCCGAGCCTGCCAGCCGATCGAGGTGCGCCTCGAGATCGACCGCGATGCCGCGCCACGTGCGCAGCACTTCGAACAACCCGTCGCCGTACAGAAAGCCGCGATCGAGCACGCTGATCGTGGCGTCTGCGTCCGCCACGATGGCTCCATCGATCGCGATCATTGGAAGATCTAACCTTGTTCCGTCTTGCGACAGCTATGCGTTAAACCGCCGTTCAAACCGTGCGTGAGAATTTCCCGCAGAGTAACTCAGTTAGTGACGCCGGCTGCGGCGAGCACGTCGCGCGCGTTCCGCAGATCGGTCTCGGCCGCGAGCCGCCACAGCTCGGCCTCGGGCAGCTGCGGTCCGGCGAGGCTCGCGCGATACGAGGTGGTCGCGGTCTGGAGGTATGCGAGCGCGCGCACGCGGAGCTCGGCGACACCGCCCGTGAGGAGCCCGAGCGCGAGGTCGTGATAGAGGCTGCCGATGCGGTAGTCCGCGGCGATCTGCGCCAGGCCCGGCCCTCGGTCGCGGATCGCCCGATACATCGCGGCGACCTCCACGGTCGAGTCCTCTTTCGCCCAGACCTCGAGGCGTTGTCGCGGCCGCAGCGCGTGGACCCGCACGAGCGCGCGCTCCGCCACCGTGAACGCATCCGCGAGCTTCGGATCGATGCCGGAGAGCGCGGTCCCCGCCCTCGGTCCACGCAGATCACCGCCACCACTGGCCGCGACGACATCGGCCTGGACCTGCGCGACCTTCTCGGTGATCGCGGCATCGTTCGGCGCGAGTGCTGCGGCGCGAGCTGCCAGCTCGAGCGCCGGTCGACTCTTACCCGCGCGCGCGTCGAGCTGCGCGAGGTGAAGCGCGGCCCGTGCAGCGATCGGCGCTGGCGCATCGGGCGCATCGAGCACCTTCTGAAATGCAGCGGCGGCGGCGGCGTCGTCGCCCACGAGCTCCGCGATCACGGCATCACCGAACTGCGGCGCGATGCCATCGAGCTCGGTCATCATGCCCGCGGCCGGATCCGCGACGCTCGACGCGGTGATCGGGGGTGCCGTCGTCGGCACGGGGCGCGCGCCGTCGTCGTCGCAGGCAGCCAGCAGCACCAGCAGGAGCAAAGTCGGCTTGGCGCCGATACCAGAGCATTTCCCACCGGGGGGTGGTTTGTTCAACTCTGATACCGGCGCCATCGCCTCGCCCACCACCTTGATAGCAAAGCGCCGGGTGGCGCTGATCCTCGCTTCGCATCGCGACGTCACGAGGTCGCAAAAGGTTGTCACGATGTTGTCACTCGCCACGTGCGGGGAAGCCCGGCCGGCCGCTGAACCGCACGGCTTCCCGAGGAACATCGAGCTTGTAGCCCGCGCCGTGGATCGTCACGAGCCAGCGCGGCTTGTCCGGCTCCGCTTCGATCGCGCGACGCAGCTTGACCAGGTGGTTATCGACCGTGCGGGTGTTCGGATAGTCCTCGTAGCCCCACGCTTCGTCGAGCAGCGTGTCGCGGCTGACCACTTCGCCGGGCCGCTTCGCGAACACCTTGAGGATCGCGAACGCGCGGCTCGGCATCTCGATCCGCACGCCGTTCTTGGTCGCGACCTGACCGGCCAGATCGATCACGAGCTCGCCGAACGCGAGGCCGGTCGGCTCCTGCGCGTCCCCGTGCGCGCGGCGCAACACCGAGGTCACGCGCGCGAGGAGCTCCATCAGCGAGAACGGCTTGGTGACGTAATCGTCTGCGCCGAGCTCGAGACCACGCACGCGATCGAGCTCGGCGCCACGCGCCGACAGCATGATCACCGGCACGCTGCGCGCCCCGCCTTTGGTCGCGCGAATGCGCCGGCACACTTCGAAGCCGTCGAGATCCGGCAGCATCACGTCGAGCACGACAAGGTCGTAGTGACCGCTGCACGCCTTGTCGGCGCCTTCGCTGCCGCGCCCGACGACATCGACCTCGTAGCCCTTCGCCTTGAGCGTGTCCTCGAGGCCCATGCGGATCGACGGATCATCCTCGACGACGAGGATCCGGGTCACGCGGCGACCTCGCGGGAGGTCGGCAACTTGATCGTGAAGGTCGCACCTTCGCCGACCGTGGAGGCGACCTCGACCGAGCCGCCGAGGGCTTCGATGTGGCGCTTCACGAGCGCGAGGCCGAGACCGGTCCCCTCGACGTTCGAGCGATACGCCTCGGGCGTGCGATAGAACTCCTTGAAGATCCGCGCCTGCTCCGACGCCGGAATACCGGGGCCGTGATCGCGGACCGCGATCGAGGCGGTCGCGCCGTCGCTGGCGATCTCGACCTCGATCGGCTTGTCGGCGCCGCCGTACTTCGCCGCGTTCGCGAGCAGGTTCAAGACCGCCCCCACAACGACATCCCGGTCTACTTCCACATCGGCAGTCATCGCCGAGGGAGACACCGTGATCACGATCGGATTGCGAGCCGCCCTCGGTGAGGCCAGGGCCTCGAAGGTCGAGACCGCGAGCTTGCCGAGCTGGACGAGCTCGACCGAGCTCGGCGTGTAGCGCCGGGTGCCGCGCTCGATCTGCGCGTAGTCGAGGAGGTTCGCGATCAAGAGCCCGAGGCGCTGGCTCTCCTGGACGATCACGCCGTGATAGCGGCGCATCTTCTCGGCATCGCCCTGAGCCACGCCCTGCTGGAGCATCTCGGCGAACATCCGGATCGAGGTCAACGGGGTCTTGAGCTCGTGCGAGACCGTCGAGACGAAGTCGCTCTTGAGCTGGGCCAGCTCGCGCGCCCGTGCGGCACCGCGGATCATCGCGAGCAGCCCGACGCCGAGCATCAACGCGAGCGCGGAGGTGAACACGATGTGCGAACGCTCGCGATGGCGCACGACCTCGTCGAGCGGATCTGGATCGCTCATCGGATTGACGAGCGCGAGCTGGAGGTGTGGCAGCGCCTCGCCGAGCGGCATCTGCGTGCCCTGGATCGTGCGCAACTCCGGCGCCGCGACCGCTCCCGCCGCGAGCACGATCGGCCGCGCGTTGCGCGCGACATCGTCTTGCGCGTCGTGCCCTGCCGCGAGCGCGAGCATCGCCGGGTCGACCGCGATGCCGATCACCGAACCATCCGCGCGGCGGCGATAGATCAACGTCCGGTTCGGCTGCTTCGCGGCGGGCCGGCCGCGCCAGGTTTCGGTCGCGGCGTGCACGACTTCGTCTTTGTCGTCGGCAAGCCCCGCTGCAGCGCGCGCCTGGCTGCGCATCGATTCGACCTCGAGATCGAGTTGCGGCAGGTGATCCGGCAAGTCCGTCACGAGCTCGCCGCGGATCCGTTGGACGATACCGAGGCCGACGATCGGATCGATCGCGTAGTGATTCGCGAGCACGGCCTCTGCGACGGCGACCAGCGCCGCGGGCCGCCGGTCGCCAGCCGCTTCGGCACGCAGGAGCGCGGTCACGAGCCGCACCGGCACGCGCTCCGCCGCCGTGCCGCCCTTGGGGAAGCTGCGGTCGGCGAACCTGCGATCGAGCTCGTCGAGGAGGGCGCGCATGCGTTGTAGATCGCCGAGCCGCGCCGTCACGCGCGAGAGCCCGAGCAGCGCATCGGCGCCGGTATCGTCGAAGGCGACGAGCGCAATATAGGCCCGCTTCGCCTCGGCGAGCTGCGGACCGCACGCGCCTCCTTTACATGCTTCGGCGCGCTGCGCCGCGCGCAACCGAGCGGCCCGATCCTGACGGCGCGACAGCTCACGCACGTATTCTTCGATCCGACCGTTCAGCGACGCGGGGCGATCGAGCGCGGGGCGATCGATCGCCGGATCGACCGCCGCGGCCACGGGTGCGGTGCGAGGCACGCGCATCCCGCCTTCGGCGTCGATCCAGAACCAGTAGCGCCCCAGCCCCGGGAGCGGGCCGAGCGCGGGTGATGGTTGAACCGTCGTCGCCGCCCCATCCGCAGAATCGAGGGCCTCGACGATCGCGTGATCGATCCGTGCCACGATCGCCGTGGCAGCCCCGCGCTGGCGATCGATCTGGGCGGCCACGGCGCCTTTTTGATCGCGATACGAGACCGCCCCGAGGTACGCGATGCCACCTGCCGGCACCAAGAGGGCCAGCAGCGACAACACGTAAACCCAGGCACGTCGCGATCTCACGCTGCACAAGCATAGCGCGTGCGTTGCGGTGCTGGGACGACCCCGATATGGTCCACCCCGGCATGGCCCCCCGCCCGAGGACAAACGCTCTCATCATCGTGCCCACCTATAACGAGCGCGAGAACGTACCCGGTATCTGCGAGCGCTTGTTCGGAGCGTTGCCCGATGTCGACATCCTGTTCGTCGACGACAATTCGCCCGATGGCACCGGCCAGATGCTCGACGAGATCGCGGCCAACGAGCCGCGGGTCAACGTCATGCACCGCGCCGGCAAGCTCGGCCTCGGCACCGCGTATGTCGAGGGGTTCCGGTGGGCGCTCGAGCGGACATACGAATACGTCTTCGAGATGGATGCCGATGGCAGCCACGATCCGAAATACCTGCCGATCATGCTCGAGCTCGCCGAGGACGGAGCCGACGTCGTGATCGGGTCGCGCAACGTCCCCGGTGGAGGCACCGTCAACTGGGGCGTCGGGCGCAAGCTGATCTCCCGTGGCGGCAGCTTCTACGCGCGCAGCATCCTCGGGATCGACGTGCGCGATGTCACCGCCGGCTATATCTGCTGGCGCCGGAGGGCATTGCTCGCGCTCGACCTCGGCTCGCTCGGGTCGAACGGGTACATGTTCCAGATCGAGACCAAGTACCGCGCGATCCAGCACGGCATGAAGCTCGTCGAAACACCGATCATCTTCGAGGACCGACGTGTGGGTCAGTCGAAGATGTCGCGTGCGATCGTCGCCGAGGCCCTCACCAAGGTGTGGGCGTTGCGGTTCGGACGGTAAGCAGTTACCGTCACCGGGCGGCGATGGTGATTCTGAGGCTGAGGATCAAGACGGCTGACGAGTGGAAAGAGCTCGCCCCGGGCACGGTTGTGGCCGAACCGATCTTCGTACCCACCACCGACGAGCTCTTTGCGGGCCAGTTGGTGATCGTCGAGGTCTCCTCGAACCTCTTGCCGAACAAGGTCCTGATCCGCGGCGCCGTCCAGGCGTGGCGCCCGGCCCTGCCCCGCATGCGCGTCCGCGCCGGTGCGACGGTCAAGCTCGATGGCGAAGAGCAGATCAAACTGACGTTCCTCAACGATGTGTTCTCGGGCAAGCGCACCGACGTGTCGCGCCGCAGTCACTCGCGGCTGCCGGTCCAGTTCGCCTGTCGCTATCGGATCACGAACCAGCCCAGCTATGTCGATTCGGCGATCTCCGAGATCGGGGTCGGCGGCGCGCTGCTCACGACCCACGCACCCCTGCCGCTCGAGACCGAGCTCACGGTCGAAGTCACGCCGCCGGGCGCCGCTGCACCCCTCGCGATCGCGGGTCGCGTTTCGTATCACGCGCCGTCGGGTGGCTCGGGCCTTCGGTTTGTCAGTCGCGATGGCGATGGCGACCGCCGGCTGCGCGAGCTCGTTCGCCGGCTTCGCGCATCGTGAGCGCCAAGTACGGCCGGCTCGAGGGTGCGCGCGTCTATCGCGGCGCACCGCGCGTGAAGGAGCCCCGCCTCGCGCGAGAGGCGATCAGCGCGGCCCTGGCGTTTCGCGGGATCGCGAACGATATCCGCGCCGAGAGCTTGCTCGCCGACTGGACCGAGCTCGTCGGTGCACGCATCGCCTCGCGGACGCGTCCCGATGGCATCTACGACCGCACACTCGTGATCGAGGTCGTGAGCTCCGCGTGGTTGCAGGAGCTCAACATGCTGCGCGCACAGATCCTCGCGGGCTTGCTCGAGCGCGTCGGTCAGCCGCGCTTGTTCGACGAGCTGCGCTTCAAGATCGCCGGGCGGACGCGGCGCAACGAGCCCCAGCGCCCGCATGGTCGTGCACTACCGACGCCGGTCCGCGCGTTCACGATGCCCGCGACCGGGCTCGCGCGCGAACAGATCGTGCGCGAAGCCTCGGCGGTCGATGACGAGGAGCTGCGCGAGCTGATCGCGAAGGTCCGGATCGCGAACGACAAGTGAGCGACGAGCCCGGCCGCGCGTACACGCGTGAGGAGCACCGCCGCCACGCGCGGATCCTCACCCTCGGTGCGATCGCGAGCGCACTCGCCGGCGCGGTGTTCCTGATGATCGCGTGGTGGCAACGCCGCGCGGGCCAGCCGTGGAAGCTCGAGCTGATCCTGTGCGCGCTCGTGCTCGGCGTGAACGCGTTCCTGATGGCGCGCGACGCGAGCGCCGTCGCCAACAGCGTCGAGTAGGTTTACTTGGTCGCGCCGGCGAGGGCCGAGCCGCCGACCGTGAGCAATGCCGAGAGATCCTCGTCGTTGAACTTCAGCATCGCGCCGAAGAAGTAGTCGCGGCCGAACTTGAGCTCGCTGAACTGGGTCGGCACGTCGGCCGTACCGGTCACGATCGGGAGCGTCTGCGGTGTGTTGAGCAGCTCGTCGACGCCACCGAGGACGTAGAGGTTGCGGAACACCTCGTACGCCGCTGAGAGCTTCACGCGCGGGTACTTGTCCCACGTCGTGTCGAAGATATCGGCGGTCATCTTGAGGTCGTGGCCCCACCAGGGCAGATCGACATCGGCACCGACGCCGCCGGTCGACTCCTTGATGCCGTACCGCACGGTCAGCCAGTCGAAGCGCTTGGCGAACTGGAACGTGAAGCGGATCGAATCGGAGATCACGCTCTTCCGGATCCAGTGGTTCGGATCGACGGTCGGATCGAACGAGAGCGTCACGTCCGGGTAGTCGCCACGCGGCTCCTTGACGAGCTCGATCAAGTAGTACTTGTCCGGCCGCGTGTGGAGCTCGACCGAGACGTAGTCGCGGAGCAGGCCCGAGTTGACGTTGTACTCGCTCTTGAGCCCGACGTAGGTCTTGAGGTTGAACAGCGTCCCGAGGAAGCCCTTCGCGTCGTCGGTGATCTGCTCGACGTTGTCGGCGATCGCCGGATCGTTGACGAGCCGCCCTAGCGTGCCCTTGTCCTCGTCGATCTTCTTGGTGATCGAGGTCGTGTTGTCGATCACGCCGTCGAGCTTGTCGAGCTTGCCGCGCAGCTTGTCGCCGGTCTGGGTGAGCTCGCTCTTCGCGGTCGCGATCAGGTCCTTCGCATCGGCCGATGCATCGTCGAGATTCTTGAGCATCTCCTTGATCTTCGGATCGGCTTCTTTGCTGATCGAGCGCAGATCGTTCGCGATGCCCTCGACGTTCTTCGTGATGCGATTCGCGCGCTCGATGATCTCGGCGACGTTATTCGCTTCCTTTTGGACCAAGCCATCGACGCGCGCGGCGACCGACTTGAGCGGACCGTTGACGACGCCGCGCAGATCCTCGGACAGATCGTGGACGCTCGCGAGCACGCGATCGACGTTCGGTAGCGTCTCGTCGATGCGATGCAGCAGCTGATCGGGGGTGGTCGATTCGACGACGTGATCGATGTGGCGGCACGCGTCCTGGAGCTTCTTGTCGGGCGACTCGTAGGCCTTGCAGTCCGCACCGAGCGGCGTGAACGTGTCCTTGGTGCCATCCGCACCCCGGCGGACCTCTTCGCCCGGATCGACTTCGAGATAGTTCTCGCCGAGCAACGAGGTCGCCTTCTTGAGCACCGTCGCGCTCGACCACACCTTGATGTCGCGCGACATCCGGAACGTGACCTTCGCGTAGCGACCGTTGACTTCGAGCTCGGTGACCTCGCCTTGCGGCAAGCCCGCGACGACGACCTTGCTCTTCTTCGGCAGGCCCGACGCGTCCTTGAACAACGCGTAGAACGTCTGCGTGCTCTTGCCCGCCGGGTTCTGGCTGAGGTTCGAGAACACGAGGTACGCACCCGCCACGAGCAGGAAGAACAAGATCGCGACGCGGACGCCGGCGGAGACATTCTTCACGGGTGGGGCTCCCCGGCGGCCAACTTCTGCACGGCGCCGACGCCCGATGCGTTCAAGAACTCGTGGACGTACGGATCGGTCGAACCCGCGATCGCTTCGGCGGAGCCGGCTTCGAGGATGCGCTTGTTGTAGAGCATGGCAATGCGATCCGCGATGCGGAACACGCTCGCCATGTCGTGGGAGATAACCACCGAGGTGACCTTAAACTGCTCGCAAGTCGCCATGATCATCTCGTCCACGTTTCGGGTCGCCAAGGGATCCAAGCCGGTCGTCGGCTCGTCGTACATGAGGATCTCGGGCTCGAGCACGAGCGCGCGGGCAAGGCCGACGCGCTTGCGCATACCGCCCGAGAGCTCGCCGGGATACTTCTTCTGCGTACCGTGGAGGCCGAGCTTGCCGAGCCGGTCCGCGACGATGTCGCGCATCTCGGCCTTGGACTTGCCACCGCGCTCTTTGAGTGGGAACTCGCAGTTCTCCTCGACGGTGAGCGAATCGAACAGCGCCGCGAACTGGAACACGAGGCCGAACTTGCGCCGAAACTCCGAGAGCGCCTTGGACTGGAGCGAGAGGATGTCGGTGCCGTCGATGTAGATGTGGCCCGAGTCCGGGCGTAGCAGGCACATGAAGTGCTTGATGAGCACGCTCTTGCCAGCGCCCGAGGCGCCGAGGATCACGTTGACCTTGTAGCGCTCCAGATCGAGGTCGACACCGTCGAGCACGAGGTTCGTCCCGAACGACTTCTTCAGCTTGCGCACGCGAATGTGCCAGCGCTCGTCCCGGATCTCGGGTGGCGAGCTGCCGATGACCTCCGAGCGTGACGCCTGTCCGGTCATCGCCATCGCTAGCCGCCCTTCGAGATCGGCATCAACGTGAGCAGGATGGTCGAGAGGAAGTAGTCCATCACGAGCGTGGTCACCGACGCGATGACCACGGCGCGCGTGGTGCCGATGCCGACACCGCGACCACCACCGGTCGCGTGATAGCCCTGGTAGCAGCCGACAGTCGCGACCATGAAGCCGAAGAAGATCGCCTTGATGAAGCCCTGGAGGACGTCCTGGACAGTGACGATGTTGCGGAGGTTCGCGATCCACTGGCCTTGATCGACGTGCATGATCACGACGGCCGCGAGATACGCGCCACCCATGCCGATCACGAAGAACAGCAGCGTGAGGATCGGCGTGACGATCATCGCGGCCAAGATGCGCGGCAGCACGAGGTACTGGTGCGGATTGACCGCCATCGATTCGAGTGCATCGATCTGCTCGGTGATTCGCATCGTGCCGAGCTCGGTCGCGATTCCGGATCCCGCGCGACCCGCGATCATCAGCGACGCGAGCACGGGACCGAGCTCGAGCGCGATGGCCTTGCCGGTCACGCCAGCCGCCACCGACTCCATCCCGAACTGGCGGAACGCGGTCACCGATTGCAGCGACATCACCATGCCGGTGAACGCGCCGACGAGCAGGATGATCGGCAGCGAGCCAAAGCCGATGTACTCGGTGGCCTCGAGCAGGTTCTGCCAGCGGAACGGCCGGCGAGGCAACCACGCGAGCGCCTTGCCGACGAGGATCAAGTGGCCGCCGACGAGGTCGAGGAAGTCGTAGACCGGCGCGAACGCCTGCTTGACGCCGTTCCCGATCGCCCTGGCGACCGTGACCTTCTCCGTCGAGACCTCCGCGACGGTCTGCGGTTGCCACATCGCTTTTTTTGGAGCGTCGGGTGCGGGCCCGACGGTGGTCGCCGCGTCCGGCTCGTTATCTTGATCGCTCACGCAGCAGCCTCGATTGCCGGAGTACCCAAGGGAGCATAGAGGCGCGGCACGCGCTTGGACATCCCGCACGTGACTTCGTATTCGCTGATCCCCGCCCACGCGGCGTACTCGGCCGCCGTGATCGAGACACCGCCACCGGCCTTGCCGAGCAACACGACCGCATCGCCGATCTGCGCCTCGGGCACGTCGGTGACATCGGCGACCGCGATGTCCATGCTGATCCGGCCGATCAGCGGGACGCGCTTGCCCCGGATCGCGACCTCGGCGTGACCACTCGCGCTGCGCGGCAAGCCATCGGCATACCCACACGGCAGGATCGCGACACGGCTCTCGCGCGCGGCGTGCCACGTCGCGCCATAGCCGACCGAGTCGCCCTTCGCAACGTGGCGGAGCTGCGCGATCGCGGTGACGAACCGCATCCCCATGCTGCCGGTCGCGGCCCATGCGCCGTTGCCGTAGATCGCGATGCCCGCGCGCACGAGATCGAAGCGCGCCTCGGGAAACAGCAACGCAGCCGAGCTGTTCGCGGCGTGACGAACGCGGATCGGCGCGCCTGCGCGGACGACCGCACGATCGACTTCTGCAAAGTTCGCGAGCTGGCGGCGCGTCATCGAATCGGGGTCCGCCGGATCATCCGAATCCGCACACGCGAAGTGGGTCATCAGGCCGGTGATCGCGATGCCGTTGCGGCTGGCTTCGACGGCGAGCTCCGGTGCACGCTCCGCGGCAACGCCGAGCCGTCCCATCCCGGTATCGACCTTGAGGTGCGCTTCGATCGCGGCTCCCCCATGAGAATGGGCGCGCGCACGCGTGACATGCGCGAGCGCGGCGAGCTCTTCGTGGCTCGAGATCACGGCGGTGAGCCGCGCTTCGACCATCTCCTCTTCGCCACCGACCTGGCTCGGGCCCATCACGAGGATCGGTGCAGTGATGCCAGCCTCGCGCAAGGCGACGCCTTCTTCGACGAGGCTCGTGCAGTAGCCGTCCGCTGCATGCGCATCGGCGAGCGCCTTCGCGACGGCGACCGCGCCGTGACCATAGCCATCCGCTTTGACGACCGCATACAGCGCCGTACCGGTGACCGCGCGAACCGTGCGCGCGTTCGCGACGATGGCGGCAAGATCGACCTCGACGCGGGTACGTCGGATCATGATCTCGCCTCGAGCGACAGACGCGGCCACGGAGCCCGATTTGGCGCCGCGTTGTCGACGGTGTCAAGGCAGGTGGGCCAGCGTCACGTGTCTAGCAATCCGACAGGAAGATCGCCTACGCGGCTTTCTTTTTCTCGGACCGTTCGATCAGCGCAGGCGTCACGACGAGCGACCGGCCGCGAGGGATGATCAGGCCATCGCGCGCGAGCTGGTTGAACGCGCGCGAAATCGTCTCGCGGCAGCTGCCAATCATGTTCGCGAGCTCCTGCTGCGTGGGGCGACGACGCACGACGAGGCCATCCGGGCTCGACGCACCTTCTTCGCGGGCGAGCCCGACGAGGCGGTGGATCAACCGCTCGTTGACGTCGCACAGCGCGAGCTGGGCGATGGTCTCGTCGGCGCGGCGCAGGCGGCGCGCCATCTCGGACACCAGGTTGATCGCGGTCCGCGGGTGTGCCTGAATGTGCCGCATCAGCTCGTCGCGCGTCAGCGACAGCAGCGTGGTCGGCTCGACCGCGAGGCAGTGCGCCGAGCGCGGGCCTTGATCGAACAGTGACATCTCGCCGAACGAATCACCCGCACGGAGCAGCGACAGCGTGACCTCACGGCCACTCTCGCCGAACATCACGACCTTCACGCGGCCGGTCATGATGATGAACATCGCGTCGCCCGGTTCGTCCTGCGCGACGACCGCCGAACCGACGGGGACCTTGCGCACCGTGATTCGATTCGTGATGTCCTCGATCGCGCTGATCGAGAGCGCAGCGAACAACGGCGCCCTCGCGATCGTGGCTCGAATGCGCGCCGGATCTTCGCCGAGGGCGCGGGGGTCCGCGGGCGGACGGGGCATCGACGCGACAACACCGGGATTCGACGACACAGGACGAGCAACGTTCGTGAAGGTCATAGTTCTCCTCGTGGGCGGTACGACGGCTCCCACTGGCGATGCATTCTTCAACAGTCGTGCCCGAGACCGAGATCACAGCTCCCCCGCGTAGTTCCAATAGGTTGGCTCCTTGTGTGGTCATGTGGACCGTGACGCATGCTTCACAATTTCGTACATCACCACGGCACGGATGTCGTGGTCAGCATCACGGTGGGGCGTGCTAGTTTCCGCGGCGATGCCGGCTCTTCTCGACATCGTCGTCAACGGGGAAACTCGGAGCGTCGTACCCGGCAGCACCGTGGCGGGTCTCATTCACGATCTCGGCTTCGCGGATCGCCGCGTCGCTGTAGAACGCAATCGCTGTGTCGTGCCGCGCGCGCAGCACGCCACTACAGTACTGGCAGCGAATGACCGTCTAGAGGTCGTCACGTTCGTCGGCGGAGGCTAAATGTCGCAGTCAGATTCCTGGAAGCTCGGCGAGCGGACGTTTCACTCGCGGATCATCGTCGGCACCGGTAAGTACGCCAACCACGACGAGACGCGCGATGCGCTCGCCGCGAGTGGCGCCGAGATCGTGACCGTCGCGCTCCGCCGTGTCGACCTCTCGGGCAAGGGCCCGAACCTGCTCGATACGATCGACCGAACGAAGTACATCCTCTTGCCGAATACCGCCGGTTGCTACACCGCGGACGAAGCGATCCGGACCCTCCACCTCGCGCGCGAGCTCGGGATGGACGAGCTCGTCAAGCTCGAGGTCATCGGCGATCCGAAGACGCTGTTCCCCGACAACACCGCGACCGTCGAGGCTGCGAAGCAGCTGGTCAAAGAAGGCTTCAAGGTCCTGCCCTATTGCTCCGACGATCTCGTCACGTGCAAGCGGCTCGAAGATGCGGGCTGTCTCGCCGTGATGCCGCTCGCCGCGCCGATCGGTTCGGGCCTCGGCGTTCGCAACCCGCACAACCTCCGCCTCATCATCGAAAACGTGACCGTGCCGGTGATCGTCGATGCGGGCGTCGGCACTGCGAGCGATGCGGCGGTCGCGATGGAGCTGGGCTGCACCGCCGTCCTCATGAACACCGGCATCGCTGGCGCGAAGCACCCCGTGTTGATGGCCGAGGCGATGCGGCTCGCCGTCGACGGTGGCCGCAAGGCGTTCCGCGCCGGGCGCATGCCGAGGCGTGACTACGCGAACGCGTCGTCGCCGAACGCGGGCCTGATCGAGTGACGCTGCTGCGCGTGGTCCTCATCACGGACCGCACGCTCGTCCCCGACGACGCGGATCTCGTCGCACGCATCACGGCGATCGCTGCCGCGGTTCCGCCCGGATCGATCGCCGTGCAGATTCGCGACAAGGACCTCGATGGCGGTCCGATGCTCGCGCGCACGCGCGCCGTCGTCGCCACGGGCGTGCCGGTGTGGGTCAACGATCGGATCGATGTCGCGCGGGCCGCTGGTGCATACGGCGTGCACCTGCCCGAGCAAGGTCTCGAGATCGCGGATGCGCGCGCGATCGTGAACGGCCTCGCCCTTGGCTGCTCGCGACACTCTGCCGCAGCGGCGATCGAAGCCACCGCCGACCTTGTCCAGCTCGGCCCGATCTTCGCGACGCCGGGCAAGCGGCCGATCGGGCTCGAGCCGCTGCACGAAGCACGGGACTCGCTGGCACCTGCGATCACGCTCGTCGCCGTCGGGGGCATCGATAGCCAAGAGACCGCGTCACTCGCAGCGGCTGCCGGGGCCGATGCCGTCGCGGTGATCCGAGCCGCATGGACCGGCCCCGATCCCGTGGCCACGATCGCCGCCCTGATCGCCGGCGTCGACGACGGCAGAGCCCTGAGGCACTACCCCCTTGCACGATTCCCCAGGCTCCGGTAGAAGATGCGCCTGAGTCGCCGCTGTAGCTCAGTGGTAGAGCAATGGTTTCGTAAACCATAGGTCCCCGGATCATACCCGGGCAGCGGCTCAAAACCACACGGGAATTAGGGCGCCAGGGTACGGCGACCACCACCGTGTGCAGAACGTGTGCACGGAGGGAATGTGGACCGCTTCGGTGGGTGGCGAGACGTGCTTCGGGAGATGCCGACGGACAGCTTTCGTCGTTGGGATCTCGCCGAGCTCCAGAGCATCGATGCAACGCGTCTGTTGGGTGGACCAGAAGACGCGACCGGGAAGTTCTTCCTGGTGCTCGCGGTCGCGTTCAACGACCTCAAGGGGATGGTGATCTACAAGCGCTTTCTCATCGACTACGGCGTTCCATCCGATGCGGTTGCCACCCCTACGCTCGCGCAGTGGCGCGGGATTCGCACTCAGATTCATCGATGGATCGCTGGCTCGATCTTCGAGCTGATGAAGTTCATCGCCTCGGACCGGAGCCGCGAAGCGCTCGCCGGCGCCGAACTACAACGCGTTCTGGGACGGGTGGCGGCATCTGTGCGCGCTCAGTGGACCGTGCTCGTGGCCGCCGCTCGCGGCGAGCACACGCGCCCGAACGGCTTTCTATTCCGTCTGCGCAACAGCGCTGCGTTTCACTATAACGAGGTCGAGCTCGAGCGCGCCTATCGATCGGTGTTCGTCGACAACGCCCAAACCGCGCCGAACGCAGCGAATCAGAGCGCGATGTACTCGGTCGGCGGGGACATGGATGCAACGCGCTTTTACTACGCCGATGCAGCTGCGCAACGGCTATTCCTCAGCTTCGGAGTTGAGACCCCGTCGGACCGAGCGATCGTCGAGCTCGCTGAAGCCGTGAACGCATCGCTCGGTCCGCTGATCGCCGCATTTATTGCGGGCCGAGTGGCGGCTTAGTTCGCGAGTGCGGAAGCGCCGGCGCCGACTCCGGCCGCAAGTAGATGCCGGTCGTCTTGAGGTCCTGGTGACCGAGCAGCACCTGGAGCTGCGACAGCGGAAGGCCCGCATCGGCCACCAGGGTCGCGTAGGTCGCGCGCAGCTGATGGAATGTGAGCTCGGTGAGCTTCGCCCGCTTGCACGCGCTACGCGTCTTCTGCGCGACGTCATCGAAGTTCTCACGCAGAGGCCGCGAGCAGCCGACCAGCACAACGCGATCGTTCGGACCGCCGCGCGTCACTTCGCGCCACGCAGTGAGGATCTCCGCGAGCTCGGGATCGAGCGGCACGGTGCGAGCGGCCTCCTCGCCATCGTCGTAGCGAGCCTTGAGCGGTCCCTCCCACGACATCGTGAGCGCGATCGTGTTGGAGCCGACGTTGCGCCACCGAAGGCTGGCTACCTCGCCGAGCCGAGCCGAGCCCCGCGGTAGCACGCGATCGCGGCCGCGACCTTGAACCACGGATCGCGACACGCCTCGAGCAGCGAGGGCACGTCCTCGATGCTTTGTAACGCGCGCGGGCGTGACCGCCGGCGCTTCTGCCGGAGGGAGTCGACGAGCAGCACCACCAACGGCACGTCGTGCGCCTTCGCGATCTGGTGAAGCGTGGTGACCACAGCGCGCACCGTTGAGCTGCCGAGCGTCCGGCCGGATTCGTTCTTCTCACCCGGCCGCTGCGTCTTCTTCGCGCACAGCACCTCGGTCCAGCGACGCAGCACCGCCGGCGAGAGGTCGCAAAGCTTCACCTCGCCGATGTGCGGGGCGAGTCGCGCGATAGCGCGCTTTCCACGCAGGATCGCGCTGCCGGTTTCGTGATCGCTGAAGCGTCGCTTCGCGGGGATGCACGCGGATCGTGCGGCCTTCTTTTCCGTCGGTGCATTGACTCCGCAACTCACAGTTGTTGCAGCGCACGCCGAAGCTCGCGAGCCGAAGACTATCAGCGCCGGTGCTCGACCTGATCACCGCCAACAAGCCGGCCGGGCACCGCACGGTATTGTGGGTCAGATCAATGTCGAAGGCGTCCTTGGCGAACGCGCCCTCGGGTGCCGACGGGGGCTGCACCTTGACGTTGGCCTCGGCGCCAGCACCCTCGATCGTCTCGACGAACTGCGCCGTTCCGTACGAAGAGTCGCCATAGATCTCGACGAGCGCGACCCCTTCGGCGACGCGTCCGTCGGCCACTGCGGCTGCGACGATCTCGGCGACGTGAGCGTCGAGTGACTCCGTCGCGGAGGCGTCGGCTTGGACATCCGCGACGAGCCCGTCCGCGGCGCCGTCGTGGGGCACCTCGGCGGCGGATCTCTGATTCGCTGGTTGCTGGGCCCCATCTTTGATTTCGCCGATATCTGATTCCTCCGTCGCAGACGGAGGCTCGACCCGCACGTCCGCGACGAGCGCGCCGCCGACGCTGCCGTCGGCTACGTTGCCGGCCGTCACCGTGGTGGCGGTGATGATCTCGGAGTCGGGGTCGATAGCGATGTGCCCTTTGTAGCCGTCGAAGCCACGAGCGGCCGTCTTGTGACCGTGACGAGCTTCAGGATCCACGATCGAAATCACGCGATCCTTGGCCACCCGCCGAGCGATCCGAAACATCCCGTCGTCGCGCTGCTCCAGATCCTGCCCGACCACCGCCGCCACGAGCGTGGCCGCTTGCGTGACCTCGAACGGCATCGTGCGCCCGTCGAGCGCAGCGAGGATCGCGTACGCATCACGCGCCAACGCATCCACGAGCACTTCGCGGGCGACGGCGTCGTCCCAGTCGCTCGACGGCTTGCTCGGCGCGAGGTAGTCGTCGTCGCGCTTGCAGCACGTGCGCAGCTCGGCGCCGAGCTTCTCGTCGACGATCCGAAGCCCTATCTTGACACTCACCGGGGGGTATCATCCCGCCATGACGATCGATTGGCCCAGTGCCGACGCGCTTTACGAGAGCGGCGCATCCAGGTACGTCTTCGACACCGCGACGCGTCAGTTCCTGTCGAACGATTCGCCGGAGCAGTGGGCACGCAACGATGCGGAGCCGGAGCGGTATCTGGAAGTTGCTCTCGAGTCGGAATTCCCGAGCAGCCTCTTCGACGAGGCGCCTCTCTTGTTCAGCGCCTCCGATCCGGCGCTGCGCGGAGCGCTCCTCGAAGCGCACGATGCGCTCGAGGCCCCGTTCGATGGCACTGATGGCACTGCCCGCAGGAACTGGCGCGCCGAGCAAAAGCGCCACAAGCAGCGCCTCGATGGTCTCATCGCGCGCGATGCGCGGTTGCAAGCTCGATGGGATGAACGCTACCAGCGCACCTGGCGCGACGCGGTGTGGCGGTGGGTCCGAGCAAACGGCGAGCGCCTTGGCGCGACTGAGAGCGAAACGCCGCCGTGGCTTGCCGAGAACCAGCAGGAACGAGCCGCGCTCGAAGACTCTCTCCTTCGACTGCAGACAACGCGTCTCAATCGGATCGAGCGCTGGTTGCAAAGCAATGCCTCGTGGGAAGCCAACGCTCCGGCCAGCGACGAGGCGCTGGCGCACTTCGAGACGTCGCTCGACGTTCAGCTCCCGCCAGGCTTTCGCGCCCTCTACCGATGGCATGACGGCTCACGGACGCCACTCATCCACAACCTGTCGCTCATGCCACTCGAGAAGATTACCGCGGCCCGCGCTGCGCTCACCGAGCTGCTCCATCGCGGGGATTTCGCCGACAAAGAGCCTACGTGGTGGCAAGACGACTGGGTGCCGATTCTCGACCGCGGCAACGGCGACTTTTGGGTGCTCGGTGAAAAAGGTCACGGGTGCGTGATCGAGTTCCTGCACGACAGTTCGCGCCGCCAGATTCTCTTTTTCAACGTCGACGCCTTCATCGACGCTTACACGCGCTCCATCGACGCCGGACTCTGGACTTACGATGGCGGCCTCGAGCCGCATGACTGGCTCAACTGGTGCGGCCTGTGTAACCATCACGGCCGCGCGCTCGGCCGACTGGACGAGCAGGCCCCCTGAGGAGCGTAGGGGAATGATCTGCGTCTTCAACGGAGGTGCGCACGACGAGCGCGCCGGCGAACGTCGTCGTCGCGTGTTCCCGACGACCACGCCGGTCATGTAGTTCGTGGGCTCAGTTACACCTTGGCGGTCGTGGCGCGCAGCTCCCCCGTCGCGCAGGCGAGAGCACGTCTGAACGGTCAGCTCGGGTAAGTAAGGTCAACGCCGTCGTAACGGTCCGCGTCGTCGAGGGCGAGCTGCGGCTCGGAAGCCCGCCACACCCGTGCTTCGCGTCGGCAGCAACATCGCCGACCGCATCACCACGCTTCGCTTGAGCGAAGAACCAGCGAACGAATGGCGACGGCTTCGCTCGGAGCGCAACAGGATCAGCCCCGCGTGAGATCGCCGTCACCTCCGTAGCGTTCACTCCGACGTAGCAGTTCGGAGATCGGGGATCCTCCTGCTTGATCGCGATGCCCTTGATCAGGCCCGCGATCGTGATCGTGTCTTGCTCGCACCCGGCGATTCCGATCGCGGTGATTTCCGTCGTACTTGGCAGCAGGTCGATGCCACCGGAGAGCGCACGCTCGAAGCCGAGCCCGAACAATCACGCACGAGCGCCCGATCGAAGTCGGTGATCTTCGACGACGCGATGCTCTCGACCAGCGCGCCCGTGCCGACGATGGCGAGGCCACCGCCGAACACGACCCACGGAATCTACGTGGGCCAGCGATGGACGACGCGTGCGGCCTGGCCGAGCGGCAACAACACGACCTGCGCACGCTCGTGGGAGCTTCCGACGACGACGACGACGACATCCTGGGTCTTGGTGAGAAATCCCGTGAGGGCGCCGACCAGCTGATGGCGACCGGTCGCGATGCGGCGAGTCTCGTGGCTCGGGCATGCTGCGAGCGGCTGACCGTCGAGCGTGATCACTGCCCCGCGTTGCTCGCAGCTCACCTCGAGCTCGCCCGTCTGGTTCGCGAGCAGCTTTTGATACGCGATCGCCTCGGCGTAGACCGTGTCTTCGAGCGGTGTGGCGCCGTACTTCAGCGCGGCATCGAGGTTGTCCGAGGCTTCGACCGCGCGATCGAGCTGGATCAGACAGCGCACGATGTTGAAGCGAATCGCAGGATGGTCCCACTCCGCGATCGCCTGCTTGTAACTCTCGAGTACCTCGGCGTACTTGTGCTCGAGGAACAGCGCGTTGCCTGCCGCGCGCAGGGCTTTCGCATCGGCCTTCTTCGTCGCGCTCACCCCTTACGACCACGGTGCCGTCGCGTCGTCGGCGTGTGCGGCCGAGGCTGCAAGCAGTGCCGCGATGACGACCCGACGCGCGCCCCATCGTAAGCGATACCTGCACTCGATAGGTAGCTGGAGCGGCCAGGATGCAAGTCAGCGCTCGGCAACGATCACGTGACCCGTGCGTCCTCGAGCCTGCAGGGCGCGGTCCGCGGGACCGGCGAAGCCCGACGCCGAGATGAAGGAGAACGAGGTGCATCCGTGGCTCGCGTGGCCGCACGCTCGGGTAGCCCGTCACTCGTGTATCGTCTTGGACATGCATGGCTCCGCGCGCACCACCAGATCCGTCCTCGCGTGTCTGTCTCTGTTCTCGGGCGCGGCCTGTGATGCTCCGCGAAATCTCGGCTCGATCGACGGCAGCGTCGCGAGTCCCGGATCCGATGCGTCACCTGCCGGGTGTCCGGTACCCGATTCGATGTGCGAGGGCAGCTGCGTGAACCTGGCGACCGACGATCTGAACTGCGGCGCGTGCGGCGCGGCGGTCCCGGACGGCGCGACGTGCGTCGGGGGAGCGCCGGCATGCACGTTCGGAGTTCTAGTGAACGGCAGCTGCCAAGATTTGACGATCGAAGGTGATGTGATTCCATCGCCTTCGCGCGATGCGCCGGGACTCACGCCTTCTCCTTTCCGACCGGGCAAGCTCAATGGCGCCGGCATGTTCTTGAATGCGTACGCGGCGTCCAAGCCCGCCGAGAAATGCGCGAACTCGACGCCCGCGATCACCCGCCTCTGGCAGCACAACATTACGTTTTCGGCGTACCAGTCAAACGGAGCGAACGACTATCCGGTCCTGGGGCCAGGCGAAGCGATGACCTGGCGGTTCGTCGCGCCCGCGGAGGGCACGTTCAATCAGATCCAATACAACGAAGGTACCCAGGCCGCTTTCGTACAGGGGTACCTCACGATCTCGCGCTCACCCTGCGACTTCGACACGTCGAAGGTCCTGGCGGGCGGCGGGGGCGACGCGTGTTATCGCTCCGAGGCCTACGGGGTCTCCGTCTACTACAGGTCTACCGTGGGCGCGGTCCAGCCGTATGAATGTCGGCTCGTTCCCGGGCACACCTACTACCTCAACATCCGTATGCAAGATGCACGGCCCGCGAGCCAGGGTGGTCACCCGACGCAGGACTCGTGCGTGGCGAGCGGCAATACGCAGTGCGGGGGATACGTTCAGATTCGTTGAGCTGGCATCGGGGGCTTTCGCGGTGGCGGTTCGTTAGTCGCGCTACTTCAGACAGCGCGCGGCATCGCGCGCTTCGCTCGCGGTCGCGTGGGCCTTCACGAGGGCGTGGAGCTGCGCGAGGCCGGCCTCGCCCAGCGCGGCTCTCACGGCGCCCAGGTCGTCGTCGGCATCGGCACAGAGGGTCTGCGCGGCAGCGAGGGCAACACTCGCGTCGCGATCGGCGAGCGCGACGACGAGCGGCGCTCGCAACGCGGCCGCGGTCGGGCGCGGCACGAGCGTGACCGCCGCGAGCCGCAGCGCGGGATCTGGATCCCCGAGCGCGTGACCCAGGTCGTAGCCAAGCTCGTGAGGATCGATCGCGTGCTCGAGTGCGGCCGCGGTCTCGAGCGCCGCGACGCGAACTTCGATCAGCGCGCGCGGGCTCAGGGCGAGCTGCTCGAACGCGCTGCGCCAGCCTTGCGGGTCATCGGCGGCGAGATCATCGGGGAGCTCTCTCTTCGAGAGCGCCTCGGCGATCGTTTGCGCCGCACGTACCGCTGGAACCGCGGTCCTGCGATCGTGGCCAGCCGCGAGCCTCGCGAGGGAGGGAGGAGCTCGGCCCGATCCTCGACCGACGGCGCGGCGACGATCCCGGCGAGCAGGGTGGAGCGAGCCTTCGAGTGGAGGCACGCTCGACCACCGCGGGACCGGCGAGGGCACCCTGGCGCGCCGAGCTCGAGTTCGGCGCCTGAATTTCTCCCTCGAATTTCTCCCTCGACACCGTTGCCACGGTGTTCACCGCGAGCCTGCGCCGCGCGCTCAGTTCCGAGCCTCCCACCGGTGGGATCACCGCACCGAGGCGCCGCCTGCGCCCCCGCCGGCGAAAAAAGATCCGCACGTTCGCGACCACCGTTAGTCGCTGGTCACAGGCGCTACTTCGGCACCCAGTTCGCGATCGTCCGGTGCAGCGCCACGTCGAACCGCAGAGCGGTATCGACCTGCGGCAGCCGCCCACCATCGAGGGACGCGTAGAACGTCCGAGCGAGCTGGGCTTGGTTGCTCAGCCGCCAGTGATCGGCGAGACCGATATCGAGGGCGATCGCACCGCCCCCGGTGACGTGCTCCGTCGAGGCCGTGGGCGAGGTCCAGATCACGCTGTGCGCGCCGAACCCCGTCGCGGTCAGCCGCGCCCCGTCGATCGTCGTCGCGAGGCTCGCGGTCGCGCGCTCCTCGACAACGAGCGCCGCATCCATCGACAGATACATGCCGCGCTCGAGACCCGCGCTCGCATCGAAGCCGCGGATCGAGCCGGACAACCGCACGCGCCCCGCAGCGACGTGAAGGTTCGGCAGCTGCTCGCTCGTGATCGTCGAGACCACGTGGCCGTTGACGCTCGTCGTGGTGTCCGCCGTGACCGCTTCGCCGTACGCGAGATCGAGCTTCAAGCTGGCGAGCGGAATGCCCGTGACGCGCGGATAGAACACGGTCACGACCGCGCCGCTGTGATCGCCGCCGATCGCATGGCCTTCCATCACGATCGGATCGAGCCGCGCGGTCTCTTCGGTACCGTGGCGCAGCGTGAACGAGATCGGCGACCAGTCCGAGGTCTCGATGACCCGGTCCATCGAGGCGTCGCCGTCGTGCTGGACCTCGTGGTCGACACCATTGCCGAGCCGCATGAACTGCGCGCCCCAACGTTTGCCGATGTACTGCATAGCGATCACGTCGAGATCGAAGCCCGCGGAGCTGTAACGCCGCCGCCAGCGATCCGGCCGGGCGGCGAGCGTAGGCGCGACGTCGAGCGCGAGCCGATCCGCGAGCTCGAGCTGGAACAGCTCGAACGCCCACGGCCGCGCGTGCGCCTCCTGCTGCAGCGTGAGACCCGGGCCATCGGTATTGTCGGCACGAGCCATCACGCGCGCGGTGGTCGTCGCGAACGACGAAGAGGTACCGGGATTGCGATCGAGGTTCTCGCCGAGGAACGGCGTGTAGATCGAGCTCGCGCTCGCGGTCACCGAGCCACCGATCGCCGCGCTCGCTTGCGAATCGCCGGCCTGGTCCTCCACACCAGCCGCATCGACCTCAAGATCCGCGCGAGCCGACGAGTCGGCGTGCACGAGTGAAGGAACCATGAAGACCAGGTTTGCCAGGAGCCATCGCATGCGTGACGCCGACTAATGCAATGCACGGTCCCCGCCGTCGTCGTGCTTGATCACGGACTTCCAGCGTCAGGGCCCGGCAATGCGTGAAGAATTCACCACTAACCGTCGCGTTCGACCAACGCTTTGAGCCGGCGGATCGCCTTGTCCCAGTTCGCGGAGACTATGCGCCACTCGTGTGCATCTCCGGATGCTCGTTTTTCGGCGTGCAGGGACCCATCGCTTCGGGTTCCGTGGTCCCTCCGGATCCGAAGGCCACGTGCACCGATAGCGACACGCTCCCCGCGCTCGACGCGATCGGCGGTACCGCCGCGCTCGCCGTCGCGGGTGGTGGGTTCATTATCGAGCAGACCTCGGATATCGGCGACCTCCGTAACTTCACGAAGTACTACGCGGGGCCGCTCGTGATCGCCGCGATCCTTTACTTTGTCTCGACCAGCGTCGGGACGAACCGGGTCGAGCGCTGTAAGAGCCGCGGCCTGCTCGCGCGTCGCGACGGCGATGCGGTCGACGACGAGCCCGACGCGCTCGCCTACGCCCAGGCCGAGGCCGTGCAGCTACCGATGTCGCT
>JAYWCI010000116.1:0-49376 GCA_043780895.1 Kofleriaceae bacterium | reverse complement strand
CGCGACCGCGACTGCCTCGGCGACACCTATGGAAGATGCGATCACGGAGCAGCTCACGCCGATGCTGCCCGCGAACCTCGGGATCGCCCGCGTGTTCGTGCCCGCGTCGCTCGCGAATGCGAAGCCGGCCGGACTCGTGGTCGAGCCGCCCGCGCAGCTACGTGCGGGTCGCCCCAGCATCAAGATGACGTACAAAAAGAAGACGATCTACGTACCGGTCGCGCTGTCCGCGCTGGTCGATGTCGCCGTGCTCAACCACGCCATCGCGGCGGGCAGCATGATCTCGTCGGAAGATTTCTCGATCGAACATCGCGCCATCGAAGGTGCGAGTGCACCGGCCGCGCTGGTCGCCGGTGGCACGCTGACGCGTGACCTCGAGGCCGGCGCTCCCGTCGGCGCGCACGACATCGCCCTACCGCCACCCTCGCCGCGCGGCATGCGCGTCAGCGTCGATATCGCGTACGGCGGCGTTCACATCAAAGGCACCGGCGTACTCGAGCTCTCGGCACGGGTCGGTGACACCGCCACCGTGCGGCTCGCGTACAACCAGACCGTCCTCAAAGGCACGATGACGGCTCCGGGCGTCGTCACCGTCGGAGAAGCGCCGTGAAGCTCGCCGTGATCGTCTCCGGGGCGCTGGTCGTCGCTGGTTGTGCAAGCCACATCGCGCCGTACCATGCGAAGCACCGCACGTTCGAGCAAGCCAAGTACGGCTCGCGCTCGAACGCCGGCACCGGCAGCCTCTACGCCCAGGGCGACTCCGGCTTGCTCGAGGATGCGATCGCGGGTCGGATCGGCGACATCATCGTCGTCAAGATCGACGAGAAGGACCTCGCGTCCCATCAAGCGGACACCACGCTCAACAAATCGGATGCCACGACCTACGGCATGCCGAACGCGCTCGGCTTCGTCGCCGCACTCACCAAGAAGTATCCCGGCATCGACCCGAAGACGCTCTTCGCGTCGACGTCGGATCAAAAGTTTACCGGCAATGGCAGCGTCCAGCGCCAAGGCCAAGTCACGGCCACCCTGCCGGTGCGCGTCATCGACGTGTTGCCCAGCGGTGACCTCGTAATCGAAGGATCCAAGATCGTGATGGTCGGCAACGAAGAGCACCATATCTACATGAGCGGCGTCGTGCGCCGCATCGACATCGCCGAGGACGACACCGTGCCGTCTTCGCGCATCGCCGACGCCGAGGTCGAATACACCGGGCAGGGCGACATCAGCGACACGCAACGCCGCGGCTGGCTCGCTCGCGTCATGAGCAAGCTCTGGCCGTTCTAGAGAGACCACATGCGTAACCTCGTCATCATATCGCTCGTCGCATCGCTCGTCCTCGCTAGCGCCACGGCGCACGCCGACCGGATCAAAGATCTGGCGTCGGTCGAAGGCGTTCGCGACAACCATCTGACCGGCTTCGGACTCGTCGTCGGCCTCGATGGCACGGGGGACGACACGCGCTCGCCGGTCGTCAAGGCCGCGTTGACCAAGATGCTCAAGCGCCTTGGCAACACGGTCAACCCGACCGACATGAAGATGAAGAACGTCGCGGCCGTGATACTCACCGCCGAGCTCCCCGCGTTCGGTCGCGCGGGTCAGCAGATCGACGTAACGATCTCCTCGATGGGCAATGCGAAGAGCCTCTCGGGTGGAACGCTGCTGATCGCGCCGCTCAAGGGCCCGGATGGCAAGACCTGGGGCCTCGCGCAAGGCGCGCTCACGGTCGGTGGGTTCACCGCCGATAGTGCGAGCGGCGGCTCGACGAAGAAGAACCACACGCTCGTCGGTGAAATCCCCGGCGGTGCCACGCTCGAGCTGGCAGCGCCGACCGTGTTGCCGAGCAAAGAGCTCACCCTCGTCCTCGGCACCGCCGATTTCACGACCGCCACCCGCGTGCAAGCCGCGATCGAAGCGGTCCTGCCCGGCATCGCCCGCGCGCGCGATGCGGGTGCGATCACGGTGACGATCAATGGCGAGTGGAAGCCGAAGGTCCCCGAGCTGATCGCGAAGCTCGAAGCGATCGAGGTCGATCCCGATGTCAAAGCCAAGGTCGTGGTCGACGAGAAGACCGGCACGATCGTCGTCGGAGAGGCCGTCACGCTGCGCACCGCCGCGATCACATTCGGCTCGCTCACGATCGAGATCACCGAAGCGCCCATCGTCTCGCAACCCGCTGCGTTCAGCGGCAAGGGTGCGAAGACCAAGGTCGTACCGAACAGCACCATCAAGGTCGATGAAGAAGCCGGTCACCCGATGAAGGTCATAAGGAAGGCGACCACCGTCGGTGATGTCGCGGCCGCATTCGCCTCGCTCGGCGCCAAGCCTCGCGATCTCGTCTCGATTCTTCGCGCCCTCAAGGCCGCGGGTGCCTTGCGTGCGGAGCTGGAGACGATGTGACCCTCAACCCGATCACTCCCGGTCCGCTCGCAGCCCACACGCTCAAGACGGATCCTGCGCAGACTGCGGCGAAGCAGCTCGAGTCGTTCTTTCTACGCCAGCTGCTGTCCGAGGCGAAGACGCAGGCCGGTGGTGACGGCGGGTTTGCAGGCGACACGTTCAAGTCGATGTTCGATGAAGCGATCGCCGACAAGATGTCGAGCGCTGGAGGCATCGGTCTCGCGGATATGTTCGCGAAGCAGCTCGGTGCCAAGGCGCAGGGCAGCGACGCGCCGGGCACCCAGATCGCGGCCCAGCTTCACCCGAGAACCCCATTTGAAATCCCGAAGGGCCCCGAGCTCGACGGCATGCCTCGCTTCACGATGCCGGTGGTTGGCACTCCCACCTCCGGGTACGGCTCCCGCATCGATCCGATCCAACATAAAGAGATCAAGCACCCTGGCTTCGACCTGGCGGCGAAGACGGGCACGCCGGTCTCGGCAGCAGCCGCAGGCACGGTGATTTCTGCAGGGCCCGCAGGCACCTACGGCAACCTCGTCACGGTCCGCCACGCCAATGGCATCGAAACCCGGTACGCCCATCTCTCGGCGACCACCGTGAAGGCAGGCGACCGGGTCGAACAGGGGCAGCAAATCGGCAATGTAGGTACGACAGGGTACTCGACCGGTCCTCATCTTCACTTTGAAGTTCGCAAAGATGGCCAAGCGATCGATCCTGCTCCGTTTCTACCTATCAACACTCAATCGCAGCGGCCGAAGCTCTAATTAACAGAGGTCGTCCATGCGTATTGAATCCAAGGTCGGTGTTGCCGTTGTCGCAGATTCGCGTGGGGGGAAGCCTGCGTCGACAGCCGCTCGTGCCGCCAAAAAAGCTGGGAACCCCGCTTCCGTCGTGAAGCTATCAGCTGCCGGTACCTCGGCAGCTCAGGCCCAAGATCCCGACGAGATCAGCCCGAAGAACCGCGCGCGCATCGACGAGATCCGCGATGCGATCAAGCACGACAAGTATCCGATCGATCTCGACAAGCTCGCGTCGAAGATCGTGGATGACGACATCGTGCGGGGCAGCCACACGTCGTGACGGACGGCGAGCTCGACGAGCTTCGCCTTCTGGGCGAAGAGCTGCGCGCGGTCTTCCTGGCCGAACGCAATGCCATCGCGAAGCTCGACCACCAGGCGTTGACCCTGCTCTCGGATTCGAAACAGCGCATCGCTGTTCGGCTCGCGGAGCTCCAGCGCACGATCACACCCGCTGCGAACGCTGAAGCCAAGGCGTTGTTCGAAGCGATCCGCATCGAAGCCCAGGCGACCGCCCAGCTCGCCGCGACGGCGATGAAGGCTGTCAACACCATCCTCGGAATCCCCGAACCTACGGGGTACGACCGGCGCGCGAACCGCACGGGGACGTACGGACCCGCTTTTCGAAATTTGCGAGCGTTCTGATGTCTGACTTGATGAGCCTCCTGAGCCTGGGTGCTGCCGGAATTTCCGCGCAGAACAACGGCGTCGCGACCGCCACCAACAACGCGGCGAATGCGAACACGGAAGGCTACTCGCGTCAGTCGTTGGTCCTCGACTCCGTCGTCTATGGAGGCGTGACCACCGGCTCGACCGCGCGCTACGCGAGCGAGCTGCTCGCGGGCCGGATCCGCTCGTCGGCAGGCTCGCTCGCCAGCTCGACCCAGACCCAGTCTGCGATCTCCGATCTCGAGGACACGCTGACGTCGGGCACCTCTGTCGACACTCGCCTCGCGAGCCTGTTCTCCAAGATCTCTCAAGCCAGCGCGAGGCCGACGGACTCGGCGACGCGCGATGCCGTCGTTCAAGCGACGCGCGACCTCGTCACCTCGATCAACAGCCAAGCCTCCAGCGTTGCCGATGCACGCCATACCGCAGATCTCCGGATCGCGGACAACGCACCGCAAGCCTCGCAGCTCGCGCAGCAGCTCGCGGATGCGAACAAGATCGTCGCCACCACTCACGATCCCGCGGCCTCCGACCATCGCGATCAGATCGCGAAGCAGCTCTCCGAGCTCGTGGGCGGTACGGCGCGCATCGATCCCGATGGCAACATGCGGTTCGTGCTCGACGGTGGCGCCGTGCTCGTCGATGGCCCGCACGCATCGCAGCTGAAGACCGCGACCGATCCGACGACCGGCTACAACCAGCTGCAAGTCGTCAACGGCAACAACGTTCGCGACGTCACGAACCAGGTCGGCGGCAAGATCGGCGCGGACGTCACGTTCCGCGATACGACCGCGAAAGCCGCGGCCGACAAGCTCGACCAGTTCGCGTACGACGCCGCGACTGCACTTAACACCACGCACAGTGGCAACGCCGCGCTCGATGGCTCGACCGGCAACATGATGTTCGTCGCGCCAACCGCCGTTGCGGGCGCTGCCGCGACGCTCAAGATCGATCCCACGCTCGATTCCAACTCCGGCAAGGTCGCGCTCGCCGCGGCCGGTGCGGTCGCTGGTGATAACCAGGGCGGCCTCGCCCTGTTCGCGCTCGCGACCGCGAAGAATGCGTCGGGCGGGACCAAGACGCTGACCGATGCGGCGCTGTCCGTCGTCAGCGACCTCGGTGTCGCCGGCGCGGGTGCCAAGTCCGACAGCACGCGCGACCAGGTCGTCGCCGATCATCTCGATACGCTCCGTGATTCGATCTCGGGCGTCGATACGCAGGAAGAGCTCACGAACCTGGCGAAGTTCCAGAACGCGTCGACGGCGATGACCAAGTTCGTCACTTCGATCAATGACCTCCTGACGAACCTCATTCGAGCCCTGTGAGCACATGCGCATCACCGATCACCACATCGTCGATATGGCCGCGGCGTCGGCCGCCCGCAACGAGTCCCGCGTAGGCGAGCTCTCCCAGGAAGTTTCCTCGGGTTTGCGCGTGTCGAAGCCGTCCGATGATCCATCGGCGTGGCTCTCGGCACAGCGCGCGCGCGTGCGTGCGGCACTCAACGACGGCACGACCGAAGCGATCCAGGTCGGTCACGATCGCCTCGTCGCGAGTGATGGTGCGCTGTCGACGCTGTCCGGTCTCGTGTCGCAAGCGCGCGAGCTCGCCGTCCAGGGCGCGAACGGCACCCAGACGGCCGAGAGTCGCTCCGCCATCGGGGCCGAAATGCAATCGATCTTTCAGACAGCGGTCTCGACGGCGAACACGGTGGATGCCAGTGGCGAGTACTTGCTCGCCGGCACGAAATCGCTCGCAAAGCCGTTCGATTCGACGACTGGCGTCTACACCGGCGATGCCACGACACGTGGCGTGAACATGGATACCGTCTCGACGCAGGTCGCGACGGTTGCCGGTTCCTCGTTGACCTCGGCCGCCGTGAACGGCGTCGATATTCTGCCGCTGCTCAAGCAGCTCGGCGATGCGCTGAACGCGAACGACCAACCGACTGTTCAGACGCTGGTCGGCAGCATGGAACAGGCAGTCAAGCAGCTCGCGCAGCTGCGCGGACAAACGGGTGGCCACATGGCCGTGC
The DNA here is from genome assembly GCA_043780895.1 of Kofleriaceae bacterium. Classification (GTDB taxonomy): domain Bacteria; phylum Myxococcota_A; class Polyangia; order Haliangiales; family Haliangiaceae; genus JABFXX01. The sequence goes on along the minus strand of JAYWCI010000116.1, from coordinate 43,475 downwards.
TCGTGTCTGCGAAGACCGCGCATGACGAGCTGTCGGTGCGCATCGCGACGTCGATCTCCAACAGTGTCGAGATCGATACCGTCGCAGCAGCGAGCGAGCTAGCCAAGGCGAGCCAGGCGCTCGCCGTGTCGCATACCGTGACGTCGCACGTCCTCACGCTGCTCGATCCCTCGAAGTAATAACGCTCCACCCGCGCGGGGCCTCAACACGGGCCGAAGCGGGACGATTCACTAGTTGGGACCGACGAGCTCGGTCCTAACAAAAGAAAGCACAAAGGAACACAGCCATGATCTCCGTCCTTACCAACGTCGCATCGCTCAACGCTCAACGCAACCTCGCCGCGACTCAGTCGTCGCTCGCGGGCTCGATCGGACGCTTGTCGTCCGGTATGCGTATCAACAGCGCTTCAGATGATGCCGCTGGCCTCGGTATCAGCGAGGGCCTCAAAGCCGACATCAAGTCGATGGCTCAAGCGCAACGCAACTCGAACGACGGCATCTCGATGTCGCAGGTTGCAGAAGGTGGAATGAACCAGATGCAGGGCATCGTCTCGCGTATGCGCGAGCTGTCCGTGCAGTCCTCTAACCAAACCCTCGGCTCGAACGAGCGCGGCTACATCCAGACCGAGTTCACGCAACTCAGCCAGGAAATCAACCGGATCTCGAACGTGACCGACTTCGGTGGCCAGAAGCTGCTCGACGGCTCGGCCTCGGCTGGCCTGACCCTTCAGGTCGGCATCAACAACACGGCTGATGATCGCTTGACCTTCAAGATCACCAAGCTGGCGACCAGCACGCTCGGCAAGGCCTCGGCTACTGCTCAGAGCATGGCGTCGACCAGTCTCTCGACCGCCACGAACGCTCAGAAGGCGATCACGGTGTTCGATACGGCGATCAAGCAGCTCTCGAGCGCGCGTGCGACGGTCGGTGCAACTCAGAACCGTCTCAACGTGACCATCAGCAACCTCTCCGTTTCGCAGGAGAACCTGTCGGCCGCGCAGTCACGGATCTCGGACGTCGACGTGGCGTCGGAGACTGCAAACCTCACGAAGTCGCAGATCCTGAGCCAAGCCGGCCTCGCCGTGTTGGCACAAGCGAACAAGATGCCGCAGTCGGCACTGTCGCTCCTCCAGGGCTAACCGCTCGCTGAGTACTTAGAAAGGTCGAGCGTTCCATGGCTGCTGTAACATTTGGCGGGTTGGCCTCTGGCCTCGATACCGCTTCGCTCGTCGCCAAATTGGTGTCGGTGGAGAAGGCGACCGAGACCCGCTATTCCGCTCAGCAGACCGTTCTCGCTGGCCAAAAGAACATCGTCGACGCGCTGACGTCGTCGGTATCGTCGCTCGGCTCCCTTGCAAGTGACTTGGCGTTGCCCTCAACGCTCCAAATGCGCACGGCGAGCTCGAGCGACTCCCATGTTTCCGTTGTGGTCTCCGGTACGGCCGCCGTAACCACGCACGACATTCGCGTGAACTCCGTTGCGATCGCGCAGGTCACCTCGTCGAACACGTACACGGGTGATACGGCGGGCATCGCCGGATCCGGCACGCTCGCGATCACGAGCGGTCCAACGACCGGTTCGATCAGCTACGACGCGACCGACACGATGTCGTCGATCGCGACGAAGATCAACAATGCGAACGCCGGTGTCACCGCATCGGTCTTGTTCGACGGCTCGGCCTATCGCTTGATGGTCGCATCGAAGGCGCCCGGTACCGCGAATGCTGCAACGTTCACCGAAACCGGATCTGGCCTCGGCCTGTCCAATTCCGCGAACATCAAGGTCTCCGCGAAGGACGCTAGCCTCACGATCGATGGTGTGACCATCACGCGCAGCACGAACGTCATCACGGACGCGCTCGCTGGCGCCACCATCACCGCGGTCTCGGCGCACACCGGCACCGAGCCGGACTCCCAGGTTGTGGTCTCGAACGATGTCTCCAGCCTGACTGCAAAGCTCAAGTCGTTCGTTACCTCGTTCAACTCGGTTTCGGGCGCAGTCGCCAGCCAGCTCACGTACAACGCGAACTCGAAGAACCAATCGGTGCTGTTCGGCGACTCGACCCTGCGCGGCCTCCAGAACTCGCTCAGCACGTTCACGAGCCAGCCGTTCGGCTCCACGAACATGACCGCGCTCGGTCTTTCGATGGATAAGGATGGCCTGATCTCACTCGATTCCGACAAGCTCGCGAAGGCGCTCGGTGCGAATCCCGGCGCGATGACCGACCTGTTCGTTACCGGTGGTCTCGCGAGCTCGATCCATAACCTGACGAACCTGTACAGCGAAGCCGGCGACGGCGTGCTCGTCACCAAGAGCGCCGGGATGACCGATCGAAACAAGCTGCTCCAGAGTCAGATCGACGAGATCGAGACCAACGCCACGGCATTGCAGACCCGACTCCAAGCGCAGTTCAACGCGCTCGAGACCGCGATGTCGAATCTCCGGAGCCAGAGCTCCTACATCACACAGATGCTGTCTTGAGGTCTAAATGAGCCACGGTGCCGCCGCCTACAAACGTGTCGATCTCGAATCGGCGCCCAAGTATCAGATCGTGGATCGCTTGTACGAGCGGTTCGCCCGCGATGTCGAAGAAGCTCGTGTGGGAATCCTCGCGAAGGACATCCTCCGGAAGGCCAAAGCGCTCGACCACGCGCTGTTGATCGCTGTCGAGCTCAAGGCCGCGCTCGATTTCGAGGCATCCCCCGACCTGTGCGCGAACCTCGCGGCGCTCTACGACTTCGTGATTGATCGCCTCAGCGAGGCGAACTCGAAGCTCCAGACCAAGCCACTCGATCAGGCGGCGAAGATCATGGGCGAGCTCGCGGACGCGTTCCGTCAGGCTCCAAAGTGAGCTGGTTCGTGCGCATGCGCGACGCCACGATCGCGCCCCCCGAAACCGACGACATCACCGCGCTGCTCGCAGCGTGGGCGTCCGTCGTTTCGGCGCGCCAAGCTCTGCTCGATGAAGTCGATCGTCCGCAGATGGTCATGCCCGCGGATCGAGCGATCACGACCGAGATCCTGGCGTGCGAACAGCTCTGGCGCACAGCGCTACTGTCCGCGCGGCATCGTGTGGGTGCGCAGCGGATCCACATGCGCCAGGCGCACCGTTATCAACGGTCGCCAGGTGTGGCCGACTTGTAAACCATGAAGCGTGCGATCGTTTTGGTACTTCTCGGCTCCGCCGGGACCGCGTACGCGGATGCTTGGATGAGTGCCGAACTGCCGACGGCGGTCGCAGTCTCCGATGTGCAACGGGAGACCTTTCGCGCCGGGGCCATGCCCGCGGTCGGTGGGTACCTCCAGCTCAACAGCTTCTTGTCCGTTGGAGCGCGCCTGCGCGCAGGCGTACTTCGCGATGGCGGACATGCCGCGTCGCTGGTCGGCGACCACCGCATGGATCCTTCGACAGGTGGCCTCGCCACGGCAGGCCTTGCCGCTCGCGTCACGTACCGTGGCGCGTACGTCGAGCTCGTCGCGGGGGGGGGCATCACCGGTAACGACATGGTGCCGGCCTTCGAGATGGGCGCTGGCTACATCTACGATTTCGAGCACCTCGCGGTCGGTCCGTCGGTGCGCTACGTCCGTCTCGAAGCGACGCCGAGCGACGCGCTCGGTAGCGCGGACCTTGTCCTGGTCGGTGTCGATTTTCAATTCGGCCACGAGCATCGCCACCACGTGGTGCCGCACTTCGTGCGAACCGAAGCGCCGCCCCCGGTGGTCCCGACCACGATGGAAGCCAAGCCGATCATGCCGTTCGACAACGACCGCGTCGTCGATCAGGCCGCGTCGTGCGCCGACCTGCTCGAGTTCCTCGATGCCGATAGTGGCTGCGGTCCCGGAGCGGACGTGGAAGTCGTCGGCGATCGGATCATCCTCGACGATCGCGTGCTGTTCGACACCGACCACGCTCACGTCCATGCGGCCGGTCGCGAGATCATCAAGGCGATCGTCAAGGCCGCCGCGAAGCACCCCGAGTGGCTCTCGATCACGATCGAAGGCCACGCCGACGTACGCGGCAACGATGCGTGGAACCAGGAGCTCAGCGAGCTCCGCGCCGAACGCACCCGCGATGCGATGGTGCGCGCCGGCTTCCCGACCGATCAGGTCCACACCGTCGGCTACGGCCGCACGCGCCCGCGCGATCAGGGAACGACCCCCGAAGCACATCATCGTAACCGCCGCGTCGAGTTCGTCATCGATCGCGCCCCGCACCCCGTGGAGGCACCGTGAACCACTACACCGCAATCATCACTGGCGTCATCGCCGCCGTCGTCGCCTCGCTCACCTCGCTCGGGGGCTGCAGCTCGCTCGTCGGTGATCCGTGCGTGAGCGGCTATCATCTGGTCGAGGGTGCGTGCCAGGCCGGGCGCATCAACTCCGAGCCCGATGGCGGTGTCCATCAGGACACGGGGGTCACGATCGTCAACCCGCTGGACGGTGGCTCGCTCGTCACGATCGATGCGCCGGATGCCCCGGATGCCCCGGTGCCTCCCGATGCCTCCACGTGCGCGTCGCCGACCACGAAGTGCGGCGAGACCTGCGTGCTGCTCGACAGCGATCCGTTCAACTGTGGCTACTGCGGTCACGCGTGCCAGAGCGGGCTGTGCTCGGCGAGCTCGTGCGTCGGCGAGATCGCCGGCAACATCGTCGTGATCGGTCACGACTATCAGGCCGCCGATCCAGCGATGGATCGCCTCGTCGCGAACGGCGTCAGCCTCAACGCGAGTCCGCTCACGGATGTCGCGGTACGCGTCGGGTACTGGCGCGGTACGGCGACACAGGAAGGCGGCAAGGCCGCGATCAGCCGCGGCCTCGCGCAGAGCGGCCGCAGCAGCTCGTCCACCTCGGTCGCGACGGTCGATGCGATCTCCCTCGCGCAACTCGATGCGATCGTGATCGAGCCCCAGGTCGGGGACGGTGCGGCCGCCGAGGCGGCAGGTGCCCAGGCCGCCGGTGCGCTCGCCGGGTTCCTCGGCGCCGGTCATACGATCGTCGTGCTCGAGACCACGAGTGGCGTGTCGTATCGCTACCTCCATGGTGCGGGCCTCGCGGATCTCGCGGCGCCGGTCGACGCTTCGTTGACACCGGTCACCGTGACCGCGCCCGCCGATGCGGTCGCTCAGGGCGTGGTCTCGCCATACCTCGCGCAACCCAGCTCGGTTGGCTATCCGGGTGCGGCGCACGTGGTCGTGGCCGATGGCGCGGGTGACGGCGTCGTCATCCACGCGTCCTACTGACGCCACTGACGCTTCGGGAGCTGATCGTCATTCTCGACGACGGCCTACATGTCGCCCCGCTTCTAACTGGGCAGAATCAGCCGCCCCGAACTTGGCGCGATGCTCGCAGTAGCGGTGGTCCGTGCTCCCCTACGGCCGTCAAACCATCGACGAAGCGGATATCGCCGCGGTCGTCGAGGTCCTGCGCTCGCCGTTTCTGACGGCCGGTCCGGTCGTCGCGAAGTTCGAAGAGGCGCTCGCTGCCAAGGTCGGTGCTCGCCACGCGAGTGCCTGTGCGAACGGCACCGCGGCGCTTCATCTGGTCTACGCCGCCCTCGGCATCACGGTCGGCGACGAGATCATCACGACGCCGATCACGTTCTCCGCCACGGCCGCCGCGGCCTACTATGTCGGCGCGACGGTCCGGTTCGCGGACGTCGATGCGGCTGGAAATCTCGACCCCGCGAGCGTCGCAGCGCTGATCACCCCACGGACCCGCGCGATCGTGCCGGTCCATCTCGGTGGGTTGCCGGTCGACCTCGAAGCCTTCCACGCGATCGCGCAACGCCATGGCATCGCGCTGATCGAAGATGCGTGTCACGCACTCGGCGCGACCTATCACGGCTCGCCGATCGGATCGCGCAGCGATGCGACGGTGTTCAGCTTCCATCCCGTCAAGCACATCACGACGGGTGAAGGCGGTGCGATCGTCACCCCGAGCCCGACGCTCAAGCACCGGATCGACAAGCTTCGCGCGCACGGGATCGAGCGCGACGCCACGCAGATGCAGTCCGCACCCGATGGCATGTGGGCCTACGAGGTCCAGGAGCTCGGCTGGAACTATCGGCTCTCCGATCTATCCTGTGCACTCGGCCTCTCGCAGCTCGCGAAGCTCGATGGCTTTGTCGCCCGCCGGCGCGCGATCGCGGCGCTCTACAGCACCGAGCTCGCGCGCGTGTTTCCGAACGGTGGCGTCACGCCACCGCCGGGCTTCGCCGAGCGCGAGAGCTCGTATCACCTGTTCGCCGTCGCGATCGATTTCCCGCGCTTTCACACGACGCGCAAGCTCGTCGCCGAGCGCCTCGCTGCGGCAGGAATCGGCACGCAAGTTCACTACATCCCGCTGCTCCAGCATCCGCTGCACGCACAGCGCTGCCCCGATGAAGCCCGCCGGGCTCGTCCTGGCGCCGACCAGTACTACGCACGCACTCTCAGCATCCCGATGTTTCCCGCGATGACCGATGCCGATGTCGGTGAGGTTGTCGTCCAGCTCGCACGCGCCCTCGGAGAACAGCCATGACCAAATCGATCCTCGACAACGCCACCACCACCGTCCTCGATGGCAAGTCCGTGCTCGTCACCGGTGGGACCGGATCTTTCGGGCGCGCGTTCGTCGAGAAGGCGCTGACCTCGAAGGCGAAGAAGGTCATCATCTTCTCGCGTGACGAGCAGAAGCACTACAACCTCGAGCGCCACTTCGGAAGCGACAAGCGCGTCCGCTTCTTCGTCGGTGACATCCGCGATCGAGATCGGCTGCAGACCGCGTTGCGCGACGTCGACATCGTCGTCCACGCCGCCGCGATGAAGCACGTGCCGATCTGCGAGTACAATCCGATCGAAGCGGTCCAGACCAACGTCAACGGCGCGCGCAACCTGATCGAAGCCGCGATGGCAAACGGGGTCGAGCGCGTGATCGCGCTGTCGACCGACAAGGCGGTCTCGCCGGCGAACCTCTACGGTGCGACGAAGCTGTGCATGGAGAAGCTCCTCACCGCCGCGAATGCCTACTCCGGCGATCGCGCGACGCGGTTCTCGCTGGTGCGCTACGGCAACGTGATGGGCTCGGCCGGCAGCGTCATCCCACTATTCCGCAACCAGATGAAGCAGGGCAAGCTCACGATCACCGACGCACGCATGACGCGGTTCTGGATCGAGATGCCCGAAGCGGTCGCGCTCGTGTTGCGCGGCCTCGAGCTGATGCAGGGTGGTGAGATCTTCATCCCGAAGTTGCCGACCTCCGATATCGAGACGCTCGCCGAAGCGGTCGCCCCGGGTGTCGCACGCACGGTCGTGGGCATTCGCCCCGGCGAGAAGCTGCACGAAACGCTGATCTCCGTCGAAGAAGCGCGGCGTACGTCCGATATGGACGACTTGCTCGTGGTCTGGCCGGAGTTCTCGTTCCACTCGGCGACCCTGCAACAGATTCGTCCCGGCACACCCGTCCCCGAGAACTTCAATTACTCGAGCGATATCGCCGAACCTCGTATGGGTCTCGAGGAGACGCGTGAGAAAGTTGCGCGCGTCGCATGAGCCCTCGCCGAGTCCTATTCCGTGCGGATGCTTCCCACGGCGGTGGATTCGGTCATGTCGCGCGGATCTGCGCGATCATCGAAGAGCTCCAGGATCGCGGCGACGAAGCGATCTCGATGTTCGGTGGTGATGCGCCCGCCCTCGCCGGCTGGTGCCAGCATCACAACCTCAATGCGCTGATCGGCGATTGGAGCTTCACCCAGATCGTCCAGGTCGTGGAGTCCCAGGCCATCCAGACCGTCGTGCTCGATGGCCCGGCCCTCGTCACCGACCTCGCGCCAAAGCTCGCAGAGCGGAAAATTCGCACGGTCATCATCGATGACAAGGGCTCGCTGAGCTGGCCGGTCGCCGCGGTCATCAACCACAGCAGCCACGCCGACAGCCTCAAGAACACGTACCCGAATGCGAAGAAGCGCCTGATGGGCCGGCGCTACATGATGCTGCGCAAAGAGATCCGGCGCTATACGCGCGGCTCGTGCCGGCCGATGAACATGTCGCGGCTGCGCGTGATCATCACGTTCGGTGGCAGCGATCCGCCCGACGCCACGTCGCGCACGCTGCGCCTGCTCCCCGACGGCCGCCCGCTCGAGCTCGTCGTGATCGCCGGGCCTGCCTACGTCCACGACGACGCCCTCCTCGAGGCGGTCGAGCACGCCACCAACGCTGGCCACACCGTCGATCTGCGGCGGGCGCCCGACGATCCGGGCTCGCTGTTCGTCAGCGCGGACGCCGCGATCTGTTCCGCCGGGGGCACCCTCGGCGAGCTCGCTTATCTCGGGTGCCCTGCCCTCGCCTACGCGATCGCGCCCGATCAGATCGTGCCCGCACGTCATCAAGTTCGCGCAGGCCTGATCTTCGGAGGTCGCACGTGGGCGGAAACGTCGGACGAGATGTTGCGCGCTGATTTCGAAGCATTCCTCATGGACGACCGCGGCCGTGCCACCCAACGCCAGCGCGCGCTCGCGACTGCCGATAGTGATGGCGCAAAGCGCATCGTCGAAGAAGCGCTGTGATAATCAAGATCCGTGGCCGACGTCGCTGACGCTGTAGCTACCCTCCTGGCGGGCGTCATCGTGCTCGATCTCGAGGGCAAGATCCTCTCTGCAAATCCCGCCGCGGTCGCGCTCGGCCTCGCGGTCGGCGCGCATTTCACGCCCGGGGCCGATCAGCTGCTCGGTGGCCGGATCATCGCGAGCGCGACCTCGCCCGGTACCACGGTCGTCGCGCTGCACGACGTCACCGATCGCACGGTCGCCGCGCGCCGTGCCGCGCTCGCCGAGTGCCGTACCGAGTACAGCGGCACCGCCGGCTCGATCGCTCACCAGATCAACAACCCGCTCGGCATCATCAACATCCACGCCGAGCTGATCAAAGACGACGTCATCTCGCTCAAGGCGCGGCATCGCGACGACGCGAAGACCTACAACAACATCTCCGAGTCCCTCGACGAGCTCGCGGCCGCGGTCGCCGCGATCACCCAGATCACCGCGAACATGCGCGCGTTCGCGCAACCCATGCCGAGCGCGACCCACCAGCTCCGCCGTGCGATCGAGTGGGCCGTTCACTCCGCCGCGTCCGATCTTCGAGACCGCGCGTTCGCGGTTACCGACGTTCAGTTCGACGCGGCCGTCGCGCTGACCGAGCCCGACCTCGGCCGCATGCTCGTCCACCTCCTGCGCAACGCTGGCCACGCGATTCCTCTCGGCAACGCGCCACACCAACAAGTCACGATCACGACGCGCGCCGCGACCACGCCGGGTCGCGCGATCGTCGAGGTCCGCGATACCGGTGCCGGCATTCCCGCGGCAACGCTCGTCACCATCTTCGAACCATCGCTGTCGCAGCGCGACGGTGGTGTCCACGTCGGTCTCGGCCTGTCCGAGTGCCGTGCGATCGCGCGCAGCGTCGGTGGTGAAATCACGATCGAGTCGGCCGTCGATGCTGGGACCGTCGTCACGATCGAGCTCCCGATCCGCTCGTAGTAACCGGTGCACCCGTCGACGAGATCACGGTCCACCTCTCGGCCTTGCGCAACGCCCAGGGCATGGTGCGCTGCTCGCTCTACGACGACGGTGCGGCCTTTCCCGAATCGCAAGACCACGTGATCGCGCGTGCAATCTCGTCGCCGACCACGAGCACGTGCGTCTTCCGCGGCGTCGTGCGTGCGAAGGACTACGCGGTCGTGGTCCATCACGACGAGAACAACGACAACGTGTTCCAGAAGAATGCTTTCGGCATTCCCGAAGAAGGCTACGGCTTCTCCAACGACATTCACCCGAAGTTCTCGGCGCCCTCGTTCGGCGAATGCACGTTCCACTACGACACGGGCCCGGTCGCCCTGAACATCGACATGCAGTACTAGATTGCAGCGCGCGACCGCCCGCCTCGAGCTTCGCGCGCTCGGCGGCGTTGCCGAGATCGACGATGATCGGCGTGAACGGCACGTCGCTCGTACAGCCCGACGAGGGACTTCCAGCAGAACGAGGAGAGCGGGTGAAAGTATAGCTCCGCCTGGTGGGTCGACATGCGTCCAACCTACCCCGGCGCCAGGGTCGAATAGAGCGCGGGCGCCGGCGCGGCCACGGTATCGAAGTGATCCGATCATCTCGGACCGGAAACAAACTTCAGATCGTTGTCGACGCCGCCGTTCGCGCTCTCGCCGACCCACCGACGCACAGCACGCCGACGCCGACCACCGCAAGCCAGGCCTCGAATACGAACGCTAGCCTGGGTCAGGCGTCGACGGTGATGTTCTTTCGCGGCCCTGGAACCTCGACCATGGTGATCGGTTTCGCGCGTTTCCAGCCGACGTTGACCAGCCACGTTCGTGGCTCGCTCACGGGCGGTGGATCGTAGTCCTTCGGCAGGCTGCCAGCGCATGTTTGGATCACGTCACGCCAACCCGCGAACGCGAGGCCGCTCGCATACGGATCGAGCCGCCCATCGAGCAGCGTGAATGGACCAGCATCGTCGCGGTGGCGGCGCCAGTTGTTGATCACGTAGGCGATTGCATTGCGAACCTGACGAACCGAACCGAGATCCTCGGCGTGATACCGGTCGGAAAACACACGACCACGCCGCTCGACGCGACGACGTCGCGAGTACGCAGCGTTGATTCGCTTCGCCGCAGAGATCTGGAACGCGCGCATGCCATTCGCGAGCTGCTCTTGATCCGATGCCTCGACGATCAGGTGGAGGTGCGTGTTCTGCAGTGTCATATGCACGATCCGGAAGTCCACAGCGCGACCGAGCACCGCACGCAGGGCTCCACGAACCGCCTTGTACATATCGAGCCGGCGCAACCATCCGACGCCCGGCTCCACGCGCAGCGTGACGTGCTGAGGGTGTCGCGCATTGACCTCCGGGCGCGCCGCATGCGAAGCGCCCGCTCGCTCTCCGTTCGGCTTACGCCCCGCATTCGGCCGCGGTCCTCCGCGGTCCTGCCCGTTCTTGTCCGGGTGCTTGAACTGCATCTCGGTCTGAAGGTGACGTTTGCGCGGCCGTCCCATGGATTCAGCCTACCAGCCGCTTGCTTCGTGTCTATTGATTTGGCGTATTTTTTTCTCGACGAAGAACGAAGAACGCGGAGCTGGACGCGGACGTCCGGCCGCGACACCGAGGTACACTCGCCCTGTTGAAACCCGGACGTTCACGAAGGCGCGATCTCGCGCTGCTCTTCGAGGACCGCCCTCGCCCACGGGTCTACGACTCGCTCCAGCAGGAGCTCGAAGCCGTTGCAGGCGGCACGAAGCCACTATCTATCGTACGGTTCCTCGACCGAGACCTGGATTCGGAACCGGCTCGATTCGTTCTACGAGCGGCTGACAACGTTTGCTCCGAAGCACGGGCTGGTCGTGGTGCTCGCCAAACAACCATCAGCTCCTGACGGCGTCGGCACCTTCCTGCTCCGCCCCGAACAGCTCTGGCGCGCGCAGCGCCCACGCTCGTGCTCGAGCAATTGCATGCGGGGCGGTGGTCGGACGAGCTGGAGCGCGTGCAGGGCGAGCTGCTCGGCTATTCACCAACACAGATCAAGCTTTGGATCGAACAGCATCGCTCAACCCGACTCGGCTGGCAGGGTCGTACGCTCTAACTCGTGATGACCGATCCACGAGCTGCACACGTGCGAACGAGGAGTGGGTTCGCGCTTCCTTCCGGCTCCGGCGGCTGGGTGTGTCGGGCCCCTATCAACAACGCGCCGACCCACATACCCAGCGATGTCGTGCTCGGACGGTTCGTGGTCTCCTTCGCAGCAAGCGCCCTTGCTTTCGGGCCGGAGACCTCGCACAGCACATCGTTGCCACTGACCACTCCGCTGCGTGCGGCACTGTGGAGAGCGATGCTTTCACGCGTCCAGCTCTTCGTCGATGGTCGCTGGATCTACGTGCCGGTCGCTTCGAAGTCGCGCTGGATCCAGAGCGGCATCGTGCGCTCGTGCTGCACGCGTGCCTGGCCGCGGAGCTGATCGAGATCCATCGCCATGCAGGTCGTCGCGAGCGCGCGAAACGAAGCATGCGCCGGCTCGCCGCGATCGGCGATCGTGCCGACGCCCGCTTTGAGCCCGCCACCGAGTGCGGCCACGCGACGCACCGCTGCCATGACCGGGGAGTGCACGTGGAGCTGCTCGTGGATCATCGTCGCGATCCGGTGGAACACGTTGAGCTCCTTGTCGCCGGTGAGCTGGTTGCCAACGAGCCCAACGCCGAAGCGCGAGAGCTGGTCTTCGATCTGGGTGGTCAGCTGCTCGTCCATCGGGCGCAGCACCGAGAGGAGCTGCGAGATGGTGCGCGACTTGGACTCTTGGCCGAGCGCCGAATCGATCATCGCCTCGCCGAGGTCGTCGGCCGCGAGCTTGCGCACGACGCGATGGACACACGCCTTCATCAGCGCGTACGCGTTGTGGAGCGAGGGTAGCTGCGGTGTGACGACGAACAGCTTGATGTCCGCGACGGCGACGAGATCGACGACATTGAACGACGTACCAGCGCCGACATCGAGGATCACGACATCGGCATCGAGCTTCGCGATGCCCTTGATCAGGCGCGCCTTGTCGGCTGCGCTGAGGTTCGCAGCGCCGGGGCGTGACGTGCCGGGGATCAACGAGACCGTCGGCAGCGCGACGCCGACGCGCGCTTCTTCGAGCGACGAGATCCGATTGTCGAAGAAGTCGGCGAGGCTGCACGCCGGGCGGATCACGCCGAGCATCGTGTGAAGGTTCGCAGCGCCGAGGTCGGCGTCGACGAGGACCACGCGGTGTCCCGAGCGGCCCATCGCGAGCGCGAGGTTCGCGGCGATCGTCGACTTGCCGACGCCGCCCTTGCCACCGGCGACCGCGACGACGCGAGGGACCGCCTTCTTACGCTGCTTCATGTTCTCGCTCGATCGCGTCGAGGTTGGTGGAGGCACCGGCGAGCAGCGGCTCGAGCACGTCGAGCACGCCGATCAACTTGTCGAACAGGTTCGCGGAGGCCGCGAGATACTTGTCGCTCGACGCACTGTGCAGGGCGATCGAGTGCGCAGATTCGATCTCGTGCTGCGCGAGCAGCGAGACGAATGGAAACGGCTGCAACGCGGACATCAGCGACCGCTCGGTCTTCTGGAGCTTCATCTCTTCGCGTCCACCGCTCCGTGCGAGGCGGCGCGCGCGCACTGCGTGGTAGCGGATGCTCTTGAGCCCGCGACGGAACGTACGGAGGTGAGCGGCGAGCTGGCTCGAGCGCATGAAGCCGACGCTGGCGACGGCTTCGTCGAGGAGCTCGGCGGTCGGCACGCGCTCGTCGAAGGTCGCGAGGAGCTCGGCGAGCGGGCGGTGATCCATGCCCGGGATGAACGCGCCGCCCTCGGTGCAGTTGTAGACGCTGAGCCCGGTCTCCTTGTTGACCAGGCGCATCATGTCGACGAACCAGCGATGGAACATCGAGAACATGAAGCTCGAGGGCACTTCGCTACCGTCCCAGCCTGGCAGCATGATCGATCGCTCGTGCGGCGCGGACGGACCACCAGCGGCCTTCATCTTGGTGAAGCCCTTGCTCCAACCCTTGACCTTGAGGTGACCGTGGTCGTCGGTGCTCGCGTGAACGTCACCATCGACCGAGGTCTTGACGTAGTACTCGCCGCCCGGGAACGAGAGATCGAGACCGACGAACACGATCGGGTCGCACCCCCAGCGGAATGCGAGCGAGAAGGCAGACGTGGCCACCGAGCCACCGCCCGGCGCGCGGGCTTCTTCGCCGACACCGTCGAAGATCCAGTCGTCGATCGCGGAGTTCGCGGAAAGCGTGAGGAAGCGAGCGGCCGGCAGCTCGAACAAGGCCGGATGACAGGTCACGGCGTTGACCAGCGTCATCTTCGAGACATCGCAGCCAGCGAAGTGATAGCGGACGTCTTGCGGATCGACCGTGATGACGACATCTGGCGTGAGGCCCGCGGCGACGACCGGCTTGAGCGAGTGCGAGAAGCACGCGATCACGGCCTTGCCATCGAGCGCGCGCAGTTGACCGATGTTCTTCGCGAGCGACGGGCCCGGCGCGACGATGATCATCGGGCGATTCGCGAACTTGCCGTCGAGCGAGGCGATCGAAGGCCACTTGGCGACGAACGGCAGGTTCGCCGCCGCCTGATCGAGCCACGTGCGCGAGAAGGTCTGGACCGTGTTGCGGTGGATCCGCATATCGGAGAGCGCGGCGCGCACGAGCTCGGTAATCGTGTCGACCTCCTGGAGGTCGACACCGAGCGAGACCTTGACGAGGAACCGCGTGGGGGCGTTCGGGATCATGGTCCGGATCGCGGTCACGATCTCCGGATGGCTCATCGTCGCGATCGAGCCTTCGGGGGCGCCGCCCTCGTGGATGACGATCCGGCGCTGACCGAGGTCGCGCAGCAATTCGGCCACTGGTTCGAGGCCCGAGCCAACGAGGATCACCGCATCGAGCTCGGTATCCCAGACCTCCGGGAGCATGTAGTCGGCGAGCACGGCCACCCCGATTGGCGAACGGAGCAGCGTCGCATCGGGCGGCACACTCCGCGCGCGCCAGGACGCCATCATGGCTTCTGCCGTGCGCGCGTTGACGAGGGCCTGCGTCACGTCCTCGAGGGCCGCGACCACCGCCGGGTTCGCTTCGAGCCGGACCGGTGCTTCGACCCGCGCGAGCGCGGAACGGACGCGGCGGAGCTCGAACATCGTCGCGACGACGCCGAGGACATCATCGACTTCGATCGCGCGGGCGAGAGCGCCGCCGAGCTCGCCGAGATCCGCGAGGAGAACACGCCAGGTATCGAGGAGATCAAGCGACATGGCTGTCCTGCCAGTTCTTCTGCGCGATGTGGCTATTCAATTTCACGAGCTCGGGTTGCGCGCGCACGACTTCGACGACGTCTCTGTATGGTCGAAGCGTACGCCCGAGATCGAGGCTCTCGTAGAGAGCACGAACGAGCACGAGGTCTTCTTCGGTATCGACGGTCCAGCGCAGATCGCTGTCGTCGGTTTCGCTGGTGATGTGCGAGAGCGCGAAATCGCCCGGCTTCTCCATCACGTAGGCCGTGACGTGCTCGCGTGCCGCCTGCGAGGTCGCCTGGCGATAGATCTTCTCGAGCGTCTCGAGATAGAACACTTCGGTATCGAGCCCGCGGGGATACGTGCGGACGTGGACGTTCGAGGCGTAGTCGACCGGCGCCGAGCGCAACCCATTGACGACGCGGTCGACGGTCTCGGGATCGAGTAGCGGACAATCCGAGGTCACGCGCACGACCGCGCCCGCCGAGAACCGGCGCGCGGCACCGATGTAGCGCTCGAGCACGTCGGTCTCCGAGCCGCGCCAGACCAGCGCACCGAGGCGCGTGGCTTCCTGCACGATCGGATCGTCGGTCTCTTTGGTGGTCGTCGCGATCACGATGTCATCGATCGTCCGCGCTGCACGCAACCGCTCCACCACGCGCGCGAGCATCGTATCGCCGGCGAGATCCTGGAGGACCTTCCCCGGCAACCGGCTCGAGCCGAGGCGTGCTTGAACGATGGCCACGATCCGCATGACTAGGCCTGCTTTTCGAAGAGGTGAGCGGTGCAGTCGTCGTAGCCCTCGAGCGGCGAGAGCTCGAGGCGGCGCAGTAACTTCAACGAGGGATACGCGGCTTGCCAGATGCCGCCGTGATCGCGCTTCCACAGCGAGTCCGCGTTGCCGCGGTACTTGATCTCCTGCTCGGCCGGCGCGTCGTACTCGATCGCGACGATGTAGCGACGCGAGACGCGATAGATCTCCGCCATCGCCTTCGCGATGTCAGCGGGCGCGATGTGGATCAACACGCCACTCGTGAACGCGAGGTCCGCGAAGCCATCCCTGAATGGCAGATCGAACGCCGTCGCACACATCACGTTGTATTCGGGGTTGCGCGCGCGGGCACGCTCGACGGCGTACGGCTGCGGCTCGACCGCGTAGAGCTCCTGCACGCCGAGCTCGCGGAGGTAGGTCAGGTTCCAGCCGACGTTGCATCCGACCTCGATCGCACGCGTGGGGACGATGCCACCAAGCAGACGCTGCCACGACAGCACGCGCTCCGGCTTCGCGACGTCATTGCGATCGGTATACGAGCGCCCGAATTCCGAGCGCCAGAGCGCGAGTTGCGACGAACTCTGCATCAAGGTCTCCATTGGTACGTGACTACGCGATCCGCGTTTTGGTTGACGACGAAGCCACACGCCTCGAAGGCGGCTCGGCTCGGTTGGTTATCTTCACGGACCTGCGCGGTCACCGGTCGCGCCCAGGCGGCACACGCGGCCGCGATCGCGCGCTTGCCGATGCCCTTGCCGCGCGCGGACACAGCGAGCGCGATCGAGATCCGACCGCCGTCGATCCGTACCGAGCCGCACGCGGCCCCCGCGACCTCGATGATCCAGAACGCGCCCGCAGCGACGCGCGTGGCAAACCACTGCGTGTGCCGATCGAGCTCGACGACGGTTGGATCGTTCGAGACCGCACGGACGTCGGGAGCAAAGTTCCACTCCCAGACACGCTCGCAATCGGCGAGCGTTGCGGCACGGAGCGCGATCACGCGATCAGCTCCCACGCGAGCGGCGTGCCGCGCACGATCTTGGTCTTGGCGTAGCTCGTAAGCACTCGCGGCAGCTCGCGTGGTGCGAGCCCGTGAGCAGGGCGGATCGAGCGCACGTTCGTACGCGTGAACGGTTCGCCTTCGGCGATATCGGCCGCCGCGTAGAGCGAGCGGCGGAACTTGCGCGAGCCCGCTTCGGCGGCTGGCCGCGTCGACGAACCATCGCCGAGCGCGGCCCAGGCAGCCTTACAACCACTCGCGACTTGCGCAAACTCGTGCGGCTCGAGCGAGAAGCCCGCGTCGGGGCCGCCGTCAGCGCGCGCGAGCGTGAGATGTTTTTCGACCATCATCGCGCCCCGAGCGACGGCCGCGATCGGGACGGTCGAACCCGGTGAGTGATCCGAGATGCCAACTTCGTCGGCCCACTGGTGGAGCGCATCGAGGCGGCGCAGGTTGATCTGATCGATCGGGGTCGGATAGCCCGACACGCAGTGGAGCAGCACGATACCGCTGGCGCCGTTGCTGCGCGCGACCTCACACGCCTCGGCAATCTCGGCATCCGAGGCCATGCCGGTCGACATGATGATCGGCTTACCGGTCTTCGCGGCCGCCGCGATCAGCTCGAGATCGACGAGCTCGAACGAAGCGATCTTGAACGTCGGCGCACCGAGCCGATCCAGACGCTCGACCGATTCTTCATCGAACGGGGTCGAGAACACGACGAGGCCGCGCTGCGCGCCATGCGCGAACAGCTCGGCGTGCCACTCCCACGGAGTCTGCGCCTCGCCGTAGAGGTCCCACAGGTTACGGCCCTGCCAGGGGCCATCGTTGATCGCGAAGTCGCCTTCGCGCAGCTCGAGCGTCATCGCGCTCGGCGTGAACGTCTGCAGCTTGATCGCATCGCAGCCGGCATCGGCTGCAGCGTCGATGATCGCGTGCGCACGGGCGAGGCTGCCGAGGTGATTGGCCGAGAGCTCGGCGACGATGAAGGGCGCGTGGCCCTTACCGATCGGTCGGCCCCCTGCTGGTGTGTTGATGATCATTGGACCATGAACTCCTCGAAGAACATCCGGCGAATCTTGTGCTCACCGACGACGGCCTCCATCTTCTTCATCAGCGCGTCGCGGATCGTGTCCTTCGCGGTCGCGCCGAGCGTGTCCTTGACGTGGAGGCCCGAGAGATAGCCGAGCACCTCGTCGCGCAGGACCTGCTTGCTCTTCTCGATCGACTCGGCATCGTGCAGACCGACCAGCTCGAGCTGGACCTTCATCTTGAGGTAGCGTGCGTTGCCAGGCTCGTCGAGGTTGACGACGAATGGCTCGAGCGGAAGGACCGGGCCGGTGATCTCCTTGCCCGATTTCTCTTCATGGTGCTCGGGCGCGGTCGCGGCCGACGCCGGCGACGCCGTCATGATCTTGAAGGCACCGAAGCCACTCGCGCCGAGGTTGAGCACCAGCAGCGCCATCACGATCGGCGAGGTGCCGCCCTGCTTCTTGGGTTTGCCCGCAGCAGCATGCTCGTCTGCTGGTGCTTCTTCTGGCGGTGCGTCACTCATACGGTCCCCTTAGAGCAACCGTCGTGCCGCGCCATCTCACCGTGATCACTCGATCCGGTTCGCGCGCACCCCGTCAAAACTGTCGGCATCACGTCGCCAACCCCAGGAACTGCACCGCATCCGCGTTGCACACATCGGGGACGACGTAGACCCCTCCGTCATCCCGGGACACATTCGTCAGGCCCGGGTGGTCGTGTTCGAGATCGCGATAGAACACCTCGCGGCGGACCACGGCTTCGTGATCGGCGGCGACCAGGGCGAGCTCTCGGTGCCGCGACACCGCATCGTCGACGACCGAGCGCATCTTGCTCGCGTCGAAGGGCTTCTGGACGTAGCGAAAGATCTCGCCGCGGTTGATCGCGTCGACCGCGGTGTCGAGCGCCTGCATGCCGGTCATCAGGATCCGGACCGCGGCAGGCTGCTGGCGGCGGGCATGCGAGAGCAGCTCGGCCCCGTTCATCCGCGGCATCTCGTAGTCCGAGACTACGACCGCGACGTCGCGCGTCGAGAGCCAATCGAGCGCCTCGTACGCGTCGGTGGTCGCCATCACGTGGACGTCGAGCTGCTTGAGCACCTTCACGGCGGCGGCGAGTACGCCGGTGTTATCGTCGACGACCACCACGATCGGCTGGGTCACTTGCTCATCTTCACGAGGCACGGCGATTCTCCTGGGTAACGAGCCACGCCACGCGATCGAGCTCGGCGGCAAACGCGGCCATGGTCGGAAAGCGATGCGCGGGCGACTTGGCGAGGCAGCGCGAGAGCAGCTTGTCGAGCTCGATCGGCACCGGACCATACGGGCTGATCAGCTCGGGCACGGGCTCGGAGATGTGCTGCTTGCACAGCGTGCGCAGATCCGGCGCGTGGAACGGCGTGATGCCCGCGATCATCTCGAAGATCACGATGCCGAGCGCGTACTGGTCGCACGCCTCGGTCGCTGCGCGACCGAGCAGCCGCTCCGGCGCGACATAGCGCGGCGTGCCCATGACGTGGGTCGCCGTGTCATCGACGACCTGGGTCTCGAGCAGCTCGGCGAGGCCGAAATCGACGAGCTTGATGTCGTCGCCGTAGACCAAGATGTTCGAAGGCGTGACATCCGCGTGGATGACGCCGGCATCGTGCGCGGCGCACAGCGCATCGCAGAGCTTCTTCGCGAGGTCGAGCGCGCGCGGCGGCGAGATCGGGCCGTTCGCATCGATCCGGTCACCGAGGCTCTCGCCACCGAGCAGCTCCATCACGAAGTACGGGCGGCCGTCGGCGAGATAGCCGAAGTCGAACACGTCGATGATGTTCGGGTGCCGGATCCGCGAGGCGGCGCGCGCCTCACGCACGAACCGCTCGATGCTGCGCGGATCGCGCTGCAGCACTTCGGAGTGCAGGACCTTGAGCGCGTACGGGCGACCGAGCGTGATGTGATCGACGCGGTACACGCGGCCCATCCCTCCGGAGCCGAGGCCCTCGACGACGCGATAGTGATCGACGATGTCGCCGACCTCGAGGTTGCGATAGCGCTCTTGCTGTTCGCCGCGCGTGCCGCGCTGGAACATCAGCTCGGCGCGGGGATGGATGCCAGGGCGCACCATCACGACGAGCTCGTACGTGTGCTCGCCGCGGCGGACCTTGGCAGCGCCCGTGGTCGGCTTCGCGGAGGTCAGGTCGACCTCCGCGATCATCGCGAGGCGCTGGATCACCGCGACGGCGACCTCTTCATCGATCGTCGTGGTCGAGATGACCTTCGCGCGACGCTCGATGGAGATCATGTAACAGCTCTCCGCTAAAGGAACGGGATCGATCCAGACACGATCTGCATCCGCGCCTACGGCGGCATGAAGAATCGCGTCAGCCAGGTCCACGATCTCGACCACTGAAGCCACCATCAGAAGGGGTAGTCGACCAACCGCAGGTCCCATCTAGTGTCGGCAGGGTTGACGGCGCTGCTCCATCGAAGACGCGTGCCAACTCGGCCAGGCCCGCGAATTCACGGCGGGGACAAGCGGCACGGCGCTCGCAGCACCGCGCCGCGTGGCGAACCCAGCTGTGCCCCTCCAGATCGACGGCGTTGTGCAACAACCCGTCGAGGCGCGCGCCACGATGTCGGGCGTACACACGCTCGCCCCCACGGGCGCTCGCATCCTGATCGTCGACGACAACCCGCGCGTGCGTCGCTCGACCGCAGCCGCCCTGTCGCGGATCGGCTTCCATGTCATGACGGCCGAGGATGGCGCTCCCGCGATCAGCCTCGCCGAGACGACCGCACCCGACCTCGCGCTCGTCGATTTCGAGATGCCCACTCCCGGCATCGTCGTCGTCAAGCGGCTCAAGGAGCTCTACGGTAATGCCGTGTGGGTGGCGGTGCTCTCCGGGGAGGACTCCGACGAGATGCGCAGCGCCTGCTTCGATGCAGGTGCCGATGATGTCATCGCGAAGCCCGCACCGATTCCCGAGCTCCACCGCCGGATGGTGGCAGCCGCCCGGACCCAGCGTGCCTTCGTGGACTCTCGGATTGCGCGCGAACGTACCGATCGCTTGCTCGCGTACGGCGCCGAAGCCGCCGCGATGCTCGCGCACGACCTCAACAACGGCCTCGCGGTCGCGCTCTGCAATATGGACTACCTCGAGTCCACCGCGGTCGAGGCTCTCGATACGGATCAGTCGCAGGCACTGACCTCGACGCGTAACGCGCTCCGCCGGATGTCAGGCCTGGTCGCGAACTTCGTCGATATCGCACGGTTCGAAGACGCCGCGGTCAAGCCTCACTGCACGCTCAATCACGTCAAGGGCCTGCTCGAGAGCGTGATCGAAGTTCACGCGGTCGGTTGCAAGGTCGCCGTGACGATCGAGTGCGAATCCGAGCTGACCGGCTGGTTCGACGTCGCGCTGATCGAGCGCGTCCTCCACAACCTCGTCGGTAACGCGGTCCGCTATTGCCAGTCGGATGGCCAGATCCGGGTGTCCGCAACGCGCGCCGATCCGGCCGACCCTCAGAGTGTTGACATCGGCGTCTTCAACAACGGCCCCGAAATTCCGCCCGAGGTTCAGGGGAATTTATTTGGCAAGTACTCGAAGGGTACGAACGGCAAACGGGGATTCGGTTTGTACTTTTGCCGCTTGGCCTGCGAGGCGCACAACGGACGGATCGTGTATCGTGGCTCGAGCGATGGGCCGACGTTTTTCGTTAGGTTGCCCGGCCGAGGTTAGTTTCTCCCCGTGAGCAACCGGTGAGCAAAGTGGACCCGGTCAAGGTCCTGATCATCGACGATGATCAGGCGATGATCGGCGCTATCTCGAGCGCCATCACGCGAAAGCTCGAAGGCGAACACGTCGAGATCGAGACCGCGCCCGATGGCGTGACGATCCTCTACAAGCTCGAGCAGCGCCAGGCGCCGTGGGATGTCGTGCTGCTCGATGTCGACCTGCCCGGCATCTCGGGCCCTCGCCTGCTCGACCAATTTCGCGAGAGCGGCGCGACCGCGTCGGTGATCATGCTATCCGCGGATGCCAGCGCCACCACGGCCGCCGCCTGTATGCGCGCCGGGGCGTTTCACTACCTCACCAAACCGTTCAAGCCGGTCGAGCTCGTCGATAGCGTGGTCTCGGCCGCGCGCCATTCGCGTCTCCGCCGCTCGCTCGTCCTGCCGAGGACGATCACCGAGACCAATACCAAGATCGTCGGCAGCTCGGTGCCGATGCGTCAGCTCCGCGCGGCGATCGAGCGGGTCGCCGAACAGGGCGTCTCGATCCTGATCCAGGGCGAGAGCGGCACCGGCAAGGAGCTCGTCGCGCAGGCGGTCCACGATCGCAGCCCGCGCAAGCACAAGCCGTTCGTCGCCGTGAACTGTGGCGCGATTCCGGAGAGCCTGATCGATAGCGAGCTGTTCGGTCACGCGAAGGGCTCGTTCACGGGCGCGCTCACCGACCGCGCCGGCTTCTTCGTCGAAGCCGAGGGCGGCACGATCTTCCTCGACGAGATCGGCGACATGCCGCTCGCGGTGCAGGCGCGCCTGCTCCGCGTGCTCCAGGAGCAAGAGGTCCGCCCGGTCGGCTCGTCGAGCACGAAGAAGGTAGACGTCCGCGTGATCGCCGCGTCGCACGTCGATCTCAACCACGCCGCCGAGCAGGGCAAGTTCCGGAAGGACCTCTACTACCGCCTCAACGTCGTCGTGCTGACGATTCCGCCGCTGCGCGAGCGGCTCGAGGATCTGCCCGACCTCACCGCGCGCTTCATGCAAGCGCACGCGGGCGGCGCTCCGATCACGGTCAATTCGTCCGCGCTCGACGCGATGATGAACTACACGTGGCCGGGCAACGTGCGCGAGCTGCAGAACTGCCTGATCAGCGCGATCGCGCTGCGCACCGGCGACATCATCGGCGTCGAATCACTCCCGTCGCACATCCGCAAGGTGCGCGGCTCGATGCCGATTCCACTCCCGGAGCTCGAGGGCGACGAGCCGCTCTCGCTCGTCGAGGCAAAGCGCCGGGTCAGCCAGGCGTTCGAGCGCGACTACCTCCAGCAGATCATGCAACGCGCGCAGGGCTCGGTCGCGGAGGCCGCGCGCATGGCCGGCATCGATCGCACGAACTTTCGCCGGCTGCTCCAGCGCCACAACATCGATCCGCTCAACTTCAAGTAGCGCGTCGCTCGGACTCGGGTCGTGCTGCCCACCTATGGTGACGACGCCAGGGTGGTCGCTCCACCTCGACGCACTGCTTTACAGGCAGCACATCGAAACACTACGCCGCGTACTTGCGGAGCTTCTCGACGAGCGTGGTGCGGTTGAGGCCGAGGAGCGCGGCGGCTTCCGTGCGGTTGCCGTTCGCCTTCGAGAGCGCACGGTCGATCAGCTTGCGCTCGACAGCTTCGAGCGCGCTGCGCAGGTCGAGGGTCGAATCGTCGAGGACGGGCGCTTCCATCTTCGGAATCGGGCCCGAGCCTTCGGCGGTCACCACCATGGCGACGGGCTGCGTGCTGAAGCGAGCCACGCGCGCCGACGAGGTCGGGAGCGAGAGGTCGCCTTCACAAATTTGCGTGCCGCGAGCGAGGAGCGCCGCGCGCTCGATCTTGTGGGCAAGCTCGCGAACGTTGCCCGGCCAGCTGTAGCTGCGAATCGCGGCGCGTGCCGACGGCTCGAGGGTCATCAGGTCGCGACCGCTGCGCGCGCACATGCGGACGAGAGTGAGGTCGACGATGATGTCGAAGTCGTCGCCACGGTCACGCAGCGCGGGGAGATGGAGCGGGACGACCGAGAGGCGGAAGTAGAGGTCCGCGCGGAACGTCCCTTCGGCCACCATCTGCTCGAGGTTGCGGTGCGTCGCGGCGACGATGCGGACGTCGATGGCGGTGTCGCTATCGGCGCCGACCGGGCACACGACGCGCTCTTCGAGGACGCGGAGCAGCTTGGCTTGTGCCGAGAGTGGCAGGTCACCGATCTCGTCGAGGAACAGCGTGCCGCCCTGCGCCGAGAGGAAGCGACCCGCGCGAGCGGTCATCGCACCGGTGAAGGCGCCCTTCACGTGGCCGAACAGCTCGGCTTCGATGAGCGTCTCGGGGAGCGCAGCGCAGTTGACCGGGATGAACGGCTTCGCGCGGCGGTTCGAGGCGCGATGAGCGGCGCGGGCGAACAGCTCTTTACCCGAACCGGTCTCGCCGGTGATCAGGATCGAGCAGTCGGTGTTCGCGACGCGCCGGATGGTGTCGAGGGCTTCGACAATCTCCACCGACTCGCCAACGATTTCCGAAGCAAACTGCCGGCGCCAGGTCTTGAGCTCGCTCATCGTGATTGTTTCGTAGTGCTACTAGCGGGCCAACGCACGGACGGACGGATCGTATGGAGACGTACATTCCCTCACGCTGCTGATCACAACGGCTTGGCGGATCCAGCGTTAGCCGGGACGTACCCCAGCGAGATACCCTGACGGGGTACGCGATCACCCTGCGGTAAACAATTTGGTACGTGACCACACAAAAAGATCCGCGTTGGGAGATGTAGGAGCTATTGATTTCGCTCACTTAGATATCCCACCTGCACGCTGATCCTGCGCCTCGTCGTTCGTCATCAAGATCCGAATCGGCTCCTTCACGGCGTCCTTCGCGAAGTGACGAGCGCGTTCGAGGAAGCTCGGCGTGATCGAGTAGCCGCGCGACACGAGCAGCGCGCCGTTGAGGAAGATGTCCTCGGCGATGACCATGCCCGTGCGCAGGCCCGCGAGCGGGAGCTCGGCGATGAACAGGCTCGAGGTCGCGCACCCGATGATCCGCTCGAGCATGTCGAGCAGCTGCATCGAGTGACCCGGCTTGGTGCGCAGTAGCTTGACCATGCGCATGCCAGCAACTCCGGAGGTCTCGATCGCGTCTGCCTCGTTCGCGAGGCGCAGGATCGCGCCCGCGAGCTCGGTCCTGCCTTCGCCCGCCACACCACTCCACGCGGCCTGGCGCGCGGCGACGTCGAGGATCGCGCGGATCGGCTCGAGCCGCGGAATGTGCAAAAGGATCTGCTCGGTCATCGCAGGCATCTTCGCGACCTGCTTCTGCTCGTCCTCGCTCAGCACGTGACCGGAGTAGAGCTTCGCCAGGGTCTCCGCCGACAACGACATGTAGCCGAGGTGCTGGAGCGAGACCGCCATTTCGAGCTGCCACGCATCTGGGAGTGCGGCCAGCTCGGCGATCTGATTCGCGCGGCGCTTCACGCGCGTCGCGCGACCGAAGGTGAGCGGGGCCGCGAGCGCGAGGATATCGACCAGCGCGGCGACCGCACCGCGGAGCGTCTCCTGGAGGAGCACGCGCTCGGACGAGATCAACCGGTGGTGCGCGACGGCGGCCTGGAGCGCGGCGAGCAACGGATCGCGATCGCACGGCTTGGTCAGGAAGCGGAAGATCTGCCCTTCGTTGACCGCGCTGATCGCGCTCGCCATGTCGGTCTGGCCGGTGAGTAAGATCCGCGAGATCTCCGGATAGAGCTCGCGGCAGCGCGTGAGCACCGCGGCGCCGTTCATCTTCGGCATCCGCATGTCGCACACGATCACGACGATCTCGGGCGTCGCCTCGAGGATCGCCATCGCTTGCTCGCCATTCGCGGCAGCCAGGATGTCGTACTCGCGGCGCAGGTTGAGCTGCATGCCCGCGAGCACGTTCGGTTCGTCGTCGACGCAGAGGATCTTTGGTCTGGTCGGCATTACGACTCCGGTCTCGCGAGTTCGAGCCAGCCTTCGAGCTCGCTGGCAAAGCCGCTCTCGTGCAGGAATTCGAGATCGACGGGAGTCGGATCGTCTTCGCCCGACACGGCATCGGCGACGTGCACGGCGGCGACAACCTCGGCGAGGTCACCGATGCATCCGCGCGGTTCGTGATGCGCGGCGACCGCGTCGACGATGATCTGCGGCAAGCCCCACATCTGGAGCAGGCACGCGCCGACCCGCGCGTGATCGGCGCCGAAGTGACGGCGCTCGACCACCCACACGGATTCACCGGTCGCGAGGCACTCCTTCGCCATCGCGGCGTAGTCACCCGGGAGGCCGAGCGCGAGCACGAGCCGGCCGACATCGTGGAGGAGCGCGGTGACGAACGCGATATCCGCGAGCGCGGGATTGCGCACGTAGCGACGCGCGAGGCCCGCAGCGCGCAACGCGACATCTTGCATCCGCTCGAGCGAGAACGGGAGTGGTGGGCCCGAAGGCGGCGCGTAGATCGAGGTCGACAGCGCGATCGTGCGGAGCAACTCGAGCCCGAGGTAGTGGATCGCGCGAGGGAGCGACGTGGTCTCGGCTTCGCCGAACGCGGCCGAGTTCGCGATCTGCATCACCTTCGCGGCAAACGCCGTATCGGTCGAGATCGCGCGGCTGACCTCGTCGAGGCTCGTGCGTGGATCGTCCGCGAGCTTGGTGAGCGTGGAGTACAGGCGCGGCGGCGAGGGCAACTTGTCGACGCGACCGATCAGCGCGCGGAGCGCCGGGTCGTCCGTGAACGTGGAGACCGTGAGACAGCGGTCGATCGCGGTGCGCAGCGTCTTGGGATCGCACGGCTTGGCGAGGAACACGTGCATCGCGGGCAGCACGCGCAGCATCGCTTCGCGCTCGGCATGGCCCGAAAGCACGATCCGGCAGGTCGAGGGCCAGCGCTCCTGGACCATCTGGAGCAACTGCGCGCCGTCGATCTTCGGCATCCGCATGTCGGTGACGACGACGTGGAACTGTGACGTCTCGAGCTGCTCGAGCGCTTGCTCGCCACCGAGGGCGAACACCATCTCCCAGTCCTTGCGCTGGCGATGTAACAGCGACCGCAAGCCCGACAAGATCGATGGCTCGTCATCGACGAACAGGATCCGCATCTTCTCTGGCCCGATTTCGATCATGCTGCCTCTCGCATGTGCTGCTGGATCGGGATGGTCACGAAGCATGTCGTCCCCTTCCCCATCACGCTGTGGAACGTCAACTTGCCGTGGAGCTTGTCGACGGCGAACATCACGTCTTCGACTGCGGTCTGCAAGAACCGGACACTGTCGTTGACGAACTGGAACGGGGTGTCGAGCTCGTGCGCGACTCCCGCTGCAACTCGGCACACCGATTCGAGCTTTTGCGCCTGACGGAGCTCGTGTTCGAGGTCCGTCTGCTTCGTGATGTCGATCGCGACACCGTGCACGCGGTCGTGATTTCTGGCACTCGCGACGACCCGGAGATGGACCGTCTGACGGTTCGAATCGATCACGCGGTAGTCGAACCCGGCGGTGCGGTTCACGAGGCCTCGAGCGCGCAACCGAAGACCGGCATGTCGAACGAGCCCTGGGTCTTGCAGCGCTGCGGACATCCAGATCCGGGAGGTCTCATGCGACGGTGGATCGGCCAAAGCCCTACATGGTTTATGTGTACTAACGGTTGGCATGCGGAGCGTGCAACAGTCGGCGGGTGATCCCGTTGATCGTGCTCGGTTGTGGCTACGTGGGCTCTCGCATCGCGCGCGCCGCGCTCGCCGAAGGTCGATCGGTACGCGTGTGTGCGCGATCGACGGGCAAGCTCGCACCACTCGCGGCCCTCGGGGGCGAGATCAAGTATCTCGATGCGAACGTGCCCAAGCAGCTGCCGGTCGCGGTCGCCTCGATGGCCGGCTGCACCGTGATCTACTCGATCCCACCGGTCTCGAACCTGACGCCCGGGATGGCGCTACGCGCGGCCCTGCAAGCCGCATACGGCGCAGGTGCCGGCTGTTTTATCTACTTCAGCTCGAGCGGGCTCTACGGCGCCGGTCCGGACGACGAGGTCTGGATCGACGAAGAGACGCCGGTCGCGCACGACGATCCGAGCATGAAGAACGTGGTCTCCGACGAGCACGAGATCCAGAGCTGCAGATTCGATCGGCTGCGCCTCGTCACGCTACGCCTCGCACCCGTCTACGGGCCCGGCCGGGGCGTGCGCAATCGCCTGACGAAGGGTGACTACAAACTGCTCGACGACGGCTCGCATGCGATCTCGCGCATTCACGTCGACGATGTCGTGAACGTGGTCAAGGCGTGTGAAGACCGCGCGGTCACCAAGTCGACCTATCTCGTCGCGGATGACGAGCCGACCACCCAGCGCGACTACGCGACCTGGTTGTGCGAGCGGATGGGCATTCCGCTCCCGCCCTCGCGGTCGCTGTACGAGCCCGGCGCGCCGCGTGTCGCACATCGCAACCGCCGCGTCCGCAACACCAAACTCAAGACCGAGCTCGGGCTGACCCTGCGCTATCCGACCTTTCGAGAGGGTGAAGCCGCGATCGAAGCCGAGCTCGCGGCTGTGGCGTGAGCGCACACACCTCTCAGAAACCGCGCTGGCGGTTCTCATTGCGAAACAACTGTAGAGCGCTCAACTCCGATGGGGCGAGACAGGTACGATCCGAGGCAACCGTCGTCGGAAAACCCACGGAGAGCTATGAACAAAACCACGCTGCTCGCCTCGCTGCTCGGCCTCGTCATCGCGACGTCGGCATTTGCAGATCGTGAACGCCATCGCGAAGAACGTCGCGACGACCGCAACGAAGAACGCCACGAAGACCAGCGCAAGGAAGATCGCCACGAAGAGCGCCACGACGAGCGTCGCGAAGAGCGCCACGACTGGTCGCACAAGGCACCGCCCGCGGCCCGGTTCGAGCGCCACGAGAATCGTCGCGGCCAGGTCTGGGTCGGCGGCAACTACGAGTGGCGCGGTGGCGCCTACGTGTGGAGCCCGGGTCGCTACGAGGGCGAGCGTTCGGGATATCGCTGGCGCGAGCCGCGCTGGGAGACGCGCGATGGCGTCTACATCCGCACCGAAGGCGGCTGGGATGCGATGGGCCCGACCGCGGGACCGCCCGTGATCCGCGAGGAGCGGTTCGAAGCGCGCCGCGGCTTCTTCTGGCAGCGCGGTCGCTGGGATTGGTCGGGCGGCCAGTGGGTCTGGGTCGCCGGTCATTACGAGAGGGAGCGCGCGGGTCACCGCTGGCGCGAAGCTCGCTGGGAGAACCGCAACGGCGTCTACATCAACATCGACGGGAGCTGGGAGTAGGCGGGGCTCGACACGCGTACCTAGCCGCCGACGCTGGTCGCGCGGTTCTGCGCGTCGATCGTCGCGGACGTCGCGCGATCGAGCCGTTCGGTGACCTCGGCTTGCGTCGGCACGTCGGGCGAAGGCACGGGCCACACCCGCAACGTGCCATCGGCCGAGGCGGTCACGAGGTGGCTGGCATCGCGCCACAGCACGCGATTGACGGCCGCATCGTGGCCGCGCATCACGCGATGCCGACCGGTGTCGAGCTGCCAGATCCGGATGGTGCGATCGTAGCTCGCCGAGGCGAGCGACTTGCCGTCGGGCGAGAACGCGACATCGAGCACGAGATCGGAGTGACCGCGCAGCACTTGGAGGAGAGCCCCACACGCATCCCAGACCCGCACGGTGCGATCGTTCATCGCACCAGCGATCCGCGAACCATCGAACGACACCGCGATCGAGACGATCGCCTTGTCATCGGTGTCGAGGCTCGTGAGCTTGTCGCCGTCGAGGATCGCGAAGCCGCGATCACAGCGCTGCACGAGCAATCGATCCTTCACGCGATCGAAGCTCGCATGCGCGGTGCAATACGCGGGACCGGTGCCGAGCGTCTTCGCGCGACCATCCGGCCAGATCATGATCGCCGCCTCGCCGACCTGCGCCGCGATCCGATCGTCGGCGGCGACCGCGAAGCCACGCACCGGCGCGTTGCCATCGACGAGCAGCGTGCCCTTGCCGGTCGAGACATCCCACTTGCGCAGCGTGCCGTCGACCGAGGCCGAGTACACGGTCTTGCTGTCGCGGCTCCACTCGACGTGCGTTATCATCGCGCGATGCCCGGCGAGCAGGATCGCGCTACCCGGGCTCGACAACGACGGGCGGCCGCGAAGCTCGAGCGTCCAGTTCGCGCCGAGCGTGACGAGGTGCTGACCATCCGGGGATGGGCTGCCCTGGCCGAGCCCCTGTTGCCACGAGAATACCACGTCACGCGTACCGCGCTCGAGATCCCAGCTCGCGAGCGAGGTCTCGGTCCGGACCTGCGCCTTGCCATCGACCAGCTCGAGCGAGAGGATCGGCGCGCCTTCGAAGAGCACCCGCGCATCGCTGTTCGCGAGCGACCACACGCGCATGCTGCCATCGAGCGACGCGGTCACCGCGAGCTTCTCGTCGGGCGAGAGATGGATGCGACAGACATCGTCTTCGTGACCGCGCAGCACCTGCGACGAGCCGTCGTCGAGGTTCCAGATCCGCGCGGTCGAATCGTCGCTCGCGGTGAGGAGCTCGCGCCCATCGCTCGTGAACACGCCGTTGTAGACCGAGTCGGTGTGACCGCGCAGCTCGCGTACGGAGTGCGCAGGAAAATCGACCAACGAAACATCGGCGCGCTTACCGATCACCGCGGCGTGCGCGAGATCGCGAGTCCACACGATCTCGTTGATCTGCGAATCGAACGCACACAGCTTCGCGAGCGGCCCACCGGCGTACGGCACGACGAACAGCGAGTGGCCATCGTGGATCATCACGAGCGCACCATCGGGCGACAGCGATAGAAATTCGATCTGGCGATCGGTCTGCGCGATCACGCTACCGCCGACCGCGACCTTGTTCGGCGCGACGAGCACGACGCGCTTCGAGGTGTCGCGCTCGGCGACCGCCGTGCGCTGCGCGGTATCGGGGCCGATCGGGGTCAGCTTGCCGGCGAGATCGAGGAGCTCGACGTGGCCTTCGCGATCGACGATCAGCTGGGTGCCGCTCGCATCGAACTTGACGCTCGTGACCATCTTGCCGCGCTCGGCGAGCTTCTTCTCGGGCAAGCCGGTGAGCGACCACGCGATCACCTCACCGAGTGCACCGCCGGTGACGACGACCGTGCCATCGGGAGAGATCGCGAGCGTCTCGGGATCCGAGGGCGCCTTGCCGATCACGCGCGACCGACCACTCGCGAGTTCGAAGCTGCGCACGAGACCATCGCGCGCGACGAGCACGACCGCCTGGCCATCCGGCGTGAACGCCGCATCGGAGACCCAGTCGCCCGGCCGGAACACGTGGCGCGCCGAACCCGCGGCGGTCGCTTCATCGATCACGTCGATCACGTGCTCGCGATCGCCGGCGCTCATCGGATACATCTTCAACCACGCGAGCGCGGCGGTCGGATCTTTGCGCAGCGAGGTCTCGGCCTGCAGCAACACGAGCTCGCGCTGCTTGGCCTCGGCGAGCACGCGCGCGGAGTCCGCGCGACCGCGCTCGCCGCGCGCGATATCGCGCTCGGCGACGACCTCGCGCACCGATTCGACACCCACCGCACCGAGCGCGACCGCACTCGCGAGCGCGACCACGACGACGCCGCGATGCTGCGCGAGCTTTTTGCACACGAGCTGCCACGGCGTGTACACGTGCGCGCTGACCAGCTTGCCGGTCTGGAACGCGCGGAGATCCTCGGCGAGCAGCGTCGCGTTCGCGTAGCGCTCCTCGGGCAACCGCGCCATCGCCTTGCCGATGATGTCGGCGAGATCGGGCGGTACCGTCGGCGTGATCGAGTCGATCGCGACCGGCGGCCCCGCGATCACGCGATCGAGCATCGCGCGCGGCGTCTCGTCGTGATGCGGCGCCTTGCCGGCGAGCAGCTCGTACATCACCGCGCCGATCGCGTAGACATCCGCGCGCGCGTCGACGATCTCGCCGCGCGCTTGCTCGGGTGCCATGTACGCCGGCGTGCCGACGACCTTGCCACTGATCGTGGCGACGCCGGAGCCTTCGGCGAGGAGGTCGGGCGCGGGCTCCGGGACGGTGTCGCGGATATCGCGGGCGAGGCCCCAGTCGACGACGATCGTCTCGCCGAACGAACCAACGATCACGTTCGACGGCTTGACGTCGCGATGGACGACGCCCTGGGAGTGCGCGTAACCGACGGCATCGGCGACCGCGATCACGTGTTGCAGGAGCGCGAGCCTCTCGCGCGGACTCTGATGCGTGCACATCAGCTCCTTGAGCGTGCGGCCCTCGACCAGCTTCATCACGTAGTACGGATCGCCGTTCGGCCACCGGCCGGCCTCGTGGACCGGCACGATCCCGGGGTGCTCGAGGCGCGCAGTGATCAAGGCCTCGCGAACGAATCTCGCTTCGTGCCAGTCATCACGGCGAAGCAATTCCTTCACAGCGACGATGCGACCAAGCCTGCGATCGACGGCTCGTACGATCCGGCCCAGCCCACCTCTCGCGTGCTCACCGATCTGCTCGTAACGGTCAGGATCATCAACCGGTAAAAGGGCTTCGGCGTTTCCGGTGGTGTCCTCACACACCGCCAATGTGCCTCGCGGCGGAAGCGTGGCGGTGCGGTCATTGGGGTCGGATGACATGAGAGAAGGGTCGACCTCTAACCTTGATCGACTGGACGAGATTCCCATGTAAGAGGAACGGTGGACACTGTATGTTCCGCGCCGTGCAAATTCTTTCCTGGTCGTGGGTCGCCGCCGGGTTACTGATCGCCTGTGGTCCGGCAAATCGTGACGGTGTCAACGTCGACGCAGCTCAGCATCCGCCGTCCGATGGTCGGGGCAATGACAGCGGCAGCAACTCGAGTTTCTCGCGGGTCTACGCGCATACGAGTACGACGCTGTATCGCATCGACACGCAAACGCTGATGCCGCAGCCCGTCGGCACGATGGTCGGCCTCGGCACCGAGGCCCTCACCGATATCGCGATCGACAAGAACGATCAGATGGTCGGCGTCACCCAGACGAAACTGTTCTCGATCGATTCGACGAACGCTAACGTCACGCTGATCAAAGATCTGACCGGCACCGTGACCGGGCTCACCAGCCTGTCTTACGTACCGACGAACGTCAACGACCCGAACAGCAGCGACATCTTGGTCACCGCCAACAACCAAGGTGACGTGTTCCAGATCGATCCGTCGACCGGCGGAGCGACCAAGATCGGGAGCTACGGCACGGTCGCACTCGGTAAGGTGGTCTCTTCAGGTGATCTAGTAGGTGTGCGCGGACTCGGCATTTACGCGACGGTCAAGGTCGGCTCCAGCGCCACTGACTATCTGGCGAAGATCGATCCCACGACCTGGATTGCGACCCCACTCGGCACCTCGACCGGTTTCAAGAGCATCTTCGGTCTGGGCTACTGGGCCGGTAAGTTCTACGGTTTTGTCGACGCTGGTACCAATAAGGGCAACGTCATCTCGATCGATCAGAACACCGGTGCGGGTACCCTGATCGGTTCTGGCACGGAACGATGGTACGGCGCGGGCGTTTCGACCGACGCGCCAATCATCGAGTGACCCGCGCGCTCGCGCTGTGGTTGCTACCGGTACGCCTGGTAGCCGCCGAGCCGGTGAAGCAAGTCGGTGTCGATGCGACGCTGTCGATCCCGCTGTCGCCATGGATCCACGAGACCGGCTACGGCGGTGGTGGTTCGATCTGGCTCCACGTGCCGGTCGCGCAGTTCGTCGAGGTCACCGCGCGCCTCGGGGCGACCGTCCACGCGGATCGACCGATCGATCAGTATCCGGATGCGCGCGCACGGATCTCGGAGATCCCGCTGCTCGGGGGTGCGCGGTTCCAGCTCACCGACGGGTTCGTGCGCGGCTACCTCGAGGGCGAGGTCGGCTTGATCTTCCGTCGCGTCGATGTCGACGTGCAAGGCCTCACCGACGACAGCGCGCGGATCCGCCTCGCGAGCTCGCTCGGCGCCGCGATCGAGGTCGATCGGTTCGAGCTGCGCGCCGCGGTGTGGCTCGCGGATCTGTCGGACGTCGACCACGACATCGGCATCGTCGTGTCGGCCGGCGCCCGGTTCTACGAGTTCTAAGGAAAGTCGAGCACGATGTCCTCGTGCGGCGTGACGTGCTTGGTCAGGATCCGCCCGCCGAGCGTGACCGAGATGTCGATCGGGGTATCGCTCCGCGGCACGAGCAACATCATCGGGGCCTGCCCTTTCGGCCGATTGTTCATCACGACTGTCGCCCGCTTCGGTGCACGGACCTGAATCCGAACCAGCGACGACCGATCGACCGCGGTATGGCTCGTGTCGGTCGTGGCAGTGCTCGCTCCCGTGGCCATCACCACGATGGTCACGATGACCACCGCGATCACGGCGATCACGAACATCAGTCCGTAGATCTTGAGCAGGTTTTTCTGCGGCACCTCGCGACCATATCCCAAGCCGCGCGCTATGGTCCGCCTCATGACTCGACCCATTCGCCGTGTCGCCGTGCTTGGAGCGGGCGTCATGGGAAGCGGCATTGCCGCTCACTGTGCCAACGCCGGCATCCCCGTCGTCCTGCTCGACATCGTTCCGCCAGATGGCAAAGGTGGCAAGAACGCATTTGCCAGCGGTGCGCTCGCGAAGCTCAAGAAGAGCAAGCCCGCGGCGTTCATGCACGCGCGCAACGAGCAGCTGATCACGATCGGCAACTTCGACGATGACCTCGGCAAGGTCGCCGACTGCGACCTCATCATCGAGGCCGTCGTCGAGCGGCTCGAAATCAAGCGCGCGCTGTTCGAGAAGCTCGAGAAGCTCGTCGCGCCCGAGACCATCATCGCCTCGAACACCTCGGGTCTGCGGATCGCGGACCTGCTCGTCGGTCGCACCGAAGCGTTCAAGCAACACTTCATGGTGACGCACTTCTTCAACCCGCCGCGCTACATGAAGCTGCTCGAGCTCGTCGCGGGGCCGGAGACCAAGCCCGAGGCCAAGCAGGCCGCCGAGACCTTCGCGAAGGATCTCGGCAAGGGCATCGTGTGGGCCAAGGACACGCCGAACTTCATCGGCAACCGGATCGGCTTGCACTCGATGATGACGACGATCCATCTGATGCTCGAGAAGGGCCTGTCGCCCGAAGATGTCGATGCGATCACCGGCATCCCGATGGGCCACCCCAAGAGCGCGACGTTCCGCACCGCGGATGTCGTCGGTCTCGATACCGTCGGTCACGTCGCGGCGAACTGCTACGAGACCCTGACTGCCGACGAAGATCGCGCGACCTTCAAGGCGCCGGACTTCATCACAAACATGATCACCAAGGGCATCCTTGGCGACAAGACCAGGGGCGGCTTCTACAAGAAGAGCCCGGACGGCAAAGGTGGGCTGCTGACGCTCGATCCGAAGACGGGAGAGTATCGGCCGAACGCCACGAACGAAGAGATCAAGCAGGCCACCAAGGCGATCGCCAAGATCGAGGACACCAAGGAGCGCGTGCGCAAGCTCGCGGCTGCGCCCGGCATCGTCGGCGAGTTCGCGTGGACCGTGCTGTCGCGTTCGCTCGCGTACGCCGCGCGCCGGATTCCCGAGATCGTCGAGCATGACGCGATCGTCTCGATCGACAACGCGATGAAGTGGGGCTACGCCTGGGACCTCGGGCCGTTCGAGACCTGGGATGCCCTGGGCGGCGGCGATGCCGCCGGCTTTGCGGCGGTTGCCGAGAAGATGAAGGCCTCGGGCGTGGCTCTTCCCGCATGGTTCGACAAGATGCTCGCCGCCAACGCGACAGGCTTCTATGCCGACGGCAAGGTCTGGGACCCGATCAAGAGCGGCTACACGGCGCGCGAGCCCGATCCGCGTGAAGTCACGTGGGAGATTCTTCGCAAGGGCGGATCGCCGGTCCTCAAGAACTCCGGCGCCGAAGCGTGGGATCTCGGAGACGGCGTCCTCGGGTTGACGTTCAAAACGAAAGCCAACTCGATCGATGCCGACAACATCAAGATGATCCACGACGCGGTCGCGCGCGCCGAGCGCGACTTCCGCTCGATGGTGATCTGGAACCAGGGCGAATTCTTCTCCGTCGGCGCGAACCTGTTCGCTGTCGTGGTCGCCGCGGGCCAGAAGCAGTGGGACGGCCTGCGCTCGATGATCCACGACTACCAGTACGCGACGCAGCGCATGAAGTACGCGAAGGTCCCAGTCGTCGCAGCGCCCTACAACATGACGCTCGGTGGCGGGCTCGAGCTGTGCTTCGGCGCGACCGCCGTGCAAGCCGCAGCGGAGACCTACGCGGGTCTCGTCGAGGTCGGCGTCGGCCTGATCCCCGGCGGTGGCGGCACGATGAACATGCTGTGGCGCTCGATGGAGGGCATCCCCGAGGGCACCGACATCGACACTTACGCGTTCGTCACGCAGACGTTCAAGAACATCGCGCTCGCGAAGGTCGCCACCTCGGCCGAGGAAGCCAAGGCGTTCGGCTATTTCCGCAACAGCGACGGCGTGTCGTTCGATCGCTCGCGCCAGCTGTGGGAAGCCAAGCAACGCGCGATCGGGCTCGCAGCTGCGGGCCATCACGCGCCGACGCCGCGCGCGTACAAGCTCCCCGGCGAGAACGGCATCGCGACGCTGCAGATGCTCGTCAACACGCTGCACGCCGGCAAGTACGCCAGCGAGCACGACGTCAAGATCTCGATGAAGCTCGCCAATGTCCTGTGCGGTGGCGCCAGTGGTCACACCCACGCGGTCACCGAGGACGAGATCCTCGAGCTCGAGCGCGAGGCGTTCCTGTCGCTGTGCGGTGAGCCGCTCAGCCAGGCGCGCATGCAGTACATGCTCCAGAACAACAAGCCCCTGAGGAACTAAGCCATGGAAGACATCGTCATCGCTGAAGCTGTTCGTTCGGCCGTCGGCCGTGCCCTCAAGGGTTCGCTCGCGACCAAGCGCCCCGACGAGCTCGCCTCGGATGTGATCCGCGGGCTCATGGAGCGCGTCCCGCAATTCAAGGGCAAGATCGACGACGTGATCCTCGGCTGCGCGATGCCCGAGGGTGAGCAAGGGCTCAACGTCGCTCGCTTGATCGCCCTCAATGCCGACCTCGGCATCGAGACGCCGGGCCAGACCATCAACCGGTTCTGCTCGAGCGGTCTGCAAGCGATCGCGACGGCCGCAGGTGCGATCGCGATCGGCTCGGCCGACGTCGTGCTCGCTGGCGGCGTCGAGTCGATGACCTACGTGCCGATGACCGGCTTCCATCTCTCGGCGTCGCCGGACTTGATGGCGCACCTGCCCGGCGCGAACACGCCGATGGGCATCACGGCGGAGAACGTCGCGAACCGGTTCGGTATCACGCGTCAGATGCAGGACGAGTTCGCGTTCAAGTCGCAGCAAAAAGCGGCCGTCGCGCAGCAGAAGCACGTGTTCAAGGACGAGATCGTGCCGGTCCGCGCGATTTCGTTCAAAGACGGCAAGCGCGTCTACACCGACTTCTTGATCGACGAGATGCCGCGCCACGACACCACGCTCGAAGGCCTCGGCAAGTTGCCGGCGGTGTTCGCGCAAGGTGGCTCGGTCACCGCGGGTAACGCGTCGCCGCTCTCGGATGGCGCGGCCATGTGCATCGTCACCAGGCCCAGCATGTGCGAGAAGCTCGGCGTGAAGCCGCTCGCGCTGTTCCGCGGGTTCGCGGTCGCCGGTGTCGATCCAGAGATCATGGGCATCGGCCCGATTCCCGCGGTGCGCAAGCTCCTCGCGAAGCACAACCTCAAGGTCTCGGACATCGAGCTGTTCGAGCTCAACGAAGCGTTCGCGAGCCAGTCGGTGTACTGCATGAAGGAGCTCGGCATCCCCGAGGACCGCGTCAACGTCAACGGCGGCGCGATCGCGCTCGGTCACCCGCTCGGGTGCACGGGGGCGAAGCTCACGGCGAGCGCGCTGTACGAGCTGCGTCGTCGCGGTGGTCGCTACGCGGTCGTCACGATGTGCATCGGTGGCGGCCAAGGCGCGGCCGGTCTGTTCGAGAACCTGTCCTCGTAGAGTCTGGAATGTGGGAGGCGATCGCGCTGTCACTCGCCCTCGCCATGGATGCGGCGGCGGTCTCGGCAGCGCGAGCGCTCGGCGCGGAGAGCCATCGCGAGGTCGTGATCCTGCCGTTCGTCTTCGGCGGGTTTCAGGCCGCGATGTCGGCCCTCGGCTGGCTCGGTGGCGCGGCGATCGGGCCGTACATCGTCGGCTGGGACAAATGGGTCGCGTTCGGGCTCTTGCTGTTGATCGGCGGCAAGATGCTCCACGACGCGGTGACGAGTGACGCGGACGAGGTGCCCGTCAAAGGCACCACGATGGTCTATCTCGGGCTCGGATTCGCGACGAGCATCGATGCCGCCGCGGCCGGCATCACCCTGCCCCTCGTGCCCGTACCACCGTGGGTGTCGGTCCTCTTGATCGGCGTGGTCACCGCGGTGTGCTCCATGCTGGGGCATCTCGCCGGCCGCGCCCTCGCGAGCACCTTCGGCAAGAAGCTCGGCGCGGTCGGTGGACTCGTGTTGATCGGGCTCGCGGTGAAGATGGTGATAGGTTAGCCGTGTGCGCAGTGTTGCTCTAGTCGCTCTTGTTCTGGTCGGTTGCAAAGAGAAGCCGACCCATCGGCCGCCCCCGCAGGAGATGGCGAACGTCGATCCGGCGAAGAACAAGGCGTCGAGCAGTGCGCCGCCACCCGCGCCCGATATCGTGCTCCCGCACGGCAGCGGCAAGCCGCCGATGAAGACGACCGGTCCGATCTCCGGAGCCGTGCTCGCGGTGCTCGCGCGCCAGACCTGGAAAGGCTTTCAGATCGTGCCGCACGCGGTCGATGCCGCGAAAGGCATGGAGGTCCAGCACGTCACCGAGGATCACCCACGGATCTCCGCGACGACCACGATCGCGCCGTGCGCGGACACCGCGGTCCTCGGGCCGTGCACGCCGATGGAGCTGGCAGCCTGGAAGAAGCGCCAGCCCGAGCTCGAGAAGCTCGTGCCCGAGAAGATCCACGCGGCGAAGGATACGAAGTTCGAGCTCGGCACCGTGAAGTTTCACGAGACCGATCTCATCTACACGTTCCAGCTCGGCCAGATCAGCGGCGTCGCCGACAAGGGTCCGCAGAAGGGCGCGGCGTATATCGCGTACACGTGCGCGTACACGCTGTACTTCAACGACGGTCAGAACCAGATCCGCGTGATCGCGGAGTACAAGGACGATGCGAAGCCAACGCTCGCCGAGACCGAGAAGGCGTGCTCGCGACCGGATCTCGAGGTCACCGCGCAGAGCTTCTTCGACGCGATGACCGCGGCCTGGTAGCTGCGTGGATGCTCGATTGCGTGCGGTCGCCAACGAGGTGCGAGGTCATCGCCACCTCGATATCGGATCCGATCACGGCTACCTGCCGCGCTACCTGCTCGAGAGCGGGCGGATCGCGCACGCGATCGTCGTCGAGAAGACGCGAGCGCCGTACGAGCTGTCGTGCCAGACGCTGGCGGGCCTGCCGGCGGACGTGCGGCTCGGCGATGGCTTCGAGCCGATCGACGCCTCGCTCGCCGCGACGATCGACAGCGTCTCGATCACCGGCATGGGTGCGAAGCTGATCACCGCGATCCTCGCGCGCCATCCGCAGCGGCTCCCGCCGCGGCTCGTCGTGCAGCCGAACGATGGCGCCGAGAGGATCCGGCGCTGGGCGATCGGTTCGTTTCACATCGCGAACGAGCAGATGATCGCGCACTACGAGGTGGTCACGCTCGTGCGCTCCATCGAAGCGGATCCGAGCTATGCGGCGGTACCGGAGCATCTCTCGTTTCGCTTCGGCCCCCGGCTCCTCGCGCGCCGAGACCCACACCTGCGCACGTATCTCGCGCTCCAGCAGGCGCGCCTCGCCGCGCTACCGTCGACGCCGCGGGCACATGGCGATCTAGCGCTCGTTCGCGAGGCCCTCGCCCTCCTCTGACGATGGCTCCGGTGGTGGCGCTCAACCAATGTCGGCTCGCACGTAGACGCGCGGTTTACCGTCGTCGCCCGCGATGAAGCCGGCCACACCTAGCCCGTCGGCGTGCTCGAACATCCGCAGCTGCGTGCGCACGCGCTCTCCCGCGAAGCTCGGCTTGCGATACGCGATATCGACCTCGCGCGTCCGCAGTTTGCCGCCCTTGCCGCGATCGGCGAACCGGCGATTCGCAGCCTCGAGAAACATCCGGATGTAGACCAGCGAGTTGACGTGCTGGTTCGCGTCGGTCTGATCGAGCGAGAAGGCATAGTCGGTGGTATCCGGCGCGAGCTCGTCGAGCCAGGTCGCGCCCTCGGGTACTTCCTGCGCGCTCGCCGGTGGGGCCTGGCAATAGAGCTTGTCGGGCACGCTCGGATAGCCCTCGACCTCGAGCCGCGTGACCTTACGCTTGTCGGGTGGCGCCATCAGACGCGTGAAGGTCTGCTCGGCGAACAGCCGGCCCGCGAGCGCGAGGGGACCGGGTTGCGAGTGCGGCGACACGCGGCCGGCCGCTCCCCGAACCTCGGACCACACGAGCATGAACAGCTTGTCGACCGCACCGGTGGCGTCGATGCCGTGCGCGAGCTCGAAGCCGGCCGTGGTCTCGATCGGTCGATTGACATGGATCGGCTGCGGCAGCGACGTCATCACCATGCGGGTGAGCACCGGGACAATGCCGGACTTGAGCGAGTTGCGTGCGCCCGCGTGCGTGGTCAAGACATCGCGCCACAGACCCGATTGCGTCGAGGGCAACGCGATCGGCACGTACCGACCTTCTTGGCTGAGGTCTTCGTAGCGAACGACGGTGGTCGTCACCGTGGACTGGCCGGCCGGGAAGTCCGGCATCGCGGGCGCGGGGAACATCGCGATCGAGCATAGGCCATGTATGGTTCGCTCGGATGATGCGGCTCCCGATCGACGACGTCTTGCCGCAGCTGGTCGCTGCGGTGAAGGAGCGTCGGGTGTGCGTACTCGTTGCCCCGCCGGGCGCGGGCAAGACCACCCGCGTGCCGGGCGCGCTGCTCGATGCCGGGATCGTGAGCGGCTCGATCGTCGTGTTACAGCCGCGCCGGATCGCGGCGCGCATGGCGGCGGCGCGGATCGCGAGCGAGCGTGGGGTCGAGCTCGGCAGTGAGATCGGCTATCAAGTTCGCTTCGATCGCAAGATCTCGGCAGCGACGCGGATCGAGCTCGTGACCGAGGGCGTGCTGACGCGCCGCTTGCTCAACGATCCGGACTTGAAGGGTGTCGGCTGCATCATCATCGACGAGTTTCACGAGCGCCACCTCGACGGTGATCTCGCGCTCGCGCTGGTCGCGCGATTGCGCGAGCAGCGCCCGGACCTCGCCCTGCTCGTGATGTCGGCGACGCTCGATGCCGAGCCGGTCGCGGCATTTCTCGGCGATGCGCCGATCGTGCGCAGCGAAGGCCGGACCTTTCCGCTCACCATCGAGTACCTCCCGCAGCCCGACGATCGGCACCTCGGCAAGCAAGTCTCGGCGGCGGTGCGCAAGGTCGCGCAAGAGGGCCTCGATGGCGACGTCCTCGTGTTCTTGCCCGGGACCGGGGAGATCCGGCGCTGCGCCGAGGATCTCGAGGATGCGGCGCGCACGTTCGATCTCGCGGTGATGCCGCTGCACGGCGACCTCACCGCCGACGAGCAAGATGCCGCGGTGCGCCCCGCTTCGCGCCGCAAGGTGATCCTCGCGACGAACGTGGCCGAGACCTCGGTGACGATCGATGGCGTGACCGCGGTGATCGATAGCGGGCTCGCGCGCATCGCGAGATTCTCGCCGTGGTCGGGCATCCCGTCGCTCGAGATCGAAGCCGTGAGTCGCGCGAGCTGCACGCAGCGCGCGGGCCGCGCCGGCCGCACGCGACCCGGGCGCGTGGTGCGGCTGTACACGAAGCACGATCACGACATGCGCCGCGCGTTCGAGGCGCCCGAGGTCGAGCGCGCGGATCTCGCGGGTGCGACGCTCGAGCTCTACGGCGCTGGGCTCGCGGGGCTCGCCGCGCTGCGCTGGTTCGAACCGCCACCGGCGGCGGCAGCACGGGCCGCGGAGGAGCTACTCGAGCGGCTCGGTGCCGTCGCCAACGGCGCGATCACCGAGCTCGGCAGGCGGATCTTGCGGTTTCCGGTCCATCCGCGCGTCGGCCGGTTGTTGTGCGAGTGCGAGGTGCGCGGGGTAGCGCGCGAGGGCTGCGTGATCGCGGGCCTGCTCGGCGTGCGCGAATTGCGGTTGACCCGGCGCGGCCCGAACCAGACCGCGCAGCTGTCGTCGCCGTCGGATCTGATCGACGACCTCGACGCGTTCGTCGACGCACGCGCCGGGGGCTTGCGACCGGACCGCCTGCGTCGCGACAACCTCGATATCTCGACGGCGTTCGGCGTCGATCGCGCCGCGAAGCAGCTCGAGCGGCTCGTCGATACGCGCACGCGTCCGCCGGCCAACGACGACGACATCGATCGTGCGTTGCAGGTAGCGATCCTGAGCGCGTATCCCGATCGCGTCGGCAAGCGCCGCGCACCACGCTCGAACGAGATCATCTTCGCCGGCGGGGGGAGCGGCACGCTCGCCGCGAGCTCGGCCGTGCTCGAGCCCGAGCTCGTCGTCGCGGTCGATGTCGCCGAGACGGGGGCGCGCGGCCAGGCCCAGCGCGGTCCCGCCTCGCGCGTCCAGATCCGGCGCGCGAGTGGCATCGATCCGAGCTGGCTGCTGGATCTCTACCTCGATCGGATCGAGGAGCGCGACGAGCTGGTGTGGAACAGCGAGCGCCAGCGCGTCGAGCGGATCATGCAGATGACCTACGACGGGCTCGCGTTCGACGAGCAGCGCGATGTCGAGGGTGCGCGTCGAGCGGGTCACGCGGCGGCCGAGCTGCTCGCGAAGCAGGCGCTCGCTGCAGGCATCGAGCGCTTCATTGACAAGGACGCGCTCGCCGAGTGGCGCGCGCGGATCATCTTCGTCGCGAAGGCCGCACCCGAGACCGGCATCACCGCGCCGACCGACGAGGCGCTTGCCGGCGTGATCGCAAATGCCGCGGAGGGCTGCATCTCGTTCGCAGAGCTCCAGAAGGCCAACCTCCTCGAGCTGCTCGATGCCCAGCTCGGCGACAAGCGAGCGCTCGTCGCACGGTTCGCCCCGAGCCACCTCAACCTACCCCGGCGCGGCCGCGTCCAGATCCACTACGAGCTCGACAAGCCACCGTGGGTCGGCGCGCGCATGCAGGACTTCTTCGGGCTCGCGCGCGCGCCGACGATCGGCGAGGGCCGCGTGCCACTCGTGCTGCATCTGCTCGCGCCGAACCAGCGGCCCGTGCAAGTGACGACCGACCTGCCTGGCTTCTGGATCAAGCACTACCCGGCGCTCCGCAACCAGCTGATGCGGCGCTATCCGCGTCATCAGTGGCCCGAAGATCCGACGCACCTGATCAAAGAGTAGTGGTCCGTCGTCGCTCTCGAGCGAATTTGTCAACGAGTGCGGACGAGTGCACCCGCGCGTGCGGCCAGCGCGTCGACATCGTCGCGATACGCGATGCCGTTCTAGACCCATGATCGACCACGGCGGTTTCACAAATCGTAAGTGGGCAGGATCACCGGTTCGGGCTCGGGGTCGATCACGCGCCGACCGTCGAGGGTAAGTCTCCAGCGCACCCCGCGTCGGGTGAGCTCGGCGGTGTAGACCGAGTCGACGTACAGCCGGCGCGCGATGCCTGCTGCGAGCGCACACCCGACGAGCAGCGGCAGCACGAGCGCGTAGTCACCCGAGAGCTCGCAGGCCAGGATCGCCGACATCAGCGGCGCGTGCGTCGTCGCGGCGAGCGTCGCCGCGAGCCCCACCAGCGCGTATCCGCCGGGAGGTGAGATCGCATCGCCGAACAGGGCGTGCAAGCCGAGCGCGTACAGCAGGCCCGTGCACGCGCCGATCAACAGCGTCGGCGTGAACACACCGCCGGGATTCCCCGAACCGACCGACGCCGCGGTGGCGAGCGGCTTTGCGAGCAACAGCAGCGCGACACCGGCGATCGCGATCTTGCCGTCGAGGATCGCGGTCACCTCCTCGAACCCGTTGCCCGCGACTTGCGGCAAGACGCACAGGAACACGCCACACACCGCGCCACCGATCGCGGGTCG
>JAYWCI010000115.1:0-14203 GCA_043780895.1 Kofleriaceae bacterium | reverse complement strand
CCGAACATCAGCCAGCTCGGACAGTGCCTCATGGGAGTTCGGGCAGATCCGCGGCATGCAAAGTGCCCCGTGCTCTGGATCGTCGTCGTCGCTAGTTCGCCAGAAATTCCACGAGCGCCTTGTTGAAGCTCTCGGGGTCCTGCCACAGCGCGAAGTGACTCGCGTCCCCGAACACGACCTTCTTCGCGTGCGGGATCAGCGTCACCATCTCCTCGATCTGCGCCATCTGGATCACCTCGTCGTGATCGCCATCCGCGATCACTGTCGGTGCCTGGATCGACTTTAGCTGATCCTTGGTGAACCCCATCGGGTTGCGCCAGATCGGTAGCAACCAGTTGATGGATTCGTCGAACTGCTTCGGCGTCTTCGAGAGCTTCTGGTAATCGGCACGGCACTTCACCGCATAGGCATCGAACGCCGCGTTGCGCCCATTGCGCCGCGGCTTGCTGCCTTCGGAGTTGTAGTTCGCGCCGAACACGAAGAGCTTAGTCACGCGCTCGGGGTGCGCGATCGCGA
The DNA here is from genome assembly GCA_043780895.1 of Kofleriaceae bacterium. Classification (GTDB taxonomy): domain Bacteria; phylum Myxococcota_A; class Polyangia; order Haliangiales; family Haliangiaceae; genus JABFXX01. Next base: position 13,687 of record JAYWCI010000115.1, on the reverse strand, counting down.
GCTTCATCGCCATCTCGCCGCCGTCACTCCAACCAACGATCGAGGCTTGCGGAAGCTCGAGCTTGTCCATCACCGCGATCACGTCGCCCGCCATCGCGGCGTACGAGATCTTGGCCGCGCTGCGGGTGCTCCGGCCCTGGCCGCGCGAGTCCATGACGATCACGCGGTGCTTCGCCTCGACCAGCGCCGGCACCTGATTGGACCAGTGGTCGGCGTTGCCCAGGCCGCCGTGCAGCAGCACGACCGGATCGCCGCTGCCGTACGTCGCGTAGTAGATCTCTGCGCCCTCGGAGCTGATCGTCCCCGTCACCGCCGCGGCGGGCATCGCCGGCGGAAGCGGCACGGTCTCCCAGCGAGCGGGCGCAGCCTGCACCGTACTCGCGATCAACAATCCGACGAGCGCGGCACGCATACGACCAGCGTAGCGCACCCCGAAACGAACTGCAGCCAGCGCGGTCAGGCGCTGGCTGCACGAGATCCTGTTACGAGCTCAGTTGAGTCGCGGATACGCCTGGATGGTCGCGTAGACGTGGCCACCATCCGTGCGCCGCACGACTCCCCAACTTACCAACGCGCACGCCCAGCTTTTCATCAGTCGGTGCTTCGGCCAACCGCGAGATGTGTTGGTAGCTCAGCGTGAAGTATCTGAGGTAGCCTGACGTTTCCGAGGTGAGATGGCGGCCTACGTGGCGCTGGGTGAAGGCCAGATCTCGCTGGACACGGACGGCATCCACGGATATATGTCTGTTATTGCGGACGTTCACTAGACCCCACCTTCGCGCGCTCGAAGACGAAAGTGTTCATATCTTTCGAGAGCTTGCGGCTGAACGCGAGCGACCCGTCCTCCTGTTCTCGGGTGGCAAGGACTCGATCGTCCTCCTGCGGCTGGCCGAAAAGGCGTTCCGGCCGGCGCGGTTTCCGTTCCCGCTCCTGCACGTCGATACGGGTCACAACTTTCCCGAGACGATCGAGTACCGCGACCGCATGGTGGCGCAGCTCGGCGAGCGGCTGATCGTCGCGCACGTTCAAGACTCGATCGACGCGGGTCGCGTGACCGATGAGACCGGACCGCGCGCATCGCGCAACCGGCTGCAGACGACCACGCTACTCGACGCGATCGATGAGCATAAATTCGACGCCGCGATCGGCGGCGCCCGTCGCGATGAAGAACGCGCGCGTGCGAAGGAGCGGATCTTCTCGCACCGCGACGAGTTCGGGCAGTGGGATCCGAAGCACCAGCGCCCCGAGCTGTGGTCGCTCTACAATGGTCGCGTGAAGCGCGGAGAGCACCTCCGCGTGTTTCCGCTGTCGAACTGGACCGAGCTCGATGTCTGGCAATACATCCAGCTCGAAGGCATTCCGCTGCCGTCGATCTACTTCGCGCATCGCCGCGACGTGTTCCAGCGCGACAGCATGTTCTACGCCGCGAATCCGTTCGTGACGTTGCTACCGAATGAAGTGATCCGGACCGAGACGGTCCGGTTCCGCACGATCGGCGACATGACCTGCACCGGCGCGGTGCGCTCGCCGGCTCGCTCGCTCGACGAGGTCATCGCGGAAGTGGCAGCGGCGCGCGTGACCGAGCGCGGTGCGACCCGCGCGGATGACAAGTTCACCGAGGCCGCGATGGAAGATCGCAAGCGCGAAGGATATTTCTGATGGTGGCCGTGCAAATCGCGCAGTTCGGACTCGAGGACGATAGCGAGCTGTTGCGGTTCTCCACCGCCGGCTCGGTCGACGACGGCAAGTCGACGCTGATCGGCCGGCTGCTCTACGACACCAAGACGGTGTTCGAAGATCAGGTCCAGCATATCGAGGATGTCTCGCGCCGCCGCGGCGACGAGCGGACGAACCTCGCGCTGCTCACCGATGGTCTGCGCGCCGAGCGCGAGCAAGGCATCACGATCGATGTCGCGTATCGCTACTTCGCGACGAAGAAGCGCAAGTTCATCATCGCGGACACGCCGGGCCACGTGCAGTACACGCGCAACATGGTGACCGGTGCGTCGACCGCGTCGCTGTCGATCGTGCTCGTCGATGCGCGCCAGGGCCTGGTCGAGCAATCGCGTCGCCACGCGCACATCGCGTCGCTGCTGCAGATCCCGCACCTCGTGTTCGCGGTCAACAAGATGGACCTTGTCGGCTGGAGCCAGGAGCGCTTCACGGAGATCGAGCGTGACCTCGCCGCGCTCGCCGATCGGCTCGAGCTTCGTAACTACAAGGTGATCCCGATCAGCGCGCTCACCGGTGCGAACGTCGTCGATCGCTCGATCGAGATGCCCTGGTACGCGGGCCCGACCCTGCTCGAGCATCTCGAAGCGGTGCCGCTCACGAACGAGCACGATCTGATCTCGGCGCGGTTTCCGGTGCAGTGGGTGATTCGCCCGCAGTCTCAGAACGATGCTCACCACGACTATCGCGGCTACGCCGGTCAAGTCGCAGGTGGCGTGCTGCGCGCGGGTGATGACGTGGTGATCCTGCCCAGTGGAGTGACCACGAAGATCGTGCGGATCGAACAAGGCGGCGTCGATGTCACCGAGGCGTACCCGCCGATGAGCGTGACGTTGCACCTCGAGCACGACGTCGATGTCAGCCGCGGCGACGTGATCGCGCGGCCGAACAACCAGCCGACCGTCAGCCAGGAGCTCGTCGCGATGATCTGCTGGATGACCGACAAGCCGCTCGCGCCGCGCGGCCGCTACGCGCTCAAGCACACGACCCGGTGGACCCGCGCGATCGTCGAGTCGCTCGAGTACCGCCTCGACGTCAACACCGGCGATCAGCAGCCGGCCGAGCAGCTCTGGCTCAACGACCTCGGCCGGGTGAAGTTGCGCACCACCTCGCCGGTGATCTTCGATGCGTACCGCCAGAACCGCACGACCGGCTCGTTCATCCTCGTCGACGAGGCCACGAACTCGACCGTTGCGGCCGGCATGCTACTCGGATAGCGGCCGTTCGCGAATCAGGGCATCGAGGCTGGTGCCTCGTTGCCGAGCAGCCGCCCGTGCTCGCTCGACAAGCGGCTCCTCTACCGAGAGCGTGAGACATAATACGTGCGTAATTTTGCGTCAAAGCGTACTAGGCGAGGCCGCGAGCTCGGAGCAGTTCGACCAAGCGGTCGGCGCTCTCGTCGAGCGACTCGACGTGGGTGTGGACCGTCAGCGCCGGGTGCTCGGGTGGTTCGTACGGATCGCTCACCCCGGTGAAGTGGTCGATCGTGCCCGCGAGTGCCTTCTTGTAGAGGCCCTTCACGTCGCGCGCGGCGACCGTCTCGAGCGGCGCATGGACGTAGATCTCCACGAACTGGTGACCCGCCTCCTGCGAGCGCTTCGCGAGCTGCGCGCGGGTCTCGGCGTACGGCGCGATCGAGGCGACGAACACCAGCACGCCGTGCTTGGCGAGCAAGCGCGCGACGAAGCCGATGCGATGCGAGTTGGTATCGCGATCCTCTTTCGAGAACCCGAGCCCTTCAGACAAGAACTCGCGAATCTCGTCGCCATCCATGATCTCGCTCGGTCGCGAAATCTTCTTCGCGACCGCGTGAGCCAGCGTAGTCTTGCCCGCTCCCGAGAGTCCGGTCAGCCAGACGACTGCGCCGGGCATCTCGATCAGTCCGGCACGAGCTGGAGGGTGATCGCGAAGCTCGCGCTCGTCGCTTCGCTGTCCTTGTCCTTCGGGACAGGGAAGCGCCACGTGCCCATCAAGCTGCTGATGCACTCGTCGACTTCGCCGGCGAAGCCAGTCGCACCCGTCGAGACCGCGCGACCCGTCTCGTTGACGGTGAGCTTGAGCGTGACCTTGCCGCGAGCCGACGCATCCTTCTTCAGATACATCGTGTAGCAGCGCTTGATCTGCGCCATGTAGACCGATTGGATCTTCGAGAGGACGACATCGGGAGTGAGCGACGAGTCGTCGAACGTCTGCTTGTCGCTGACCTGGATGCGACCCGTCGGCGCCTTCTCTTCTTTGGGACCGCCTGCGGTCTCGGTGCCACCGGGGCCGTTGATCGCTGGACCCTTGCCGTTACCGACGCGCGCATCGCCATCGCCACGCGGGCCACGGCCTGCACCACCACCGACGGCGACGGTCTTGCCACCTTCACGAACATCCGCGATCTGTTGACCGAGATCCGCACCCGGGCGGCGTTTGCTCATGTCGCCTTCGCTCGTGCCGTTCGCACCTTCGCCAGTGAGGAGGTCAGCCATCGCGCTGGCTTGCTGCTGTTGCATCGCGATGTCTTTGGCCGAGTCGCGACCCGCCCCCGGATCTTTTTCCGCGGGCTTGGGTGCCGGCTTGTCGGGCGTTTTGGCCGCGACCTTTTCGGGAGTCTTGGCCGCGGCCGAGCCAGCGGTATCGGCCGGTGAAGCCTTGTCGGGCTCGGTCTTGATGTCGGCCTGGTACTGGTCCGGTTGGAAGACCATGTTGTAGGCGCGATCGGCCATGCCGTTATCGGTCGGGCGATCCATCGTGAGCGCGACGATCACCACCGCAAAGTGGATGATGATCGAGGCCCCCATGATCACGGACAGCCGTGGATCGAAGCGATCCGCGAACGTGCCGCGCACCGAGGCGGGCAGCATCGGCTTGGGCTGTCGCGGCGGCTCGGTGACGAACTGGAACAGGACCGTGAGATCGCCGAGCGACAACTTCCCGCGAGCGGTCGGCGTGAGCGCGACTTGATAGTAATCACCGGTGTTCTGCGCGCCGTTGGTCTTGAGTTGCTCGAGCGTGAACACGTTGCCGCCGTCGGAGAGGCGGCCGTCCATCTTCGGCAAGAAGCGCAGGTAGTACTTGTCTTGATCGATCGCGAACAGCGTGAACTCGAGCGGCAGACCTTCGACCGGGATCGAGAAGGTGTTCTTCATCGACTGGCCGACGGACACCGCCGAGCGCTCGCGCATCAACCGCTCTTCGACGATCTTGCCGCCGAGCAAGATGCCGATGCGCAGCACGCGCCGGCGCGGTTGACCGTTCGGTTGCTGGGGAGGTCGTTGACTCGCCATCAGAACGGCGCTTTCTTCACGGTCGCGAGAATAAGCGGCATGAAGTCCTGCTTCAGGCTCTCCCATTCGTAGCTAATGTTCTTCGCGGTGAGCACGTAGACAACGCTCGGGCGCGGGACCTTGCCGCACACCGCGACCACCGTATCGATCACGGTGACGGGCTTGCCGCCCACGTACTCGATGTGGAACTTGCCCTGCTTTTTGTCGCTGTCGTTGGCGTCGTCAGAGCAGCGCTCCGGCGAGTCAGCAAACGCGGGGACAGCCGTGGCCGTGAGCAGTGTTAGGACGAGGATCGAACGCATGAGACCTCTCACGGGGTGGGCTTCTTCTGCTTCTTGGTCGCCCGCTTGATCGCCTTGTTCACGTCTTTCAAACGCTCGTCGTAGAGCTTCGTGTCTACGCCAGGCATGTCTTTGTACTTCTCGAGGAAATCCCTAGCAGCATTCAGACGTTGCATGGTGTCCAGGGTGCCGCCGCCCGACGGGAACGGGTCGGCATCGAGGTACAGCATGGCGAGGTCGAAGTAGGCAGGACCGTAGTTCGGGTTCGCGACGGTCGCATTGCGATATGCCGCTTCGGCCTGCGTGATCAGCTGGTTGCGGTCGCCCGAGCCAGCCGGGTAGTCCGAGGCGTGGCCGCGGTAGGCCGAGCCGAGCGACGTGAGCGTGATCGCATCCTTGCGATTGAACTCCCGGGTGAGACGCTCGAACGTGCCCTGCGCATCGGCGTACTGCTTGTTCTGGAGCTGGTGCACGCCGAGGTTGACGAGTGCGCTCGCGAAGTTCGGGTTGAGCTCGGTCGCCTTCTTGTAGGCGAGCACGGCCTGCTCGGGCCGGTTCGTGTGGTCGTAGACCAAGCCGTAGACGTAGTAGATGCCGGCGTTCTTCTTCGCGGCATCGCGCTTGAACACGTCGTCGAGCACCAGCTCGGCCGTGTCGTACTGCTTCTTGTGATAGTAGGCGAACGCGTAGTACGCGGCCGCGTCGATCGAGGTCGCGTCGATCTTCAGTGCTTCCTTGGCCTCGCGAAGCGCGGTATCGGCATCCGGCGTCGGCGCCGAGAGCGCCTGGCGTGCGACCGCGAGGTGCTGATCGACTTGCGACTTGGCCTGGGTCGGATCGGGATCGAGGTTCGGGAACACGACCGGCGCTTCCGCACCCGGTGTCGGATCGGTCCCACCGAATGCGCCGCCGCCACCAACACCAGCCGCATCACTGCCACTACCAGTGGCCGCGGATCCGGTCGGATCTCCATTGTCGGCCATCGATTGGCCGTTCGGATTCGCGGCGGTGCCGCCACCGGCGTGCGGTGTGGTCGCGGGCTTCGCCGAACCGCCACAGGCGGCCAACACCACTGCGAGAAGGATCTTCTTCATGGCGTGTCCGTCCCCTGGATGATCTCTTGGCGGAGCGCCTTGAACTCGTCGGGGAACTCGCGCGCGAGGTTTTCATTCGCGTGCTGGCTCCACTTGTTCGAGACGCCACCCTTCTTCGCGAGGTCGACGACCTCGGCCCAGTCCTGCTTGGCCTCGTTCAGATCCTTCGCGAGCGCTGCATCGCGCTGCGATTCGAACTGCGCGACGACCTGATCGTTCGCTGCGATGATCTTCGGCACCGGGATGTTGCCGACCTTCGTCGCGCGGTCGTACTGGATGTCGCCGAAGCGGACCTTCGCGGCCATCGACGCCTCGAGCACGCCGTACTGATCGAGACCGATATAGTTATCTTCCGCCTTCTTGCGGAGCGCCTCGATCGCATCGCGCTGGGCCGTGATCTGCTTCTTCGCGATGTTGATGTTCGTCGAGCTTGCCGCGTTCTTGATCTCGAACGGCGTCCACGTGTTCGCGTAGTAGGTCTCGGCATCGGCGAGCGCGAACTCGGCGGCGTACTTCGCGCCGGTCGTGTTCTTCGGCGAGCCTGTCTTCTTCCACGCATCGAGGGTCGCTTGCTCGGCGAGCTTGGCTTGGGGCGTACGGCCCTTTGCGCGCCACAGCTTCGCGGTGTCGTAGAACGACTTCACGTAGTCGTCGGCGTTACCGGCATCCCTGCCGTACCGCGCGCGCCAGCGATCGAGGTACTCGCTCATGTCGTTGACGTTGCCCGACTGCCGCGCCATGCCGGCGATCGACCACAGCGCGCGATCGTTCTTGCGACGATCGGGCTCGATCTTCATGTACTGCGTGTAGAGGTCGGTCGCGCGCTTGAAGTCGCGGCTGACCTCGGCGGCGTACGCGGCGTTGTAGATCGCGTCGAGGCCGAGCTGATCGAGCGTCTTGGGCGCTTCACCCGGAATCGGATCCGGCGGCTTGATGCCGAGCTTCTTCGCCTTCTTCGTGACGTCGTAGAGCTCGAGATCGGTCTTGATCGCTTCGTCGTACTGGAACGCGGCCTGCTGGCTCGCCGCGGTCAGACGGATCGCGTCGAGGTAGTACGGGCTCTCCTTGAACCGCTTGTCGGTCTTCGCGGTGAACTCCTTGAACAGGCCGATCGCGGTCTTCGGGCGATCGCCGAGCTTGTATGCGACCGCGGCGTTGTAGAGCGCCGTCGGGAGATCCGGATCGGCGGCGGGTGCGTTCTTGTAGAACCGATAGAACGCCTCGGCAGCCGGAACGTACTGCTCCTTCTTGTAGAGGTCCGCGGCGCGCGTGAAGTTCAACGAGCGGTTCTGGCTGATCGCGAGATCGATCGCGGACTTGTCGCCGCAACCGAGCGAGATGAACTTCTTGTTCGTCTGCTCGATCAGGTCGAAGTTGTTCTGCGCCTGGTAGATCGCGAGGATGCCGTCCTTCGCCTTGGACGCCGGCGCGACCGATTTCGGATCGCGCGGATCGGCGGGCGGGGTGTGGCAGAAGTTCTCTTCGACCTTGCCGAACCGACGAATCGCGTCGTCGGTGTGAAGGTACGCGAGCGAGATCAACGCGGCGTTGATGCCCTGTTGCGGTGCGGCCGACGGATCTGGCACGACGTTCTGATAGTTGTCGTACTCCGCCTGGAGATCGATGTACGTCGGCGGAATCGGCTGCGGCTGCCACGGTTGCGGCTGCGCCTGGAGATCGGCGACCGACGGGATCTTGAGCGGCTGGAGCTTGCCGGCGACGACTTCGGCTTGCGCCTCGGCCTCGAGCGACTGCAGCACCGAGCGTGCGGCATCGAGGTAGTACGTGGTGCCCATGTCCTTGTGGTCTCGGACCCAGCGGTACTGCGCGATCGCCTCGGGATAGCGCTCGGCATAGAACAGCGCCTCTCCCTCGAGGAAGCTGAACTCGTAGACGTAATCGGAGTCCGAGTAGGTCTCGATGAACTGGCGATACAGCTCGATCGCCTTGCCGTACATCGCGAGGTACTCGGCTTTGGCCTGCGGATCCTTGGTCTTGGCCGCTTCGTAGTCCTTGCGGAGCTGCGTCGCTGCCGAGTGCGTGTTGCGCGACGCCGCGTACAATGCGCGCTCCGCGATCCGGCGCTGGTTCTCCATCGCCTCGCGGTCTTTTTCATTCGCCGCGTACCACGCCGTGCCCGGCGCGTACTTGGTGGCGAGCTCGGCCGCGGCTTGATCGGCCGCGAACTTGTCACCCTTGGCTTCGAACGCGTTGACGATCTCCTGGTTGACGAGCGGGTTGTGAGGATCGAGCTCCCACGGCGGGCCGAGCGCGATCTTGTACGAATCGACGGCCTGGTCCCATGCCTGGAGATCCGAGAACGCGTGACCGAGCGCGACCCACACGTCGCGGACGTGCTTCTCGTTCTCGCGACCCTTGTAGAAGTTCTTCGCGCGATCGAAGGCCTTGGCCGGATCGCTATCAGTCTCGCCTTCCCACGGATCGGTGAATGCGACGGAGATGTACTGGATCGATTCGTCGCGAAGCTCGAGCGGCGGCTGGTTACCGGCGGCAACCGTGTCGTCATACAGCTTCACGCTCTGATCGAAGCGCTTGATCGAATCGAGCAGGAAGTCGCGCTTGTAGAAGCTCCACGCGAGCTTGTAGAGCGACTCGGCGTAGAGCTTGGACTCGTTGCCGCCGTTCGCGACCTTGAGGTACGCGGCGATCGCGTCGTCGAGCTCGCCGGCGACCGCGAAGTGCTCGTCGGCAACGCCGCGAACCCACGCGTGACGAACGAGCTCGGTCTCGGCGCCAGGATACGGGGTGCAGTCGGCGTACGGATCACGGAGCTGCTTCTGCTCGACGCGCTTGATCGCCTCGGCCTTTGTCGGGATGACCGGCGCTTTATCGTTCCACTTATATTTGTTCGAGCACGCGAGCGCCAAGAAGATCTCGAGCGACTTCCGGTCGTCCTTGGTCTTCGTGTAGTACGCGAGCAAGTACATCGTCGCCGGGGTCTGGCGATACGACGGGAACTTCGTGAGGATCGTTTCCCACAGGGTCAGGGAAGGCGAGTAGTCCGCGACGATCGCGGCCTGATCTTCCTTGGCACCGGCGGGCAGCGCTTCTTGCGCGGCCATCCGCTGATCGACTTCTTCGTTCGCCTTGTCGAGATACAGATCGGCGAGCCGATACATCGCATCCGGCGTGAAGGTCTCGTGATCCGGGTGATCGACGAGGAACTTCTCGAGCAGCGCGATCGTCTGGGTGTGATGCTTGACCTGATCGGATTCGGTCTTCGCGATCCGCTCGGCGTAGCGACGCTCGAGCTCGCCCGTGCGCTGGTCGTACTCGCGATGCGCGATCGTGCGCATGCGCTTGTCGTGATCGTCGGCGGCCTTGGTGAACTGGTCGTACTCGGACTCGACGTCCTTGAGCTCGTCCATGTCGCGCTGATCGAGCTTGAGCGGCGTGGTGTTGACGGCGTGGCCGCGGTTCACCGCCGGCGCCGGCACGGCAGGAACGCCGACGCCCGGCGCATTCGCGGGTTCGTTGGGAACAGGAGACGGCGCCGGCGCGGGCGCGGGAACGGCGCCCGCTTGAGACTGTGTTTGACCCGGCTGCGCCGAGGCAATGCCAAAGCTGCCGAGCAGCGCGATCGCGAGCAGCTTACGCATGACGCCCTTCACTTGCCCGCCTTCTTGGGCGCCGGAGCTGGAGTCTTGGTCTCGTCCGGCTTCACGGCCGGCGCGGTCGTCGACGGCGCCGGCTTCTCGCCCGGCTTGACGCGGTTGTCGCCCGGTGCGGTCTGCTTGTCGGGACTCGAGGTCGGCTGACCTTCGGTGTTCGCCGGCGGCAGATCGGATTTACGCGGCGTGCTCACCTTCTTGGTGGTGTCTTCGAGCACGTCCTTGAACTCGTCCTTGAGCTGCTTGAGCTCGCGGCTGCGCGCGAGGTTCAGGCGCTTGAGATCGTCGTCGTTATCCTCGCGCTGCGACCACGACACGTCGACCACACCGACATCGGTGCGGACGACCACGTCGTAGAGCTTCGCCTTGACGTCCTTGAACGAATCGGCGAGCACCTGCGAACCGACGCTGCGACCTTCACTCTCGTAGTCGCCGAGCTCGGCCTTGTACCCGGTGAGGTTGCCGCGCTCTTGCGCGAGCAGGATCTTCACTTCCTCGAGGCCCACAGCAACCGAGCGATCGATCGTCTGGTCGGTGCCATCGAGGTTCGCCGCGAGCTGGCTCGCGCGATCACCGAGCGACACGAGGTTGCCGGTCTTGCCGCGATCGCGGCTCGCCGAGGCGAACCCGTCGAGCAAGCGCTGCTCGGTATCCTGCGCGGTCTTGAGCTGCGCGCGCAGCGCACGCGCGGCCGCGATGCCTTCATCGCCGACGCCCGCGAGGTCTTTACCCAGCGCGGTCTCGTTGCGAATCGCCGCGAGCTCGTCCTCGATCGCCTGGGCTTCTTGCGCCGCCGAATCGAGATCTGTCTTGACGGTGTCCTTCATCGCCGGGTCGACCGCCGGGGTCAGCGCATACGTGCGCATCGCGACGGCCATCGCTTGAGTCGAATCGATCGCGGCCGAGATTTCGGTCAGCGTGTTGTCGGTCTGCTCGTAGCTCCCACGCGTCTGTGCGACGCGATCGGCATACGCCTTCTCGGGATCGCCCATCGCCGCGTACTGCTGCGCGAGCTGCTTGCGCGTGGCCGAGGCGCCGGCGAGCTCGCCAGAGCTATCGACGAGGCGAAGCTGCTCATCCGCGATGTTCGAGCGCACGCGCACGAGGTCATCTTGAATCGCGGCGATGCGATGACGACGCGATGCGAGCTTCGGATACACGGTCGTGCGATCGCCGGTCGCGAGCACGCCTTCGAGGCGATTGATGATGTCTTCGCTCTCGACGATGTTCGAGTAGATCTCGCCGAGGTCGCTCTCGACACCGACGACGCGCTGGACCTCCGGTTGCTCGCGGAGCCATGCAGCCGCGGCATCCGGAATCGGCGCCGCGGTCTGGAACACGTGCGAGCTTCGACCCGCGATCTGCTCGACGAAAGCCGCCGCATCGAGGTTGCCGGACACGAGCGCCGACAGCGTCTGGTACGATGGGAAGTAGAGGTCGTGGGTGTCGGAGAAGATCTTGGTGGCCTTGTCGTACTCGACGCCCGGATCGGTCGTGTCCCCGGTCGCCATCGTGCCGTTGACTTGTTGGAGCCGGATCGCCTGCGCCTTGCGAATGCGGAGGTTGCCCTCGAGGATCCGCGTGGTCGGCGTCTTCTCCGATTGCGGATCGCTCTGCTCGAGCAACTCGAGCGCGCGCAGCGCCTTGTCGTACTGCTTGTTCTTCACGTAGACCCACGCGGTCTCGTAAAGCGCATCCGGAAACAGATCGCTGTGGCGATCGACGAGCAAGTACGAATCGATCGACTTGCTCGGTTGCTCGCGTTCGTAGAACAACCGGCCGAGCGCGAGCTGCGCGAGCTCGATCACGCGGCGATCCGCGGCCGTGCGCGGCTTCTTGCTGACGAGATCGCTGTAGATGTCGCTCGCCTTCGCGAGATCCTTCTTCGCGACCTGCGCGGCGCCGGCGTAGTAAAGCGCCTGGAACTCGTACGGCGAGCCCTTCGGCACGTTGTTGAGCTGCGCGAGCGCGTCGTCGTACTTGTCTTGCGCGAAGGCGAGTTTGCCCGCGACGTACGGAATCTGCGGGAGAGCCTGGCCCGCGGGCAACGAAGTGGCGCCCGCTCGTGTCAGCTTGGTCAGCGCGTCCTGGCCTTCGTTGAAGTCCTTCTGGACGATCGCGATCTCGACGAGGCGCACGAGCGAGAGCTGGTAGTACTTGCTCGTCGGGATCGCGGAGATCTCGGCGAAGTACGTATGCGCGGCGCCCTTGTCGCCCTTTTGATAGAGCGCTTCGCCGAGGTAGTACGTCGCGGTTTCTTTATCAGGACCGGTCGCCTTCGAAGCGATGTCGAACAGGGTCAACGCGGCTTGATCGTAGTCACCGAGCTGGAACGACACCTGCGCATCGACGAGACGGCGTTGCCCTTGCGTGGCCTGCTCGTTCGGGCGAGGGAGATCCGTGCCGAGGTTGCGAGCCTCTTGCTCGTAGCTCGAGAGCTTGTTGCCGACATCGTCGGCCATAGCGGAATGCGCGCTCAGCAGGAGCGCGAACGCCGTCGCGATCGTCCTGAACTGACGCATGGATTATTTCCCCGGAGCGGTTGCTGAGGCCGCGGGTGTCGTGTTCGGTAGTGGCGTCGCGCCCGGCGTTTGCTGCGCGGGTGCAACGGCGGCCTTCTCCGGCGCGACGTCGGTCACCTTGCAGTCGATCGCGGCGCGCTTCTCCATCGGAGTCGCGGCGCCACCCTTCTCGAAGCCGTGGCACTCGACGCGCGCGATCTTGCCTTCGGTCGAGGTGAACGAGCTCGTGTTACGCGCGGTGAACGTAAACTTCGAGAGGTACTCGAACACGCCGTAGCCGTGACCCTTGTAGGTCGCGACCATCGCGAGCTGGTGGTTACCAGGCGAGATCGGGCCGGTGAAGATGTCGAACGACTTGGTCTTGTAGAGGTTCTCGCCGCTGTCGTCGGTCCGCGCGAACACTTGCGTGCCGTCGAGCGTGTACGTCAGCTTCACGAGGTGGAACGAGCTGCCCATCTCGTTGTCGTGCGAGATCAGCGCCTGCGCACCGACGCCACCGCCGAGCATTTGCTCCTTGAGCGTCTGGATGCGCGCTTTCAACTCCCACGCGCGCTCCTTGAGCGCTTGCGTGCGTTGCTCGAGCCGGCGCATGCGCACGGCGGTCGGCATGTCCTCGGGCTTCACCGAATTCGGATCGATCGGCTGCTCGGCCGCGGATCCCGAACCAGCACCTGCCGGAATCGGAGCCGCAGCAGAACCAGAACCGGATCCCGTTGCGGTAACAGGGGTCGGCGTCTTCGCGGCTGGAGTCTTCGCCGCTGGTGTCTTCGCCGCTGGTGTCTTCGCTGCTGGTGTACCACCAGCAACAGCAACCGCAGCTAGCAGCAGCGATGACAGAACGACGACGTTCGAAAATGCTCGCATAGATCTCCAGCCGACTCTTTCGGCCTCTGGCGTGCCCTCTTTGCGACAGGCTCTCCTGCCACAATTCCTTTTAGGAATAGAGCGGTTGTAACACCCGGCTAGGGGGTGGTTCAAGCCGACGCGCCCCAGATGGGAAAGGCCGAATTACTTCCGGTCGGGCCGGTTGGGATGGAGCTTGGCCCAGATCGCTTCGAGCACGGCGGGCACTCCTTCACCGGTCGCGGCCGACATGGCGAGCAACGTCACACCTTGCGCGGCAAACTCGGCCTGGATCTCGGGAATGTCCTTCGG
>JAYWCI010000114.1:0-6694 GCA_043780895.1 Kofleriaceae bacterium | reverse complement strand
CGCAAGGCGTCGAGGTCGTCGGCATCGAGCGCGGCTATCGCGGCCTGCTCGAGGACGCGATCGTCGAGCTCACGCCCACCGACGTCGCCGGCATCCTGCGCGAGGGCGGCACGATCCTCGGCTCGGCGCGCTGCAAGGAATTCCACCACAAAGAAGTCCGCGATCGCGCCCGCACGGTGCTCGCCAACCGCGGGATCGACGCGCTGATCGTCGTTGGCGGCAACGGCTCGCTGACCGGCGCGATCAAGCTCGCCGATCCGGACGAGCTCGCCGGCCAGACCCTGACCATCGCCGGCGTGCCCGCCTCGATCGACAACGACCTCGCGCTCACCGGGTTGTCGATCGGCGTCGACACCGCGATGAACACGATCGTCGAGGCGTGCGACAAGATCGCCGACACCGCGACCGCGCACGATCGCACGTTCATCGTCGAGGTGATGGGACGCGACTGCGGCTACCTCGCGATGACCTCGGCGATCGCGGTCGGCGCCGACCTCGCACTGTTCCCCGAGGCCGGCAAGACCGAGGACGATATCGTCAACCAGATCGTCGATGCCGTGACCACGGTCCGCATGCGCCCGGCACGCCGCGGCCGTCGCGTGATCATCATCAAGGCCGAAGGCGTCGCCGTGCCAGTCGATCGCTTGAAGCAGCTCGTCGATGCCAAGCTCCAGGCGCGGCACCCGAATGCCGAGCCCTCGTCGATCGAGACTCGGGTGACAGTGCTCGGTCACGTCGTGCGCGGGGGCCGGCCCTCGGCGTTCGATCGCCTGCTCGGCAGCCGGCTGGCCAATGTCGCAGTGCGGTCGTTGCTGGCTGGCCAGAGCCACAAGATGGCCGCGTGGATGCCGCCAGAGGCGCTCTCCGAAGACGTCGGTCAGCGCTCGCCCCACGACCCGTATTGCTGGCTCGTGGATCTCGAGGCGGTGCTCGCCGAGACCGAGAACCTGCTCAAGGGTCGCAGCTCGCTCGCCCGGTGGCGAGCCGGCGCTTTCAACGATATCGAAGACGCACTTCTGTTGTGAACTGAGTACACTCGGCGCGCGTGCCCGGGCTCACGGATCTAGAGCTGTATCGCTTGTTCGATCGCTCGCCGGTCGGCATGTTCCGATCAAATCAGGATGGCGTCTTCATCTACGCGAACGGCGCACTCGCGACGCTGCTCGGCTACACGATCGCCGAGCTTCTCGAGCTCGATCTCGACGATGTCTACGTCGACCTCGAGCTGCGCCAGGAGCTGCTGAGACGGTTTTTCCCGCAGCGCGTGGTCGACCGCATCGAGTTCGATTGGCGCCGCAAGGATGGTGGCATCGTCACCGTCGAAGTCTGGGGTCACGTCGTCGATCACGAAGGTGGCTGGTCGTTCGATGCCTCGGTAGTCGACGTCACCGAGGTGAAGCGCCAGCGCGAGGAGCTCGAGCGCACGAAGCGAACGCTCGAGCTCGTCGTCAACCAGATGCCAGCGATGTACTGGGTCGTCGACACGAAGCTCAACATCACCCGCACCGGCGGCGCGTTCCGGACGATCATGGGCTATCCGCCGGGCACGTTCATCGAGATATCGCTGGCGGAGCATCACAGGACGGATCCGGGTTCCACCGATCCGGTGCCGTTCCACGAGCGGGCGCTCGCGGGCGAGACCTGTTCGTACGACACGACCTATCACAACCGCCAGTTCGCGGTGACGGTCGCCCCGTATCGCCAGGCCGACGGCACGTTGCTCGGCGCGATCGGTACGCTGAACGATGTCACGCAATCGCGCACGCTCGAGCGCCGGCTCGTCGATGCGCAGCGCGCGGAGAGCCTCGGCGTCCTCGCCGGGGGGCTCGCGCACGACTTCAACAACTTGCTCGTCGCGATCCTTGGAAACGCCGACCTCGCGCTACGCGAGCTACCGCGCGGCATGCCGGGTCGCGCCGCGATCGAGAACGCGCGTGACGCGGGTGTGCGCGCCGCCGAGCTCACCCATCAGCTGCTCACGTTCTCGGGCCAGGCCGGAGCCGGCACGACGCGAATGTCGCCCGCCATTGTGGTCGAAGAACTACTGCGTCTTCTCGGACCGTCGCTGCCACCCGCGATCAAGATCACGTCCGAGATTCCATCCGAGCTCCAGCTCCGCGCGGATCCGGGACAGCTTCGTCAGGTGCTCTTGAACTTGATCACGAATGCGCGCGATGCCGTGATCGGCAACGGCGGATCGATCGAGTTGCGTGGCTCGATCCTCGCGCACGATGGTGTACCGACGAGCGCAGACGTCGTGCTCGCCGAACCTGGCGAGTATGTCCTGCTCGAAGTGATCGACGACGGCGCCGGCATGGCCGACGAGACCCGCAGTCACGTGTTCGAGCCGTTCTTCACGACGAAGGAACACGGCCACGGCATCGGACTCGCCGCGGTGCTCGGCATCGTGCGGGCCCATCACGGTGGCTTGCGGCTTGCCACGAAGCCGGGGCGCGGCGCGACGTTCCAGGTCCTGTGGCCTGCCGCGGTCTCGATTCCGGGTCGTGCACCGACGCCAGCGTCGACGCCCGCGATCCGCGTCGTGCTGGTCATCGACGATGAAGACCTCGTGCGTGAGGTTGTCGCGCGGATGATCGAGGACCTCGGCTACGGCACCCTGACAGCCGCGGATGGCGCCGCCGGGCTCGCGCTCGCCGCCACGAATCCGATCGACGCGGTGCTCGTCGATCTTTCGATGCCGCGGATGAACGGCCGCGAGGTCATCGCGCAGCTGCGCAAGAACCGGCCCACCTTGCCCATCATCGTCTGCTCGGGTTACGACCGCGATGGCCACGGACCGACCCAGGCCGATGCCTATCTGCCCAAGCCCTTCCGCATCGATGTCCTCGAACGTACCCTCGCGAAACTGCTCGTACATTGACTTTTCGTCGAGGCTCGGGGCGTTGCAAACTGTGTAGCCTGCCCCGAGGAGCCACTCGACGTGGTTAAGGTGCATCTGTGTCGGAAACTCTGGTCTCGATCAAGGTCCTCCTCGTGGAGGACGACGCCCGCCTCGCACAACTGACGGCTCGGTACCTGGAAGGCCACGGTGTACTGGTGACGTCTGCGAGTGATGGCATCGAGGGCCAGGCCGAAGCGCTCCGCCGGCAGTACGACTGCATCGTGCTCGACCTCATGCTGCCTGGGCGCGACGGGATCGAAGTCTGTCGCGAGCTGCGGACCCGGATCGACGTGCCGATCATCATGGTCACCGCGCGCGGCGAAGAAGCCGATCGCGTGCTCGGCCTCGAAGTGGGCGCCGATGACTACGTCACCAAGCCGTTCTCGCCGCGCGAGCTGCTCGCTCGCATTCGCGCGAACGTGCGCCGCGTCCGTGGCCAGGCCGGGCCGATACAGGACACGATCTCGGTCGGCACGCTGCTCCTCGATCCCGCGAAGATGACGGTCGAGCTCGAAGGCAAGAGCATCGATGTCACGGCGTACGAGTTCTCGATCTTGCGCGCGCTCGCGCAACGCCCCGGCAAGGTGCTGTCGCGCGAGCAGCTCCTCGATCTCGCGAAGGGCTCGGCGGATCTGAGCTTCGATCGCTCGATCGATGTCCACGTCTCGCGCCTGCGCGCGAAGCTCGGCGACGACAGCCGCAACCCGAAGATCTTGAAGACCGTGCGCGGTGCGGGGTACCTGCTCGCCGATCTGCGCCGCGGAGGCGACGCGTAACGTGCGCCGCGGCGGGGTACTGGTCTATCGCGTCTACGCACTGACCGCGGCGATCGCGGTGAGCGTGATCTGCGCGATGATGATCCTCCCGCGCTTTGTCGGCAGCCCCCGCTATCTCGAGCCGCAGGCCGCGCTCGTCCAGAACATGGTCGATCGCTACTCGACCCGCACGCCCACCGAGCTCGCCGAGCGCGTCGCTCACCTCGCCGCGCGCGTGAAGGGCCGGCTCACGCTGTTCGATCCACGACAGCACGTGATGGGATCGACGATCTCGCCACCGCTCGATCCACCGACGGCCGACGAGCTCGAGACCTTGAAGACCGAGAAGTGGTCCGTCGCTCGCTATCGGATCGTGGTGCGCAGCGACGATGGCTCGATGGTCGGCCTCTATCTTCCAGACCACTCGGGGTTTCCGTGGAGCTTCGTGATCCCGCTCGGTATCGGCGTGCTCCTGATCGTCGGCGTGGCGACCGCGTGGTTCACCCGCCGCCTGGTCCGCCCGCTCAGCGATCTCGCGGAAGCCGCGCGCCAGTTCGGTGGCGGCAATACCAAGGCTCGCGCGGCGCTCCATCGCGAGGACGAGCTCGGCGAAGTCGGGCGCGCGTTCGACGACATGGCCGATCGCACGTCGGCGCTGATCTCGTCGCAGCGCCAGCTGATGGCCGATGTCTCGCACGAGCTGCGCACGCCGCTCGCACGGATCCGTGTAGCGATCGAGCTCGCGGCCGAAGATCCGGTCGCGGCCAAGGATGTGCTCAGCGATGTCGGCATCGATCTTGACGAGATCGACCAGCTGATCGCGGACATCCTCACCACCGCCCGGCTCGATGCCGACGTGACCTCGATCCGTCGCTTCCCTATAGAAGTGGGCGAGCTCGCGGAGAACGCGATTTCGCGGTTCGAAGCCCGCCATCCGGGGCGTAAATTGCAGCAAAAACTCGACGGAACGGAGCGTTCGATTGAATGCGACCCAGCGCTGCTACGGCGCGCGCTCGACAACCTGCTAGATAACGCTGCGAAGTACTCGGATGCCCCCGTCATGTTGCAGATCATTCCGAACGGCAAGGGCGTGACGTTTGCCGTCGTCGATACCGGTATCGGTATGAGTGTAGATGACCTCGAACGAGCTGGGACACCCTTTTGGCGCTCCGACGTCAGCCGCACCCGCAAGACGGGTGGGGTTGGACTCGGCCTCGCCCTCGCACGCCGGATCGCGCGTGCCCACGGCGGCGACGTGATCCTCACGTCGAAGATCGGTCAAGGCACGACTGCTCGGTTGGAGATTCCGTACGCTGAAGGTGCACTATGAGTCCCAAAGTCAGTCGCTGGATTCCACGCGTCATCATCATCGCGCTCGTCGCTGCGGCCACCGCGTTGCTGTGGATCAAGAAGCCGTGGGTCAAGGGCGATGCCGAGCTCACGTTCTCCACCGTCAACGTGACGAAGGGCTCGATCGCCGCGCAAGTCACCGCGGCCGGAACGCTCTCGGCACGTACCACCGTTCAGATCGGTGCGCAGGTCTCCGGCAAGGTCATCGAGCTACATGCGGACTTCAACGATCAGGTCAAGAAGGGCCAGATCCTCGCCAAGCTCGACGACTTGCTGTTGAAGGGCCAGATCGATCAAGCGCAAGCGGCGTATGACCTCGCCGTCGCGAACGAGAAGAAGGCGGAGGTCGTGCTCAACGACGCGGGCCGCCAGTACACCCGCCAGAAGGGCTTGCAGGATCAGCAGCTCGTCGCCGCGACCACGGTCGAAGGGTTCGAGCTCACGCGCGATACCGCGAAGGCCGCGCTCGCTGCGGCCAAGGCGAGCGTCTCGCAGGCGTACGCAAATCTCTTTCAAGCCAAGACGAACCTGTCGTATGCGACGATCTACTCGCCGATCGACGGGGTCGTGCTCACGCGTTCGTACGACATCGGCCAGACCGTGCAGTCGTCGTTCTCTGCACCGACCCTGTTCACGATCGCCGAGGATCTCTCGCGCATGCAGCTCGATACGGCCGTCGCCGAGGGCGATGTCGGTCGGTTGACCGACGGGATGAAGGCGACCTTCGCGGTAGATGCGCATCCCGGCATGACGTTCGAGGGCACCGTGCGCCAGGTCCGCAACTCGCCGACGACCACCTCGGGTGTCGTCACCTACGACGCGGTGATCGATGTCGACAACCACGAGCACCTGCTGCGCCCGGGCATGACCGCGAACATCACGTTCGTGCTCCAGAAGGTCGATAACGTCGTGAAGATTCCTAACGCGGCGCTGCGCTTCAAGCCGACGCGCGACCAGATCCAAGCGCTGATGGCGCGATTCGGTGGCAGTCGCGGGTCGGGTCAACATCGTGGTTCGGGCTCGGGCGCCGGCTCGGGTGGTGGGCGCGATTGGCAGCGCGCAGCAGCCGGTGCGCCGGCCAGTGGCATGGGCCCGCCTCCCGACATGGGTGGCGGCGGCGCTGCGAAGAAGGATCCGGATCGCAAGATGCTGTGGAAGCTCGTCGATGGGAAACCGCAGATGGTGTTCGTCAAGCTCGGGCTCACGGATGGCTCGACGACGCAGCTCACCGAGGGTGACATCGATGCCGGCGACCAGCTGATCACCGAGATCCAGGGCCTGCCCACGACCACTCGCAAGATGGGCGCCTTCTAGTGACGGCGCCGCTGATCGAGATGACGGGCATCACGCGCACGTACGTGATGGGCGACAACCTCGTTCACGCGTTGCGCGGCGTCGATCTCACCATCGAGCACGGCGCCTCGATCGCGATCATGGGGACGTCCGGCTCGGGCAAATCGACCATGATGAACATCATGGGCTGCCTCGATCAGCCGTCGCAGGGTTCGTATCGGCTCAACGGTAAGGATGTCTCGCGCCTGTCGCGCAGTGAGCTCGCGGATGTGCGCGGTCGGATGATCGGGTTCGTGTTCCAGAGCTTCAACTTGCTCTCGCGCACCAGCGCGCTCGAGAACGTCGAGATGCCGCTCATGTATCAGGGTCTCCCTGGCAAGGAGCGCCATCGCCG
>JAYWCI010000113.1:0-8028 GCA_043780895.1 Kofleriaceae bacterium | reverse complement strand
TCAGTTGTGCGCGAGGTTGAAGCTCGCGGAGGCCTGCTGGTCCTTCGCGACAGTCAGTTGCTGCGCCGAGGCGTGATGGGCGGCGTACACCACGCTGATCTCCCACGTGCCGGCGGCGACACCCGGCAGGCTGTACGCACCCGCCGAGCTCGTCGTTGCCGTGAACAATCCTCGGTTGACTCGCACCACCGCACCGGCGACGGGGTGATTGTTCTCGTCGAACACCGAGCCGAACACGGTGCCCGATCCTGGATCCGTGCCTACGCGAATCACGGCGTGCGCGGCGTGGCTCGTGAGATGAGCTCGGGTGTCCTCGGTGATGACGTGGAGCACCCAGATACCGGCCGCCACGTTCGAGACCAGCAAGTTCTTCTGCGCCATCACGAGCGACGTATCCGCGATCGTCGGGATCGTGTCGCCGAAGTGATCGAACACGTAGTGCGTGCGCTTCCAGTTCCTGTCAGGTGCGCCCTGCGGATTCGTCCACTGGAAGTACGGGTTCGCGTTGTCGTACCAGGTCGTCGGCGTCGTATGGCTCGTCGATCCGAGCGACGGCACGGTGGTGTTCAGGTTGACCAGAAAGCGACTCTCGACCGTGCCGAGCGTCGAGTTTGCGTCGAGCGCCGCGAGGTGGACCCAGTTCGTGCCGGCGACGAGCTTGGTCGCATCGATGTCGAACGACTCGACCGCCGAGAAGGTGCCCTGCGCCGGCTGTGGCGGCTCATGCTCGGTCGCCGACACGGTGTGGAGGTAACCCTGCGCCGTATCGAACGAGCGCTCGTGTGCGATCGAGAGCGTCGCGAAGCCGTCATTATAGAGCAGCGTCGAATCTGGCGCCGTCGCCGAGCGCAGATCGATCGGCGGACGCAAGCCCGACGTGAGCTTGCCGATGATCGTGCCGGTGTTCGTCAGGGTCTTGCCGTAGAGCAGGCGCACGCGCCCCGCACCGGTCATGTGGCTTCCGCCGGCGCCGCCAGGCGTCGAGATCGAACCCGTGATCTCGATCGTGTCGCCGGCGATCTGGATGCCACCACCCGAGCCCGCGGGAACACCGTCCTGGCCAGGTGCGAGCAGCTGGCCGGCGATCGTGATGTCGTGCTTCGCGATCAGCCGCATGCGACCACCGCCGTGGACGATCGATGTGGCGTTGGTAAGATCGGGATAGCTGCACGCGTAGCCACCGTTGACCCCACCGAGCGAGCCGAAATCGACATCGGCGTCCGCGTCGCCACCGTAGACCGCCGCCGAGTAGTACGCGCCAGAAGTGCCGTAGGCCGTGGTGAGCGCGTACGGATTGCTACATGACTGGCCTCGTCGATCGGTGCCAGTGGGAGCGACCGCGATCGCGGCGCCCGCCTCGACGCGAATGTTGTCGGCGATGATCGTGAGGTCGCCGCCCGACGACGTGAGCGTGCTGTTGCCCGTGATCACGAGGTCACCCGCTACGATCACCTGGCCATCGTAGTTGGAGTTGGCGCCGACGGTGAGCCCCGGCAAGGCGCACTGCCCGCTCGCGCAGTAGGTCGTGCACGTCTCGCCGACATTCCAGCCCGTGCCACCCGCATTGCACGTCTCGACGGTCTCGCCGTGGCAGCGCTTCACGTTCGGCTGGCACGTCGCATCGGTGCACGCGCCGCCGTTGCAGCCCGTGTCGCAGGTCGAGACGTATTGCCAGGCCGTGCCCGCGTTGTTGCAGACCTCGACGTCCCCCGACGGCCCGCACCGGAACGTATTCGCGGTGCACGGCAAGCCGGTCGATTCGGGCTGGCAGACCGACGAGCAACCGTCGCCACTGGTCGTGTTGCCATCGTCGCACCCCTCGCCTGGCTCGAGGATGCCATCGCCGCAGCTCGGCGTGATGCCGCCATCGCCGCACGTCTCGGTGCCGCCGATCCGGCCATCGCCGCAGCCCGGATGTGCATCGTCACCGCTCGCACTGTTGTTATGGGCACAGCCCGCGAGGGCGAGAACGACGACCAGGAACCTCTTCATGCGCGGTAGAGCCGCGAACGAGCGGGAGGTCGCAGGAAATCGCACAGGCCCCTCCGCTGGACCAGCGGTAGATCCGAGCGTCGGCGAGATCGTGACGCTGGGACGAACCTCCAAGCGCGCGAAGGCGTGCTACGGAATCTCGTCGGCGCCCGAGTCGGCGACCGTGCCCGTAGGCTGCGGACGCTTGTCGCCATCGTAATCGACGCGCAGCATCGAGGCCGGATCCGCGAGGCCGGTCGCGGGCGATCCGGGTTGCAGGTGATAGTTCTTCTGCGTCGGTGCGACGAACACCGGATCGACGGTGAGGTTGCCGGTGCCGGTGCCGGCATATCCCGGATCGATCACGCTGTGGCCGACCACGCAGCTCGCGTCGATCGCGGGCGCGGCATTGCCGTAGATGATCGAGCTGCGGATCGTGAGCCCGGCAGGTTCGGTGCAGCGCAGCGCGGACGAGCCCATCGTGCCGTTATTGCCCGACAGCGTGACGTACTCGATCGTGCCGGTCGTCCCGGTCGAGAGCACGAGCCCACCGAGCGAGCTGCCACCATTATTCGTGATGAACGAGTTCGTGATCGAGATGGTCGCGCCGATCAGATAGAAGCCGTAGAACGAGTTGCCGTCGACGAGCGAGCGGTCGAGGCTGAAGGCGGCGCACCCCGTCGAGTACGCGCCCGCAGCACCACCGACCAGCGCCACGCGATAGAAGTGCATTCCGGTCGCGCCGGTGCACTGCGCGGCGAACTCGTTCGCGAGCTCGAAGTGTGCGTTCAGCACCGTGAACGAACCGCCGGTCACGCTGAACATCGTGGCGAACATCTGCGGATCCGCGCCGTGCAGGATCGCGCCCTCCCCGGTCAGGATCGTGTCCTGCGTGATCGACGCCGGTGCGCCGCGCTCGTACGTGCCGGCCGCGAGCTTGATGATGGTGTGCATCGGCGCGACCATCGCGAGCGCGGTGTCGAGCGTGCATGGATCGGCTTGCGCGCAGCTCGCCGAGACGCCGGTCGTGCTGGCGTACAGCACGTTCGCCGGATCGGCGCAGGTACCGTCCTCCAGACACACGTTCGAGCTCGGGCACTCGGCATCGCTCTGACATCCGCGACACGCATCGGCCGCGCAGACCGGCGCACCCACCGCTGCGCAATCCGGCGAGGTCAAACACTCGACGCACGAACCGAGGTTCGTATCGCACTGCGGAGTCGGGCTCGCGCACGCGCTGCTCGCCATGCACGTACCACCGCCACTATCGCTCGGGCGAGCATCGCCGGTCGCGAGCATGCCGGTCGGCACGTCGACGAACAGCTCGCAGCTCGCGAGCATCAGCAGGACCACAGCCTTCACCATGCGCCCTCGAGCGCGACGCCGAGGGCGTGCGGCGAGGACCAAGCGACCGGCACCGGCGTCTCGTTCGAACGCCGCCACTTGAGCTCGAGGATCGCGGTCATCGCCCCGAGCGCCACGCCGGCCACGAAGAAGCCCGTGCTCACGTGCTGCATCGTATGCGCGCGATCGAGCAGATCGAGGCCGCGCTGGTCGCAGGCCAGGCCATCGATCGTGCTCGCACAGTGAAGGTTCGCATTGCTGCGCTCGTCGAGTACTGCGATGCCCGTGATCGCGGTGATCACGAGCGCGCCGGCGGCCGCACCACCCACGATCCACACCTGCCGGGGCCGCGCGGTGACGGGGATCGGTTCGAGCCGAACCTCGACGACCTTGCCCTCCGCGACATCGAGGTCGAGCGCCTGCGCATGCGGCGCAGTGATCGCGTGATGTCCCGGATCGATCGCGAACGGCTGCTCGATCTCGACGGGGTGGCCGTCGACCGAGACCGCGGTGCCCTCGGGCAACGCGCGCGCATCGATCTTCAGGTGCGGCAGGCGCGCCTCGATCCCCGCGAGACCCTCGTTCGCGAGCGCGAGCCGCTGTGGTTGGTTCGCATCGCTGGTCTCTTGGACGAGCTCGGCAAACAGCGCTCGCGCCGCGGTGAGCTTACCGGTGGCGGCCCAGCAGATCGCGAGGTTGAGCTTGGTGCCGAGGGCGGGCGCGAGCGCGAGACTCTGCTCGAACAGCGGACACGCCTCGACGCTCTTGCCTGCCTTCACGAGCTCGCGCCCGTGATCGAACAGCGCCTTCGCGTCTGGTCCATCATCGCCCGACGCGAGCGCAGGCATCGCGAGCGCGATCAGTACTGACAGTCGAGCGGATCGCTGCACGGCTGCGCTGCTTTCTTGGTGGGCGCCGGATCGCTCGGCTTGGCGAGTTTCGGGTCGCTGACAGGCTTGGGCTTGGCGGGCTCGGGCTTGCCGGGCTCGGGCTTGCCGGGCTCGGGCTTGCCGGAGAGAGGCGGTGCCGTGACTGGGGGTGCAGGCGGCCGCGCGAGGAGCTGGGTCGCTGACGTGGGCTTGGTCGACTCGTCGATATGCGTGACGATCGGGCTCGGGCCCGCATTCGATCCCGACAAGCTCGCCGGTACGGGCGTGCCGTGATGGAACACGAGCATGTAGAGGATCGTCGCGACGGCGAGCGCACCGACGGTCGTGATCAACACGGTCGCGAGCGAGCGCGGTGGCGGCGTACGCACCGCCGCGGTGTCCGCCGTCACGCGTGGCGCGAGCGAATACGGCACACCATCGCCCGAGCCGGTCGCGACCCGCGCGTGCGAGGTATCGGTCGGCGGTCGTGCATTCGGCACGGGCAGCGGCACGCGCACGATCGAGCCGGTCGGGATCACGAATGGCTGCTGTTGCGGCGCGATCGAAACCGAATCGCGGCTCAGCTGCCGACCGAACAAGGCATCGAGATCGATCATCCCGGTCTTACCGTCGAGCATCGGCACCGCATCCGCGACCGCATCCAAGGGCAAGCCCTGCAGCGTACGCGGATGGCTCTCGTCCTCGACGAGCTCGATCTCGGAATCAGCCATCAGCGGAATCGCGGCACGCTCGAGCTCGCGCCACGGCTCCTCGCGCGTACCGAACAGGTCACGCATGTAGCGACGCAGCACGTTCGGCGTGATCGACATGCCGACGCCTTCGGCGACGTGCTCGAGCGCGTCGAGCATCTCGTGTGAGCTGGAGTAGCGTTCGTCTGGATTCTTCGCGAGCGCCTTCAACACGACCGCGTCGAGACCGCGTGGCAAGTTCGGCGCGAGCGCGGAAGGTGCGAGCGGAACATCATTCGCGACCGCGCGCAGGGTCTCGTAATCGGTCTCGCGCTTGAACAGGCGCTTCGCGGTCAACATCTCGTAGAGCACGATGCCGAGCGAGAAGATGTCGCTGCGGTGATCGATCTCGCCAGTCGTGCACTGCTCGGGCGACAGGTACGCGACCTTGCCCATGATCGTGCCGGCCTGCGTTTCGGTCGATCGAAACCGCGCCTTGGCGACCCCGAAATCGACGAGCTTGACCGTGCCCTCGTAGCTGACCATCAGGTTCGATGGCGAGATATCGCGATGGACGATGCCGAGCGGCCGACCGTCGGGCGCGCAGCGTTCATGTGCGTGCGCGAGCCCCGCGGCCGCACCCGCGATGATCGCTAGCGAGATCTGCGCCGGCATCGGCTGCTTCCGATCGACGGTGCGCGCGAGGACATCGAGCACGTCCTCGCCGTGGACGTACTCCATCGTATAGAAGTAGTCCTGGCCGATCTGGCCGAGATCGAAGACCTGCGCGATGTTCGGATGCTGGAGCTGCGCCGCGAGCCGCGCTTCGTCGAGAAACATCGAGACCCAGCGCGCGTCGTCACCGCGCTCGGGACGGATCCGCTTGAGCACGACGTAGCGCTCGAACCCCGCGAGGCTGTTCGCGCGTGCGAGAAAAATCTCCGCCATGCCGCCGGCCGCGAGACGCGCGAGCAAGTCGTACTGACTCGACGTGCTGCCACGCTGGTTCGTGCCCTGCGGGGCCCCGGCCGTCACCATCTGACCGAGCATCATTCGCCCGGGGCGGCACGGTCAAGCCCTGGTTTTCGGTTAGAAATCGGCGCCGATGCCCGCTTGGATAATAAGCGGGTTGACCATCACCGACATCTTGGCGGTCCCGATCTCGACCGTGTCGAACAGCGGGATCTCGGGGGTCCGGACCTGGATGTGATGGACCTCGGCGTTCGCTTCCATGAACGCGATGAACTTCACGTCGAGGCGCGCGTACCACTTCTTGTAGAGCTGGACGTCCAGGCCCGCCTGGAGTAGCAGTCCCGGCGCCGGCGCGATCGACATCTCGGGCTGGCTGACCTCGGTCAGCATCTTGTTCGTCGCCTTCGCGTTGAACGCGACGAGCACGGCCGCACCGCCACCCGCGTACGGGCGCAGCCGGCCGGTATCGAGGAAGCGATACAGGAGGCTGAGGGTCAGTGGCGCCGCGCTCGCCTGCCCGAGGTCGGGACCGAGGGGGCCGACGCCGGTCGGAAGGCCGAGCGCGGTCGGCGCGATCGAATCGTTCGCGAGGGTGCCGGTTGCCTTGAACGTGACGGTGAACGGCAGGCCCAGGATCGTCTCGAGCGACAGCCGGTGGTGCAGGTACGGCAAGCGATAGCCGAGGATGATCGCGGGCACGGTTGCGGAATCGACCGATGCGCCGGAACCCGCGATCGGGCCGTTCTTGAGCGCGAGGCTCGCCGGGCCATCCACATTCGCAAGCTCCATGGGTTTGGAGGTCGACAGCGGATCGATCAAGGCGATGCCAGCGCGGACGTAGAAGTTACTCGGATCGAGCGGATCGGCGTACGCGAGCGCGGGCGCGAGCAGCGCGCACAGCACGAGTGCCTTCATTGCAGGCTCCGCAACGCGCGCGATAACAGCTGCAGCTTCATCCGGCCCCGCGGAATCGTGAGCGTGACGTTGCTGCCCCCCGCAATGGTGGTGTCGATGTGGATCTTGACCTGAACATCGGTGGTGTTCGCGACCGCGATCGAGATCCGACCGTCAGGCGTGAACGTGAGCGGCCCCTTGAGCTGCAGCGTGAGCTGCTTGGAGTGCAGGTCGTGAGACGACGCGAGGATGCTCATGTCGGGCGCATCCATGTAGAGCTGGAGCTCGACGACCAGCGACGGGGCTCCATTGTCGTCGATGACGTAGCCCATCACCGGACCCGTTGCAGGCTCGCGCACGCGGAGGATCGCGGTCTTCGTATCCGTGTTGAGGTTGATCCCGAAGAACGAAGTGGCCGCCTTCAGCGCGGCAGAGGTCCCGTACATGATCCCCGGATCGAGCGCGACCGGCATGCAGCTCGCGACCGTCGAGCCATCCGGCAGCGTGCAGCCCATCTGAAGCGGCAGCATCTCCGCGCCGAGTGCTCCATTGATGTAGAGGCAACCATCGCCACTCGTACCGCCGGGGCACGAGCCGCTCGTGAACGAGGCGCTGTCGATCCGCCCGTCCGTCGCGCTGACGTGCAGCGTCGAGTTGTTCGTGTCGGTGGGGACCTCGACACCATCGATCGTGCCCGAGCCGTTGAGGTCCGCAAACGGCGCGGTCGCCGTGAGCAGGTACGTGGCACCCGATGGCGCTTTACCCGTGAACGACACGACGAGGTCGGGACCACCGGAAGCGCCGGTGCCATCCATGCTGTTGAGGAGATCGAAGTTCGCAGCGTCGGTGCTGGCGCCACAGATCTCGTTCGCGTCGCAGGTGCTGTTGCTACCCGAGACGAGCGTCATCTTGTAGGTCTTGCCGACGCCCCATGGCACGTCCGGGATGAACTGAAACGACCGCTCGCGAATGCTCAGCGAGCCCTTCACCGCGGCGGTGCAGGTCCCCGACGCATCGACCTCTTCGAACCGAACGCTGCCGGTGTTGCACGCCGTCCCGAGCGTGAGGCTCGTCGGCACGACGGGCTGATCGAACGCGACCTCGGCGGGCTCGTCCGAGCCGAGTGAGAACGGGTGGTAGAGGTCATCCGTCGCCTGGCCGTCGATGCAGCGCCCCGGGCTGGTCGTCGTCGCACCAGTGAGCGTGCAGCCGACCCCCGGATGAGCAGCGGTGACGGCGATCGGATCGCCGGTACTCGCGATCGACGAGGTCGTGAACGCGACCGCGGG
>JAYWCI010000112.1:0-17711 GCA_043780895.1 Kofleriaceae bacterium | reverse complement strand
GGTCGAACTCACCCAATCGTTAGATCATGCCGATCGTCCGGAGTCGATCCCCACCGCGCGTGTGGAGAGATCCGGACTCCACCCCGTGAACGGGTACCGCCGAACGATCTTCTCGAAGGACGGAAAATTTGGCCTTCACATTCCGGCGCACATCACACCTCGTGCACCGCTAGCGACTCCGACGGCTGCCGACACGCACATCCTGTTCATCAACAAGTGCACCGGTGGCTGCACGGTGACGTACTCGCAGCAGCAGAACGCCGACAACCGGATCGACCGTTCCGATATCGGAGGCGGAACCCTCGCCGCGTTCTCGCAGGGCACGGCCGCGTGGACGAAGGTCATGTCGTGCATGCAGAACACGTTTTCTCGGTTCAACGTGACCGTCACCGACGTCGATCCCGGCACCGCGCCACACATGGAAGTGATGGTCGCGGGCACGGGAGCTCAACTCGGACAAGGCCAAGGTGTGCTCGGCATCGCGGACTTCCGGTGCAACGGTGTCGGGCAATGCGATCCGTTCATCTCGAACGCCTTGGTGTTCGCTTTCGCGAACGACTCGGCCTACGCGCAGGAAACGGATGGCCCGGACGACATCTGCGCGACCGCGGCGCAGGAGATCGCACACACCTGGGCGCTCGACCATGTGGTCGATAGAACCGACCCGATGACGTACAACAACTACACGGGCATCCGGCAATACAAGGACAACCAGGCGTGCGGGAGCGACTGCCAAAACGGCCAATCGCCGTTCGGCCTCATGTGCACCGGCAGCTCCGACCAGATGTCCACGCACGTGTGCGCGCTCGGCGGCACGACGCAGAACGAAGTCCAGGTCATCACCGCTCTGTTCGGTGTCAGCGCACCCGACACGATTCCGCCGGTCGTCAAGATCACGGCACCGACCGCCAGCGCCTCGGTGAACCCGGGCTTCGCGATCACCGCGACGATCACCGATGATCAGTTTGTCGGTAGTGGCGAAGCGAAGCTGGACGGCGTTTCACTGGGCGCGATCGGCGCTCCGTTCATGTGGCAAGCGCCGGCCACGCTGACGAAAGGCTCGCACCACCTCGAAGTGATCGGTACCGACGGCAAGGGCAACACGACGAGCGCGACGGTCGATGTCGCGTACGGCACGGTGTGCACGCAAGACTCCGACTGCCCGACGTCGACCGATGTCTGCGACCACAGCGTGTGCGTCGCGGGGCCGACGGCGACCGGCGGACTCGGATCGCCATGCACCGCGAACACCGACTGCGCATCCGGTAGCTGCGGCAACGACGGTACGACCTCCTACTGCGTCTCGAGTTGCGACCCGAGCGCCAGCACCTGCCCGAGCGGCTTCCGGTGCGACGCTGCTGGCACCGGCGGCGTGTGCTGGCCCGGCGAGAGTGGCGGCGGAGGCTGCAACACGACAGGCAGCAACGGCGCTCCCCTGCTCCTCTCGGGTCTCGGGGCAATGTTGGTCTTCGTTCGCCGCCGCCGCGCGTAAAAAAAGCGCAACCGCCCGCCAAACTGATCGATAAGGCCTCCATGGGCGTCATCGAGAAGATTTGTTTGCTGGGCGTGTTACTCGGCGGCTGCAGCAAGACCGTCAGCGAATGCACGAAGGATTCGGACTGCACGAACATCGTGTATCCGTTCTGCGATGCGGATGGTGAGTACGCGGCGTCAGGTGGCGTACACAACGTCTGTACGATCGTGCCGCCTGACTGCAAGGTAGATCGGTGTGGCTGCGCAGCCGGTGCGACCACCTGTAGTGGAAGCGCATTGACGACGTGCAACACCGACCAGATGTCCGTCACGACGGTCGACTGTGCCCTCGGATGCGCTACCGCCGGCGCTCGATGTTCTTCGTTCAAGCCATCGAACGGTCTCGACGGCGCGATGAATGCTGCGGCCGGCGAGCCAGATGTGGTGATCACGCATCACGTCACGATCGACACCGACACGTGCGACATGCATGACGATGTTACGGGCTCTACCGTTGCGATCAAGTCGCTGTTGATCGCGCAGACGAGCGCTCCGAAAATCTGTGTGTTCGTCGCAGCTTCGCTCGAGATCGGCGATGTGGTTGTCACCGGCAATGCGGCGCTTGCGTTCGCTGCACCGGGCCCCGTGAAGGTGAATGGGATGATCGACGGAGCCGCCCGAGTGAACTCGCGGACGGTGATGTACGGTGGACCAGGCGCGCTCGTGGCGGGCATCTGCGTCGGATCCACGGACGACAACGAAAGCGGCGGCGGCGGAAACGCGACAGACGGCGGCGCTGGAACGCTTTTCACATCGGTGGGACCGCACTACATCGCTGGTGGCCTCGCACAGACCAATTTTTCGCCATTGGTTGGTGGATGCGTAGGCGGCGGCTTCGGAGGCGGAGGCGGAGGCGCCGTTCAGATCGATTCGCTAACAAGTATCGAGCTGTCGGCGACGAGTCTGGTCGCTCTGGGCGGCGCGGGCGGCAGCACTGCCAGTGGCGGCGGGTCGGGGGGCACTCTCGTTCTTGAATCACCGGTCGTTAAGGTTGCGGGTGACATCGCTGCAAATGGCGGCAGCGGCGGTTTCATCGATACGACTGATTCGACCTGCTCCGGATCAGGCCATTCGGCGACAAACGACAACATACCTGCGCCCGGTGGCCAGGGCGGCTGTTATCCGAACATCGGTGGACCAGGTGGTACGGCTGCGATCGCACCCGCGAATGGCCACGACAATCATACTGGTGGTGGTGGTTCCGTCGGACGGATCCTGATCCGTACCGCAGACGGTACCTTCGTGGGACCGGGGCCGATCTTCAGCGTCATGAAGACGCTCGACACGCTGCAGAAGATCTAGCTACCTACGTGATGCTTACCGTCGCGGGTCTTGATGTCGTCGGTGGGATCCAGCTTCGGCACGATCGTCTTGGAGAGCTCCGGCGCACCGGGCTTGGTCTTCTTGTCGAGGGGCTTGTGGGTCCACCACCACGCTTGCGCGCGCGGCTCGGTCCACGCGTGATCGGCGGGAATCTCGATCGCTCGCAGCGCCTCGATCACCACGCGTGCATCCTTGGGACGGTCGCGCGGATCTTTTGCGAGTAGCGCGAGCACGAGCTGTTCGAGGCCCTCGGGCAACCACTCGCGCACGCGCGGGCGAAGGGGTGGCACCGGCTGCTCGGCGTGCGAGCGGATGGTCTCGTCCTCGTCGGTGCGCGGATAGACTTCGTCGCCGACGAGCAACCACCACGCGACACAGCCGAGGGCGTAGAGGTCCGCACGCGCATCGACCGTGGTGCCGATCGCTTGCTCGGGCGCGATGTAGCCCGGCGTGCCGACGAGGCTGCCCGCGATCGTGAGCCGACCCGACGGTGTGACGACCTCGTTCGGTGCGGGGAGTTGCACGAGCTCGACCGCATCGGTGAGCGGCTCGTTCAACGTGTGGACGATGCCGAAGTCGAGCACCTTGATGACATCGACTTCGTCGGCGGCGCGGCACAGGAAGATGTTCGCGGGTTTGATATCGCGATGGAGGAGGCCCGCCTCGTGCGCTTCGGCGAGTGATTGCGCGGCCTGCGCGAGCAGCTGGATCACGCGTGCGGCGGGTTGGGCGCCGAAGTGACGCACGAGGTTGTCGAGGTCGACGCCGTCGAGCAGCTCCATCACGTAGAAGAAGGTGCCGTCTTCGGTGACGCCGTAGTCATAGAGCGCGATCGTGTGGCGCGAGCGCATCGAGGCGAGCGTCTGGGCTTCGCGGCGGAACCGCTCGCGGATGCGTGGGGCGTAGCGCGGATCGGCGAGCGCATCGGCGCGCACGAGCTTGATCGCGGCCTCGCGCGCGAGCAGGCGATGTTCGGCGCGCCAGACCTCGCCCATGCCACCGATGCCGAGCCGCCCGACGAGCCGGTAGCTGCCGAGCTCCTTCGCGCGCGCTTCGGCGGTGCGCGCTTCGGCACGCGCCGTGGTGACGGCGCGGCGCATGCGCACGAGGTTCCACGCGAACAACAAGGCGACACCGATCGCGATCGCGAGGGCACCGCCGGACGCGATCACGCTCTGGCGTTCGAGCCGATGCGTGGGGCCGAGCAACACGTGCTCGGGTACGAGCGTCGCGAGGTGCCAATCGAGTGGGGCGGCGATGCCGGCGCGCTTGCCACCGACGGGCGCGACCGAGGCGAGGTAGTCGCCATCTGGTGCGTGGAGCTTGAAGTAGCGCAGCTCGCCGAGCGGCTGGTCTTTGATCGTGGCGAACAGCGCCTCGAGCGCGGGATCGGCGAAGTCTTCGTGGCGCAGCAAGCGGTTCGCCTTGGTCGCGGCCTCTGGCACCTGCGCGGCGGGGTAGGCGAGGATCGTGCCGTCGGCGGCGAACACGATCGTGCGCGCACCTTCGAACGGAGCGCGCACGACGAACGACGACATCTCGGTGACATCGAAATCCACGGTGGTCACCGCGACGAGCGCGCCGCCGCCGGCGTAGATCGGCTCGGCGACCGTCAAGCCCGTCTTGTGCGAGGTGAAGAACACGCGCGGTGGCATCCACACGCGTTGCTTGGCGGTGGTCGCGAGGTCCCAGTGCGGACGCTTGCGCGGATCGTAATCGGTGGTCTCGCTCCCCACGATGTGGAAGCCGTCATGGAAGCTGTAGTTCGTACGCAGCGTTCCAGTCGCGACGAGGCTCTCCTGCACGCGGAGCTCGCCGGTCGCGACATCGAGGTACGTGCCGCGCAGCGTGCCGTTCGTAAACCCGATGCTGACGTTCGCGACTCCCGGGCGACCGACGACCAGATTTTGCAGCTGGCTCGCGACGCGATCGATCGGTAGGGTCGGATCGGCGAGGGCGCGCAGGCTCGCGAACATCGGCTCGGCTTGATCGAGCGCGAAAGCGACATCGTGCTCGACATCGGCGGCCTGCGCGGCGAGCTGGCGGCGGGCCATCGAGTCGCTCGCCTCGCGGGTCGCGCTGCGGCCGAGCAGCAGGATCGTGACGCCCGAGGCGATCACGAGTAGGGGCACGAGGATCAGGACGCCGAGCGGCGATGCGAGCGCCCGTCCCACGCGTTCGGGCGGTGGCGCTCCAGCGAGGCTGCTCTGATCCACTACCGCGCACTGTACTGCACCACGCCGATCACTGCGCGCCACTGGCGGTCTTGCCACGCAGCTTCATCGCCGTGTCGATCGTGTAAGTGTCGCCGAGCGGAATCCATCTCGAACGTGTGAAGAGACTCGCGACCGAGCTCGCGGAGCTCGCCCGTTCAATTCACGCCGGGCGGCGGCGGGGTGAGGTTCATGGTCGGGTTGCCCGCTGCCGTGAGGCTGCCCTCGAGCTTGAACGTTGCCATGTTGCCATCGCAGTCGGCATCGCCGATCGCTTCGACTAGCATCGTCTTGCCATCGGAGTGATAGCGATACTGGTAGATCGTCGGCTCGTCGATCGAGAATTCGAGCTGGCTCCAGACCGGATCCTTTGCGAACGCATCGGGATCCGCAGGGCACTTGGCGCCGGGATTGCCGCAGCAGGTCTTGCCTGCCGGCAACAGCGCCGCATCGCCGACCGGGAACGCGCCAGTCTCTCCAAAGACCCGCTTGGCGGATTTTCCGATCCGGTTGAGGTTCAGCGACGACTCGGTCGCCTTGCCACGCTTCATGTACTCCATGAACGCCGGGATCGCGACGGCGGCCATCGCGCCAACACCACCCATCGGCACCATCATGCCGGTGTAGCCGGCCTGGAGATCATTCTCGAGCGGCGAGCCCTTGGTCGCGATCGGACCGGCGAGCGCCGGGCCCTTGCCGGCGAGCACGTCGGCGGGCGCGATCGCGAGGAGCTTGGTCACGATGTCGTCGGGGTTCGACCACATAGTGCGCACACCGACGACGAAACGCAACGCGTCGCCATCGACCTTCGCGGCGATCCCGAACTCGTTGAGCATCGTCATCGCGCGGATCGCCGAGTTGATGAGCGAGAGATCGATCGGCACGGGCATCGCCGCCATCTGCCCTGCGAGGTTCTGATCGCTCGCGAGCAAGGAGCCGTGGCCCCAGAACGCGTCTTGCCAGCTGCCCTCGGCGAGCTCCTTGCCAAAGCCGGTGAGCTCGACGCTATTGGTCTTGCCGGGCATGTCCATGCCCGCGTGGAGCGTCTTGCCGTCGATCGAGAGCGCCACCATCATCGAAGGATTGTTCGGAAGGGGGAACGAGCACACGCCATTCGCGGCCTTCGCGCCGAGCCCGCCGAGCGGGCCGTCGCCACACGCATTCACGACCATCGAGGCCGGACCGCCATCGAGGAGCGGGAGCTGTGCGTCGAGCTTGTTCGAGTAGGTCACGAGGGTGAAGGGATCGCCGAGCGTGGCAAACATCTCCTGCGCCTTGTCGGGCATCGGCAACGCGGCGAACACCGACTTCAAGTGCGCGAGGCCGAAGCCGGTGGTCTTGTCGCCCCCGAGCCGTGGCTTACTCGCCTCGCCCATCGCGGCGAGCACTTGCTTGGGCACGCCGGTGACCTCGCCGCGCACGGTGACCGCGCCGCGCGCGAGCTGGACCACGCCGGTGAAGCTGATCGGCTGCTTGCCGAGCGGGATGTTGCCAACAAACTCGATGTCACCGCGCGCATTCGCAGGCGCGATCGAGAGCTGGCCCTTGCCGATCTGAGCGAACATCGCGATGTCTGCGACGCAAACGTAGTTGCCGTTCATCGTCTGGCAGGTGGTGTCTTTGTCGAGCGTGTCGGTCTTGTCGCCCTTGGTGCCGTGGGTCACCTTGAGAAACAGATCGCGATCTCCGACCGGAATGATCACGACCGGCTTCTGGTCGGCGGTGATGAACACCGCGCAGCCCTTCGCGGTCGAGATGCCGAGCGCGGCGAACGACGGCTTGGTCTGGCCGGTCGCCTCCTGGAGCTGCTTGTCCATGTTCTTCGCGAAGTCGACCAGGTCCGGCGAGCCGTGGACCATCGCGTCGATGTCACCCCACGCATGCTCGACCATCTGGAGGCCGTGCGGCGAGATCACCACGCCGCCGAGCGCACCCTGCGGTGCGAGCTTCCACAACGCATCTTGATCAGATGTCGATGCCGGTCCCGAGGGCGCGGGCGTGGCCGCATCCTTGTGACAACCACCGCCCAGAACGATCAAGACCACGACCCAGAGTGCAGCGCGCATCCGCTGCTTGTAACACGCAGCTCAGCCGAAGCGGCCGGTGATGTAATTCTCGGTTCGCGTGTCGCTCGGGTTCGAAAAGATCTTGGCCGTGACATCGAACTCGACGAGCTGGCCGAAGCGCTGGCCGGCCTTGTCGAGCTCCGCGGTGTAGAACGCCGTGCAATCGCTCGTGCGTGCCGCTTGCTGCATGTTGTGCGTGACGATCACGATCGTGTACTTCTGCTTGAGCTCGCGCATGAGCTCCTCGACGCGCGCGGTCGCGATCGGATCGAGTGCACTGCACGGCTCGTCCATCAACACGACCTCCGGCTCGACCGCGATCGTGCGCGCGATGCAGAGCCGCTGCTGCTGACCACCGGAGAGGCCGAGCGCCGAGCTCTTGAGGCGATCCTTGACCTCGTCCCACAGCGCGGCACCGCGCAGTGACTTCTCGACGATCTCGTCGAGCTTCGCGCGCTCGCGGATGCCATTGATCCGGGGGCCGTACGCGACGTTGTCGTAGATGCTCTTCGGGAACGGGTTCGGCTTCTGGAACACCATGCCGATGCGGCGGCGCACTTCGGTCGCCGAGACATCCGGCGCGTACAGATCGACGCCGTGGTAGCTGACCTTGCCCTCGATCCGTGCACCCGGAATCAGATCGTTCATCCGGTTCAAGCAGCGCAGCACCGTGGTCTTGCCGCAGCCCGACGGGCCGATGAACGCCGTGATCTGGTTCTTGCGGATCGTCATGTTGACGCCGCGCACGGCCTTGTACGCGCCGTAGAATACGTCGAGGTTCTCGACCTCGAAGACGGTGGGCGCGGCCATCAGGACTGCGACCATACTAGGTCGCATCTCTGGCACCGAGGGCGCGGCGGTACGAACCGAGCCTTTCGGCGAAAGTTCCTGCACGGGCTTGGGGGCGGAGTCGACGACCATACTTCCTACTTTCTCCGAGTCGCGAACGCGGTGATGACGCGCGCGATCACGGTGAGCGTAAAGGTGAGCAGGACCAGGGCGAGAGCCGCGCCCCAACCCCGTTCCTGTGCATTCGCGACTGCTTCCTTCGCGTTCTCGAAGATCCGGGCGGAGAGAGCCGTGTCGTCGCCGTGAAACAAGCTGGTGTTGACGACGCGGGTCGCGCCGATCGTGAACAACAGAGGCGCGGTCTCGCCTGCGGCACGGGCGATCGCGAGCAGCGCACCCGAGACGATGCCCGAGCCCGCGGCCGGCAACACGACCGTGAGCACGGTGCGGGTCTTGGTGGCCCCGAGCGCGTACGAAGCCTCGCGCAGGCCATCGGGCACGAGCTTCAACATCTGCTCGGTCGCATTGATGATGATCGGCAGCATCAAGCAGGCGAGCGCGAGCGAACCGCCGAAGCCCTGGAACCCGGTGAGCTCGTGCGGTGGCGTGATCGAGTGATGCAGCGTCCACACGACGTACACGAACAGGCCCATCACGACCGAGGGCACGCCCGTCATGACGAGCGCGAGGAACCGGACCGCCTGCGCGAACTTGCTCTTGACGCCGTACTCGTTGAGATAGATCGCGCCGAGCACGCCGAGCGGTACGGCGATCAAGGTCGCCATGCCGGTGATCATCAGCGTGCCGACGATCGCGGGACCCATGCCCGGGCCGGCCGCACGGGTCGGCGGGATGTCGTGGGTCAGGAATGCGGGGAAGCTCCTGAATAGAATGGCGCCGCCCTTGGCGAACACCGAGTACATGATGAGGACGAGCGGAATGGCGACGACGACGACCGCGCTGCCGAGCAGCACGGACATCAGCGTGTTCTTGGTGCGGCGCCACGACGGCTTCTGCCGCAGGTCGAGCGAGTGCGCGAGATCGGTGCCGAGCGTCATCAGGCGCCTCGCGTCTTCTTGAGCGAGCGCTGGACGATCCGGCTCGCGATCAGGTTGACGATGATGGTCATCACGAACAGCGTGAGCGCGAGAGCGATCAGCGCCGATTTCTGGAGCTCGCTCGCTTCGCCCCATTGGTTCGCGATCACGGCGGGCATCGAATCGCCGCTCTTGAACGGCGAGAGCGCGATCTGGGCCGAGCTCCCGATCACGAGCGCGGCCGCGATCGTCTCGCCCATCGCGCGGCCGAGGCCGAGCATCACGGCGCCGACGATGCCTGCCTTCGAGTGCGGTAGCACCGCGGCGCCGATCATCTCCCAGCGCGTCGCGCCGAGCGCATAGGCCGCTTCCTTGTCGGCCTGTGCGGTGGTCTCGATGACTTCGCGCGCGAGCGATGTGATGATCGGGACGATCATGATCGCGAGGATGATGCCGGCGGTCAGGAACGAGCGATTGAGGTGCGGTGCGAGCATCAAGACGCCCCATAAGCCGAACACCACCGACGGCACGACAGCGAGCAGATCGATCAAGTAGACGAGCGGGCGCTTGAGCTTGGGCGGCGCGACTTGCGTGATGAACAGCGCGACGCCGAGGCTGACGGGGACGGCGAGGACGACCGCGATGAACGCGGTGTAGACCGTGCCCCAGATGAAGGGGAGCGCGCCGAAGTTGTTGTCGTGCTCCGACCAGGTCGAAGACGTGAAGAAGCCCAACCCCATGTGCCGGAGCACGGGCAGCGCCCGGCTGGTCATGGTGACAGCGATCAGCGCGAGGATCAGCAGCACGAGCGCTGCTGCGCCGATCGCGAGCCCGCCGAACGTCTTGTCGGCGGGCTGGCCTTTACCGCGGAGGTCGGGCTGGGTTGCCATTTACTGGATCTTCGCGAGCTGCGCCGTCGCCTTGTCCTGGAGGCTCTTCGGCAGCGGCGCGAAATCGAGCGCTGCGAGCTCCTTCTGGCCATCACCGAGGAGGTAGGTCAAGTACTGCTTGAGTGCGGCGCCCTTGGCCGGGTTCGCTTGCTTGGCGTAGACGATGACCCAGCTCTGGTAGGTGATCGGGTACGCGGCATCGGTCTTCGAGTCGAGCGCCGAGAATGTCAGGTCATCCTTGACGTCGATGCCCTCGCCCGCGGCCGACGCGCTCTCGGCGGTCGGCGCGATGAACTTGCCAGCCTTGTTCTTGATGCTGGCGTACTTGAGGTTCGCGGCCTTCGCGTCCGACAGATCGACGTAACCGATCGCGCCGCTCGTCGACTTGACGATCTGCGCGACGCCGCCGTTGCCTTGACCCGCTTGCACCTTGCCGCCGGTCGGCCACATCACCGTCGAGCCGCTCTTGAGCTTCCACGCGCCGCCCGAGGCTGCGTCGAGGTACTTGGTGAAGTTGTCGGTCGTGCCCGAGCCGTCCGCGCGATGGACGACGGTGATGTCATCCGACGGGAGCTTCGCGTCCTTGTTGTCGGCAACGATCGCCGGGTCATTCCACTTGGTGATGTCGCCCTGCATGATCTTCGCGAGCACGTCCGGCGACAGGTTCAGCTTGTCGGCGCCCGAGACGTTGTACGAGACCGAGATGGGGCCCAAGAGGATGGGGAAGTAGAGGATGTCGCCGCCCTTGATCTTCGCCTTGTCGGCATCCTTGAACGCCGAGTCCGAGCCCGCGAAGTCGACGACCATGTCCGCGAGGTCCTGGCGACCCTTGCCCGAACCGCCGCCGCCGTACGTGAGCTTGATGTCCGGGTGCGCTTTCATGAACGAATCCATGGCGACTTCCTGGAACGCCTTCTGGAACGTCGAGCCACTCGCGCTCAGCGATGCCGGGCCGGCTTCCGTCGGCTTCTTGTCACCAACTTCAGACATCTTGGCGCTGCCGGTATTGGCATCGTCCTTCTTGCCACAGGAGGTGAGGAATGCCCCGACCAGAAGGGGCGCTGCGAGGATGGCGATCCGAGTGTTCATGCTCGCAACGTAGATCGCCGATACGGCGGGCCAGGGGCGGCAATGTGACGTGACGGTGACGCGAAAAGCCGAGCGATCCAGGATGGTTAAGCTAGTTTGCTTTGACCGGCGTCCCACGATGGCGCACGTCTTGGGCCTTGACCATGTAGACCACCTCCTCCGCGAGGTTCTTGACGTGATCGCCGATCCGCTCGAGGTAGCGGCAGACCGAGGTCAAAGGCAGCACGCGGGTGACCGTGGCGGGGTCGGTGGCGACGTGCGCGAGCAGCTCCGCGAACTGGCTCGCATTGAGCGCGTCGATCTCGCGATCGGCCTCGATCACGGCCGTCGCGCGATCCGCATCGCGCGCGACGAAGCTGTCGAGCGCGGCCTTGAGGTTCTTGTGCACGAGGCCCGCGAGCCGCCCGAGGTCCGGGCTGTGGCCGAGCTTGTCGAGGTGGTTGACCTCCAGCGCGCGCTTCGCGATGCCGGCGGCGAGATCACCGATCCGCTCGAGGTCGGTCACGAACTTGAGCGCCATGCAGATGAAGCGAAGATCCGAGGCGACCGGTTGGCGCGTCGCGAGGATCTGGAGCGCGAGCTCGTCGATCTCGTTCTCGTCGCGATCGATCGCCATGTCGTTCTCGATCACCTTGCGCGCCATCTGGTCGTCGCGCTCGGAGAGCGAGCTCATCGCGAGCGTGATCTGCTGCTCGCAGCGACCGCCCATCGCGCACAGCCGCTCGCGCAGGGTGCGGAGCTCGGCGTCGAAGTCTTTGCTGGTATGGGTGCCGATCATGATGCGAGTGCCTCGGTTGGGGTGGGGACGCTGGGGAGCTGGAGCCAGAAGATACTGCCGCGTGGGGTGTTTGGCTCGACGCCAACCTCACCGCCCATGCTCTCGACGAGATGTTTCACGATCGACAAGCCGAGCCCGGTGCCGCCAGCTTCGCGCGAGCGGCTCGGATCCGCACGATAAAAACGCTCGAACACGCGCGCGCGGTGCTTGTCCGAAATGCCGGGGCCATCGTCGCGAACCTCGATCCTGATGGCGTCGCCGAGCTCCTTGGCTTCGACCCAGACGTTGCCTTCGATCTGGGTGTACTTCACGCCGTTGTCGATCAGGTTGACGAGGATCTGATCGAGCGCCTTGGCATCGGCCTTGACCGTCAGGCCCTCGGCCATGTCGACGTGAACCGAGATCTTGCGTTGCTGCGCCTGGGTCTCGACGGCGGTGAGGGATTGCTCGGTCACCGAGAGCACCGGCACCGGCCCGAGCTCCATCCGGTACTGGCCGGCATCGAGGCGCGACAGATCCAGGAGGTCGGCGAGGATGCGCGCGAGCCGCTCGGCGTTGCGATGCAGGCCCTCGATCAACTTCTTCGACATCACCGGATCGTTCTTCGCACCGGCGAGCAGCGTCTCGGCATTCGCGCGGATCACGGCGACCGGCGTGCGCAGCTCGTGCGAGACGTTCGCGACAAAATCGCGGCGCACGGTCTCGAGCTTGCGGACGGCCGTGACATCCTCGAGGAGCAGCACGCGGCCGGCACGGCCCCATGTTCGCGCCGCGCGGATCAGGGCGCGCGGGCCATTCGGGAGCTGGACCTCGGCGGAGGCATCGTCCGCGTGATCGATCAGGTCGCGCAGCTCGGGTACGCGCACGAACTCGAGC
The DNA here is from genome assembly GCA_043780895.1 of Kofleriaceae bacterium. Taxonomy (GTDB): domain Bacteria; phylum Myxococcota_A; class Polyangia; order Haliangiales; family Haliangiaceae; genus JABFXX01. The sequence continues at coordinate 5,117 of JAYWCI010000112.1, read as the reverse complement.
AGGGGTTCGCCGACGAGCGAGCTCTGGACGCCGAGCATGCGGCGGGCGGCATCGTTGAGCATCTCGATCTTGCGCTCGCCATCGATCGCGATGACACCTTGCGTGAGTCCGTCCGCCACCGATGCGAGCAGCGTGCGCTCGTGATGGAGCGCATCGCGGCTGCGCTCGGAATCCTCGGCGAGCGCGTTGATCCAGTGGCCGAGCTTCTTGAGATCCGCATCTCCCGAGATCATCGAGATCCGGCGGCTCGGATCACGCACGAGTCGCTGCGTCTCGAGCGCGAGCCGGCGCATAGGACGGCGCACGGTCGCCGTGGTCACGATCGCCGTGAGGGCGACGAGCCCGAGGGCAATCGCGATTGTCTCCATTAGGCTTCGGCTTCTTCCGGTTCGCCCTTGAAGCGATAGCCAACACCGCGCAGCGTCTCGATGTACGCGCCGGCATCGCCGAGCTTCTCGCGCAGGCGCTTGACGTGCGTGTCTACGGTGCGCGTCGTGACATCGGCATCGATGCCCCAGACATCCGAGAGCAGCGCATCGCGGGTCTGCACGCGGCCACGCCGCGAAAGGAACGCGTGGAGCAGGCGGAACTCGAGCGCGGTCAGCCCGATCTCGCCTTCGTCGACCCACGCGCGGTGCGCATCGCGATCGATCTTCAGGCGGCCGAACCGGACCAGCGAAGGCTCGCCCTCGGTGCGTTGCACGCGGCGCATCAGCGCGCGGATCCGGAGGATCAGCTCGCGCACGCTAAAGGGCTTCACGACATAGTCATCGGCGCCGACTTCGAAGCCGACGACGCGGTCGATCTCTTCGCCCTTCGCCGTGCACATGATCACCGGCGTCTCGCGCGTGCGGTCCTGCTCGCGCAGGCGACGGCAAATCTCGGTGCCTGCGAGATCGGGCAGCATGAGATCCAACACGATGACATCCGGTGTTGGATCACTCGTGGCGGCGGCGAGGCCCGAGCGCCCCGTGTGGGCGAGCCGCACCTGGAACCCCTCCGCCCGCAAGTTGTATTCGAGGGTCGTCGCGAGGTCGACTTCGTCCTCGATGACCAGGACCAATCCGCTCATGCATCAGCCTTAGCACGTCCCTGGTGACGGGACGGTGACGCCGAGGGAGCGGGTCATCGACACCCGCTAGAAGCCGGTCAGAAGATGAAGAACGCCGAGAGCTGCTCGCGGTAGTCCGTCGCGTCGGTCTTGTCGACGTAGGTCTGGTTGATCCACGAGAATTCGAAGCCCAGGCGAACGGCGGGGGTGAGGTCCACGAACACGTTGCCGTCCGCGAAGTTCGACTCGTCGAACACCTTGGTCGGCGCGTTGTTGGTGAACAGGTGCGCGTTGCCCGAGTCCATGTGCGTGTAGTTCGCCGACAGCCAGAACATGCTGTTGATGTAGTACTGCGCGCCGACGAGGTAGGACGTCCACTGGATCGGGTGGAGCGAGCCATCCGCCTGGTACAGCGCGAGACCGCCATCGAGGACGGTGGTGTACGCCGGCGCCGGGGTCGTGCCATTCGGGTTCGGCAGGGCGGCGTTCACGACGCCACCATTGAGGCCGGTGTACTGGTCCGCGAGGCCCGCGCTGTAGACGAAGCTACCGAGCAGCGAGAGCGCACCGTCGTGGTGTTCTTTGGCCGCCGGAATCACCGGGATGAACGCGTCGATCGAGACGCCATAGCCGTTCGCCGTGGTTTGCTTGTTCGGCACCGCCGCGAAGGCGGGGGGCGTGAAGCGACGCCCCATGACCGAGACGCCGATCGCGGCGGCATCGAGCGCGCTGCCGGTCGCCCCGGCGGTGTGCCAGCCCTTGTAGTCGGGCAGCGTCAACTTGATGCCGGCCGAACCGTCGGGCGTACCCGAGGCGCGCTCGACGGGGCGGGTCGCGGCGACTTCGAGGTCGACATCGACCGCGCCACCCTTGATCACCTTGCCGACGCGGACCTGCGGGACGCGCGAGTAGACCTGACCCGGAAGGCCCTGAATCGCGACGGTGTTCGGGTGCGCCATCGATTGCCAACCGAACAGGCCCCAGTACTGACCCGCGAGGATGTCGAGGTACTTGGTCTCGAGCTTCACGTTGAGGTGGCGGAACCGCATGGTCGGGTTCTGCCAGAACGCGGCTTCCGAGATACCCGCGGGCTGGTTACCGAGGAAGTCCATCTCGAGCTGGGCGCTCGCCTTGATGCCATTGGCTTCGGGCGCCGCAACCTTGAAGCCGATGCGCGAGTTGCGACCGCCGAACGTCGCTTGCGGGTGATCACCCGCGTACGTGTTCGGCCGTGCCAGCGCGGTGTTGCCAGCGAGGTCGTTGAGACCCTGGGTCGAGTCTTCGATCGCGTCGAGCTCGACGAAACCGTAGAGCGTCGCGTCCCACTTCGAGTGGACCGGCGGCGGGGGATCCTTCTTCTTGTCGTCGGCCTTCGGCGGCGTGACCGGATCGGTGACGGGCGTCTCCGTCGTGGGAGGGGCCTTGGGCTGCGCCTCGGGCAGTGCCGTCGAAGGAAGCGGCGGCGGGGTCTCGGCCGGCGTCGGCGTCGGCGATGGCGCTGGCGTCGGCGTGGGTTCCGGGGTCGGCTGCGCGTAGGCAGGCGCCGCAACACCCGCGAGCGCGAGCAACGTAACCAGGCGAGTTCGCTTTGACATGGCGCGACTTTTACCTCACAGCGTGGCGTCAATGTGACGGCGCCGAAACGTTCGCTGTCGATCGGGTTTCAGGGCGCGATCTGCCTCGTGTTACAAGGCCGGTTCATGTTGACGGGCAAGCAGCGCCACCACCTTCGCGGACTCGGTCACGCGCTCAGCCCACTCGTCCATGTCGGCAAGGGCGGCGTCGACGACGGCCTGATCAAGGCCGTCGATCAGGCGCTCGCCGATCACGAGCTCATCAAGGTGAAGGTCGGCGACAGCGCGGACCTCGATCGCCACGAGGCGGCGGAGAAGATCGCGGCCGAGAGCCACAGCGACGTCGCGCAGGTCATCGGCAACATCGTCTTGCTGTACCGCGCTCACCCCGAGACGCCGACGATCAAGCTGCCCTGACGATCGGTTCGGGGCCCGGAGCTAGCTCTTTGCGAGCGCTTCGAGCTCGCGGATCGATTTCGGGCACGCCGCGGTCAGCACGTCGGGATCGCCATCGGTGATCACGATGTCGTCTTCGATCCGCACGCCGATGCCGCGGAGCTCGTCCGGCACGCCTTCGGCGTTCGGCGCGATGTAAAGCCCGGGCTCGATCGTGATCACCATGCCGGCCTCGAGCGGGCGAGCCTTGCCACCGCGCGTGTAAGCGCCGGCATCGTGGACATCGAGCCCGAGCCAGTGCGACGTGCCGTGCATGTAAAATCGGCGATAGCTGAGATCTTTGATGCGCTCCTCGACGGGGCCCGCGAGCAGGCCCAGCTCGATCATGCCTTCGGTCAGCGACTTGACGCAGAACTGATGGAGGTCGTCGATCGTGACGCCGATGCGCGCCATCTCGATCGCGGCGAGCTGCGTGTTCAGGACGATCTCGTAGACCCGCTTCTGCGCCGGCGAGAACGTGCCGTTCGCGGGCCACGTGCGCGTGATGTCGGAGGTGTAGTGATCGTATTCGCAGCCCGCATCGACGAGCACGAGGTCACCATCGGCGATTTTGCAGCGGTTCTCGATGTAGTGCAGGATCGTCGCGTTCTCGCCGGCGCACACGATCGTCGCGTAGCCAGGACCGGAGCCACCGCGCCGGCGGAACTGGTAGTTGATGATCGCTTCGAGCTCGTACTCGTATATGCCCGGCCGACCGTGCCGGATCGCGGCGATGTGCGCATCGCACGCGATCGCACTCGCCTTGCGCAAGGCAGCGAGCTCCTCGGGCCGCTTGATCAAGCGCAGCTCGTGCAGGGCTTCGCGTGGATCGACGACCGCACGCGGCGGGCGCTGACCCTTCTTCTCGGTCCGGCGCAAGCGCGCGATCGTGCGCGCGACGAGCGCATCGAGCGCGTCGTCGACGCCGAGCCCCACGTACCACTCGTCGACATTCGCGGTCAGCTCGGAGAGCTTGGTGTCGAGCTCGCTGATGTCGTAGGCGACATCGGCGCCGTACCGATCTTTCGCGCCCTCGAGGCCGGCGCGCCGGCCATCCCAGGTCTCGATCTCGGGATCGCGAGGCCGCACGAACATCACGACCTTGTCGTGCTCGGCGCCCGGTCGCAGGACGAGCGTGCACTCGGGCTCGGCGAAGCCGGTCAGGTAGAGGACGTCGCTGTTCTGGCGGAACGGATGATAGGCATCCCCGTTGCGCAAGCGCTCGGGTTGCGAGCGCGCGATCGCGATCGCTGCGACGCCGATCGCATCCATATAGGCGGCACGTCGCGCGGCAAACACCGCCGGATCGAACATGCTGCCAATGTAGCTCAGACCTCGTAACAGGTCTTTTGGAACTCGGTCTTCCAGCCCGCGCCGGTCAGCCGACGAGCCCGACCCACAAGATTCTCTCCACGCGGCTGGTACCCGCAGCCTGTAACGAATATTCCTACGCCGTTGTTCGAAGTCCTTGCACGTTCTGACCGCGCGCGCCGCGGTCGCTTGACCACCTTGCACGGCGTGATCGAGACGCCGGTGTTCATGCCCGTCGGCACGCGCGGCACCGTGCGCACGCAGACCCTGCCGCAGCTGCAACAGCTGCAAACACTCGGCGCACCGATGCTGCTCGCGAATACGTATCACCTCCTGCTGCGCCCCGGCATCGAGGTGTTTCAGCAGTTCGGCGGCCTGCATCGCTTCATGGGCTGGGACGGTGCGATCCTCACCGACTCGGGCGGCTTCCAGGTGTTCTCGCTGTCGCACTCGCGCACGATCGACGACGCGGGCGCGGCGTTCCAGGACGTTCAGGATGGGCCGCGCACCGTGCTGTCCCCCGAGCGCTCGATCGAGATGCAGCGCGCGATCGGCTCGGACGTGATGATGGTGATGGATCACTGCATCGATGCGACGTGCTCGGAGGCCGAGGCGCGCGAGGCGATGGAGCGCACGCATCGCTGGGCGCGGCGATCGTTGGCCGCGCGTGGCGCTTCGAGCCAGAAGTTGTTCGCGATCGTTCAGGGCGCGCGGTTCCCGGCGCTGCGGCACGAGAGCGCGCTCGA
>JAYWCI010000111.1:0-12069 GCA_043780895.1 Kofleriaceae bacterium | reverse complement strand
TCGACGTCGAAGCTGATCGCCGGGTTGGCGAGTGCGAGCGCAGGTGCGAGGGCGAGCGCGGTGACGAGCGCGAAGCGCATCTTACGGCTCCTTCCCGTTGACGAGCTCGATGATGCGGATGCCGGTGCGCTCGCCGATCGCGATCGCTTCAGCCCGCGCGACGAGGCGGCTGTTGACGCGAACGTCGAGTGGCGCGCCGGTCGCTTTGTCGAGGGTGATGATCGAGCCGGGCCCGAGGCGGGACGCGAGCTCGCTGATGTTCAGCCGGGTCCGACCGAGCTCGATCGTGACATCGAGCGGAACGTCGTGGAGCAGGGTTTCGAGCGCCTGCGGATCGAAAGTTTCGTCATCACTCATGACTGTGTTCCTTGGCCGTGCACGACGGAGATGATCTGGATGGCAAGCACACCGCGACATACGACGGGCTTGGCCCAGGCCTTGAGCACACCCGCGACGTACACGGGCACGCGTGAATCGACGAACTTGGGAAGCACATGAATCGAGCCCCGCTCGAGCGAGCGAATCTTGCCGAGCGGCATCCGGAGCGAGCCGAGCTCGACGACGACCTCGACGGGGACGTTCATCAGCGCGTTCGCGACCGAGAGGCTCTTCGCCTTGATCGCGGCGAGCGCCGCGGGCTTGGGCAACAACGCCTCGGGGCGGGCGTAGATCTGGACGCGACCACCGACCGCGCCGCTGAAGGCGAGGGTGACGCGCACGACGAGGCGGGCCTCGATCAAGCGCTGGACGATCGCGAGGTCCCCCGACGGAAGGAGCTCGTTGTCGAAGATCTCTTGCCACGACGGCGCGAGGCTCTCGACCAACGTGCGGCCCACGGGTTGGAACAAGCGGAGCGAGATGGCGGAGGGCGGCCGCGAACCGTCGGAGGTCGGCTCGGCTTCACCGCAGCGCTTGGCGGCTGCGATGTCGATGATCGAGCCCTGGACCGCGAACACGAGCTCGGCGTTGCCGCTGGTGCCACCGGCGACCCATGCGCCGCGGAGCTCTTCTTTGGCCGACGGGCCGTCGATCGACTCGGCCCCGACGACATCGAGCTGCCACGTGCCGGGCAGGTGGTTGCGGAGCGCCTTCGTCGCGCGGCGCACCCAGCGGTTCATCACCGTGAGGAGCAACGGCCGCGCCGCATCGCCATTGCGATCGTCGGCGAGGAGGGCCAAGCGGGTTGGCTCGACGTCGGGGTCGAGCCCGTGCGAGTTGCGCTTGGGAGCGACTTCTCGGATGGCGTTCTGAATCGCCTCGAGCTCTGCCGCGTCTAGAAGTCCATCACTCACGAGCGCCACTATTGCAGCCGCTGTGCCCGCGCTAACTCGGCGACTTCACTAGGCTGACGCCTGCAGTGTCGCCAAGCTTGGCGGCGGTCAGCGCTTGAGGTCGTTGACGGTCGTCAACATTTGATCGGCCGTGGTGACGGTCTTGGAGTTCGCTTCGAACGCGCGCTGATACGCGATCAGCGTGACGAGCTCGTTCGAGAGATCGACGTTCGACGCCTCGAGGCTGCCACCGGCGATCGAGCCGCGCTTGCCCGTACCCGCGACGTCGACGAGCGGCTGGCCCGAGTGCTCGCTCTCGGCGTACAGGTTGTCACCCGAGCGCGTGAGGCCCTCCTCGTTCTGGAACGACGCGACGGCGACTTGCGCGATCTTCTGAGTCTGCCCGTTGTCGAACGTGCCGGTGATCGAACCGTCGCTGTTGACGGCGACATCCGTCAGCTTGCCCGAGGCGCGACCATCGATGTTGGTCGCCGAGACCGCGTTCGTGCTCGCGTACTGCGTCGTGCCTGCGAGGCCCGTTCCACCCGAGGCAATATCATCCCCGAAGTTGAACGCGATCGGTTGGTTCGGGGTCGCACCCGTGAAGTTCGCGCTCGAGACGGTTTGCGCCTGCGATTGCAGCGAGCCGTTCGTATTGAATTGCATCGTGCCCGCGGCGACCTGAGTCGGCGTGCCGGCGGTCCCACCGGTCTCGCTGCCGTCGACCATCGCGTGCCACTCCCAGGCGCCGCCACCGTTGTTGTGAAAGTAGACCTGGGTCTGATGCGCCTTGCCGAGCGAGTCGTACGTCGTCGTCGAGGTCGAGTAGTTCGAGGTCGCCGTCGCGGTCGCGGTGCTCGTCGGATCCCATGCGGCCTTGACCGCGTCTTCCGAGTCGAGGTTGACCGTCATGCCGGCCTTGGTCGTAGCTTCAGCCGGGCTCTGGCGCTGCGACAGATCGATATCGCCGGTCGTCTGGCTGCGCGTTCCATCGCTCGCGATCGCGTAGCCTTGGAGGCGGAGGCCATCCGGGTTCTGCACGAAGCCCGTGCTACCGAGGCTGAACTGGCCGTTGCGGGTGTAGTAGGTCGAGTTGTGGCCGTCGTGGTTGCCCTTGACGACGAACAGCCCGTGGCCGTTGAGCGCCATGTCGAGCGGATTGCCGGTCGCGGTGATCTGGCCCTGCGAGAACATCGTCTGCGTCGCACCGAGGTGCACGCCGCCGCCTTCGCGCTGGCCGTTGATCTCGCCGCCGAGCATGTCGGAGAAGTAGGCGCGGTCGCGCTTGAAGCCGACGGTGGAGGCGTTCGCGATGTTGTCGCCAACGATGCTGATCGCGTCGCCGTGAGCGGAGAGGCCGTTGGCGCCGATGTAGAGCGCATTGAAGATGGTCATTGGATGTTTCCGTTCGTTGCCGAGCTCGTGGCGAGCGCGGCCGTGATGGCGTCTGCAGTGGCGGTGGTGGCGGTGGTGACGGCTTGCGAAGCAGCAGCGCCGATCGTGGTGATCGTGCTCGGCGAGACTTCGATGCCGCCCATCTTGAGGCTCGATCCAGTCGCGCTCAGCACGACGCCGTCGATCGCATGGTTCCAGTTCGCGGTGATTGCCGTGGTTGTCGTGCCGGAATCCACCGACATCGAGTAGCTCCCTTGCTTGACCAAATTGCCCGAGGCGTCGCGCCCATCCCAAGAGACGGGACCGCCGTTCGCCGGGATCGCGATGCGTCGCACTTCGTGACCGTCGGCATCTTTGACGACAACCGAGGCGCCCGTGATCGTGCCGGTCGACGACACGCTGATGGGCGGAATGTTCGATGGATCCTTGATCGTCACATCACCGAGGCTGGCGGTGCAGCTCCGACCGACAAGGCTCGACAAGCTCGCGTTCGCGGTCGAAGACTGACTCACCGCGAGCGCGGCGAGTTGCTGATTGGTTTGGGTGCTTTGCTCGACCTGAGAGAACTGCGCGAGCTGCGCGACCATGTCGCTGCCGTTCTTGGGCGAGAGCGGATCCTGGTGCTGCAACTGCGCCATGAACAGCTTGAGGAATTCATCCTTGCTGCCCGCCAGTTTCGTGGTGTCGGCACCGGTCGTTGCGGACGAAGCGCCTGAAGTGATTGAAGCGATAGAGCTCACGAATTGTCCTCGAGGGTGAATGCCGGTGTGTTGGGCTGCTTCTCGCGTTGCTGATACCTCGGCTTGTCGCTGTTCTGTTCACGCGCGAGATCGCGTTGCGACTCGAACTGTGCAAGTGAAAGGCCACGTCCACGCATCGCGTCTTCGAGCGATCCGGCATTGCGCGCGAGGGCGGCGGCGGTCGCGTCATCGCTCGCACGCATGGTCACGTTGACGTCGTTGCCGCGAATGGCGACCGTCATCACGACCCGACCGTTCGGATCATCGATGACGAGATGTGCGTGGTTCTGCGAGACCAGCTCCTGCGGCGGCTGCGCGATCGGCGCGGCGTGCTGGGCCTCGAGCGCGGTCTCGAGCGAGTTGATCGTCTGCTGCGGGACGAGTGACACGCTCTGCATCGCGGTGGTCGGATCGGCGCCGTTCCCCGAGGCCTGCTTGCGCTCGGCGACCTCGCTCAACATGTCGTGGACCGCTTGCTCCAGCGGCGTGAGAGGCGGCGCCGCGGGCGCGAGCTGCGGCGCGACCTCGGGCTCGACCGCGACCATCTGCTCGACGAGCGCGTTGACGGTCGCATCGTCGCCAATCGTCGCGGTCGCGGTTGTAGTCGCAGCCGCTCTGGCACCAGCGGCCGTGAGCGCGATCTTCGGATCTTCGACGTCGGGTTGCGGGGCGCCGGTCGGAGGTGTCGCCATGGTGCCGGCATTCACGATCGCCGCGATGAGCTGGGCGAGGGCCGAGGTATCGGGGGTCGCCTGCACGAGGCCCTGCGCCGCGGTCGGCTCGCCGAGCTCCGCGGTCGGCTTCTTGACGACCGGCTTGGTCGCCTTTTGGAGCTGCTTCGCGAAGCCCGTCGCGGTCGCGTCGGTCGCGTCGGTGGCCTTCGTCGTCGCCGTCTCGGACCTCGGCTTCGCGTCGGTGGCGTGGGTCGTCGGCTTGGCGGGCTTGGCGGGCTTGGCGAGCTTGGCGGGCTGCGCCATCGCGGTGACATCCGAGCGAGAGATCACGGTCATTTCATCCTCGAGCTCGCGAGGTCGTCGTTCGCGAGCTGTTCAGCCTTGGCGTCGCGCACATCGCGCTCCTCCTTGACCATCTCGACGACGCGCTCGGCAGTCTTTAGCTGGCGGATCCGTGCGCGTAGCCGCGCTTCGGCGAGGTTCGTGACTTCGGCCGCCGCTGAGTGTGCGTGCTGCGCAGTCGTGATCGCGAGGCGTTGGCATTCGACGAGTCCGGCGACGCTGTCGAGCGCGTACACGCTCGTGATGCCGGTCAGCGTGTCCTCGGCTTCATCGAGCGTGTCTTCGAGCAGCATCTCTTCGAGCGCGATCTGGGTCTCGGCACGCTTCTTCGCGGCCGCGGCTTCGCCGTGTTCGGCTGCCGCGAGGTCGCGTAGCTTGGACCGCATGTCGCGTACAGAACGTGCGACGCGCGAATTGATCGCCATGGTTACTTGTTCTCCAGCGCCGCCGTGAGCCCCGCGAGGGCGAGCTCGTGCGTCGAGGCCTCTTCGGGCGCTTGGCGTGCCCACGCATCGATGCGAACTCCGATGGAGAGTGCGTGATCGAGGTCTTTATTGACGCCCACGGTGTATGCACCGAGCGCTTGCAGCTCTTGCGCCTGTTTACGCTGCGCGAGTTGTTCGCGCGCGCGGCTCGCGAGCTGGACGGTGGCGGCGCCGGAAACGCGACGCGCGACGCGCGACGCAGATTGGAGGATATCGATCGCCGGGAAGTGGCCGCGGCCTGCGAGGTCGCGCGACAGCACGATGTGCGCGTCGAGGAGGGAGCGGGCGGAATCTGCGACCGGATCCGAGAGGTCATCGCCCTCGACGAGCACGGTGTAGAACGCGGTGATCGAGCCGCTGTCGACGCGCGGTGCGACGCGCTCGAGCAAGCGCGGCATGTTCGCGAACACGCTCGGGGGGTAGCCCTTCGTGGCCGGTGGTTCGCCGAGCGCGAGCCCGATCTCGCGTGTCGCCATCGCGAATCGCGTGAGCGAATCGATGACGAGGAGGACGTTCTTGCCGCGGTCGCGGAAGTACTCGGCGATCGCGGTAGCGGCGGTCGCGCCGCGCAAGCGCTCGAGCGGCGAACGATCGGACGTTGCCGCGACGATGATCATCTTGCCGCGGCGATGCGAGCTCATCAGCTCGACGACTTCACGGCCGCGCTCGCCGATCAGGCCGATCACGATCACGTCGGCTTCGCCCTGGCTCGCGATCTGCTCGACGAGCACGCTCTTGCCACAGCCGGCGCCGGCGAAGATGCCGATCCGCTGACCGCGACCACAGGTCAGCATGCCGTCGATGACGCGCACGCCGGTCTCGAAGCGAGTGTTGACGCCGCCGCGCTGATCGATCGGCAGCGCACCGCCATCGAGCGGAACGCGATCGGTGCAGCGCGGCGGGTCGCCACCGTCGAGCGGGCGACCGAACGGATCGATCACGCGACCGAGCAGCGCATCACCGACCGCGACATCGGCCGCGCGACCGGTCGGCCGGGCAGGTGCGCCCGCGGCGATATTGCGCGCGGGCACGAGGGGAATCGCGAGCAGCGTCTCGCCGCGAAAGCCGACCACCTCACACGGCACGACACCGGTGGTGGTCTCGACTTCGAGGACGTCGCCGAGCACGGGACCGTTCTTCTCGGTGACCGCGATCTGGACGAGCGTGCCGGCGACCTCGGTCACGCGCCCGAGCACCTTCGGGATCACCCACGCGCGGGTCGCCTTGCGGATCGCTACAAGAGCAGGGGTAAGAGCAGGGGCGAGGGCGGTGTTCACGCGGATTCCTGCTCGAGTGCGGTCGCGATCACGTCGCGGAGCTCGCGCAGGCGTTCGGCCCACGCGTGCGTCGTATCGAGCGACTCGCTGCGGATCGCGAGATCGTTGGGCTGCATCGTCGGATCTGCTTCGATCGTGATCGGCGCATCCCCGATCGCGCCTTGCAGCGCGGCCACACCATTCGGATGAACCTTGGCGACCGCCTGTACGGATCCCGCCCGCGCGATCCAACCGCGTACCACGGGCTCGAACAGCTCCTGCTTCGGTGCCGTCTGCACGAAGCCTTCGATCGCGGCGATCGCACAGGCGGCGATCGTCTCGGCGGTCTTGCCGATCTTCGCGTCGCGCGCCGCGGCTAGCTCGATGACCATCGTCTTGAGCGCGTCGCGCAACACCGCGGTCTCGCGCAGCCCCTCGGCGCGGCCGGCCTCGACCGCCTTCGCGCGCAGTTCGGCGAGCTCCTGCTCGCGCAGGATCGAGGCACCTTCGGTGATGGCTTCGGTCTTTGCGCCGGGCTGGGTGCCCTGCGGCAACCACGGCGAGGCGACCGGCTCGGTGACCTGGATCTGGAGCGCCGAGGCGAACGGGCGAGAGCCCGCCGAGAGCACCGCGAACAGCGGCTGGAGGTCGTCGTCGTTGGGATTGGTGACGTTGGCCACGGGTTACTCTTCGCCGCCGCGAGAAGGCAGCGTGATCTTGCCTTCGCCCGCGAGACGCAGCGTGGCTTCGATGATTTCCTTCTGTGCGGCTTCGACTTCGGAGAGCCGCTTCGGCGCCGCCGAGGCCATGTCGTCGCGGAGGGTCGAGGCAGCGCGCTGCGATAGCGAGCTGAGGACGTGATCCTTGAGCTCTTGCGTCGCGGTCTGCATCGCGGTGACGAGCGTCTCGGCCTGGACGGCACGGAGCACGTTCGCGAGCTCGCGGCCCTGGATCCGCATGAGATCTTCGAAGGTGAACAGGGCTTCACGGATCTTCGAGGCAATCGCTTCGTCGCGCTGGGCGATGACGCCGAGCAACTCGTCGCCTTGCTCGCTCGTCATCTCGTTGACGATCGAGGCCGAGAAGGCGAGGCCATCGAACTCGGCGCGTGCATCGCTGCTCGCGAGACCACCAACCGCTTCGAGGGCGCGCACGAGGCTCTCGGACGCCTCGGTCACCGCGTGCTCGGGAATCTCTTCGAGCGCAGAGATCCGCGCCGTGAGGTCAGCCGCGACCGGTTGCTCCATCAGCGCGAGCACCTTCGAGGCGACGCGTGGTGGTAGCTGGGTGAGCACGACCGCGGCGATCTGTGGATGCTCGTCGGCGAGCAGCTGCGCGAGGACGTTGGCACGTGCGCTGCGTAGTTGCTGGAGAGGTTCGGGGTTCGGGGCTTCGATCCCGAGCGCCTTCTTCGCGCGCTCGGAGCCGAACGCCTTGTCGGCGAGCTTGCGGAGGTACGCGGGGCCACCTGCGCGCGCCATCGCGAGCGGATCATTGACGCCACGCTCGAGGGCCGCGAGGACGATCTGGATTAAATCGGTGCCGACATCACCGAGGTCGTCGACCGCTTCGCACAGCTTGCGGACATCGCCCATCGACATCTTGGAGAGGACCTGCGAGGCGAGCTCTTCGTCGAGCGAGAGCAGGGCGATGGCCGCCTTACGCGGGCCCGCAAGCGCAGTCGTGATCGGGGTCGCCATTACTTCGAAGCTCCCTTGGCAGCGGCCGGCGGAGCTTCCGCGAGCCATGCAGTCAACACACCAGCCGCGCGTTCCACATCGGCGCGCACGACATCCATCACGCGTTCTTGAGCGGTCTTACCGGCGGACAGGCCCGGTGCTTCTTTCTTCTCGAGCGCAGCGGCCATCGCGGCCATCGACGCCGGGTCGAGCTCGGCTTCGATCACCTGGCGCTCGAACTCGCGCACCGGGGTCGGGTACGGCAGCTTGCCGCCCTTCAACAAGAGTGACTGGGTCTTGTTCGCCTTCTTGCTCTTCTTGCTCTTGAAGAGGAGCACGATGACGACGAGGAACACCAGCAGGACACCCGCGCCCGCAGCGGCGACGGGCAGCGGGACCGGCAGCAGCGGCTTCGGGGCGACCGGCACTTCGACCTCGATGATCGGCGCGAACGGGATCGAGCGGAGCTCGATCGTGTCACCGCGCGCATCGTCGATGCCGGCGGTGTTGCGGGCGAGCGCCATCATCTGGTCGAGCTCGTCCTTCGAGCGGGGCAGCGGCTTGCCGGCCTTGTCCTTCAGCTCGTCGACGACGATCGCGATGTGGAGCTTCTTGACGGTCTGCTCGGGCATCACGGTCTGCTTGACCTTGTGGCTGACCTGGAAGTTCTTGGTCTCCTGGAGATCGCCAGTGGCGGGGGTCGTGCCCGCCGCCGGCGCGCCCGAGCCGTTGGACGGTGCAGGCGCACCCGGAAGGTTGCCGCGGGCGCCTGCGATGCCGCCGACCGACGATTGCGTGTTGTTGCTCGGGTCCGAGCCATGGAGTGTGCGCGACTCGCTGAGGATCGCGGTGGCGTCCTTGTCGTAGAGATCTTCGGTCTGGCTGATCTTGCTCGTATCGACATCGGCGGTCGCGAACACGCTGACGTGACCAACGCCGACGAACTTCTCGAGCATGATGCGCGTGCGGTTCGCGATCGTGGTCTCGACATCGTCTTGATGATTGGTCGTGGTCTCGTCGCCATCGAGCGGGCCCTGGGGACCGATCACGGCGACGGCTTCCGGCTTCATGCGATCGACGCTCGACGCGATCAGCGCGCGAATGCCGCGGACCTGCTCGCGGGTGATCTGCTGACCGGGGCGCGTCACCAGCGTGACCGAGGCGGTCGGCGGCGAATCCATCTCCTTGATCGCGGAGCTCTTACCGAATGCGATCTGGACGTTCGCCGACTCGGTCTGCGCGAGCGACATCACGCTGCGCGACAGCTCGCCCTGGAGCGCGCGCTTGAACGCGATCTGCTCGTCGAAGCTCGAGCGGCCGATGTTCTGGCCTTCGAACAGATCGTCGAACGTCTTGGTCGAGGTCATCGCGCCCGAGACGGTCGCGATGGCGCGAGCCTGTGCGAGATCATCGTCGATGACCTCGATCTTGTTCTCTTTGATCCGCGCGTTGATGCCGCGGCTGATGAGCGACGTGTACAGCGCCTGCGAGTTGCCGGGGCTCATGCCCTCGGCGACGGTCGACCACGTCTCGGTCTTGTGCAGCACCGAGGTCACGGCGACAAAACCGATCACCCCGACGAGGATCAACACGGCAAGCGTGCGGAGGCCCTTCGGCTGCTTGCCCCACAGCTCGCCGAGCTGCTTGAAAACCTGCTTTGCTTGGTTCATGGGCCCGGACTGGGGCCCGGACTGGGCGTTGGAAGATGCGTCGGCCATGGCTTAACTCAGACCTGCGTGTTCATCAGCTCGTGGTACGCCTCGAGCGCTTTGTTCTTCAGCGTGACGGCGTAGCGGACAGCGATGCTCGCCTTCTCGCTCGCGATCACGACTTCGTGGATGCCGACGCTGGGGTCGTGCGCCGCGAAGCGCTCGGCCTGGTGCGTCGCATCCTTGTCGAGGTCCTTCGCATCGGTGAGGATCTTCGAGAACGCTTCGCCAGGACCGGCGGCCTGGGGCTTCTCGAGGGCGTCGAGTGCGGGCGCTTGTTGAACGCCATAGGCGCGGCTGACGATGCTCATTTACCAATCCCCAGGGCCTTCTCGGCCATACTCACAGCGGTCGTCATCGTCGTGATGCCGGCTTCGTACGCACGCGAGGCGGTGATCATGTCGACCATCTCCTCGACGGGATTGACGTTCGGATACGCGACGTAGCCCTGCGCGTTCGCTTGCGGATGACCCGGGTCGTACTCGAGGCGAGGCGGTGCGGTGTCTTCCTTGATCGACGCGACTTCGACGCCTTTGACGGCGCCACCGAGCTGGCCTTCGGTGCCCGGGACATCGGCCGACTGGAGGACGACGTCCTTACGCTTGTACGGGCCCGAGCCGTTTGCCGATTGCGTGGTCTGTGCGTTCGCGAGGTTCGAGGACGCGACGTTCATGCGGGCGCGTTGAGCCGCGAGGCCCGACGCCGACACCTCCATCGCGGCGAAAAAGTCCGTGTTCGTTCCGACTCTGGGCATCAGGTGCCGTCTCCAGCGGCGTAGCGGAGCAGGGCAAGCCGGCGAGAGACGAGCTCGGCCGAGGTCGAGTAGCGGGTCCGGTTGGCATCGATCTTCGCGAGCTCGCGTTCGAGCTGGACGTGGTTGCCGTCGGGGGTCTGGAGCTGGCCTTCGTCGGAGAAGTCCTTCGTATACGCTTGCTGGTCCGGGCTCTGACCGATGTGACCGGGCTCGGTGGTGGTCAGCTGCTGGCCATCCATCTGCGTGGTCGGGTTGAGGTCGAACGGGCGGTACCCCGGGGTGTCGACGTTGGCGACGTTGCCGGACAGCACGGTGTGGCGCTCGCGATGAAAGGTCATCGCCGCCTCCAGCTTGTCAACGGTGCCAAATTCGTTCGCCACGGATGCCTCTACAGCAAGCTCCGGGCCGATCCCGAGATCCAGTCAGGACAACCAGTTAGCGATCGGTCAGGCGATCACGTCGGCGACCTTGACGCCACTCACCGCCGGCCGACGTAACGAATGGTGAGTGACGCTATCGCGCGAGCGGTCTTCGGCTTGATGTACGAATCGAGCGCCGATGCCCTCTTTATTGTCGATCGCGTGAACGCGAAGATCGTGTCGGCAAATGTGCGTGTGGCGGAGCTCCTCGCTCGCGACATCGGCGAGGTCATCGGCTGCACGTTCGACGACATCTCCCACGAGCAACGTGAAATCTCATACGACGGCACCTATGAAGAGGTCGCGCTCAAGCGCGGCGACGACTATCCGGTGTTCGTAACGCTCACCGTGTCTCAGATCCGGGAGACCGAGCTCGGCGACTTCACCGCGTTCACCGCGCGCGATACGACCGAGCGCCGCGTGCTCGAGCGCGAGCTGGTCGCGAAACACTCGGCCTTGTTCGCAGCTCACGCGGATCTCGAAGCCGCGTACGCCGAGCTGCGCGCGACCCAGAACGAGCTCGAGAATCGCAACCGCGAGATCGCGATGCTCGCGTGGCGCGCTGCGGTCGGCGAACTCGTCGCAGGGATCGCGCACCATCTAAACAACCCGGTGGGTGCGCTCCAGAGCACCACGCGCACCATGAGCGAGAAGGTCGCCAAGATCCCGCTCGAGATGCGTGGTGACCTCGATCGGCTCCTGCTCCGTATCACCAAGATTGCCCATCGCATCGAGCACAACGTCAATGCGATCGTAAAAGCGAGCCGTTCTACGACGGCGGCTGGTCCTCAGCCCGAGCTGCCTCCCGAGCTCGACAGCGTACTCGAGACCTTGTCGAAGCGACTCGACGATATCCCCACCAAGGATCCGTCATGAAGATCGCGCGTATCTTGATCGTCGACGATGATGATCACGTCCGAGATGCTCTCGTCGACGAGCTCAGCCCGACCTACACGGTCGAAGCGGTGGGCTCCGGCACCGAAGCTTTCGACGCCCTCGCGACGCAGCAGTACGATGTCGTGATCTCCGATCTCAAGATGCCCGATCACGACGGCATCGAGGTCCTCGAGTTTGCTCGCGAACACCAGCGCCCCGATGCGGTGCGCGTGCTCCTCACAGGCTATCTCGACGAGCGCGCGCAACGCGCGTTGATGCGTCCCGATGCACCCTACAAGGTCGGCAAGCCCTGGCACGATGAGATCGAAGTCGTCGTGCGCCGCGCGCTCGAGCAGCGCGATGTAGCTCGCCGCCTGGCCGCCTCCGTCAACGACGCGCTCTCGATGTCGAACTTCGACGACGAGCTCGCGAAGACCGATACGCCAATCGAGCTCAGCGAAGCCGTCGT
>JAYWCI010000110.1:0-69572 GCA_043780895.1 Kofleriaceae bacterium | reverse complement strand
CCGACATCACCGGCTTTGGCCTGCTCAACCACCTTCGCAACATCGTGCGCGGCTCGAATGTCGCCGCCACGATCGAGCTCGCGACCTTGCCCCAGCTCCCCGACGCGCTCGCGCACCTGCGCACGAACCTCTGCCCTGCCGGCAGTAAGGCGAACCGCGCATTTGCCTCGGCCGAGACCGGCTGGGCGAACGGTTCGCCACTGACGGCCGAGCAAGGTGCCGAACCAGACGAGCTGGAGCTCCTCGCGTCGCTCGCATGTGACGCCCAGACGAGCGGTGGCTTGTTGCTGTGCGTGCCGGCCGCACGTGCCGCGGCATGTGTCGAAGAGCTGCGCGCCGCGGGACTCCCCGCCTCAGCGATCGGATCGGTCCGTGCGCGAGACGATCGTAGAGCGATCGTGCTTGTATGATTTGTGGGTGGCCCAGCGGAGCGATCGATGTCGTCGCCGATGACGACTCCGACGAGAGCTTTCCCACGCGCGACGTGCTGGTCCACAACCAGTGCCTGCTCTCCGATCAGAATGGCACCGCACACCTCGGTGGGATCACCAGCACCGACACGACGGTGTTCGCGCTCGACTACGTCCACAACTACAACTACAACGACGGCCTCGTCCCGAACTAGACGCTCACGTCGAGCCTCTCGACCTTGACCGGAGCTACAATTATTCCCGTGCGCACGTCGCTGATCGCAATCCTGTTGTTCGCTTGTACGCCGAACGCTGCGCCTCCCGTGAGGCCGCCGCCCGGCGCACAGGACGTGGGGACTGTCGTCCATCCGTGGCTGATCGAGAATCACATCATCTCGGGCAACTCGAACATGACCGAGGGCGAAGCGATCTTGATGCACGGTCGCAAGATCGACATCACGGAGGGCTCGTATCGCTCGCCGTTCCAAGGCGGTTGCGACAGCTCGACCAGCGATCAGCGCACGCGCTCGTTCGAGGACGTCGCCGCCGAAGTCGATCTCGCCGGCGAGCGCCGCACGACCGCGAAGAACTTCGGCATGACCGCGACCGTCACCGAGTATCGGCTGGCGTGCACGTCGAGCACGAGGACACCACCGCTCGTGATGTTCGTCGCCGGGAAGCGCGCGATGACGTGCTTCTCGGGTATCTGCTACCTGCTGACTCCGGCCCAGTAAGTCAGCCCGGCGGCGGCAGCAAGCGGAACAGCAGCGCATCTTGGTTCTGCGCGGCGACCGCGACTGTCGCCTTGAGATCCGCGAGCGCACGCACCGCGGTCTCGGCGAGCATCCGACCATCGTCGCGACGGCGCGGCGCATCCGGAATCGTGCCGACGTACTTCACGAAGTCGTCGTACTTATCGAGGAGCTTCTGCGCGTCGAACTCCTGCAGCATCGGCAGGAAGTGGACCGGGTTGACGACCACCCAATCACCCTTACCGATCTCGAGCACGTTGCGATCGGCGTACGGCGTGGTGAGCTGCTCGTGCGGGATCGTGCCGAGGAAGCCTTCGTCGTCGGCCTGGAACTTGTGCGGCACGACTTCGACGAAGAACGCGAACATCTCGATGCCCTTGCGCAGGTTCGCGAGGTCATCTTCGTCGAGCGGCGGGAAGCCTTCGGGCATGCCGACGTGGAGCGCCGGCATCACGACGCGCTCGAGGATATCGATCGCGACGGGACCGGTCGCGCGGCGTAGGCCGATGATCTGCGCGATCGCCTCGAACAGCCCGCGGTCGTTGGTCTGCTTCGCGATCGGTGCATCCTGATTCGCGCGGGCGAGCGCCTGCACGACCTGCTCGATGACCTGGAGATTTTGCGGCCCGAGGCGCGTGGCGCTCTCCTTGAGCTCGGCGACGAGCTGGCTGACCGGCGCTTCGTTCCACAGCTTCGCGAGCTTCGCGAAGTCCATCGCCATCCACTGTCCCAGCGGCACGGTGTGGAGCCGGATGTAGTGCTGCGCGACGAACCGATCGAGCGACTTGCCCTGATCGCGCTCTTCCTGCTCGACGTGCTGCTGCCGGATCCGCTCGATCTCGGTGACCATCTTCTTGGTCGCGCCCGAGCCGGTGCGCAGCAGCTGCTCCGCGAACATGAACGGCGCGATCTCGAGGAAGACCTTCGAGAAGCCGATCCGCCACGTGTGCGGATCATCGCCCATCAACAGCCAGTGGCCGCCGTGACGACGGCGGATGGTCTCGCCGATCCACGCACCGAACGAGAACCACACTTCCCAATGGTCTTCGGATTTGAGATCGAGTTCGTCCTTGTCGCCGATCTGAGCGAACAGCCACGTATCGAACGTGATCAGCTCGAGCGATTGCGCGAGCGCTTGCGCGCCGACATCCCCTTCGACCTCCGCGAGGTGAGGGACCGTATCGCCATCAGGGTCGATCAGCTCTTCGACGATGATGTCGTTCTGGGTACGGGCCTTCGAGCTAAACCGATACGCTCCCTCGCGGAGCTCGGTCATCGCTTTTTCAAAGCGCGCCTTCGCCTGGGCTTCCGCCTCGGCAAGTTGCTTCGCGCTTTCGGATTGCGGCTTCTCGGATGACTTGTCGGATTCCGACACGAGCGGCACCATATACGAGTGGAACGGCTGCGGCGAGCGTTGCGCGGTGAGGATCGTGAGGCGCTGCCGATCGGTGAAGCGCTCCACCCGATCGCGCTGCTCGCAGTAATCGTCCTTTTGGTCAACGATTGGGTCCTCAAGCCGCGCTTCCGCGGCAGCTTCGTGACCGGCAAGCTCTCCGACATCGCCGGGATGGTCTTCGCCCCGGTCGTGCTCTCGGCGGCGATCGGGCTGGTGTTGAAGCTCGCGCGGCGCGACCCCACCCTGACCCGGCGCCGCCTGGTCCTGTGCTGCGCTGCGACCGCGGTCGGCTTCGTGCTCGTGAAGCTCGTACCGTCGATCGGTATTATCGTTGCCCACGCGATCAGCATCTTCGGGCGCCGCGCCGGCTTCTACCCGGACTGGACCGACGTGCTGTGCACGCCGTTCGTGCTGGTTGCCTACTGGATGGGACGCGACGAGATGCGCCGGCTCAGGTCGCCTTCGGATCCCACAGCGGCTCTGCCTGACCGTCCTTGAGCACGCACCAGCGGCCCCACACGAACATCGCATCGCTCAGGCGATTCAAGTACTGGATGTCGAATCTTGGATCCGCTGCCGTTCGGTCCGGCTCGGTCGCGGCCAGGGCAACCACGAGCCGCTCGGCACGGCGCGTCACGGTGCGCGCGAGGTGCGCGTACGCCGAGGGCCAACCTCCACCGGGGAGCACGAACGATTTGAGCGCCGGGAGCTCGTCGTTGACCGCATCGATATCGCGCTCGAGCCCGGCGACGTGGCGCTGCTCGATCCGCGGCAACTTCGCGCGGGTCTCGGCATCGCCGCACGCGAGCTCGGCGCCGAGGTTGAACAGCTCGTTCTGCACGCGGCGCAGGATCGGAATCAGAAAGTCACGCGCGGACGAACCGTTCAGCGCTTCGACCATCAAGCCGACCACCGCATTCAATTCGTCGACGGTGCCGTAGCACTCGATCCGCATCGACGCCTTCGAGACGCGCTCGCCACCGATCAGCGAGGTCTCGCCCTGATCGCCACCTTTCGTGTAGACCTTGTCGATTCTCACGAGCAGGCCCTCACGAACGCGCCTGCGGGAGCAGCGATGGACGCCGCATCCCCTTCATCGCGACCGGATCGGCCGGTACAGATTCGCCCGAGGCGAGCTCGAGCTCGAAGCCGGCATCCTTGATCATCTGGTGGTCGCTCTCGATCGTCGCGCCACCCGTGGTGAGGTAGCCCTGCGTGAAGATCGAGTTCGCCGGATACAGCGCCTGCACTTGCAGCTGGCGCAGCGTGAGCTCGCGCCCCCCCGCGACGCGCAGGTCGGTGCGCGGATGGACGAACCGCATCATGCACAGCGCGCGCAGCGCGAAGCCCGGCTCGACGAGCGGGTAGTCCGCGAGCGGCGTACCTGGGCGCGCATCGAGGAAGTTCACCGGCACCGAATCGACATCGAGGTCGCGCAACGCGAAGGCGAGATCGAGCAGATCCTCCTCGGATTCACCGAGGCCGACGATGCCGCCGACACAGGTATCCATGCCGGCCGCCTTCGCGAGCCGGACGGTCTCGACGCGATCGCGCCACGTGTGCGTCGACACGATCTTGGCGTAGTGCTTCTCGCTGGTCTCGAGGTTGTGATTGAAGCGATCGACGCCCGACTCCGCGAGCCGCTTCGCCTTGGCTTCGGTCAGGATCCCGAGCGAGGCACACAGCTCGATGTCCATCTCGGCTTTGATCTTCGTCGCCGCATCGCAGATCGTATCGAGGTCGCGCTGCGACGGCCCGCGGGTCGCCGTCACCATGCAGTAGCGCTTCGCCTTGGCGGCGTGTGCGCGGCGTGCCGCATCGACGAGCTCGTCGACCGACTTCATCGGCGCTTCGCCGCTCGGACTCGTCGCGGAGTGCTTGCTCGATTGCGAGCAGAACCCGCAATCTTCGGGGCACGCGCCGAGCTTCGCGTTCTCGAGGACGTGGAGCGAGACCCGCATGCCCCAGTGGGCGCGGCGCACGCGGAACGCGGCATCGAGGAGCGCGAGCGTCTCGGCTGGCCGCGCGTGCAGCACGGAGCGCGCTTCGTCGCGCGAGATCAACGTGCCTGCGAGCGCCTTATCCGCGAGTGAGCTCCACATGACGCGGACCCTACCCGAAATTCACGGGCGCGGCGACGTCCACCACGATCTCCACGTCCGTGGCGACGCCTCGCCGCGACAGCTTCTCGGTCATGATCGTCGTGCGCATCAGCATCGCCGAGGCGACGTAGGCCAGGGTCACGCCACCCACGATCGGCACGATCGCGTGGATCTCCTGGGTCGCCTCGACCGCGAACACCATCGACGTGAGCAGCGCTCGCGAGGCGCCGGCGAACATCGCGACCATCCCCACGAGTGCCGCGACGCGCGGATCGATGCCGGCATGCGGCGCGATCACCACGGCCGCCGATGCGAGTAACCAACCTGCGGCCGCGCCGAACGTCATCAGCGGTGCGAGCGTGCCGCCGGAGGTGCCGCTACCGAGCGCGATCGCCCAGGCGACGAGCTTGGCGACGAGCAGGATCGCGAGCGCCGTCGTCGTGAAGTGACCGGCGACCGCAGCCGTGATGTTGTCGTAGCCAACGCCGAGGACGCGCGGCACGAGCAAGCCAACCGCGCCGACCGCGATCCCACCGAGCGCGGGCCACCACATCCAGTGGATCGGGAGGTGCTCGAACGCGTCCTCGACCGCGTAGACCGCGCGCGTGACCCACGTCGCCGCGATGCCGATCAGGCCACCGGCGATCACAGCGACGATCATGGTGAGGGTCGAAGGATTCGCGAGCTCGGGCATCACGAACACCGCCCCCGTGCCGTGCACGATCGCGCGGATGGCGCCGGCGACGACGCAGCCGAGCGCGACGGGAATGACCGTGCGTGCCGAGTACTCCGAGAGCAACAGCTCGATCGCGAGGAGGACCGCCGCGATCGGGGTCCCGAAGATCGCGGTCATGCCGGCCGCAGCGCCGGTCGCGAGCAGGGTCTTGCGTTCGCGCGCGGTCACCGCGACGAATTGCCCGAGAGCCGAACCCAGGGCTCCGCCTGTCGCGATGATCGGGCCTTCGGCACCGAACGGGCCCCCCGTGCCGATCGCGAGGGCGGCGGACAGCGGCTTCAAGAACATGATCCGCATCGGGATCCGGCTCTCGTTGGTGAGGATCTGTTCCATCGCCTCCGGAATGCCGTGGCCGCGGATCGCGCGCGAGCCGTAGCGCGCCGTCAAGCCGACGAGCGCGCCGCCGATCACCGGCACCGCGACCGCCCACGGGCCGAGGTGATTGTCACGAGGCGCCGCCTCGGCGAGCGACAGCCGTCCGAAGTACGCGAGGTTCGTGACGAAGGCGATCGCACGGATCAGGACCTCGGCGATCACCGCGGCAGCGACACCGAGCCCGAGCGCGAGGCAGGCGATCCACGTATCGCGTCGATCGAGCCCGATCGGCGTGCGTCCCGCATGATCGTGCGCCAGCGTCGGCGCGAGCGACGGTGCGACCATCAACGAGCGAATCCGGCGCAGCATCAGCGGCCTCGCTTTCGTGGCGCTTCGTCCTCGAAGAACATCGCCGGGGACACGGCATCGGCACCGACCGCCGCGGTCAGCCCCGCGAGCGCCGCGACGAGGTTCGCTTGCTTCGCGCTCGACATACGCTCGACCGCATCGACGATCGCGACCTGCGGCAGCGGGGCCGTGGTCACCGCGATCTTGTGCCCCGCGAGCGTCAGCGCGAGTTCGGCACGCGCGCGGTCCGTCGTGACCATCGTGCGCCGCACGAGCTTCTTGGCGACCAGCCGCGCGACCACGACCGAGACCGAGCTCTGGTCGGTCAGCGTCCGTTTTGCGATCTCCGCAAGTGACTTCGCCGGTGCATCGACCAGCACGCGCAGCACGAACAGCTGCGCTGCGGAGAGCCCGGAGCCTGCTCCGCTCGCTCGCTCGGCGAGCCGCAAGAACCGGACGATCCGGCGCAACTCGATCATCACGAGCTCGGCCGGCTTCTTCGCGCCATGGGATCCCATGGCGCGGACCTTAGCCGGGGATCGCGACGAGCGCGACCGCGCTCGACTACTTCATCAGCTTGTTAATCGTCGCACCCGTGGGATCGGCCTTCTTGCGATCCGCCGCGACGATCAGCAGCGTGCCTTTCGGGCTCGAGATGCCGGTCGTATCGCCGACCCACTTGAGGCCGGCATCTTGCGCGGCCTTTGCCTCGTCCGCCGAAGCGAACGAGCACACCAGCACTTCGATGCTGTTGACCGTGCCGAGCTGACAGTCCTTGCCGACGGGCGAGTCCTTCGCGGCGGCGAAGCCCGAGGGCGCGAGGCCGGCGCTCTTCCACGCGGCGAGCAGCTCCTCGCGCGGTCCACCGGCAACGCTACCACCGCCGGTGCCGTCGCCTTTGCCGCACGCGACGAGCGCGAGACAGAGCAGGAGGCACTTCATTCAGTGCCTCCCGTGCCCACGGCCGCCACCGTGCTCGCCGCCGTGGCTGTCGTCGCCATCGTGGCCGTGCCCCTCGCCGCCACCGTGGACCTCGCCGCCACCGTGGACTTCGCCGCCGACGCCGACGCCGATGCCGATACCGATGTGGATCGAGGGCGGTGGTGGCGCGGCGATGTGGACATCGATCCCGCCACCGAACACGGCACCACCGCCGACGACGACGACCCCGCCCCCGCGACCGCGGCCACGCACTCGTTCGTCGACTACGACGCCGGGAGTCTGGACGACGACGTTCGGCGTCATGAACTCCGCGCGCGCACCGATCCAACCGGAGGGTGCTTCGACCTCGACGACCGGGCGCGCGTACGCGAGCGGCCGGTACTGCGCGTTGATCCCGATGTACACGGGGCGCGCCTCGATGAACACGTGCGGCGGTTCACCGACGTAGAAGTACGCGTCACCGACGACCCTGAAGTCCGCATCCATCTCGGTGGGCGCCGGCTTGAAGTAATGAAAGTGCGGACCCTCGAGGTAGCAGTACTCGACATCCGGATCGCCGCCGACGATCGCTTCGACATGGATCGGATGCGGGCCTTTGTAGGCGTACTTCGGGCCTTCGTATTTGTAGGCGACCGGATCGCCGACGAAGTACGCGTCGCCACCGTGGTCGCGATACTCGATCTTGTTCGCGGTGTAGATGTGGACGTGCGGGCCTTCGATGTTGCAGATGCCGCCGCCCTCGTTCTTCGGGATCGGATGGATCCCGACGAACCGGACTTGCCGGCCGAAGTGATGATGTTCGTCAGAAGCCAACGCCGCGGACGATGCCGCGAGCGCGAGCACGACCAGAACCGAGGTTCTTCGCATGGGCTCTAGCAAGAACCCATGCGGCTGGCTGGTCAAGGTTCAGTGTGGGGCGATCTGCGCTTCGACAGGATAGGTCTGCACGATCTGATCGACGATGCCCGTAAGCTTGCCCTGCAGGGTCATCGGCTTCGAGGAATCAGCTTGGTCGAGCGGCACTTCCACGACCACCGCAGCGCCTGCCGCGAGCTCGCGCTCGAGCGGAACTTCACCCTCCGACACGGTCGTACCTGACGAGGCGAACGTGTACTCGAGCTTGGTCAGGCGCATCGCGTGCGACGCGGGATTCGTGACCTGAACGAACACCACATCGTGGTGGGTGTCACTGCTGTCGAGCCCGAGCACGCGCAGCTCTGTCGGTTGCTGGGGGTGGCAGCCCAGGGCAGCGAAGATGAGGAGTCCGAGCAAGTACCGCATGACGATTCCGGGAAAGCTATTGTGCGGGTTCTGTGCCAGCAGGCAAGAAAACGTAAGTATGCGAGACCTGGAACAAGTTTCAGCGAACTGACAAGCAACGTTCACGGTACCGAGGCAACGGTTGTCGTGCCTGCCGCGCCCAGCTCGTTACGGTTTCGTCTATTCTCGACCCGTGAAGATCGAGAAAGGCTGCCGAGTCACGCTCAAGGTTGACCTCTCCGTGGACGGAGGGCAGCAGCTCGAAAAGAGCACCGTCGAGTACATCCAGGGCGGTGGCTCGATGTTGCTGGGCCTCGAGAGCATCCTTGCCGGGCTCGAAAAGGGGGCGAAGCGCGAGGGCGTGCTCAAGGCGAAGGACGCTTTCGGCAACCCCGCGATGCACCCGAACAAGCAGATGAAGAAGTCCGACTTCCCCGCCGACGCCAAGCTCACGGTCGGCGAGAAGCTCGTCGCGGCCGCGAGCGACAAGTCGCACATGAACGTGATCCTCCAGATCTCGAAGGTCTCGGGCGATGACGTCGAAGTCCGCCTCGTGCATCCCCTCGCCGAGAAGGACATCAAGTACGCCGTCGAGGTCGTGCAGGTCACCGACCCACGGCCACCCCCGATGCCGACCGCGGCGCTCGATCTCGAAGAAGAGACTTGAATGCACGCTCGTCGGCTGTACGCCCATCGCGGTGCGTCCGCCGAGTGCCCCGAGAACACGCTTCCCGCATTTCAACGCGCGGTCGATCTCGGATGTTCCGCGCTCGAGATGGATGTCCACGTCACGCGCGATGGGCACCTCCTCGTCGCGCACGACGATCTAGCGACCCGTACCACGGGCGCCGCTCTGGCGTGGACCGCGATAGATCTCGCGACCGCGCAGCGCCTCGACGCGGGCTGGGGCTTCGTCGCCCCGGACGGCACGCGGCCGTTCGCGGGCAAGCAGATCTACGCGCCGACGTTTCGCGAGATCCTCGAGACGTTTCGCGACGTCCACATCAACGTCGACATCAAGGGCGAGCGCTCGGTCGAGCTGATGCTCGCGTTGGTCCGCGAGTTTCGCGCCGAACAGCGCGTCACGATCGCGAGCTTCGCGACCAGCACGCTCGTCGACGTGCGCCGCAAGAAGTACGCGGGCGAGACCAGCCTCGCCGCACGCGAGGTCGCCGCGCTGTTCGCACTCCCCGCGATCGCGTGGCGCCAGTTGCCGTGGACCGGCACCGCGGCGCAGGTGCCGACGCATCAAGGGCCGCTGCATTTCGATCGCGCCTCGTTCGTCGCGAAGTGTCACAGCCTCGGCCTGCGCGTCGACTACTGGGTGATCGACGATGCGGCCGAAGCCGCACGCCTGCTCGCGCTCGGCGCCGACGGCATCATGACCAACGATCCGGCGAAGCTCGTAGATCTTTTCTTCCGCTAGCGCTGCCCACGAAGAGCGCTCGTTTTGGCCAGGTTTCGCGGTGCTAGCCGAGAAACTAGCCAAGTGTTGGAAAACCAACATGCGGTTGGCAGCACCGTGCCGTTCGCTTCCACTTGCCAGCGACGGTTGGAAGGTGCAATTTCCAGCCTTCCACCACGGACACGGAGTTCTCGCATGGCTCTCAAAAAAGGCGTCGACGTTAAGCCGGCGCAAGGCAAGCTCGGCATCCTGCTCCCCGGTATGGGCGCGGTCGCGACCACGTTCATGGCGGGCGTGATGTCGATCCGGAGGGGGCTCGGCAAGCCCATCGGCTCGCTGACTCAGATGGGTCACATCCGTCTCGGCAAGCGCACGGATG
Source organism: Kofleriaceae bacterium (assembly GCA_043780895.1). Taxonomy (GTDB): domain Bacteria; phylum Myxococcota_A; class Polyangia; order Haliangiales; family Haliangiaceae; genus JABFXX01. The sequence goes on along the minus strand of JAYWCI010000110.1, from coordinate 59,527 downwards.
ACAACTCGCCGGCGATCAAAGACTACGTCTCGCTCGCGAAGCTCGACGACATCGTGTTCGGCGGTTGGGACATCTTCAACGACAACGCGTACGAAGCTGCCGTCCGCGCCGGCGTGCTCGAGAGCAAGGATCTCGAGCCGATCAAGGAAGAGCTCTCGGCGGTGAAGCCGATGACCGCCGTGTTCGAGCAGGCGTACGTCAAGAAGATCACCGGCCCGAACGTCAAGAAGGGCACCTCGAAGATGGACCTGGCTGATCAGCTCATGGCTGACATCAAGAACTTCAAAGAGAAGAACGGCTGCGATCGTCTCGTCGCGGTCTGGTGCGGTTCGACCGAGGTCTATCGCAAGCCGACCGACGTCCACAGCTCGCTCGACAAGTTCGAAGCCGGCCTCAAGGCTTCGCACGACGACATTGCGCCCTCGCAGATCTACGCGTACGCGTGCCTCAAGATGGGCGTCCCCTACGCGAACGGCGCGCCGAACCTCTCGCTCGATACGCCCGCGCTCCTCGAGCTCGCGCGCAAGCACGCGATGCCCGTCACGGGCAAGGACTTCAAGACGGGTCAGACCCTCATGAAGACCATCCTCGCTCCGGGCTTCAAGGCCCGCATGCTTGGCCTCGAAGGTTGGTATTCGACGAACATCCTCGGTAACCGCGATGGCGAAGTCCTCGACGATCCCGAGTCGTTCAAGAGCAAGGAAGTCTCGAAGCTCGGCGTGATCGATTCGATCCTCCAGCCGGACAAGTACCCCGACCTCTACGGCAACATCAGCCACGTCGTTCGCATCAACTACTACCCGCCGCGCGGCGATGCGAAGGAGGGCTGGGACGCCATCGATATCCGCGGGTGGCTGAACTACCCGATGCAGATCAAGGTGAACTTCCTCTGCCGCGACTCGATCCTCGCCGCGCCGATCGTCCTCGATCTCGCGCTGTTCATGGACTTCGCCTCGCGCGCCGGCATGAGCGGCGTGCAGGAGTGGCTGTCGTTCTACTGGAAGTCGCCGATGACCCCGGACGGCCTTTACCCGGAGCACGACCTGTTCATCCAGCTCATGAAGCTGAAGAACACGCTGCGCCACGTAAAGGGCGACGAGCTGATCACCCACCTCGGCGCCGAGTACTACGATTAAAACGTCGTAGCGATTCGAAGTGAGAAACGGCCCCTGCCTTTGGGGCTGTTTTTTGTTCAAGTGCACGCCCCATGAAAGCACTCGGGTTGGGGCTCGCGGCGTGTGCTCCTGCTCTCACGGAGACGGCGACCGATCCGCGGATCGCGAACGCAGAGCTCTCTCGCTGACGCGGCGAACAACGCCTATCAGCTCGAAGCGCTGTTTTACGGCGTGGTCACCGACGGTGGGGTGTGGTTCCCCGATCCGCAATGCCAGGCCCAGTTTGCAGAGGGCGGTCACGTGCCGCCCGATCAGCTCCACGCGCTTGCGCTATGTGTCGCGGGGCTTCATCTCGAAGCCAGCCCGCGCCTCGATGCACTCGGCGATGTCGTTGTCATACGGTACCCATCCGGTCCGCGTGCGATCCACTGCTACTACTCACGCATGAAGCGAGCGTGGTTGTTGCCTCTCCTGTTCGCGTGCACGCAGCCCAAACATCACGGACAGAGCTTCACCGACGCAGTCCAGTTGATCTGCGATGCGCCCGCGGAAGCCGACTCGAGCTACTGGAGCGCGAACCTCAAGAACACCGATGCGATCGAGTTGTTCGAAACGATGGGCACGCTCGCCCCCGCAGCTCGCCAGCAGCGACTCACCGCTGCGCTCGCAAGAGCGAAGCTCACGAGCTGCAGGCGCTTCGACCCCGCGCCTCCGCGCTAGAAGCCGCCGGAGCCCGCCGGGTCTGCGGTGCCTTCGGTGCATCTTGGTACGGGCCCGCGTCGTCGAGCCTCATGCCGCCGTCGCGACGTTCGTGCCGCCGAGCGACCCACCGTCGGGGCCCGGTACGGGTCGCGGACTGCCCGTGCCAGCACAGCCCACGACGACGAGCCCGAGGGCTACACCGCTCGCAGCAACCACTCCAAGCAGCGTTCGCAACGTCATGCGAAGCGCGAGTGCGAAGCGTGTGGCCGCGAGCGCGCGCGTTTTTCTAGTTCACGCCGCGACCGACGAACAGGTCGGCGGGGTTCACGCCGAGCGACTGCATCGCGGCGTTCCACATCTCGTCGGGCGGCGTCTCGAACACCAGCTTCGGATCGGCGGCGGTGTGGAGCCACGCCCCACTCGCCATCTCGCGGGCGAGCTGGCCCGGTCCCCAGCCCGAGTAGCCGAGCAGCAGGCGAACGTTGCGCGGCGGTTGGTTCGCGATCGATCGCAAGCGATCGGGTGAGGTCGAGAGCGAGATCGACGAGCTGATCTCGATCGTGCCACCGGTGTTCGCGACGGCGATGCCGATCGGCTCGTGCAGCACCCACCCGGTCGACGGCGAGACGGGACCGCCGGCCCACACGAGCGCGGCGGCGTCGCCACGCCAGTGCATCTCGAGCGACTCGAGGAGCTCGCTCGCTCTGATCGGCGAGGGATGATTGATGACGAGGCCAAACGAGCCTTGCTCGTCGTGCTGGATCATCAAGACCACAGCACGAGAGAAGTTGGGATCCGCGAGTTGCGGCATCGCCAGCAAGAGGCCGGGCGCCAAGTTGGCGGACTCCACAGGGCTAGTCTTGCGCGAATCAGGAAGGCTGGCGAGCGAGATCACCACCGGACGAGACCGGGGGCGTGGGAGCCGGTTCGTTCTTCGGCTCGAGGTTGTACTTGCTCGAGATCTTGCGGAAGACGTACGAACCGACGCTGAGACCGAAGCCGGTCACGATTGCCCTGACAAGGATCTTCATGGCTTCAGTTTAGCAACGATCGGGGCCTGGTCCACGATCGCGAGCATCGGCTCTGCATACATCTCCGCCCACAAACGCCGCGCGGCCCGCCGGAGGTCGTCATCCGTCTGGGACGCTAGCGGCAGCGCCAGGGCGGCCAGCCGGTCCCGGTCGAGGTGACCATTCTGGACCACCGAGCCGGGGGAGGTGATGCCGAGCTGGCGACCGAGCCCTTCGACGATCACGACCCCGGCCCAGGCCTCCGGCGAGCCCCCATGATGCTCGTTGAACCCGAGGTCGAGCAGGTTCCACAGCGCGAGCTGCGGGGTCGCGGGGTCACTCGCGATCTGGCTCACATAGGCGGCGAGCTCGGCGCGACTGCGCCACACGAACGCGACGTGCGAGCCCTTGTTGTCGCCGAGGTACGCGTGCAGTGCGCCGGGAAACCGCAGCGGCGTCTCGCGATCATTGTCGTAGCCGTGACGCGCTTCGTGGCGGCGCACGGTCGCGGTCACGACCTGCTCGATCGCGGCGCGGTTGCCATTGTAGAGCACGAGCTCGCGCTGGATCGCCTGCCCTGCCGCGCGCGAGAGCAGGCGACCGACGCCGCTTCGCATGAAGTTGTCGTCGCCGATGTAGAACTCGCCGTAGAGCACGCTCGGCGACAGCTTGTGGTCGACGAACCACTCGACTTGATCGAGCAACACGACCGGATCGCCGAGCTCTTCGGTCTGCATGCCGAGTAGCGCGTGCGTGACATTGAGCTTGTCGAGCCGCCGCAGCGAGAGCACGCGGCGTGGCTCGCCACCGGCGTGGACGTAGACGACCTCCGCGACGCGAAACGCGAACACCGCACCGTGCGCGGTGCCGAGGTCGGTCAACACGCTCGCCTCGAGGTGATAGCCGAGCCCGATCGCCGCGAACGCGTCGGACACGTGCTGCGCCGAGGCGCGCAGGTTCTCCTCGGCGTCTTTGTAACCGTGCGAGTGCGCGGGCGCATCGGCCCACGCATCCATCGCATCGATCAGCTCGTGCCACGCGATCGTGAGCCCGCTGCCGTGCGTGCGGATCACGCTCGAGTCGCGGAGTGCGGCCACGTGGGCCGCGCGCGTGGTGTTCGTGCCGTGCCGATCGGCGTCGGTATCGATCACGAGCTGAGGCAGATCCTCGACGAGCAACTGCTCCATCGCGGGCTCGTAGGTCGGCACGCCACCGATCGCGAACGCGCCCCACGGCATCGGATGTTCACCGCGACCGCGATGATGCGGCACGCGCAGTGCGAAGGATGCCCACACGAGCAGCGCGGTGAACATCGCGATGCCACACGCCGCGAGGATCGTCGCGATCGGCGCGGGCGCACGATCGACATGCAGCTGCGCGTACGCATCGGTGACGTCGTCGCGCTTCGTTGCATCGACGTCGTAGTTGCCGGCGAGCGACAGCGACGCGACGCGCTGGACGTGCCGCATCGCATCCGGATCGACACTCGTGACCATCGCGTTCGAGACCAGCGCCGCGTCGATCAAGGCGCGCTCGAGCTGGCGACGCGCCGCCCGGCGGACGACCCACTCGGTGTGCAGCAGGGCCTCACGCGCCGCATCGTCGTCGCCCGCCTCGACTCCCGTGGCGAGCGCGGCGAGCACGTGGCGGCGAATCACCTGGTAGCGACACCACGGCCGTGGCGCCGGTTTCGCTTATTCGGTCAGCGCGCCGTACAGATGTGGGCGGCGGTCGCGGAAGAAGCCCATCGAGGCGCGGACCCGGCGCAGCGCCGCGAGATCGAGCTCCGCGATCGCGATGCCCGGCTCGTGGCGCGACAGCTCGGCGAGCTTGTCACCGCGGGCGTCGCAGATGAAGGAGCTGCCGTAGAACTCCATGCCGGCCTCGTTGCCGATCCGATTCGACGCGACGACACCGACGCTGTTCGCCACCGCGTGGCCGACCATCACGCGCTGCCACGAATCGCGGCTATCGAAGTCGGGCTCCTCGGGCTCGCTGCCGATCGCGGTGGGATAAAACAGGACATCGGCGCCAGCGAGCGTCATCGCGCGGGCCGCTTCCGGAAACCATTGGTCCCAGCAGATCGCGACGCCGATCGTGCCGAACTTCGTCGCGAAGGTCTTGAAGCCCGTGTTGCCCGGCTTGAAGAAGAACTTCTCCTGATAGCCCGGGCCAGCGGGGATGTGCGACTTGCGGTAGAGGCCGAGGTCGCGACCATCGGCATCGAATACCGTGATCGAGTTGTAGTACTCGGGCCCGGCCTGCTCGAAGAACGAGACCGGAATCACCACACCGAGCTCCTTCGCGAGCGCCTGGAAGTGCCGGAGCGTCGGATGATCGGTCGCGGGATGGGCGCGCGCGAAGTCTTCTTCCTTCTGGGTCTGGCAGAAGTAGACGCCTTCGAACAATTCGCTCGGCAGGATCACCTGCGCACCCTGGCTCGCCGCTTCGCGAACGAGCTCGGTGACGCGACGAACATTCGTGGCGACCTCGTCGGTGAACGCGGACTGCAGCGCGGCGACTCTCATGACGCGGGTGGTATAGCCGGTTGCTGCTGCGTGCAGCAGTGGAAACCGCCACCGCCGACCACGACCGGTTTGCAATCGACCGGGACCGTGCGGTGGTTCGGAAACATCGTAGTGATCGCCTTCACCGCCGCATCGTCGGCAGCGACCTGATACGTCGGCACCACGACGACCGAGTTCGCGATATAGAAGTTCATGTAGCTCGCCGGCATCAGGTTGCCTGCGGCATCGAGCACGGCGCCCGGCGACGGCACGGTCAGCACGTCGAGCTGCGCGCCCGACGAGGTCCGCGCCGCTCGTAGATCGCGAAGGATGCCGAGCATCGCGTCGCGGTTCGGATCGTCGCTATTCGGTTCCATGCACACCGCGACACCGGGCGCGACGAACCGCGCGATCGTATCGATGTGACCGTCGGTGTGATCGTTCTGGAGACCCTGATCGAGCCAGATCACGTCGTCGACGCCGAGCGCCCAGCGCAACCGGGCATCGAGCGCGCGCTGATCGAGGCCGGGATTGCGGTTGCCGCCGAGCAAGCACTGCTTGGTGGTGAGCAGCGCGCCCGCGCCATCGACTTCGACCGCACCACCTTCGAGCACGAAGTCGAACGCCGCGCCGCCGATCTTCGCGAGCTCCATCACGTGCGCGGAGAGCGCCGCGTCGCCTGCCATCAGATACTTGCCGCCCCAGCCATCGAACCGAAACCGCGCCGCCGCGACTTCACCAGCGCGAGTCAGGAAGATCGGTCCGGTATCGCGCAACCAGACATCACCGTAGGTCGTGTAGTGGAACGTCACCTTGGTCGCGGCCGCTCGCAGGAGCGCGCGCGCCGCATTCTCGTCTTCGGCATGGCGTACGAAGAGCTCGACGCGTTCGCCGCGACCGCCATCGATGATCGCGGCGCACATCGCCATCAGTGCCTTGCGCGGAGCCTCGAGCCCTTCGGCCCATTGCTCCGTGTCGTGCGGCCACGCGGTCCACACCGCATCGTGCGAAGCCCATTCGGGCGGCATCGAAAATCGAGTCACGCGCTTCTTTATCTCGCGCGCGAACGGCCCGCCAGCGCATGAATCTGAGTCCGGAGTAGGCAAAATGCCCGACGGAGGCTTTCGGTCCCCTCTGGGGCCATGCCAAGTAGCTAGAATCACATGATCGAAAGGGCACAGTGGGTGCAATAGGGTCCGGCATGAAGACCATCATTTCTGCCCTCCTCCTCGCCTCGCTCTCGACCGTTGCCCTCGCCGATGCCCCGAAGACGGACAAGATGGCGCCGAAGACCGAGACCGCGCCGAAGGCCGATGCCCCGAAGGCGGAAGCCCCGAAGGCGACCGACAAGGCGGCCCCGAAGACCGACATGAAGGCGACGGACAAGACGGCGCCGAAGAAGGACGTCAAGGCGCCCGCGACCAAGTAATCGCTCGCGGGTTTGCTTTGCCCGCGTCCAGTTGAAGACGCCGCTCTCCGTTTCGGAGGCGGCGTTTTGCTTTTTCGGCAGCTCCGAGCAAATCCACGTACGAGCCCGATCTTCTTCTCTCGCTGATAGCGATCGCGGGAACGATCGCCGGCCTGCTGGTCTGGAGACCGGCGAGAACAAGTTATTCATGCCGAGGTCGAGCACCGTCGCATCGGCATGCGCATTTGCGTGTTCGCGCTGCCGCACACGAAGCCTATCCCCGCCACGCGTTGTCGGGTGCTTCGAGCTGCATCGGTTTGTTCCGACGAGCGGCGATCAACGCATGCGCGAACGACAGCGCCGACGAGAACCGACGACGCGGATCCTTCGCCATCGCAACCGCGAGTACTTCCTCGACGGAGACCGAGATCCGACTGAAGTTACTCGGCCGTTCCGGAGGCGAATGCACGACTTGGTAGACAAGCTGCGCGAGATCCTTCCCCTTGAACGGCGAACGACCGGTCAGACAGCGATACGCGATCGCGCCGAGCGCGTAGACGTCGGCGAGATGCGTCACGTGACCGCCCGAGGCCTGCTCTGGTGCCATGTACTGAGGCGTCCCCACGATGCCCTCGCCGGTCAACGTGCCCTCGCTGTCCATGAACTTGGAGACCCCGAAATCGAGGATCTTCCACGTCGATTGCTGGTGATGGAAGATGTTGTGCGGCTTGAGATCGCGATGGACCACGCCGGCCTGGCGCGCGACCTCGAGGCCGTGCGCGACCTGATCGACCAACAGCATCAGCTCGTCCGCAGGCAGCCGGACCTCGTTGCGCAACCGCGTCGCGAGGTCGGTGCCGGTGAGCCTCTCCATCGCGATGTACGGCACCGGCGCTTCCGGCGGCGACACCGCGAAGACCTTCACGATGTACGGCGACTCGAGCCGCTTCGCGATGGCCATCTCGCGATGGAAGCGATCGACCAGGCCCGGTGATGCGGTCGCGCGCGCGTCGAGCAGCTTGACCGCGGCGGGCTGATTCTGCGGACCGATCGCTTCGTAGACCTCGCCCATAGCACCGCGCCCGAGCACGACGCCGAGCTTGAAGTTACCGAGCTGTTGGTTCGACCAGCGGCCTTCGGCGGCGCGCTTCTGTCGCGCTTCGGCATCGTTCACTTCGGCGAGCGCTTGCTCTCGATCTCCGATCACCCGCAACGCGCTGTGGAGGTCGGCGAGCGCACGCGCGGTCGCGGTCCGCGCCCAGCGCGCGAGTGCATACGACGACACCATGAAGATGAGGATCATGATCTCGGCGGTGTAGAGCTGCGATCGCGCGGCGCCCCGGCTCGAGAGCACGCCGACATCGGGCGAGAGCTTCAACACTATCGGCACCGCGATCGCGAGGTGCCCGACGATGCAGACCACCGCGGTCGCGAGCGCGGTGGCCAGCCGACGGCCAAGCGCGATGAACATGATGCCGAGGATGTCGATCATCACGACCGCACTGAATGGCCCGAAGTACGCGATCGCTGGCTGGATCGCGATCGTCGAGATCACCCAGAGCACGCCCTCCCACTTCTCGTTGTACCGCTCGGCCTTGCTCGTCAGGTAGAACAGACCACCGTTGCAACCCGCCATGAGGAGGGCGCCGAGCTGGAACGCGATGCGGGTGTGCGGCTCGCCGCCGATCAGGAACGCCAACCCCGCCGCGAGTAGCGGCGCGATCACGCCGAACAGATGGAACATCTGGCTGCGCGCCAGATCACCCTTCTCGAGCGTCTCGATGGTGGTCGGATGCGGCGTGCGATGCGACGCCGTCAACGCGCCGCTGGTCGGCGTCGAGTGGTTCGAGATCGCGGCATCTGCCAGGGCCTTGGGGCCTGCCGCCTGGGTCGGCTCTGCGACCGTCTGATCTGGATCCACTTCGACCGACACCCCGCCTATTCTAGACCGACATAGATGTGTTGGGCGTCATCGTCTTCGTCGATCTCCGCAAGGAACTGTGAACTGTTCGACCTCGGACCGTGCCACCTCATCGAGCTTGACCGGCTTCCGCGCGCGCCAGCTAATTCGCATCCAGGCGCCGCGATTGATCGATTGTTCGAGCGTCTCGCGCGGTCAGTTTATTGAAGATCTTGCCCTTCGCGTTCGCGCTGGTCTCGCGACCCTTTTGCTTCCACTGAGCGCCCATGGCTTGTGGTGCGAGCATGAAGCGGGGCTATGCTCGATTCATGAACGTAGTAGTTTCCGGCGGTACGGGAGGCCTTGGCGCGAGCGTCGTCGAGGCCTTTCTCGCGCAAGGCGCAGATGTCTATCTGCCGGTGATCGAGACCGAGCTTCCTGCGCACCTCGCGTGGCGCACCGACAAGCGGGTCCACGTCGCGAAGCTCTCGCTCGACGACGAAGCGCAGGTCTCGGCGTTTTACGGCGCGCTACCGTCGCTGTGGGCATCGATCCATCTCGTGGGTGGCTTCGCGATGGCACCGATCGCCGAGACCTCCCTCGCCGACTTCGAGAAGCAATGGCGGGTCAACACCGTCACCGCGTTCCTGGGGTGTCGCGAAGCGGTCAAGGCGATCCGAAAATCGGGTACGGGCGGGCGCATCGTCAACGTGGCGGCCCGCCCCGCGGTGCAACCGGTGGCCGGCATGATCGCGTACGCGACGAGCAAGGCAGCGGTCGCCTCGCTCACCCAGTGCCTCGCGGCCGAAGTGCTCGCAGACAAGATCCTGGTCAATGCGGTACTACCCTCGACGATCGATACGCCGATGAACCGCAAGAACATGCCGACCGCAGATTTTTCCACGTGGCCCACGCCAGCGCAGATCGCCGACACCATCGCGTTTCTCGCTTCGGAACGTAACTCCCTCACGACCGGTACGCTCGTTCCTGTCTACGGCCGCGCGTGAAGCCCAACGAAGTACTCGACCGGTTCACGCTCCCGAATGACGAGGGCGAGATGGTGCTGTCGCGGCGCGGCAAGGAGTTCCAGATCCGCGTGCGTGGGGTCGAGCTGATGAACAGCCGCAACCACGTCTCGGAAGACGAGCTCGGTAGGTTCGCGGGCCGCATGGTCGCGGATAAACCGAGCGCGCGCGTGCTGATCGGTGGTCTCGGACTCGGCTACACACTGCGCTCGATGTTGAACGCGAGCCCGACCAGCGTGCTGATCGATATCGCGGAGCTGTTCCCGACCGTCGTGCGCTGGGCCCGCGAGCACACCGGGATCCTCGCCGGCAAACCCCTCGAGGATCCGCGCGTGACGGTGTTCGAAGAAGATGTCGCCGCGGTGATCGCGAGATCACCCGGGACGTACGATGCGATCGTGCTTGATGTCGACAACGGACCCGATGCGCTGTTCGAGATGAACGCGAAGCTCTACAAGCGCAATGGCCTTGCCGCCGCGAAGCAGGCGCTCGCCCCGGGTGGTGGGTTGTGTGTGTGGTCAGCGTTCGAATCGCCCACGTTTACGCGCTGGTTACGCGAGGTCGGGTTCGAGGCCGAAATGCACACCATCAAGGCGCACGGCTCGCACCACTTCATCTGGTTGGCGCGTTAGCAGTAACTCTCCACGTGCCAGGTCGTATGCCACACTGAGGACACGTGGCTGAAACTCCCGATCTAGATCGCTTCCCGGAGCTCGCCGAGCGCTGGAGCCGGCGCAACTTCATCAAGTCGGCCGCCGCTGGCACCGCGCTGATGGCGCTCGGTGGCGCGTTCGTCCGGCTCGCCGCCGATGATCTGACGAAGGCCGCGCGCGCCGCGACGCGACCCGACGGTCGGTCGAAGCTGCCGCCCGGTCAGCGCGTGCTCGAGTTCTTGCGCCCGATGGGTGGCGACGAAGGCGCCGGCAAGACCGAGACCTTCAAGCTCAAGGTCCACGGGCTCGCGAAGAAGCCGTTCGAGGTCGACTACGACAACTTGTTGAAGCTGCCCCAGGTCGAGAAGGTCGCCGACGTCCACTGCGTGACAGGCTGGTCGATGCTCGATGGCAAGTGGAAGGGCGTGCAGATCAAGAAGCTCGCCGAGCTCGCCGAGATGAAGCCCGAAGCCAGGTTCGTGATCCTCGAGGCCGCGAATGGCTTCACCGCGAACATCCCGCTCGAGCAAGCCTTCGCCGATAACGCGCTGATCACGTACCGCTTGAACGGCAAGCCGTTCGCGCTCGATCACGGCGCGCCGGTGCGCGGGTTGATCCCCGATCTCTACTTCTGGAAGAGCTCGAAGTGGCTCACCGGCGTGAAGTTCGTCAAAGACGATCAGCCGGGATTCTGGGAGATGCGCGGCTATCACAACCACGCCGATCCGTGGAAAGAAGAGCGCTATGGTTGAGGTGAAGAAGCGGTGGCGCGCGTGGCTACGCGCACTGCATCGCGACTTCGGCTACCTGGCGATCGGCTTCACGGTCATCTACGCGGTCTCGGGCATCGCGCAAAATCACATCGAGGATTGGGGCGACGTCAGCTACAAGGCGACGGAGCGAGCATTCTCGATCCCGGCGATCGTGGACAGCGTTCCCGACGCCGTCGCGGTCAAGACCGTCGCGGATGCAGCGGGCCTCGGCGCACCGCAGTCGAGTACGCGAGCCGGTGACGAGCTCCGGTTGGAGTACGGCAATGGCGTGAAGGTCACCGCGATCGGGATGACCGTCACGGTGCAGACACGCACGCGACGCGCGTTCATCGGCATCGCGAACTGGTTGCACACGGCGCGGCACAAGAAGGCGTGGAAGTACCTCAGCGATGCGTTCGCGGTGCTGCTCCTGTACCTGGCGTTCAGCGGCATCTTCATGATCAAGGGCAAGCTCGGATTGAAGTGGCGCGGGACGATCCTGATCTCGAGCGGCTTCGCGGTGCCGGTGCTGTACGTGGCGCTCGCGGGTGGACCGAACAATCAGAAGGACCAGGACAAGGACGTGATCGCAAAGGCGGCGGCGCCGCCAACGAGCAAGAAGCCGGAGTCGCTTACGCCGACGCCTGCGCTTACGACCTTCCCCTCGGAAGGGAATCCGACGGTGGACGCGAACCCGGCAGGCTCCGCGGTACTCGTTCCGCTGCCGCCCGACGACTAGCTCAGCGCACGATGACGTCGGCCGGCGGGATGCCCGCGAAGCCGGTGTTCCACGCGAGCGCGTAGCCCGGCACGTCGCGCAGGATCACGCGCTGCTCGACGACGATCGGATCGATGATCCACTCGCCGATCGTATCCTCCTCGTAGCAGGTCGGCCCGACGATCAAGACCTTCACGCCGTGTCCGGTGTGGGGTGGAGGCGCGACGAGATCGACGGGAGACCACCGCAAGTGACACGTGCGCGAGAGATCGACCACGCGCAGCTCGCGATCGCCGACCGAGCGCGCGGCGGTTACGAGCCCACACGCGAAGCCGGCACGCTGCGCGAACAACCTGCCCGGCTCGATGATCAGCTCGATCTCGCGCGGCACCGCTGCCCGGATCGCGGCGAACGTCGTCGGGAGATCGGCGATCCCGTGCCACGCACCGCCGAGATCGAGGAACGCCGGCACGAAGTCGCAGAGCGCGAGCGCGCCGGTCGCCGATGCGATGAAGCGCTCGGCACTCGTCGCGGTGACCGGCCCGTGATGGAGGTGTACGCCGAGCCGGCGCCGGCGCGCGAGGTTCGCGAGCTCGGCGATCGTGCCGCGATCGGAGAGCCCGAACCGCGAGCGACGATGGCCGCTACCGTCCAGGACCGCGCCGATCGCGGGATCACGTCCGGTGATCGATGCCGAGATCCGGATCGCGATCGCGGCGTGCGCCGGCACGCGTGCGAGCTGCGCCGGCGTCTCGACGCTGACGATCGAGCCAGCCGGCGCGGCATCACCGGTCCGCCCGGTCGGATCCGCGATCGAGATCAGCTTCTTCGCTGCGGCGAGCTCCCCATACGAGGCGACGTCGAAGCCATCGAGCCGCTCGGCCGCGAGCGCGAGCACGCGCGGATGCGGAAAGGACTTCGCCGCGAACAACACGCGGATGTCGTGCGCGTGGGCCGCGGCCGCGACCGCCGTCATCGTCGCGTCGATCGTCGCCAGGTCGTACAGCAACGTCGCGCGAGAACAACTCTCGAGCTCGAAGGCGGGCACTAGTCGTCGAGCCGAGGCATCCGCGTGGTCGACACGCCAATCCCCGCCCGTGCGATCGCGTTGCGCAGCATGTTCTTCACGAACGGCGGTGCGATCACGTGCGTGATCGCGAGCGACGTGCGCAGCGGCGGCGGCACGTTGCCGAGGCCGATGATCGCGCCGAACCAGCCGCGCTCGCGGACCTGATGGAGCGCCATGATCTGCGCCGGTTCGAGCGTATCGAAGTCGCATACGAGGATCGTCGCGCGCGGCGGAGGATCCTCGACGAGCGCCGACACCGCGTGGTCGACGCTCCTCGCGACTTGCAACGTGATCTCCTCGTTCGTGAATTCTTCTTCGATCCACGCGAGGGTCGCGTCCGCCGCCAACGCCAACACGCGAATCGTCAGATCCGCTGACCGAGGCGCTCGACTCCGCACATTCGGATGCCCCGCCATAGGGTTAAGCTTACTCCGAGGGAGCGGGCGCGGCAGCATCCGGAACGACCGGTTCGGCACCGACCGGGGAGAGGTCGCCACCATCGGCACGAACACTCCCGGTCCGCCGCGGCACCTGGGTCGCCAGCAGCTCGGGATAGCGGAACGAGAACTCGAAGAACACGGTGTTGCGATAGAACGTCGGTGACACGAGCGTACCGATGGTGTCACCGTGCTGGTATAGAAATTCGTAGCGCAGCGCGTACGTCTGGCTCGGCGCGGGATGCCACTGCAGCGCGACATCGGCGCGCGCGACATCGAACGAGCCCTGGACCAGGGCGGTCGTGTTGTCGATCAACTGCGAGCGATCGAAGCCGACCGTGCCGCGCAACGCCCACTGCGGATCGCGCGCGCGCGGACTCGAATCGAGAGCGTGGAGGGGCAGCTGCAGGCGTGCGACCGCTTCTTCGTTCACGGTGTTCTGCGCGATGAACAGGTTCGGGGTGACGGAGCGTCCGGCGGTCAGCGTGGCGCCACCCCAGACGTCGGTATACGCGCCCGTGACGCTGAACACCGGATACGGCTGCGCGGTGCGATCGGTCGCCGTCGGATTGTGCGGATCGGTACCGTATGGATTGACGTAGACGATGCCCGCCGTGACCTGCGAGCTCCACGCCCTGGAATAGTCGTGACGCCACGATGCCGTCGCATGCGGGTTGAGCTGACGATCGAGCCGGCTCGGTTCGCCGACCTGTCCCGCGGGTGCGATCCGCTCGAGCCGGAGCAGCGAGCCGCCAACCTCGAGGCCGACGCCGTTCTCCGCGAACTGGCGATCGAAGCCGAAAGTCGCACCGACCTCGACGGAGTTCGTCGTGGTCGGCATCGCGAGGTCATCGTTCGTCGCGGCCCAGCGCACGAACGCTTGCTCGCTCGTGCGCGTCGACTTGGTTGCCTGCCACGCTAGGCGCTGTTGCGCATTCGCCTGGCGAACCTCGGATGAACCGGCGGGCGCGATCGCGATCGTGCCCTGATCCGCCGCGGACCGCGAGGTCAGCGAGTTGGCCCGGCCGGTCGACGCTCCCGCGCCCATTCCCAGATCGGTCCGCGGTGTGGGCAGAAACAGAGCTTCCCACCGCCCTCGCAGGGTCAGCGACGGATCGCCGGGGCTGTGGTTGGCGTACTCGAGCACCTCGGCCTCTGCAGCGAGCGTCTGGACCATCCGCGGGGTCTCCCAGGTACCCAGGACGCCCGGTCGGACCTGCGTATAAATGTCCGCCTCGCGGTTGCCATCGCTCGAAACCGAGAACAGGTTGTCTGTGACCGCGACGTTGCCGCTGGCCGTGACATGAACGCTCGCTCGATCGGCATGAGCGGATCCGCCCAGAATCAGGCTCGCGATCGTGATCGGCGGACCTAATCGGCTCACTCTTTGGGTTGTATCACGCGCTGGTTGACACACTTAGTGCCCGAGCTGTTTAGAATTCACCCTGCCCATGCGCACTGAAGTCGAACCCTTCGACCCACGCTTCGCCGCCGCTCCCAAGAAGAAGCCGGCTGGTGAAACTGATGATGATGACGCCCCGCCGGACGGTGATGGTGGCGGCGGTGATGACGATGATGACGATGACGATGATGACGATGACGAGGAAGAAGTCGTAGACGACGAGGACCTCGACAGTGTTGCGACCGTCGTACCTGCCGCTGACGACGAGTGGTCCGACGAGGAGGCCGAACCGAAAGAGAAGGCCGAAGACGAGGACGACGACGACGACGACAAGGACGCCGGCGGCTGGCGCGCGGGCGACAAAGCCCCGTGGGGCGAGGACGAACCTGTCGCCAAGGAAAGGGAAGAAGAGGAAGAAGACGACGAGGAAGACGACGACGACGACGACGACGACGACGACGACGACGACGACGACGATGACGATGATGACGACGAGGAAGACTCGCGCCCCATCGCCAAGCCGGTCGCGCGCGTAGCGCCACGCGCGATCCTCCGCGACGATGACAACGACGATGACGATTCGTCGAGCACCGACGACGACGATGACGAGGTCGAGAAGATCGATCGCGAGGATCTGCCGCGTCGTGGCCCGATTCCGCCGCGTCCGGCCAAGCCGCTACCCACGGGCAAGCCCGAGCCGATTCGCGTCGTCGCGAAGCCCGTGGCGAAGCCTGGGGCGGTGCCTCTCGCTACGGTGAAGCCTGTTGCGAATCCGGCGGCCGCTGCGGCACCCGCGGCACCTGCAGCGAAACCTGCTGCGAAGCCCACAGAGGCGGCCAGGCCCGCTGCGAAGCCGGCGCCGGCGGCCAAGGCAGCCGCGAAGCCCGCTGCCAAGCCCGCTGCCAAACCGGCCGCGAAGCCTGCTGGCAAGCCTGCGGCTGCGAAGAAGCCCGCAGCTGCTGCACCCACGAAGAAGAAAAAGTAATGCAAGCGGCGGACAGAAACGCTGCGGACTAGTACTCGCCCTTCGCCTTCAAGAAGAGCGGTAACACCACCGTCGAGTACGCGATCGCGGCGACCGCGATCACGACGATATCGATGTACGTCAGCTTGATCTCGAGGTCAGGCTTGTGGTGACGCACCGTCGAGTACCAGGCTCCACACAGGCCGAGGAACAGCCACAACATGGTGTGATAGCTGAACGACAGCGTGTTGATCTGAAACACGATGCCGCACATCGCGGCGAGTAAGGCCATGCCCCAGATCTTGGCGGCGCGCGCACCGGGCTCGTGCTCGATCGCCTTGAGCCCGACGACGAGGGTCTTGATCGCCAGATAGATCACGGCGGTGAACAAGAACAAGCCGACGATGCCGAGCTCGGAGAGCACCAGCACGAACGAGTTGTGCGCGGTCAGGTAGTGATGCGCCGAGAACTGGCGCGCACCCACCCCGAACACGGGGCTGTGGTGCCACATGTCGAGGCCGGTCGCCCACGCTTCGTATCGCTGCTCCGT
This sequence comes from Kofleriaceae bacterium, assembly GCA_043780895.1. Lineage (GTDB taxonomy): Bacteria > Myxococcota_A > Polyangia > Haliangiales > Haliangiaceae > JABFXX01. The sequence goes on along the minus strand of JAYWCI010000110.1, from coordinate 43,315 downwards.
CGAGGCTTCGGCGTTCACATCGTTGCGACCGCCGAGGATCAGCACCGGAACTGCGAGCATCACCGCCGGAAAGATCACGGCCCATCCCCATTTTCGGATCGCGTAGACCCCGGGCACGAGCATCATCGCGACGAGCCCGCCGCGTGATTTCGTGAGGAAGATCGTGACCACACACAAGGTGATCAGGAGCCAGTAGCCGAACTGGCGCAGCGGCTGACCTCGCCGCCGCATCGAGAGGGCGAGCAGGATCGCCAGGCCACCGCTGCAGATCACGAGCGCGACTTCGTTCGGATCGTTGAGCTGGCCGCGATAGCGCACGCGCCCGTCGGCGCTGTACGTGCCGAGCAGGCCGACGTGCTCGCAGCGATACTCCGCGCCCGGCTCGGCGTTCGCGCCGCGGCAGGTCTCGTTGGTATCGCACTCGCGACCGTCCGGGACGCCGTCGATCGCGCCATCCTGCTCGACACCGCTGACGCACTGCTTCGGCGATAATCCCTGGTGCGCGCAGATCGCGGCGATGAACACGACCGTGAGCGCCAGCAGGCCCGCCACGATCTGGAACGCGCGAAACCGCTGGACCCCGTGCGCGACGATGCCGTAGACCGCGAGCGTCGGAATCAGGAACAAGATCAACGTAATCAGCTGATCTCCGGCGACCATCGCGGTGCACAGGATCGCCCACAGGAAGAACGCGATCACCCACGGCAGCGTGTTCGTCGCGACCGGCTGGAGGCGGCGGAGCCGAATATCGATGATGTAGCCGAGCACCGAGAGCGCCGTGAGCAAGTGCAAGAACGGCAGCCGCTGCAGCATCGGCACGAACTCCTGGGGCCGAGCCAGGACAAAGAACACGAGCAACGTGATGGTGGGCAGCGTGAACACGCGCCGCCACCATAGCATTTGGTATGCTCTGGCCTCGATGGGGTATCGCGAGCGCTTTGCATCAGCTCTCTACGGAGTAGGTGCGCTCGGCGCTGTGATGAACGTCCGCAGGTACCTGCCGGTGCCGGGGACGCTCAGCGTGGTCACGTATCACCACATCGCCGAGGACACACCCGGCTACAAGTACGATCCAGGCGTCGCCGACGCGACGCCGGCGCAGTTCCGCCGCCAGATGGAGCTGGTCGCGAAGTACTGCACGCCGGTCGGCATCGACGAGGTCGTGCGCGCGCTCGACGGTGCGCCGCTGCCGAAGAACCCGATCATGATCACCTTCGATGACGGCTACAAATCGTGCCGTGAGACCGCGCTACCGATCTTGCAGTCGATCGGCATCCCGGCGGTCTTCTTCATCGCGACCGGGTTCGTCAACGATCGTACGCTGTACTGGTGGGAGCGCATCGCGCTCATCCTCAGCTCCGCGACGAAGACCTCGGCAGCGTTCACGTATCCGATTCCGCTCGAGCTCGCCGCGGCCGATCCGGGCACGATGCGCACGCTCACCTCGATCGTCAAAGATACCCACAGCCTCGATCTCGAGCGGTTCTTGAGCGAGCTCGCGCAGGGTTTTGGCGTCGAGTGGGATCCCGAGCTCGAGCGCATGCACTCGAACGATCTCGTGATGACCTGGGACGATGTCCGCGCGCTCGCGCGAGCAGGTATGAACATCGAGTCGCACTCGCGTCAACATCGCGTGCTGCAGACGCTCGATCCGGCCGCGCTCGCCAAAGACCTGCTCGAGTCCAAGCGCGAGGTCGAAGCGCGGATCGGCACGCCTGTGCGCGCGATCGCGTATCCGGTTGGTCGCAAGATCTCGCACCTCCCCGCCGTCCGCCACGCCGTCGCTGCCGCGGGCTACAAGCTCGGGTTCACGAACATGAGCGGCGCGACGCGGATCTGGCCCGGCGCGATGGGGCGCGTCATGGAAATCGACCCGTTCGACATGCGCCGGGTCTCGACCGAGCGCGAGATGAGCGACGCGATGTTCTTCACCCAGATCGCGCTCCCCGAGCTCGCTTATATACAAGCACCGCAGAGAAGTTGATCCACGGACCTCGCGCATCCGAAAATTATCGGATGCACGAAATTCGACGCGTCAGTCCACGGATCGGAATGGAAGCGTTGTGCTGGGAAATGTTCGACGATAGCGAGAACAGCGCGCTCGTCGTCGATCTCTCGACCGAAGGCGCCCGGGTCGAGCGCCCCTACACCGGCAACCGGCTGCAGCGCGAAGTACCGCTCCAGCTCGAAGTGCCCGGCCTCGACGAGGTCATGTGGGCCAAGGGCTGTGTGATGTTCGATACGCTCGTGCCGTCGAAGTCACCGAGTGCGGGACCGTTCGGCCTGCTCCGCCGTACGGGCTATCGGATCGTGCTCGCGGCTCAGCGCGACCTCCGCAGCCTGCGCGAGTACGTGTTCGAGACCCATCGCGCGATCCGCGAGCTCGAAGCCACCGAAGAGAACGACATCTGGATGCGTCTCAACGGCTAGTACAGCGCGAGGTACGCATCGACCATGCGCTCCGAGCTGTAGCGCTCGAGCGCGATCACGCGCGCCTGCGTGCCGAGCCGCTTCGCGAGCTCCTGGTCCGCGGCCAACCGACCGAGCGCCTGCGCCATCGCGCGCTCGTCGACGGGCACCAGCAGACCGGTGTGGCCTTCATCGATCACGTCGGGCAAGCCACCGACCGAGGTCGTCACGATCGGCAGACCCGCGGCCATCGCTTCGGGCACGACGAGCGGCAGGCCCTCGAGGATCGACGACAACGCGAACGTATCGAACGCGTGGACGAGTCGCGGCACGTCCATCCGGCGACCGGTGAGGATCACGCGGCGCGGATCGGGGAGCTTCGCAATCTCGGCCTCGAGGGTCGCGCGCGCGGGGCCATCGCCGATGATCACGAGCCGCGTGGTGTCCGGCAACGTCGCGAACGCGCGGACCAGCATCACGTGGTTCTTGTTGTCATCGATCCGGCCGACCGTGCCGATCACCCACGCGTCGCCGAGGCCGAGCTCGGTCCGCGCCGCCGCACGGGCCGCGAGATCCGGCGTGTAGCGATCGAGCCGGATGCCATTGGGGATCACGTGCAGCTTGCCGGGCGCGACATCGTGGAACAGCCGCGCTTGTTCGGCCGTCGCCTCGGACACCGCGACGAACGCCTTCGTGAGCCGTGCGGCCACTCGGCGCAACACACGTTGGCCGAGCGTGCCGGGGTTCTTGCCGTGCTTGGTGTGGATCGCGCGCGCACCGGCGAGTCGCGCCGCCGGCGCGCCGTAGATCAAGGGCTGCGGATTGTGGGTGTGGACCACGTGCGCACCGAACCGGCGAAACGCGAGCGCGAGCCGCGGGACGAGCGTGGGATCGAGGCCCTCGCGCTTGGCCACGCGATCGACGGCGATGCCCGCGGTGCGGAACTCCTCGGCCATCGCGCCATCGGGCGGCCGCGCGATCGAGATCACGGCCACGCGATGACCGCGGGTCCGCTGACCGATCGCGAGGTCTAACGCGACCCGCTCCTGTCCACCTACGCCGTAGGACGACAGCACGTGGACAATGGAAAGCACCACGCAGCAAGGGCTACCGCGAGTGTGGCGCGAGTGGCAAGCTGGGGGCCGTGGATCAGCGCCTTGACGAAGACGTGCTGGCGTCGATCGGGATTCACCTCGATCCCGATACAAACGGCTTCCTCGAAGCCGCGTGCGCTCGGATCGCGCGGCGGATCCACAGCGAGCGCCTGCGCGTGGTCGGGTTCGTCCCGAGTGACGATAAGGTCGCCGTTCCGCCGGTGATCATTCACCTGGGTCTGGCGCTGTGCCAGCTCACCGGGGCGACCGTGGCCGTGGTCGATGCCAACGTTCGCTACCCGGCCCTTGCTGGGATCTCACGCGGCGTGCGGACCGACCACGATGATTCGGTGTTCGCGACCCGCTGGTTACGCGATTCGCTCGCACTCCTGACGCCGCCTCGGGTCGAGCAAGCCGGCGAAGTCGTGCCGCAGCTCGCGCGCGTGCTCGTCGAGAGCGGCGATTTGTTCGCACACGTGCTCGTCGATCTCACGGGGTTCGAGCTGCTGGGCGAGCACGCGAGTGCGGCTGCATGTATGGACGCGGTCGCCTTGGTGGGGCGTGCTCACCGCACACGGGAGCGCGAGCTTGTCGAGCTGGCGAACTCGATGCCGCACGGTCGACTCCTCGGCGTCTTGCTCGTCGGTTAGCAACCGTGTTCTGCTCTGCAGCGATGGCTCTCGAGCATGAAAAGATCGCGGTAATCGGTCTCGGCTACGTTGGACTTCCGGTCGCTCTGTCGTTCGGGCGCAAGCTCGCGACGGTCGGCTTCGACATCCGGCCTCGCCGAGTCGAAGAGCTCAAGAATGGTCACGACGAGACGATGGAGGTCACCAAGGAGCAACTCTCCTCGGCGACCAAGCTCGAGATGACGGCGGATCCGTCGCGCCTCGCGGATTGTACGTTCTACATCGTCGCGGTGCCGACCCCGATCGACAGCAACAACCGCCCCGACCTCGGCCCGATGATCTCGGCGTCGCGCACGATCGGTCCGCACCTCAAGAAGGGCGACATCGTCGTGTTCGAATCGACGGTCTACCCGGGCGTCACCGAGGACATCTGCGGGCCGATCCTCGACGAGAAGTCGGGCCTCAAGAACGGCTCGGACTACTTCCTCGGTTACTCGCCCGAGCGCATCAACCCGGGCGACAAAGAGCACACGTTCGAGCGCATCGTGAAGGTCGTCTCGGGGCAGACCCCGGAGGCCCTCGAGCGCGTCGCCGTCGTCTACGGCTCGGTCGTCACCGCGGGCGTGCATCGCGCGCCTTCGATCAAGGTCGCCGAAGCGGCGAAGGTGATCGAGAACACGCAGCGCGATCTCAACATCGCGCTGATGAACGAGCTCGCGCTGATCTTCGATCGCATGGGCATCCGCACGATGGACGTGCTCGAAGCGGCCGGCACCAAGTGGAACTTCTTGAAGTTCACGCCGGGCCTCGTCGGCGGTCACTGCATCGGCGTCGATCCGTACTACCTCACGATGAAGGCCGAAGAGCTCGGCTACCTGCCCGAGGTCATCCTCGCGGGCCGTCGCGTCAACAACAACGTCGCCGCGTTCCTCGCGCAGAAGACCGTCAAGTACCTCACGTCGATGGACGTGCCGCTCAAGAAGGCGAAGGTCGGGATCCTCGGCCTCACGTTCAAGGAGAACGTGCCGGATCTGCGCAACTCCAAGATCCCCGACATCATCAAGGAGCTCGCGGAGTTCGGGATCGACGCGATGGTCCACGACCCGCTCGGCGATCCGAAGGAAGCGCACGAGGAGTACAAGGTCCACATCACGCCGCTCGAGAAGTTCAACCAGCTCGATGCGCTGATCCTCGGTGTGTCGCACGCGGAGTACCTCAAGGACATCCCGGGCATCTACGCGCGCGTGCGTGACGGCGGCGTCGTGATCGACGTGAAGAGCGTGCTTCCCGTCGCGGCCCCACCGCGTGGCATTCGCCAGTGGAGCCTGTGAGCAAGTACGAAGATGTTTGCGCCGATCTGGTGAACTCACCGCGGCGATGGCTGGTGACCGGCGTGGCCGGTTTCATCGGCTCGGCCTTGCTCGAGCGGTTGCTCGATCTCGGCCAGAGCGTCGTCGGGGTCGATAACTTCCTCACCGGTCACAAGCACAACCTCGACGACGTGCTCTCGATCGGCGCGGACGAGCGCCTGCAGTTCAAGTTCATCGAAGGCGATCTGCGCGATCCCGAGGTCGCGAAGAAGGCGACCAAGGACGTCGACATCGTGCTCCATCAGGCCGCACTCGGCTCGGTGCCGCGATCGATCAAAGATCCGATGGCGTCGCACGAGCACAACGTCAACGCGTTCTTGAACGTGCTGACGGCGGCCAAGGAGAACGGCGTCGGTCGCGTGGTGTTCGCGTCGAGCTCGTCGGTCTACGGTGATCATCCGGCGCTGCCCAAGCTCGAGGATCGGACGGGCCGCCTGCTGTCGCCCTACGCGGCGACGAAGCGCACCGACGAGATCTACGCGCAGACATTCCACGAGGCGTACGGGCTCGGCACGATCGGCCTGCGCTACTTCAACGTGTTCGGTCGCCGCCAGGATCCCGAAGGCGTGTACGCTGCGGTGATCCCGCGCTGGACCGCCGCGATGATCGATGGCAAGCCGTGCGTGATCTTCGGTGACGGTTCGAACAGCCGTGACTTTTGCTACATCGACAACATCGTGCAGGCGAACTTGCTCGCAGGCACGGCGAGCCCGGAATCGGAAGGCGCGACCGGCACGGTCTACAACGTAGGTTGTAACGGCCGTACCGATCTCAAGGAGCTGTTCGCGATGATCCGCGACAATCTCGCCAAGGATCAGCCCGAGCTCGCGACCGCACAGCCCGTGTTCGAGGGGCCGCGGTCGGGCGATATCGCTCACTCGCAGGCCTCGATCGAAAAGATCCAGACCGCGCTCGGCTACGCCCCGACCCACCAGGTCGATGAAGGCATGGCCGAGACTGTCGCGTGGTTTGCATCGCGGCTGCGCAAGAAGAAGAGCTCGTAAGAAGTGCTATTGTTGGACTGCGATGTCTGACGATCAGCTCCCAAAGCCCGAGCCGAAAGCGATCGACGAGAAGCTGGCCTTGCAGCTCAAGCATCTCGCCGAAGACTCCGTTCTTAAAGGCGTGCCGTACGGCGACGAGAAGTGTGACAACTGCCTCTACTATCTCAATCCCGACGACAAGCTCGCATACTGCTGGCACCCAAAACTACGCATCCTCGTCGGTGCGGAGTGGTGGTGTCAGTGGTGGGAGAAGATCGAAGAGTAACGCGTGAGGTACGAGGACAAAGAGGTTGATGGGATCGACCTCGAGCACGCTCAAGAGCAAGAGCGTGAAGGCGTGGTCAACGAGGACCAGGTCGAAGCTGTCCCCGAGCTCCGACCCGAAGAGATCGAGGCGCAACAGCACGTCGCCCTCGATGCGATGCGCGCGATCCTCGAGCGTCGACACGTCGTGGTCAACGACCTGGGCTTGCCCCAGAAAGAGCTCCGCGCGCTCGAAGCCCTGCAGGCTGCGGTCAGCGGCAAGAGCGGCGAGCTCGCGCAGTTCGTGTTCGCCTCCGATCGCCGCGACCTCCTCGAGCAAGCGCTCGCGGTGTTGCAGCCCAAGGCGCTCGACGAGCAGTCCAAGCCGTATCTCGATCTCGTCGCGCGCGTCGGCTCGCTGCGCCACGATCTCAAGGAGCTCGAAGACGCGCAGGACAACCTGCTCGAAGCGAACCCCGAGGTCGGCGTGGTGAAGGCCGATAGCGATACGGCGGACCAGCCGCCGAAGGCAAAACCAGAAGCCGACGATCTGTCGCTGACCGGTCCCGAGCGGCGGATCGAGAAGCCGAAATCGGCACTCGACGGACCGGCGCTGCCAGAAGAGACAGAGCGGGAGAGCTCGCTCGGCTCGAAGCAGGATCTCGCAGAGGCGAAGATTCCCGAGCCGCAGAAGCTCACGACCAAACCCTTCTGGAAGAGTGGGCCGTCGCGTAGCGGTGACAGATGACCGAGCCCTGGCTCGGCGCGGTGATCGAGGAGATCCGGCTGCATGCCGAAGCCGCGCTGTTGCGGCGGCTCGACGTAGGCGCGCCGTCACAGATCTATCTGCGCGATCCGGCAGCGCTCGCGCGCATCACGAACGGCACGCTGCGACCACAGGGCGCGCATCGCAAGGCGAACGCCGAGGTCGAGGCTGCAATCGAAGATGCGAGTGCGAGGACCGCGAAGCTCGTCGTTGCGGCCGATGGACCGCAGTCGCGGCTCTCGGTGATGACCGACCGGCTGCGCATCGATGCCGCCGCGAGCGGCATCGTCGCGGCCGCGCTCGCGTACGCCCTCGATCTCGATACGCGCGAGCTCGTGCACGCCCTGGCACCGCGCAAGCCGCCGGCGCTGTACCTCGCGACCTGCTCGGACCTACTCGGCCTCTCGCCGATCGAGCTGCTCGCCGCGATCGCACCGAGCTCGCCGCTGCGCCGCGGTCGAGTGATCACGACCGAAGGCACAGGCCTCGACGCCGCGATCGAGATTTCTCAAGCGGTGCTCGCGTGGTTGCTCGGCGACGAGGCGCTGCAGCCTCCGATCGCGGGGACGTGCGAGCTCGTACCGGTGACGACGACGTCGAGCGTCGTGTTACCGACGGCCGTCATCCAGGCGGTCGATGCCGTCGTGCCTCGCGCGAAGGCGGCGATCGCGGTCGTCTTGCGTGGCCCGCGCGGAAGTGGCCGGCGCGCCGCGGCGCAGCGGCTCGCGAAGGCGCTGAAGCGCCCGCTGATGGTCATCCCGATCCCGGCGCTGCTGACCGCCGAGAAGTGCGCCGGCAAGCCGTTACTCGCGACCGCGCTCGCCGCCGCGCAGCTCCACGATGCGGTGCCGTACCTCGGCGATGCCGATGCGCTCTACGACGAGTCCGGCACGATGGCGGCCGAGCATGCCGATGCGATCGGCCTGGTGCCCGGCGTGGTCTGTGTTGCTTCCACAGGACGTGGGGGTCACCTCGATCTGCGCCGGCCCGCGCTGATCGTGCCCATGCCGCGGACCGAGCTCGAGGATCGCCAGAACGCGTGGGCGAACTCGCTCGTCGCGGTGAAGGGGCCGATCGAGCACGCGATGGAGCTCGGCGCTCGCTACGTGATCGGGCCCGGCGCGATCGCGGAGGTCGTCGGTGAAGCCGCAAAGCACGCGGCCGCCGCACGCACGCCGTTCGATCTCGACGTGATCGAAGGTGCCGTCGGTCGCCGGCTGTCGCTGCGGCTCGGCACGTTCGGTTCTGTAGTGTCGCGCAAGGCGCTGATGACGGAGCTCGTGCTGCCCGACGATGTCGTCGACACGCTGCGCGACATGATCGCGATGGTCAAAGAGCGCGCACAGATCCTCGAGCGCTGGGGCTATCAACGTCACCTCGGCATCTCGCGTGGGGTCGCCGGCCTCTACTCGGGCGAGCCCGGGACCGGCAAGACGATGGCGGCCTCGGTCGTCGCCTCGGAGCTCGGCCTCGAGCTCGTGCGCATCGACCTCTCCGCGGTCGTGTCGAAGTATGTCGGCGAGACCGAGAAGAATCTCGGCCGGATCTTCGACGAAGCGCAGGATGCGCACGCGATGCTGTTGTTCGACGAGGCCGACTCGCTGTTCGGTAAGCGCACCGAGCTCAAGAGCGCACAGGATCGGTTCGCGAACCTCGAGGTCAACTACATCCTCCAGCGCATGGAGACGTTCGATGGCGTCTCGGTCCTCACCACGAATGCCGAGTCCGCGATCGATCCCGCGCTCCAGCGCCGGCTCAACTTCCGGATCCGGTTCCCCGAGCCCGAGGTCGGCGAGCGCGAGAGGCTGTGGCGCCAGCTGCTACCGCCCTTGACCGGCCTGACCGACGTCGACTTCAACGGCCTCGCCGAGCGCTACGATATGACGGGCGGCTACATCAAGAATGCCGTCGTCCGTGCGGCCGTGATTGCCGCGCGCGCAGGACGCGCCATGGTTGGCGAGGATCTGTGGGTCGGCGCACATCACGAATATGTCGAGATGGGTAAGGTCATGCCGGCGCCCGAGGGAGCTCCGTGAATGAGTGAAACGAAACAAAATCCGGTGCTCGCGATCACCCTCGCGATCGTGGCCGGGCTCGGCCTGATCTTCGCGTGCTTCTCGACGCGATGGCTCGCGAACTACGGCACCGATGGTTCGATCGAGATGGGCCTGCGCTCGACCACCGAGTGCGGCTCGGTCGGCATGCTGCTCGGTCCCGCCCCCGACGAGTGCCGCACCAAAAGCTCGAGCGACTACGCGAAGGAATGGAACGACTCCGAAGGTCGCTACTACTCCGCGGTGTGGGCGCCACTCGGCCTGGTCACGCTGATCACGAGCCTGCTCGGCGCAGTCGGCCTGCTCGCCGGCGCGGCGGTCGGCTTCCTGAAGACCAAGCCTGAGCTGCCGGTCTCACCGAGCTCGATCGCGCTGATCGGGATCATGATCGCGATGATCAGCGGGTGCGTGTTCGTCGCGACCAAGCCGGGGGTCCCCGGCCTCGCGGGAGTTGGCATCGCCTTCTGGATGTTCGGCGCGGGAGCGGTCGTCGGGATCGCGAGCGCGATCATGCTCGCGAAAGTGAACCGCCCCGCCGATCCAGATCTGATGGACGACGCGATGAATCCCGATAACTTTTGACGTACCGTCTTCGCATGTCTTTGCGCGGCAAAACCTTGTTCATCACCGGCGCGAGCCGCGGTATCGGTCTCGCCATCGGCAAGCGTGCCGCGCGCGACGGCGCCAATGTCGTGATCGCCGCGAAGACCGCGGAACCGAATCCGAAGCTGCCGGGCACGATCTTCACCGCGGCCAAGGAGATCGAGGAAGCCGGCGGCAAGGCACTCGCGGTCCAGTGCGATATCCGGTTCGAGGATCAGGTCCAGGCCGCGGTCGCCAAGGCGGTCGCGACCTTCGGTGGCATCGACATCCTCGTGAACAACGCGAGCGCGATCAACCTCACCGGCACCGAGTCGACCGACATGAAGCGCTACGACCTGATGCACAGCATCAACACGCGCGGCACGTTCCTCGTCTCGAAGACCTGCATCCCGCACCTCAAGAAGGCTGCGAACCCGCACGTCCTCAACATGTCGCCGCCGCTCAACATGGAGACCCGCTGGTTCTCGCCGCACGTCGCCTACACGATGGCGAAGTTCGGTATGAGCATGTGTGTGCTCGGCATGGCGGGCGAGTACAAATCGGCTGGCATCGCGTTCAACGCGCTGTGGCCGCGCACCGTGATCGCGACCGCCGCGGTCCAGAACCTCCTCGGTGGAGATGCCTCGATGAAGGCCTCGCGCACGCCGGAGATCCTCGCGGACGCCGCGTACATCATCTTCAACCGGTCCTCGAAGGAGTGCACCGGCAACTTCTTCGTCGACGACACGCTGCTCGCCTCGGAAGGCAAGACCGACCTGAGCGAGTACTCGAGCACGCCAGGCTCGACGAGCTTTTTGCCCGACTTCTTCGTCTAACGATTCTTGAATTCCGCGATCGTGAGGACGATCGAGATGATCACGATCACGCCGGTGACGATGGCGACGACGATCATCTGATCAGATCGGCAGCTTCTTCAGGTCGACGGACTTCAGGGCCTGCTTCGCGGCTGCCGGCTTCTTCCGGCGCGCACCGAGGAAGCCGAACGCCGCGCCGACCGAGCCACCGACGAGGTGGGTCATGTGCGAGACCTTGTCGTTGTCGAACGAACGCATGACCTCGCCGCCCATGTAGATCAGCGCGACCGCGATGAACGACAGCGGAATCTCGCCGCCGCGCACGTTCGCCATCGAGGCGAGGAGGATCATCATGAATGCGACGCCACTGGCGCCGAGCACCATGTTGCTACCGAGCACGAGGTTCGCGAGGCCGGTGACGAGCGCCGTGGCGAGGATCATCAGCAACAACGCGAACGAGCCGTGACGCTCCTCGAGGATCGGCCCGATCAGGAGGATCAGCATGAAGTTGCTGATCAGGTGCTCCCAGTTGGCGTGTCCCAGGATGTGCGAGAACAACCCGACGTACGAACGGACACCGTCGAGGTGCGGGTACGAGACGAACCAATCATTCGTCGCCGGGAGTGCCTGCTTCACGATGAACACCACCACGGCCGCCAGCGCGAACGTGAGCACCACCGGGGCGTTGTACGTGATGCGTAGCTTCACGCTTGAAGGCTAGCACTCGCCGGCAAGCCCTGCCCCAAACAACGGGGCGGACAGTCTCGTGCCAATCTTGAGGAATATCGGCTTGCCGGCGAGCCGAACCGTTGCCACCCTCCGGGCATGGCGACTGTTGAGATCACCGGGGATAACTTCAAGGACACGATCGAGAAGCCGGGCATCGTGCTCCTCGATTTTTGGGCGGAATGGTGTGGCCCCTGTAAGGCCTTCGCGCCCGTGTTCGAGAAGGCTTCGGTCACTCATACGGATGTCACCTTCGGCAAGGTCGACACCGAGACGCAGCAAGAGCTCGCCGGGGGCGTCGGCATCCAGGCGATTCCGACTCTGATGATGTTTCGCGATGGCGTCCTCCTGTTCCGTGAAGCGGGCGCACTGCCGCCCACCGCACTCGAAGAGCTCCTCAGCCAGGCAAAGAAGCTCGACATGACGACGGTCAAAGCAGAGATGGCGGCGCACGAGGCGAGCCATCAGCACGGGCCGAACTGCAACCACGACCACGCGGGTCACGACCACGCAGGTCACGACCATTCGGACGACCACGCCGGCCATTCGCACGGCCCCGGGGACGACCACAAACATTAGCGTGTTACCGTTTAGGCGGTGAGAGTTGCCGCCGCGTGCGCGCTACTAGCTGCCTCGGCAGGGCCAGCAAACGCGGATCCTCGCGATGCATTCGGCTTCAAGCAACCGGCCACGAGTGAGAAGCCGCTCGACTGTGCCGACGGCACCGATTTCGGCTGCGCGCGCGCGACCGATCCGATGGCGGATGCCGTGCCGTACGCGCTATCGACGTATCTGTCGGCGAAATATCTCCTGACGCTACCGGTCGCGGATTCGACTCACGATCAAGTCGCCGGCTACGCGCTCGGGGCGAGCCGCGACGAGGCCGGCGTGAACTTCGCGGGCGCGAACGGGCTCGAGAATCGCTGGACGATCGAGGGCGCGCCCGCCGACAACATCCGCACCGGCGGCGCCGATACGAAAGTCCCGCTGACATTCCTCGACGGCATCACGGTCACCGCCGGCGGCTTTGCTGCGCGCGACCGGGCCTCGACCGGCGGCACGATCGATGCGCAGCTCCGGCGCGGCACCGCCGATCACGAGGTCGAGGCGCACGTCTGGGGCGGGCTCTCTGCACTCGCGCGTCACGCACCCGACATCCCGGGCAGCTACGTCGTCCGCAACGGCACGCTCGACGCGGGCGCCGATGTCGCGAGCTCGTTCGTCGCGACCGGTCCCCTCGGCGACCATTTCGGCGGCACGACCTGGTACGCCGCCGGCGTCGCGCCGGCGTTGTCGCGCTCGACCTTCAACTTCAAGGCATCGCGGCTGACCGACGCGAACCAGGACGGCGTGCCCGACGGTCTCCCCGGCCTCGTGACCACCACGCCGATCGAGAACGATCGCGTCGACGTGACGAACTACAACGTTCCCCTCATGGCGCGGCTCGGCCTCGATCGCGGCCATCATCACCTCGAGCTCTCGCTGATCGGCAGCGTCGCGAGCGCGGTCCGGTTCAACAACAACTCCACGCTGCAAGCGGGTGGCGTCGACGCGACGAACATGATCGGCGATGGCATCGCGACCTATAAAGGCGAGTGGCAGGACACCAAGCTCCGGCTCCAGGTCGCGTGGCATCGCAGCCAGCACACCGAGTCCGCGCACTTCGCCGCCGCCGCGAACCTCCCGCAGCAGCTGAGTGGCTACGTCCCGGCGACGATCACCGAGGATCCGAAGCTCGCGCAGGCGTGCACCGACAACGTCGCGACGGATGACTTTCCGAACGTCACGAACTGCCCGGTGCCGCTCGGCTGGTTCTACACGGGCGGTGCGGGCCTCCTCGCGAACCAGACCGCCGACCGCCCGTCGATCACGGCCGATGTCGCGCATCGGATCGGCAACAACGTCATTCGTGTCGGCGGTACCGGCGAAGATTCGCGGCTCGTCACCGAATCGCGGTTCACGGGTCACGAGCAGGAGCGCTCACTGTTTCCCGGCGAGAACAGCGTGCGTCACTTCGTCGCGCAGGATCAGGCGTGTACGCCGGATACGAGCGAAGCGTGTACGTACGTCGATGTCTCGGAGCTCGCGTATCGCACCCGTTACACCGCGGCGTACGTCGAGGACACCTGGGCCGCCGCACCCGACATCACGGTCGATGGCGGCCTGCGCTGGGAGCTGATGTGGGTCGGGCCGGCGCTCCACTTCTCCAATCAGCTCGCACCGCGGCTCGGCGCGAGCTGGGACCCGCTCGGCAAGGGTCGCTCGCGGGTGTGGGTGAGCATGGGCCGGAGCTATGCGCTGATGACCGCCGGGGTCGGCTCGACGATCCTCGTGCGCGACCGCACCGCTGACGATCTGACCTTCCAGGGCAACACGTCCCGCGCGGTCAACACCGGGGCACCGCTCGTCGTTCCCGATGGCGTCGAGCCGATCACGCAAGACGAGGTCACGGCCGGTGCCGAGATCGCGCTGCTGCGCCAGTTGCGCGCGCGGATCTGGGGCCAGGGCCGCTGGCTCAAGCGCGGGCTCGAATCGACCCCGGATGGCTTCGATAACCCCGGCCGCACGGCGAGCGTCGATCCGGCGCTCCGCGATACCGAGCTTCTCGCAGTCGAGCTCGAGAGCAACCTGACCGCGGCGTTCGCGCTGCGCGTCGGCTATCTGTGGGGCCACACCACCGGGTCGTGGACCGGTGCGTTCGATCCGCGCAGTGGCGCCGCGCTCTATAATACGACCGACTTCGACGTCCTCTCGATCAACCAGAACGGCCTGTTACCGACCGACATGGGCCAACGGCTGTACTTCGAGGCCCAACGCCACCAGCGGATCGGCCAGGTCGACATGTCGGTGGCAACTCGATTCACCGTTGCAACGGGACGGCCACGGGACGCGCTCGGTGATGGCGATGCCGGACTTATCTATCTGATCGACCGTGGCTCGTACGGCCGGAGCCCGCTCCAGACCCAGGTCAACCTGCGCGTAGCCGCGAGCTATCGCCACTTCGATATCACCCTCGATCTGTTCAACCTGTTCGATCGACGCGATGCGACGAACGTGGACTCGGTCTATTCGAGCGGGTCCTTGATGCCGATCGATGGGGGCAAGCCAGAGGATCTCGTGTTCCTGCGGACGGACGAAGGCAACGTGGCCCAACGCCGCCCGGCGTTCCAGACCGGCACTGCGTTCCAGGCGCCGTTCTCCGCAGTTCTCGGCCTGCATCGATCCTTTTAGAACCGCGGGTGATATGATTTTTTCGCTGCGATGCCATTGGGATGGCGACGCGGTTTTACAGAGGACCTATGGCCGATCTGTCTCAGTTCGCCGAAGCCACTGCCGCCGTCAAACACTCGCCGCATGCGGTGAGTGCATGGGAAGAAGCCGAAGGGCTCGCCGCGGATCTCGATAAGCCTGACGACATCGTCACGCTGTTCACCGAAACGCTCAGCGCGGATCTCGAACCGGAGGTCGCCGAGATGATCGGCGAACGCGCCGGCGGGTTCTGCGATGAATGGTTCGGCGACGATCCGAAGATCCTCGAGAAGATCCTGTCACGCGTGCTCGTGCTCGCGCCGACCTCCGAGAGCGCGCTGCAACGCCTCTCGGTGATCTACACGGTCGCCGAACGCTGGGCCGACGTGCTCGCGCTCTACGACCGCGCGATCAAGGCGAGCAAGGACAAGGCGGCGAAGATCCGCCTCTTGCGCGAAGCCTCGCAGCTCGCGAAGGACGTCGCGAATCAGCCCGAGAAGGCGATCGAGTACTACCAGCAGTTGCTGCCGCTCGTCCCCGACGACAATCGCGTCAGCCAGAGCCTCGAGCGCTTGCTCGAGCGCCACGAGCGCTGGGCCGATCTGATCGCCTTGTGGGAAGGCCGCCTCGAGGGCCAGACCAAGAAGGAGCGCGAGAAGAGCCGCGCTCGCATCACCACGGTGTGGCTCGACAACCTCCATGATCCGCAGAGCGCGCTCACCGCGGTCAAGCCGCTGCTCAACGAAGCGGAGGAAGACAAAGAGCCGACGGCGTTGCTCGAGCGCATCATCGAAGCGCCGAAGGCGACCAAGGGCGTACGCGATGCGTCGCTCGATCTGTTGCGATCGCACTTCGATTCGACCGCGCGTCCGCGCGAAGTGATCCGGATCCTCGAGAAGATCATCCACCTCGATCCGACCCACTCGCGCGACCTGCGCGAAGAAGCTGGGCAACGGCTCGCGGAGCTCGATGACATTCCGGCCGCGATGGATCACTACGCGGCCCTGCTCGCGATCGCTCCCGAATCGAGCGTGACCGAGGAGAAGCTTCGCACGCTCGCCGAGCGCGGTGGTCATCACGATCGCTACGGCGAAGGTCTCGCCGCAGCGGCACGCGCCAACAACTCGATCGAGCCCACGCGCAAGGTCGAGCTCCTCGCCGAGGCCGCGCGCACGCGGCTCGAGCGGATGATGGATACCGACGGCGCCATCGACCTGCTCGTCGAAGCAAGCTCGGTCAGTGGCGCTGCCGAGACCGAACAGCTCACGGTCGCTCGCCGGTTGGCCGCGCTCTACGCGCAGACCAATCGCCCGAAGGAGCGCCTCGGCGTCCTCGAGCGCCAGGCGCACCTCGAAGCGAGCGATGTCGCGCGCGCCTCGATCCTCAGTGAAGCCGCGAAGCTCGCCGAATCGCTCGGCGATACCGATCGCGCGCTGTCCTTGTGGGAGCGTCGCGTCGATAGCGATCCGTCGGACCTCTCCGCGCTCGATGCGCGGATCGGCATCCTCGAGAACCAGCAGCGCTGGGATGATCTCGTGATCGCCCTCGAGAGCCGCGCCGCGAAGGTCGCTTCGACCACGCAGCGTCGCGCCGACCTCGTGCGCGTCGCCCTGGTCCACCAGCAGCAGCGCAGCGATCTCGATAAATCGATCGATGCGTGGAAGCGCGTCGTCGCCGATCACAAGGATGATGAAGAAGGCATCTCGGCGCTCGCCGACCTGCTCGCCGAGACCGGTCGCTGGAAAGAGATGGCGGACCTGCTCGAGGGCGCCTCGGGTCGCGCCACGCAACGCACCACCGGTCGCCTCGTGCGGCTCGGCGATGCCCTGCGCGCGCACTTGAACGAACCCGCCCGTGCGCTCGCCGCGTATCGCAACGCGATCGCGATCGACCCGGCGTCGAAGGAAGCGCGATCGGGGCTCACCGCCCTCCTCGACGAAGCGGTCACCCGCGCCACCGCCGCCGATGCCCTCGCGCAAGCGATGCGCACGACGAACGATGTCACGGGCGTGCTCGAGCTCCTGCCCGCGCGCCTCGCCGAGGCGAAGGACGACAAGACCAAGTTCGCGCTCTTGCGCGAAGCCGCCCAGCTCCGCCTCGAGCACAAGCACGATGTGACCGGCGCGCTCGCCGACCTCGCACGCGCGTTCCCGATGGCGCCGCGCGATCAGCTGATCGAGAACCAGTTGACCTCGCTCGCGCGCTCGGTCAACGACTACACCACGCTCGGCATCGCCTATCTCGAAGCGATCGCCGCGCTCGGCGATGATCCGCGCGAAGCGGCGCGGCTGCGCCTGTCCTATGCCGACCTCGCGGCAGATCGCCTGAACGATCCGCCGCAGGCCGCGGATGCATATCGCCAGGTCGCCGAGATCGAGCCCGGCAATCGCCGCCCGGTCCAGGCGTTTGTCGCGCTCGGTTCGCGCCTCGGGCAGTGGGCCGAAACCGCGAACGCGGCAGTTCGTTACGCCGGCGTGCGCGAAGCCTTCGACGACGAATTGCTCGGGATCCTCGAAGCATCCGCCAGCCAACAAGGCGCGAACGACGCCCTGGCCACTGCACTCGCCTCGGCGCTCGAGAAGTACAAGCTCCCCAGCACGGTCGCCTCGTTGTTCCATCATCGCCTCGCGGTGCTCCATCGCGATCAGCGCAAGGACAAGGCCGCCGCGATCGCGTCGCTGCGGCTCGCTCTGGAGCTCGGTGGCGATCGGCTCGCGTGGTTGTCCGAGCTCGTCACGCTCGAGCGCGAGCAAGCCAGTGCATCTGGCTCGATGCCGCTGCTCGATAGCTTGCGTCGTCTCGCCGATGCCGATGGCAAGGATCTCGATGCGCTCGTCGGCTCGGCCGATGTTGCCTCGAAGCTCGGCGAGCGCGAACAAGCGCTCCAGATCCTGTCGGCCGTGCTCGGTCGCGCGACCGCCGCCTGGCGCGGTACCGCAGCGATTCGCTCGGCTCGCTCGGTCGATGCCGTCGCGAAGTGGGCGATCGATGGCCTCGTCGATCTCTATCGTACCGGTGGTCGCGCGCGCGCGGCGGTCGACACGTTGGTCGAGGCCGCGCGCTTGCCGTTCGATCAGGCCACGCGCCGCGACATGCGGTTGCGCGCGGCGCAGCTCGCCACGGTCGAGCTCGGCGACAACGCCGCGGCGATCGACATGTATCGCGGCGTGCTCGTGAGCCAGCCGAACGACCTCGAAGTGATCGAGCGGCTCGCCCACCTCCTCGGCGTCGAGGATCGCGTGCCGGAGCTGCTCACGCTCCGCCAGATCCAGCTCGGCCTCGAGACCAATGCGGATCGCAAGCTCGAGCTGCGTCTCGAGCTCGCGAAGCTGGTCGGCATCGTCGAAGAGCGCGGCGGTCGGCTCGATGCGCTGCGCGCGAACCTCGAAGATCGCCCGGGCCACGAAGCCTCGATCGACGCGGTCGCATCGCTCCTGTCCTCGAAGGGCCAGCACAAGCAGCTCGCGGACCTCCTCGAGAACCAGGCCAACCGGCTCGAGACGGGCGGCGATATCCCGCGTGCCTCGAAGCTGTGGGCGCGCTACGCCCAGGTCGCCGAGGTCGATACCAAGGAGATCGAGCGCGCGATCAGCGGCCATCGTCGTGTCGTCGCCCTCGCGCCGACGAGCGATTCGCTCCGCGCCCTCGCGCGCTTGAACCTCGAGCGTGGTCAATCGGCGCAAGCCGTGCCGTGGCTCGAATCGTTGCTCGGCACGGTCACTGCCGGCGAGCGCATGATCGTCGTCCAGCAACTCGCGAAAGCCCACCTCTCCGCGAACCAGCCCGATCGCGCGATCGCCGCGATCGAGGTCAACCTCGACGAGAAAGCGCCCGCCGTCGAGCTCCGCACGATGCTCGCGGATCTCTACCGCAAGGCCGAGCTGTGGGAGCCGCTCGCGCGCCACCTCACGCGCTCGCTCCCGCTCGTCAAAGATGATGCGGTGCTCGCGCGCGAGATCGCACGCGAAGCGGTCTCGATCTACCTCACGAAGCTCGGCTCGCCCGCGCTCGCGATCCCGGCGCTCGAGACCGCGCTCGCCCTCGATCCGACGGACAAGGATCTGCGCACGGCGCTCGCGATGGGTCAGCGCGTCGCTGGCAAGTTGCCGGAAGCGCGCACGCTGCTCAACGAGCTGATCGAGAGCTTCGGTCGCCGCCGCTCGCCGGAGCGCGCGGCCCTACACGTCGAGCTCGCACGCGTCGCGCAAGCCGAAGGCAAGATCGACGAAGCGATGACG
Organism: Kofleriaceae bacterium; assembly: GCA_043780895.1. Taxonomy (GTDB): domain Bacteria; phylum Myxococcota_A; class Polyangia; order Haliangiales; family Haliangiaceae; genus JABFXX01. Next base: position 24,136 of record JAYWCI010000110.1, on the reverse strand, counting down.
GAGATGGAGTCCGCATCGAAGATGGACGCGACGAACGCGATCATCCAGAAGGAGCTCGCCGAGATGGCGCGCACCGTGGGTCAGCTCGAGAAGGCCGAGCGCACCTACCGCGCGCTGCTCCTCGTCGTGCGTCGCAATCCGCCCGGAGAAGACGAGAATGCGGTCGGCGCGGCCGAGGTACTCTACGAGCTCCACCAGCTCTCGAAATCGCGCGGCGAAGATGACCAGGCCAAGGAGCTGCTCGAGTCCGCGATGGAATCGGCGATCCAATCCGATGCCGCCGTGCGCCGGTTGCGGAAGAGCCTGCTCGCGCATAACGAAGGCCAGCGCCTGCTCGAGGTGCTCGAGAAGCGGCTCGCCACGAACCCCGAGCCCGCGTCGCAAGCTCGCATGCTCGGCGACATGGCCGAAGCGCTCGACCAGCAGCTCAACCGCCCGGCGGATGCGCTCGAGGCACTGATCAAGGCGATCAATGCCGCGCCGTCGCGGCTCGATCTTCACGATCGCGCGCGTGCACTCGCGAAGCGCAACGGCACCACGAAGAAGTACGTCGAATCGATCGAAGCGACGGTCGATAGACTCCGCCGCAAGGACGATCCGCCGCTGATCGCGAACATCTTGATGCGCGCAGGTGAAGCGCTCGAGGCCGACGCGAGCGATCTTCGCGGCGCGGCGAACCTGTATCGCCGGGTCGAGATCCTCGGCGAGAGGCTCGCCGAAGCGTTCTATGCGCAAGCGCGCGTGGCCGCGGCGCTCGGTGACACCGCGGAGCAGGCGCGGACGCTCGACAAGATGTTCGAGCTCGCGGGCACCGATACGGAGCCGACCCCGCAGCAGGTCGACGCGCTGTATCGCCTTGCCGAGATCTTCATCGGCAGCGACACGCGTCGCAAGCAAGGCATCGAGCTGCTCGATCGGGCCTTCGCCGCCGAGCCGCGCTGGGCTCAAGCGGGTCGCCTGTTGAAGGCCGCATCGATCGCATCGCCGGATGACGAAAAGATCCTGACGATGTACGAGCGCGTCGCTCGCAACGGCGGTGATCAAGAGCTGCTGCTCGATTTCCTCGAGCGCCGCGCCGGCGGTGCGCACGCGACGCCGCAGCAGATCAAGGAAGCTGTCGATCTCGCGGTCGAGCTCGGTCACGACGAACGCGCGGAAGCGCTGCTCGTGCGTGCCGTCGCCGCCGCGCGCGAGACCGTCGAGAGTCTCGGCTCGGCGCCGTGGGCCGTGATCGCGCTCGCGGAGCGCCGGCTCGCCGCGAACGACCTGACGCAGGCGCGCGATCTCACGTACGAGATTGCACCGATCGTCAGTGACGAAGAATTGGTCACCCAGATCGATGGCCTCGCGATGCGGATCGCGACCCGTGCACTCGCTCATCGCAAGCTCGAGCTGGCCGCCGAGGTCTACGAGTTCTTGCGCGAGCGCAGCCCGGCGGACCGCGCCGTGTGGCAGCCGCTGCTCACGATCTATCGCGAGCTCGGTGATGGCGATCGGCTCGGTAGCGTCGTTTCTTCGACGTTGCCCGCGCTCGTCACACCGGCCGAGCGCAATGCACTGCGGCTCGAGCACGCGAAGTTCTTGATCGAGAACCTCAAGCGCCATCACGACGCGCTCGATGTCCTCAAGGACTCGCTCTCGGACGATGCGGATAACCTCGAAGCCGCGCAACTCTACGAAGACACGCTGCGTCTCCTCGACGATCAAGACGGGATCGCCGAGTTCCTGTGGTCGCGGTTCGAAGATGCGCAGCGCCGCGGTCATCGCGATTCGACGATCGACGTCGCGACCCGTCTCGGTGATCTGCTCGAGAAGCAGGAATCGCCCGATGCGGTTCGGGTGTATCGCGCCGCGCTCGTCGTCGCGCCGGATGATCGCGAGATCCTCCGCCGCGTCGTCAACAAGCTCGACACGAACGACAACCCGCGGGAAGGCGCCCTCCTCATGGAGCGCCTGCTCGCGGTCGAGAGCCCCGAGCGCGCCCCCGAGCTCGCGGGCAAGCTCGCGACGATGTGGGAGGCCGCGGGCGATGGCAAGGGCGTGCAACGCACGCTCGAGCTCGCACACAAATCGGCGCCCGATGATCGCCACATCCACGCTCGGCTCGAGCAGTGGTATCGCGATCACGAGCAATGGTCGGAGCTCGCGGAGCTGATGACCGCCGATGCCGATCACATGCCCGATGAAGCGGCCGTCCAACGCCTGCGCGAAGCCGCGAGCGTGTACTCCGGCTTCCTCGGCCAACCGCTCAAGGCTGCCGAAGTGCTGCGCAAGGCTCGCTTGAAGGCGCCGCTCGTCGTCGAGCTCGTGACGGACCATGCCGCGGCGCTGGCGGCAGCCGGCGAGCTCGATGCCGCGCAACGCGCGATCGGTGAAGCGCTGTCCACCGTCGAGGGTGCGGGTCGGACCGCGCTCCTGATGTTGCGCGCGAGCTTCCGCCAGCAGCTCGGCGACGATGCCTCGGCAGTCACCGACCTGACCGAAGCGTACGCGCTCGATAAAGAGCGGGCCGGCGAGACCCTCGTCAAGGGCCTCGAGCGGTTGCGCTCGCGCGCCGAGCGCGATGGCGACATGCCGACCGAGCGCCGCGCGACCCTGGAGCTCGCGAAGCTCCTCGTCGCACACGGCGAGATCGAGCGCGGTCGCTCGTTCCTCGTGACGTGGATCGAGCGCGACGCTCGCGATGCGGAGCCGCTCTACATGCTGTGCGATCTCGATGAAGGCATCGAGCACTGGGATGGCGTCGCCGCGGCGGCAACGAGGCTCGCGTACGTCACCGAAGGTACCGAGCAAGTCAAGGCCGCGATGCGCGTCGGCGAGGCTTCGCAGAAGTCGGGCCGTCCCGGCGATTCGGTGCCGGTACTCGAGCTGGTTCATCAGCAACAGCCCGGCATCGAGATCATCCGCGACAAGCTGCGCGACATGTACGAAGCCGCGGGCGAGTACAAGCAGCTCGCCGGCATCCTGATCGCCGATGCCGATCACGGCAGCGATCCCACGACGCGCTATACGAACTACAAGCGCGCCGCGGAGCTGTTGCTCTATCAGCTCGAGGATGCCGCCGGTGCCCAGGTCCCGGCGCAGAAGGCGCTCGAGCTCCAGCCCGATGATCACGCCGTGTTGATGCTCAATGTCGACGTGCTGATCACGAGCGGTCAGCTCGAGGACGCAGGTCACACGCTCGAAGCGGCGATCAGCGCGCAGAAGAAGCGCACGCCGGAGCTCGCGGTCGCGCAGCAGCGCATGGGCCGCGTGTGCGCGATGATGAACGACAAGGACGGTCAGCTGAACTGGCTCAAGAAGGCGTTCGACGTCGACCGCAAGAACGCCGAAGTGGCGGCCGAGCTCGCGCAACTCGCGACCGAGATCGGTGACTACGAGCTCGCATTGAAGCCGCTCCGCGCGATCACGCTGATGGACAACCCATTGCCGGTCACCCGACCGATGGCGTTGCTCTGGGAAGCGAAGATCGAGCACGCGCGTGGCAACCGCGCGAAGGCCGAGCTGTGGGCGAAGAAGGCGCTGCGCGAAGATCCTCAGTTCGCGGACGCACAGCAGTTCCTCGACGAGCTCGGCGGTTAGCGGCTCTTCTGAGCACAAAAAGCGCCGCCCGAGTGGGCGGCGTTTTTTTATGGGTCACGCACCGAGGATCTCGAAGGAGCTCCGCATGTTCGCGTTGCCAAACACGGTGATGCCGGTGACGTTGCGGACGTTGCCATCGAGATCGATGTCGTGCAGGCCGACCCGGTGAGCAGCTTGTTCGGGTACACCATCGGTGCCTGACCGTTCGCGAACTTGATCTTCACTTCGCTCACCTGCGTACGTCCCTTGATCGCCTCGAGCTTGATCGAGCTGGGCGCTAGGTGTTGGTAATCACGCATGAACCAGCATCTTCTGGATGCGACTCCCGCAGCCGGCTGCGGTTTTCCGCATACCTTCTCCCCATGTCCGACGCCGTCACGTACGCCGCCCACGGTCACCTCGGCACCATCACGCTGAACCGGCCCGACAACCGCAACAGCATGACGCCCGAGCTGCTCGATGCGTTCGCCGTCGCGAGTGCCGCCGCGCGCGCTGACACCACCATCCGCTGCGTGATCGTGACCGGCACGGGCAGCTGCTTCTCGTCCGGCGCGGATTTCAGATCGAACATCCAGCGCGACAGTGAAGACGAGCCGCACGAGCGCTCGTACGCCATGTACGCGCCGTTCTTGTCGCTGCTCGACATCGAGGTCCCGATCGTCGGTGCGCTCAACGGTCACGCGGTCGGCGGCGGCTTCGGCCTCGCGATGATGTGCGACCTCCGCGTCGGCGATGCCGATGCGAAGTACGGCGCAAACTTCGCGAAGCTCGGCCTCGCACCCGGGATGGCCATCAGTTACATGCTGCCGCGCCTGGTTGGCCTACCGCGCGCGAACGAGATGCTGCTCACCGGCACGCTGCTGCGCGGCAGCGAAGCGGCGAGTATTGGCCTCTTGAATCGAGCGGTGCCGAAGGCCGAGGTTGCCGCGGTCGCGACCGAGCTCGCGAACGCGATCGCGGCGAATGCGCCGTTCGCGGTGCGCGCGACCAAGGCGCTGATCCGGCGTGGACTCGGTCTCGAGATCCGCGCGGCGGCGCACGAAGAGGCGGTGCTGCAAGCGCAGTCGGTGGTGACCGAAGATGCAGCCGAAGGCATCGCGGCGTTGCTCGGCAAGCGCGAGCCCGTGTTCAAGGGTCGTTAGCGAGTACACTCTCCGAGTTGCGCGCGATCATCTTCACGCTCCTCGTCGTCGGTTGCTCCGGTGGCGCGGGACCCACGATCACGGGCACCACGTGCGTGGACCCGGATCCGACCACAGGCACCACGACGCTCACTTACGACAACTTCGGTCAGCCGTTCATGACCGCGTACTGCACCAACTGCCATTCGAGCGATTGATCGGTTCGATGAAGCGACACGGCGCGCCCGTCTATCACGACCTCGATTCGATCTACGGCGTGATGCGATTCCCGGATCGCGCGCGACTGGCTCGTGCTGGAGATCCGCGTCGCGATCGAGGATTCACGAAAGGTCGAGATCTGGATCGTCGAGCTCGATGCGCTTACGAATCACGTCCAACTCTTGACCGAAGCCAGCAGCACGTCGGCGCTCTCGCGTGGCGTGCAAGCCTCGCGATACCTCGTGCGCACGGATGGAAGGCTACGCGGTCGAACAAGCGCTAGCCGAGTATGCCGTCGAGCCCTCGGTAGATGGGAGCAGTGGGAGCGCTGTCTCGCGCGTGCACGTCCATTCGAGATCCACAAATTGCAGCGATCCGATCGACGCGTTCCCAGGCAACACCTGTGCCAGCGCCGACGTCCCACGTGGGACGGCCCGGGCTCACCGCAGCGATCCAGATCCACTTCCTCGATCGCCACGGCAGCCTTGGCGTCGACGACGAAATGCCCTGTTGCCGAGACCGCATCGGCAAGCGCTGGACACCTGTGCGTGGTCACCGTTAGCCGAACGGGCTGAGCGACAGCGGCTCCACCCCTCACCAACGCCAGCACAGCCCGCATGCCTGATACTAACGCACCGTGAAGAGCTAACGCTTACGCGCGAGGTACTTCTCGGCGATCGCGCGCAACTCCGGCGAGCTCTGGCTCATCGCGCGCTCGAGCACCTTGCGCTGCGGCTCGTCCTTCATCACGGGCGACTTCGCGGCGATGAATTCGGCGAGCGGCACCTTGCCGAGCGTGTCGACAATCCGAGTCAGCAGCGTGCGGCCGGAGCCATCGACGACATCGAGCTTCGCGCCCGCGCCGAGGATCAGCTCCGCCATCGGCACTGACTTGACGCCCATGATGACCGGCGCCATGCCCTTGCCGGCGACCTTCGCGCCCGAGGAGAGCAGGTGCTTCGCGACCTCGAGATGGCCCTCGGTGACCGCGTTGAACAGTGGCGTGGTGTGGAGCTCGCGATGGAGCTCGTTGACGTTCGCGCCCTTCGTCAGCAGCGCTTCGACCTCGGCGAGATCGCCGCGCTTGACCGCATCGTGCAGCGGCGTGCTTGCAACAGCACTCTCGGCGCTGGCGCCATCTTCGGTGCGCGTGTCGACCGGCGGTGGGTTCACCGGATCGTGCTTGAACCATTCTGGCCACGAGCGAAAGCCGGCGGGCGGCTCGAGCCGCGCGAGCATCGCGTCGAACAGCGCCTTGTCGCTCGGGCCGAACGCGTCGCGGCCTTCGGCGAGAAAGACCTTGGCCGCGAGCTCGGTCGCGCTATCGCTATTGCCGTCGGAGTACGCGGCGCGCGCATCGCTCAAGAATCCACGCGACTGCTTCGACCTCAGGCCCTTGCGAACGATTGGCGGCACGGCGAGAGCGTGGTCTGAACCGCGCGCACGTTCAAGGGCTAGCGCGCTCGGGAATTCGATAGGGCGCGACGATGATCGCGATCGAGGGACCGATCGAAATTCGCTTTAGCTCGCGTTGACTCCTGCCGACGAGCTCTGTGACCACGAGCTCGCCCGGTTGGAGCTCGGCGACAAACTCCTCCGAGCCGCACATCAGGGCGGTCACCTTCGCCGCGGCGGCGCGGATCGCACACAGCTCCGGCGTCGCCTCGACCGACCCGAGCTTGTTGACGCCGCCATCGACGACGAGCGCTACCTCGACGTGCTCGGCATCGCTCGCTTGCACGCGCCACTCGACGTTCGACACGACGACATCCATGCCCGCGAGTGGCGCGCGCGGGGGTGGTGGCCCACACGCGAGCACGAGCGTCAGGGCGTAGCCGGCGGCCCGCACGTGTCCAGACCCGTGGCGCTCGTGCCACTCGCCGCGAACATCAGCGGGCCCCACGGCGTGTCGAACGACAGCGTGAACCAGCCCGGACCGCGGCTCGACGAAACTTCTGCAGCCACGTCGAGCATCACGAACCCGATCGGATCTCCGTGCGGCTTGCCGTACAAGCACGTGCCGCGCGCGACCGTGGAGTTCGCTGCGATCGTAGGAGCGGAACCTTCGGCTTCGTGCGGTTTGTGCACGCGTCCCGGTGGTGAGCGTCGCGATGCAAACCCGCGCACGCGGATCTCGCCATCTTCGTAGCCGATCAGCACCCACTCGTTGTCGACCTCCTTGATCGCGTCGAGGAAGTATCCGTTCGCCATGATCGCGAGCTCGTCACTAACCCACTTCGGTTCGGCGCGCACGACCGTGCCCGGCGTGACCATCAAGGCCGGCAGGCCCGTCGGGATGCGCCCGTGTCCTGCTGCGCCCGAGGTCGTGCGATCGGCGAGCACGGTATCCGGAACCCAGCCATCGATCTCGAGCGAGCCGAGGTAGCGAATCTGCGTCGACGTATCGCGATGCCCGATCACGCGCACGTGTGCGCCGGCGTGGAGCTCCGCGGCGGGCGCTCGAACCGAGAAATCGTGGAAGCCGCCGCCCGCGTACTTGCTGACCTGTTCGTCACGCGTGACGATCTTCAAGAGCCGCGGACGCTCGGTCCACAACGCGAACGCGAGCTTGTCGAGCTTGACCGCGATGCGCACCATCGTGGTTTGCTCGTCGATGATCGTGCCGACGACTTCCGGTTGGGCGGGAGCTGCTTGGACGGTCGCCGCTCCGAGCTCCAAGGACGCGAGCCCCGGAATGACGAACGAGCGGGGGTACGTGTCCGCGCTCGCGGTCAGCACGGCCAGCGGATCGAGTGCATCCGACGGGGTACTCGGGTGCGAGCTCGCGACCGGCTTCGCGACCGCTGGCGCCGTCGGTGCGGGCACAGCACCACTACAGCTCACAAGCAACAAAACCGCCGTCGTTCTCACCTGGCCGAAACAATAGCCGTCACCCTGCCGCCACGCTTATCCACCGGCCGCGTAACTGCTTACGCGTTACGCACTCGAGGCGAATTTCGCACTCATCATTTCCGCACGTTACGCACCGCATCAAGTGGGCCCGCAATTGCAAAAGTCCGGGGACAAGATGGAAATCGGCGTCATCACGAACCCGAACAGCCGCAAGAACCGTAACCGCCCTGACCGGGCGGAGAGGCTCCAACGCATCGTCGGGACGATGGGTGAGGTTCACGAGACGAACTCGGTCGAGTCGATCAAGCCAGTGCTTCGCGATTTTCTTCGCAAGCAAGCCCGCTACTGGGTCGCCGATGGCGGCGACGGCGCGCTGCACTGGATGCTGCGTATGGGCATGGAGGTCCTCCAGGAGGACGAGTTCGTCGACCAGCACCTCTCGCTGCCGATGACGCTTCCGACCAAGGGCGGCACGATCGATTTCGTCGCGAACAACGTCGGCATTACCGGCGATGCCGAGGGCATCCTCGCGATGCTTCGATCGAACGTCGAAGACGGCAAGCTCGTGCAAGAGACCGAAGTCGACTCGATGGTGATCGACGGCATCCAACTCGTCGACGGTGTCGAGACTCCGTTCCGGACCTACGGCTTTGCTTCGGCAGCCGGTGGCATCGGTCAGCGCTTCTACTCGAAGTACTACGCGCACACCGATCCGAACCCGCGCACGATCCTTCAGATCGTCGCGAACACCGTCGCATCGGCGCCGATCTCGCTCACGCCGCTCGCGCGCGGCCCGAAGATCGGCAACCTCAACACGTTCGCGAAAGAGATCTTCGCGCCCACGCCGTGCAAGGTCACGCTCGATGGCATGGTGCTGCCGGGCAACGCGTTCACCGGCGTGCACATCGCGTCGATGTCGATCAACCTCGGCAACGTGCTGCGCTTCTTCGGCAAGGCGGATCAGCCCGGCCTGATGAACGCGATCGTCGGCACGCCGTCGCCGTGGAGCATCATCCGCAACATCCCGCGCATGGCGCGTGGTGAAGAGATGAAGGGTCGCAACATCCTCGATCGGCCGTGCCGCGAGATGACGCTCGAAGCGAATAGCGGCGAGCTGCTCGAGCCGATCATCGACGGCGAGTACTACCGCAGCGTCACCAAGCTCACGTACCACGTCGGTCCGCGCGTGCGGATCCCGAAGGTCGTCGCCGCCAAAGCGGCTGCGGCCTAGCCCTTCTTGCAGGACACGGACGCCGGGCCCGCGCCGACGACGTCACACTTCGCCTCACCACACGCCGCCGCACCACAGGCGGCTTTTTGGTCTTTGTAGCACTTGCGACCGATCACGAAGCGGCAGTCTTTGCGGTCGCCGGAGTAGCGCCAGGTCGACGCGGATTTGTGCTTCGGCTCGTCGAGCTCGCCGTTCTTTTTCGCCTCGGCGTACTGCTTCTCTTTCGCCGTCTGCGGTTCGTCAGCCTCGGTCGCAGAGCCACCGCAGGCGGCTGCGAAATGCAGCGCGAGGACGAGACACACGAGCCGCAGCGACATGTCCCAGATCATGCCATAGTCCAAGCGTGGCCGACGACGATCGCGCGGTGAGAGAGCGGCTGGCAGCGCTCGATGCCGAGGTCAAGGCCGACGCGGACGCGCAGCGCGCGCGCAAAGACGTCGCGATGCAAAAGATCCGCGCGCAGCAGGCCGAGCAAGTCGAGCTCCGCCGCCGCCAGGCGGAGCTAGTCGCGCCGAAGAAGCAAAAGCAGCTCCCCGCAAAGACGCGGCGCGATCCTGTTGATGATGACAACTTTGTCGATCACACCGGCGGTCTAGGTGGGGCACTCGAGCTCGCGCATCGCGCGAACAAGGTCAAGCAAGAGCTCCAGAAGGGCGGCGAGAAGTCGTGGATCAAATCGGGCCTCGCCTCGATGCTGCTCGGTCCACTCGGCTGGCTCTACGCGGGCTCGTGGCGCGAAGCGATTCCCGCCTCCGCCGGTTGGATCATCGCCGGGAGCATCGTGTCGAAGTTTCTGCCGATGTTCCTGCTGATGCCGGTTCTGCTCGTCGCGTTGCCGCTGTCGGGCATTGCGGGTGTCGTGTACGCATTGCAGTACAACCGGCACGGCTCGCGGCAGCGTTTGTTCGATAAGGACCCCGCCAAACAGCTGAAAAGTGGCGCTCACGAATAGGCCGCGTGAGTTGAGAGGGAGTGCTACCCCAGTGACCCGAACTGCGCGGTAAGCTTAAATTAAGTGACGACGATGAGGACCTTTTTTGTACTCGCCGCGCTGACTGGCGCGGCGTCGCCGGCACCTGCCAAACCTGCACGAGTTGCGGTGGTGCCGGTCGCTGCGGTCAACATCGATACGCAACGCGTCGACGCACTCGCGCAGGATCTCGCGGAAGCCTTGAACGCCGAGCTCGAAGTCGAAGCTGTCGGTGGTCTCGATGTTCGGCGCAACCTGCGCGCGGACCTACCGGCCGATTGCGCGACGCTGCCGAGCTGTGCCGCGGAGGTCGCGAAGGCCACCGGCGCTGCGCAGATCCTATTCGTCGTGATGGTCGATGCGAGCGGTACTGGCTCGCTGCAAGTCGACTCGACGTGGGTCGAGCCGAGCACGGGCAAGACCAGCAGTCGCCCGAGCGTCTCGCTCTCGTCGACGACCGACGCCGACGCGAAGGTGCGGTTCCAGGAGAACGCGACCAGGTTCCTGCCCGATGCCAAGGTGCGGCCGAAGCTCAAGGTCGGCGGTGGCAATTCACTCGCGGTCAGCGATGCCAAGCCGCGCCACTTCACGACGCCGTCGCTCGTCACCGGTGGGGTCACGATCGTCGGCGTCGGTGTCGGCATCGGGTTCGGCCTCTCGGCGCGCAGCAAGTACAACACCTGCAACGCGGCCGTGACCTGTAGCCAGTCGCAGCGGGACACGATCAAGCACACCGACCTGATCGCCGATATCGGCTATCTCGCGGCACTGGGCGGAGCGATCGCGACGGGCATCCTGTTCGCGAGCTCGGGTGAGGAATCTCACGTCATCGCAGCGCCCATGGAGAACGGCGCATCGGTGTCGTACTTCGGGAGATTCTGATGCCGCCGTCCGATTCCATTCGCGCCGAGCAAGCGCGGGCCGACTCGGCCCGCGTCGACAAGCTGATCGGCGAAGTGCTCGCGAACCGCTATCAGATCGAAGCGCGGCTCGGTGAAGGTGCGACGGGGTCGGTCTACAAGGCCAAGCACGTCAAGGTCGGCCGGCCGTTCGCGGTCAAGGTCCTCCACCCTCGCCTGCTCGAGGACGAAAAGCAGCTGCAGCGGTTCGAGCGCGAAGCCGAGCTCGCGGGTCGACTGCATCATCCGAACGTGATCGGCGTCGTCGATGTCGGCGAGACCTCCGACGGCCTGCGCTACATGGTGATGGACTTCGCCGAGGGGCACGACCTCGCCTCGCTGCTCGCCGAATCACCGATGGCTGCCGAGCGCGTCATCCGTCTCACGCGCCAGATGCTCGAAGGGCTCTATCACGCGCATGAAGAAGGTCTGATCCATCGCGACTTCAAGCCCGAGAACGTGATCATCGAGCGCGATTCGCACGGTGATGAGGTGCCGCGCATCGTCGATTTCGGCATCGCGATCCTGCGCGAAGGTGGCGAGTCCACCGGCCGCGCAGGTCGGCTTACGACGAATGGGCTCGTGCTCGGCACGCCGCACTACATGGCGCCCGAACAAGCGGTCAACGATCCGATCGATCACCGGATCGATCTGTTCGCGCTCGGCATCATGATCTACGAGATGCTGTGCGGGAAGCTCCCGTTCGACGGCCACGGCGCCGAGGTCGCCCGCGCGAACCTCATGCTCGATCCGCCGCTGATCGCGGATCGCGTGCCGTATCTCGAAGTCGATCCACTGCTCGAAGCGCTGGCGCGCATGATGATGCAGAAGAGGCCGGATAACCGGCCCGCGACGGCAAAGGCCGCGCGCGAGATCCTCGATCTCATCGTCAAGGATCGCCAGGCCGCGGCCGCGATGCTCAACGTTCCGCTCGCCGCGGTGCGCGCGTCCAAAGCCACCGAGCCGGTCCACGCGCGCCACGTCGACAACAACAGCGGCGACACGTTCCCGCCGTTCTTCCGCGAAGCCGAGACGCCGCTGCAAGCACCGACGATGGGGGCCGCGGTCGCGGTGCGTGCGCAGACGCAGCCGAACGGTGTCGATAGTTCGATCACGCTGCAGCGCGAGCCCGCGGCGGACCAGAGCGGCGTCGCGATCCCAGTCCAGAAGAACCACACCCGCTTGATCGCGGGCGCACTCGCCGCCGTGCTGGGGATCGGGGGCATCGCGTTCGTCGCGAGCCGCAAGACCGACGACGAGCGCCCCCCGGGTGCGAAGCGTCCCGGCGAGGTCGGCAGCGCGGTCGCGATGACCGAGATCAAACCCACGCCAAAGCCCGATGTGACGCCGCCCGTGACCGAGGTCAAGCCGCAGGTCACCGAGGTCAAGACCGAGACCCCACCCGTGGTCGAAACGAAGGTTGCGCCGACGCCGACGAAAATCGTGGCGAAGACACCGAAGAAGCTGCAGACCAAGCAGCAGATCAAGACGACGCAGCCGGTCGATTCGACGATCGCGAAGGTCGAGACGCGCGTGAATCCACAGGCTGATGCGAAGAAGGAACTACCTGCCGCGTACGGCTCGAATGCGTTCCGTACGGAGTGGGCGAACGTCGGTACCGAGCTCCGCTCGTTCTCGCAGAGAAACGGCTCGAGCAACGTGAGCGATCTGCAGGCTCAGTACAGCGCGATTAACTTCATGAGCGCGGCGTCATCGCAGGTGAACCGCGAAGCGGCGCGGATGACGCTCACCAAGATTCACGCGAAGCTCGTCGAGCTGAAGCAGTAGCTGCTACTGCGCCGCTCCGCCGGGGAGAAACGCGATCTCTGCGCAGTTCGCCGATTCTGGATGCTGGAGACCGTTGCCACCCGGAGCAGTAACGCAGATCTTGTTGTAGCCCGCTGTCAAAGCGACCTTGGGTTGCGAAAGTCCGCCGCCGCCGAAGCTCAAACCGAAAGAGTCGTCGGCCGTGTCGTTGGGGCCGTAGGCCTGGCCCGTGAAGCCTGTCGTACCCACGGGACCGATCACCTGAATCGCAGTGCCGGGACTCACGGTCTGGTCGTAGCTGTAGAAGTTCACGGTCTTGAACATCGCGCCCTGGTAAGCGGTTGGTGTTGTGGTGGCGGGAGTGCCGATCGGAGCATCGAACCGGATCCGACCGAGGCCGCCGTCACCCTGCCCACCCGACGTTCCCCCGAGTCCTCCTGTCGCGGTCACCGACGGCAGCGTCAGGGTGCCACCCGCCTTCAAGATGATCGTCCCACCCGCACCACCGCCGCCACTCGGTCCGGAGCTGAAGCTAGTGCCAGGCGCACCATTCGCGGCGACGGTCGTCTTGATGTTCAGGTCGCCAGCCGCATCGAGATAGAGCGTACCGCCACCGCCGCCGCCGCTGCCGCCGCCGAACGTCCCACCACCGCCACCACCACCACCACCTGCGTCTTTCGTGAGATCGAGAATCGGATCGGATCCGGAGACGCCACCGCCAGGACTCGATGTTGGAGTGACTCCGGTCGGAGCCCCCGCGATGCCCGCCGAGCCGTGACCACCACCACCGCCACCGCTGCTCGAAGTTCCCACGCCGAACGAACACGAATAACTCGCGCCATTGGTCATCGTACCCGAGGTCGCCGTAGCTCCGCCCGAACACCCGCCGGTGCCTGGAACACTTACCGCGGCGTTCGCCGTCACATCGGCGCCGAACACGATGGCTGATTCCGAACGCAAATGGACCAGTGTCGTCGTCGCACTCGCTGCGAAGGGATTCGACGCTTGGATGTTGATCATCGAGTAGCGTTTGGTGGCCAGAGGCGGCGTAGTGATCGCCGCGGTCAGCTGATCGAGGAATTGTACCTTCAAGCCATCGGTGTCCGATCCGTGGATCGTCTGGACGCTACCGGCCCCGTTATCGACGGTGACGTCGAGCGCGAGAGTCCCTGCAGCCTCGTCTTGGACCATGTCGATCGGCACGGCCAAGCTGATCGCGATGAAGCTATGGTCGAGTGCGATCTTTGTATCGACGACAGTGATCTGTGTCGCCGCACCGGTTGCTGGGGTCACCGTCACGATTGCGTCCTTGGCAATGTCCGAGCCTCGAACCACGACCAATGCCGGGCGTGAGTTCCCTTCGCCGACGCCTTCGTAGACCACGAGCGGGTACACGGAGGTCAACGTCAGCGCCGCAGGATTCACATCGACAATCGTTTCAACATCGATGACGTGCATGCCACTGTCGGTGGTCTTGTCGATGTTGTTCGGGTTGTAAATAAACGAGCAGCCGCCGGCGCAAAGCGTCGCTGTCAGAGCTGCAAGCCAGTCCTTCATATGCTCACTATATGGGTCAGCTAACCGCGCGATCTACATCCTCACGGACATCTGCGGGTTGCGAACAAAGGTGAAGCGACGTGTGTCACAAGCGCTCACCCATCGAAGCGGGTTCTGGGTCTATGGTTTAGCGCATGCGCGCGCTGCTGATCGAAAAAGGTACCCCCGGCACCGTCACCACCGTCGACGAGTCCAAGCTTCCCGACCGTGCGGTCACGGTCCGTGTGAGCCACTCCACGTTGAACTACAAGGACGGCCTCGCCATCACCGGCACGGGCCCCGTGGTTCGCAACTTCCCGATGGTTGCCGGTATCGACTTGGTCGGCACCGTCGAGACTAGCAGCGATCCGCGCTGGAACGCTGGCGATGCGGTGCTCGTGAACGGTTTCGGCCTCGGCGAGCTGCATTGGGGCGGGTTGGCGGAGAAAGCGCGCGTCGATGGCGATTGGCTGACCGCACTGCCCGTCGGCCTCAGCCCGGCGCGCGCAGCAGCGATCGGCACTGCGGGTTACACCGCGATGCTGTGCGTGATGGGCCTCGAGCGCCTCGGCATGACGCCCGCGCGTGGCGAAGCGATCGTGACCGGCGCGAATGGTGGCGTCGGCGGCATCGCGATCCAGCTGCTCGCGAAGCTCGGGTACAAGGTCGTCGCGTCGACGGGTCGGCTGGAAGAAGCCGACTACTTGAAGCAGCTCGGCGCCTCGGAAGTCATCGATCGCAAGGCGCTGTCGGAGCCGAATCCACGCCCGCTGCAGAAGGCGCGCTACGCGGCCGCGGTGGATAGTGTCGGCAGCCACACGCTCGCAAATGTGTGCGCGCAGATGCTCGATGATGGTGTGGTGACGGCATGTGGGCTCGCGCAGGGCGCCGACTTTCCGTCGACGGTGATTCCATTCATCCTGCGCGGCGTGGTGCTGGTCGGAATTCACTCGGTGTATCGGTCCGCCACGGATCGCGAGACCGCGTGGAAGCGGCTCGCCACCGAGCTCGATTTCGCCAAGCTCGACCTCATGACCCGGACCGTCGCGCTCGACGACGCTGTCGCGGCCGCAGGTGATCTGCTCGCGGGCAGGGTCCGCGGCCGGCTCGTCATCGCGATCTGACGCGGTCAGTCGCGCCGACGATTAACAGCGTGAGGGGTCGCTTGCGCGTATCGCTAGGACGCGAGATGTTTCCGGTGCATGGCGAACTGCCTCTTGTGCTCGTCGCCTCGCTCGATCGGCTTGCTATGTACGGCCCACGGCGTCGCGATCGCGTCGCCCGGGATTACGAGCGAACAGGTCTTCTCGCGGGTGACCGATGGTGTGGCGTCAGTGGTCGATGCTTGGGGCTGCGCGCACGCGCTGGCCAACGGCACGAAGATTGGTCGTGACCCGCGCGCGGAGCTCGCGGTGTTGCACGCCTCGGTCTCGAGCGAGCACGCGATCGCGAAGCTCGAAGGCACCACGTGGCACCTCATCGATAACTCCAGCCGCAACGGGACCGAGGTCGACAACCAGCGCACGGCCAATGCGGTGCTGTCGAGTGGCGCCACGATCCGGCTCGGCGATGTGCTGTTCTACTTCTGGCCCGAGTCGCTGCCGAAGGTGGAACCATCGCGTGGCTCGGGGCGGACCGCGCCCACGCGGCGCGATGAGCTCGTGTTCAGCGCGAAGGTCACCACGCCGAAGGGCACCGCGCTCGATCTGCGGCAGCGCGTCGATGGTGGCATGCTGCGCGCCGCGGATAGCTCGATCGAGCTCGCCGCGATGGAGTTCGGCCTGTTGCAGCTCCTCGTCGAGCGGCGGCGGATCGTGACCGATGCGGAGCTCGCGTACGTCGCGTGGCACGAGATCGCCGATGCGCTCGCATTCAAGTCCGTGCAGGCCGACAGCGAGAACGTGCGCGAGCTCGTGCATCGGGTGCGGCGCAAGCTCGCTTCGGTCGCGGCGGATGATCTGATCGAGAGCAAGCGCGGCGTCGGCTACCGGCTCGCTGGCGAGCCCGGGTAGTCGTTTCGCAATGGCAGGCTCACCTCGTCGTCGTCGCCAGGTCTGGTTGGGTCGCCGGATTCGCCGACTCGGTCTCGCGTGGGAGAACGCGCTCGAGATCGCACGTTCCGGTCGGTTGACCGCTCCGTACGGCGCGGCCTTCGAGGTCATGCACGAGGAGAGAGTGTATCGGCTGCGCCGCTACGCGAATGCCGCGAAGCTTGTCGCCGAGCCGCTGCTCCTGATTCCGCCGCTGATGGTCGCGTCCGAGGTCTACGACATCTCGCCCGATGTCTCGGCGGTCGCGTATCTCACGGGCCAGGGTGTCGACGTGTGGCTCGCCGATTTCGGTGCCCCGGAGCGCGAGCAAGGCGGCATGGATCGCACGCTCGACGATCACATCCGCGCGGTCAGCGACGCGATCGATCGCGTGCGCGCGGCGACGGGTCGCAACGTTCACATCGCCGGCTACTCGCAAGGCGGGATGTTCTGTTACCAGGCGGCGGCATTTCGCAAATCCGACGGCGTCGCTTCGATCATCGCGATGGGATCGCCGGTCGACCTGCATCGCCAACTCGCGATCGACGAGGATCTGACCGAGCGGCTCACCGCGGGGTTGCGGTCGGTGATGCAGTGGCCGCTCGCGCGGATCGAAGGTCTGCCGAGCTCGTTCACGGCACCGGCATTCAAGTTGTTCTCCGCGCGCAAGGAGGTAACGGCGCTGTTCGATTTCGTGCGCAACCTGCATGATCGATCCGCACTCGAGAAACGCGAAGCGAAGCGACTGTTCCTGGGGGGCCAGGGCTTCGTCGCGTGGCCGGGCCCCGCGTTTCGTAAGTTCGTCGATGAAGTCGTCGTTGGTAATCGGCTCGCGAGCGGTGGCTTCGTCGTCGATGGCCACACCGTCACGCTCGCGGATCTGACCTGTCCCATCTTGTATTTTGTCGGCAGCCGCGACGAGATGGGCCGGCCGGGCGCCGTGCGTGGCATCCGGCGCGCGGCACCGCACGTGCCGAAGATGTACGAGATTCCGCTCAAGGCGGGACACTTCGGCTTGGTCGTCGGCACGACCGCGTTGACCGTGACGTGGCCGAGCGTCGTCGAGTGGATGCGCGGCAAGATTCCCGCGACCGCGGTCGACGTGCTCGCGGGCGAGGTTCCGGATCTTCATCCGGACGACGACGACGACGACGACGAGCACGACGACAGCACGTTCGATCTCGTGAAGGACGTCGTCGAGAGTGCGGCACGCACGGCGTTGAGCCGGCTCGAGGGCTTCGGCGAGGACTTCGGTCACTATCTCGACAACGCTCGGTTCCAGCTGCCGCGGCTCAACAAGCTGCGCAACCTCCAGGACGATTCGTTCATCGGCCTCGGCCGCACGCTCGGCGAGCAAGCCACGAAGATCGGCGAGCGCACGTTCTTTTTGTGGCGCGGTCGCGCGTTCACGTTCGCGGATGCGAATCGCCGGGTCGATGCGATCGTGCGAGGCTTGATCGCGTGCGGCGTCAAGCCCGCGATGCGCATCGGCGTGATGATGAAGTCGCGGCCGTCGCATCTCTCGGTCGTCGCCGCGATCAATCGGCTCGGCGCGGTCGCGGTGTTGATCTCGCCGGAGACGCGCGACGAGATCGTGCCGAAGGCCTTCGAGCTCGGCGAGGCCGAGGTCGTGATCGTCGATCCGGAAAATGCCGCACGGACGCGCGCGCTCACCGCGATCAAGATCCTCGTACTCGGTGGCGTCGGTGAGCAGGGCGATGCACGCCCCCATGAAGTGCGCGCTCCGCGCGTGATTCCCGCCGGCGTGATCGATCTCGAGACGATCGATCCGAGCGCGATCACCCTGCCCGCCTGGTACAAGGCCGATCAGGGTCGCGCGCGTGACCTCGCGATGATCTTCGTCACCTCGGGTGCGCACGAACCGGCACGTGCGCATCGCGTGACGAATCGTCGCTGGGCGATCTCGGCGCTCGGCGCGGCCGCAGCGGCGACGCTGACCACGCGCGACACCGTGTACTGCTGCCTGCCGCTGCATCATCCGACCGGCACGCTCGTCGCGACTGGCAGCGCGCTCGCGAGTGGCGCACGCCTCGCACTCGCTTCGCAGTTCGAGCCCGCGACATTCTGGGATGAAGTGCGGCGCTACGGCGTCAGCGTCACGTTCTACGCCGGCGAGATGTGTCGCCGGCTCGTCGATGCCGCGCCCGTCGTCGGAGAGCAGAACAATCCGGTGCGCTTGTTCGCGGGCTCCGGCATGCGGCCCGATGTCTGGCGTCGGCTCGTCGATCGGTTCGGACCGGTCGGCGTACTCGAGATCTATGCCTCGACCGAAGCGAGCGCCGTGCTCGCGAACACCGCCGGCAAGAAGGTCGGCTCGGTCGGCCGCCCGCTTCCCGGTAGCGCACACGTCGCGGTCGCGGCGTGGGACGAACGCGCGAACGAGCTCGTGCGCGATGCCCGCGGCTTCCTCGTCCACGCGAGGCTCGACGAGCCCGGGATGCTCCTCGCAAAGCTGTCGCGCGCCGGTTCAGATGTCGGTCACATCGATCCGAAGCGCATCCTTGCCGATGCGTTCGAGGCCGGCGACTCGTGGTTCATCACCGGCGACTTCATGCGCGTCGATGCCGAAGGCGACTACTGGTTTGTCGATCGCCAGGGTCAGATGGTGCGCAGCAAGGGCGGCTTCATCGCGTCGACCCGGATCGAAGACGCGCTGTACGGCTATGCTGCGGTCGCGCTTTGCATCGTCGCGGCGAGGCCGATCGATCTCGGCTTCGAAGTTCCGATCGCCGCGCTGCAGCTTCGCCCAGGTGCCACGATCGATCTCGCCGCCCTCGCCACGGCGGTCAAGCAGCTCCCCGAGTTCGCGCGTCCGCGTCGCGTCCATGTCGTCGTGCAGCTGCCGATGTCCGATGGCTATCGCGTGATCAAGACAGGCTTGGCCGAGCTCGATCGCACGAGCACCACGAACGTCTACGCGTGGGATCCGCGCGACGAGCGCTACATCAAGCCGCTCTCGATCGCGGCTAACTGATCTGGCGTTCAACTACTAGTCGCCCTGATACGCATCGAAGCCGATGTAGCCGCGACCGGGCGACGCATCGTCGCGCTCGACGATGCTCGCGAGCTCGTCGACCTGCGCGGTAAGAAAGGTGATCTCGCGGATCTTCTGCGGCAGCTGCTCGGCTGGTGCGGTCCTGGTCGCCTCGACGCGTTCCGCGATCGTCCGGACCAGCACGTCCAGTGTCAGCTTTGCTTCCCACGCACGTGTCCCTGGCTTTGACGATGCAGGCGCCGGTCGGAGCTTGGCGACGATCGCGACGATCACGACCATCAGACCAACGCCGATCGCGATCCCGTAACCAGTGCGGCCCAGCGCGCGCGCAGCCACGACGCCCACTGCCGCCGGCAACCCGACCGTGAGCGCGAGTCTCGGATAGTTCATGCAGAGTGGAGCCCGCGCATCGCCCGCAGTCACAGATAAACGCAGGCCCGTAACCGCCGGTAACCATCATGCTCCGCGGGTATTCAAATTCGCGTGAAACTGCTCCAGATGCTCGTGATATGCGCGGCCTGCACGCACTCGCAGGTACGAGCGCCGGTCCACACGGCACCCTTCGCGTCAGCCGTGGATCGACTGCTTGGCGAGTATCACGCGCGTGGCGATTTCGATGGCGTCGTCGCGATCCGCAAGCACGGTGCGCTCGTATACCTCGCGGCGTTCGGCGCGGCCGATCGCCAAGCTCGGGCTCACGAGCTGGGGTGTCGCCGCGCAACATCCCCCGATCACGGTTCGCAGCTACCGCACCGATGGAGCGCGCTCACCCGACGTCGAGCTCGCGGCGTTTGGACCGGCGGACGCGATCTATGGCGACGCGACCGATCTTTCGGTGTTCAGCCAGGCGCTGCTCGATCACCGACTGCTCGATGCCGCCTCGACGACGATCATGGCCACCGGCGATCCACAGCTCGGCATGGAAGCGCTCGGCTCGTGGGGCTACGAGCTCCCGGTGCCCGGTCACACGACGCCGGTCGCGCTCGTCGAGCGCCAGGGCAACATCCACGGCACGCGCATCCTCGCGCTTGCTTCGCCGTCCGACGACTTCACCATCTCGATCCTCGTGACGACCGAGCGGGCCGACCTGTTCAACTTGTGGACCCGCAAGGGCTTGCCGTTCGAGCTCGTCACGCTCGTAGCGCAATAGCAGACGGTGTAGCTTCGAGGTGTGAAGCTCGTGCTCCTGCTGTGTGTGCTCGGTGCGTGTCACGGCGCGGATCCCTCGAGCGGCGCGTGTGCGGGCATCGAACCGCCGGTCATAGAGGCTCGCACCGCACCGGGCCCGTGGCCGGTCGGCGTCAAGACGATCGAGCTCGATGGCACGACGATCGAGGTCTGGTATCCGGCGAAGCCCGGCTCGGACGCTGGTCGTCCGCACGCCCGTTACGATCTGCGCGCAGCGATGCCGCCCGTCGAGGCAGCGAAGATTCCCGACCCAGACAATGCGTGGCTCGAGTGCGCGTGCACGCGCGACCTGCCGCTCGACGACACGCACGGTCGATATCCCGCGATCGTGTTCTTGCACGGCGCCGCATCGTTTCGCGCGCAGAGCGCCTTTCTCGCGACGCACTGGGCGAGCCGCGGGTTCGTGGTGCTCGCACCCGAGATGCCTGGCATCGGGCTCGCAGCCGTGATGGGTGGGCCGCAGGAGTTCCCGTTGATGCTGCCGTCCAAGATCGTGGCGCTGATCGAGCACGCGCCCGTGCAGGATCCGCTCGCCTTTTTGCGCGCACGGCTCGGCGACCGGCTCGCGATCGTCGGCCATTCGTTGGGCGCCTTGCTCGCGAATTCGGTCCCAGATCAAGCGGCGGTCGCGGTGCGCATCGCACTCGCTGGCGCAGCGCCGAACGAGGGCAGCGCCGCCACCCTGACCATGCTCGGCGATCACGATCACATCGGCGGCGGCAGTGCCGCGGCTCCCGCGCACGGCCGAGTCGTCGTGGTGCATCGCGCCGGGCATCTCGCGTTCACGGACCTGTGCGGCGTCGGTGCCGACCGAGGTGGCTCGGTCGCGATCGCGAAAGCGCATGGCGTCGAGATACCCGAGCTCGTCGTGCAGCTCGCGAACGACGGCTGCGGCTCCGACGATGCGCCATTCACCACGACGGCTCCGGTCATCCGTGCGGTGACCGCCGCGATGCTCGAACAAACGCTGCGCTGCGACCGCGGCGCGGCCGCCGATTTGGTGACACTTTCCGCTGTCCAGTGAGGCGGAGCTGGACCTTGCTCGTGTCATTGCAGCTGCTCGCGATGTGGGTCTTGCAAGCCGAGGTCGCCGTACACGATGCACCACACACGATCCGGTCTGCCGCGGGACAGCTCGTGGCGATCACGCACGCGAATGTCGTCGCGGTCCCCGACGGCATCGCGCAGCAATCGGTGGCGGTCGTGCACGCGGCGGCGAGGCTGGCTACGACCTCGGCCGGTACGGTTGGCCGCGCGGCCGGTCGCGGTGCGGTACAAGGCGCTCAATGGGTCGGCGACCAGGCCCAGAGCGCCTGGAACGGCGCGCGTCGGATGACGGGCTGGTGATCGCTCGAGGGGACACGTGGCACGGGACCTGTCGTTGCCGCGTCAGGTGAGGTTTCTCCTCGCCCGAGATGGCGATCTGCTCGGCCAGGTTCTTGGTGTGTTCCTGCGCAAGGTGTTCGCCTGGCAGCGTCGCCGGGCACGCGCCCACGGCATCGAAGACCCGCAATGCGGTGCCGTCAGTTTTGTTCAACGCTTTGGCTCACTGCTCAATCTCAACTGCCATGCCCATTCGCTGGTACCCGACGGTGTGTTCGCGACCGGTCATGACGGCGCCGTTCAGTTTCATTCGCTGCCGCCACCGTGGGACGACGACATCACTAGACTGCTCGACCAGATCGCCCGCGCGATCCACCGGCTCGTCGAGCGCCGCCTCGCGGACCGCGGCGATGACGACCCGCCGGATCTGCTCGCCTCCGAGCACGCCCAATCCGTCACCAATTCGTCCTCCCGTGGCCGTGCGCCGCTACTGAAGCCCGGCAGCCGATCCGCATTCCTCGACGGCTACTCGCTCCACGCCGATCGCCTCATCGACGCCGATGATCGCGACGGCCTCGAGCGGTTGGCCCGCTATGGCGCGCGATCGCCGATCGCCAACTCTCGGCTCTCGCTCGATTCGAGCGGACGGGTCGTGCTCTCGCTCAAGCGTCCCTTGCGCGACGGGCGAACCGAGCTCGCGTTCAAGCCGGTCGATTTCTTGTGTCGCCTCGCGACCCTCATTCCACCACCGCGCGCCCATCTCACCCGGTTTCATGGCGTCTTTGCGCCCCACCACAATCTCCGCGCTGCGGTCGTTCCTCAAGGTGCGACGGTCACAGCTGCCGCTCAGAATCGTCCCGACCCACGCCGTCGTCTCGATTGGTCCTCACCGATGAAGCGCGTGTTCGCGATCGATGTTCTCGTGTGCGACGCGTGCGGCGGAGTTGCGTGGCATCCGGAAAATTCATGCCGGAGATCAGCGGCGAGATCGGGTGCTGGTTCGCGTTTACATCGACGCTGACCATCACGTCGGCGCGGGGTTCGCAGCGCACAGGATCATCGCTGCGACCAACCATTCAATGGGGAATCGTCGCGCAGACGACAACAACTTGTGGTGGTTTCTCGCGAGATCGGATCTTCCGAGTCGACCACGAGGCTTGCTCGCATCGGTTTCGCACTCGGGAGGCTCTTACGGCGTCACGACCAACACGTTGGTCGGCAGGCTCGATCCACCGCCAGACATCATCGAGAAGTCGCCGGAGTTGGCGAGCCACACGAGGTCAGTCGTCGCCACCGCACCGCTCGTCGACGGCAGCATGACGACCGAGGCCGCGTTGTCCACCGCTCCAGCCCAGTCACCACCGCGTGGGTTCGCTCCGAACCGAACCGGCCCAGGGGCGGTAACGAGGAACCGATACGCGACACCGTAGTTACCGGTCAACGTGGCGGGCGCTCCGGTCGTCGCGTCGCGCCCGGCGAGGTCGGGCTCGGTCGTGTTCGCACCGACTGGGAGCTTTCTCGCGCTCGGCCCTTCTCCACCGGCACTCGCGACCAACCACACGTCTGCGCCGACGAACGTGCCGCGGTCGTGGGCGCCATCGTAGGGCAGCAACGACAACCCGGCGGTGATCGCCGCAGCATCCTCGTTGGCAGCGACACTGACCACCGAGAATTTCAGCGGCGCGTCTGCATCGAGATCGATGATTGCGTGAACGAGCTCGTTGGTCACGG
Source organism: Kofleriaceae bacterium (assembly GCA_043780895.1). Lineage (GTDB taxonomy): Bacteria > Myxococcota_A > Polyangia > Haliangiales > Haliangiaceae > JABFXX01. The sequence goes on along the minus strand of JAYWCI010000110.1, from coordinate 670 downwards.
CGTGCTCTTTGTCGAGATCGCCATCGAGCAGCACGCGCGCTCCGGCTGGCACGGTCACCAGGCGCGACAGGGTCGACGACATCCACGCCGCCGCAACGATCTTTCCGATCTCGATGTAGTCGGTGCTCGGAGTGGCCAGTCCCACCTTTCGGATCGTCACGTGCGCGTCGGTCGAGCTCGGGTTGAACACGACGACGGGGAACTTGCGTGCCGACGCACCGGCATTGACGTGATAGACGTACACACGCGCGGCGCCGGGACCGAAGGTGTCGGCGTAGAGCACTCCGTCCGTCGCAGGTGATTCTGGATCGTCGGAGAACAACATCGTCCTTGCACGCGCACCATCCGGGTTGCACACGTACGTTGCGAGACACGGCACGATATCGCTGTCCAGGCCGTCGAGCCCGACGACGGTGCCGGGCGTCGCCGCGCCCATCGACAAGGAGCTCGGAGGTGCGACCACAGGGCCGGAGCAGCTCGTCCGATCCGCGAGCAGCGTCGATCCGATCGGACATGTGGAGGAGCTTGTCCCGTCGGTCGCTGCGCGCGTGTCGGCAACCGACGCGTCGGCGTGTATCCCGATCGACGTCGAATCGCAGGCAGCGAGGAAGAGGAGCGTTACACGGTTCATGGTGCCGGACGAAGAACATAGCAAATCCGAACGGGTGCG
>JAYWCI010000109.1:0-5872 GCA_043780895.1 Kofleriaceae bacterium | reverse complement strand
GTCGCGCCGCCGCACAGCGTTCATCGATGGCTTCTCCCTCCATGCCGACACCTCCGTCGATGCCGACCGACCGACCCGCGCTCGAGCGGCTCGTTCGCTACCTGCTCAGACCCTTGATCTCGGCTCGGTTTCTGGATCGCCGCTGGCATGACGTCAAGCATGCTCGCGATGCCGTGGATCGGTCGTCACCTGTTCCACATCAACACGTACGACGTGCTCCCGGAAGCGCGCATGCCTCAGCTGAGCCTGCTCGTTCCGCTCGGCACGCTCGCGATCGGCTTCACGCTCACGGACGGGGCGCGCAAGCACGGCATCGTGCGTGGTGGCTTGCGGGTCGAGGCTCTCACCAGAACCCACGACTCGGACGCGGTGTTCAACACTACATGGTTGCAACTGTAAGAGGGATTCTTGGAGCTGTAGGTTCGTAGTTGCAATAGTTGCAATATCTCCCGACCGTGGTGCTGCCACTGTGAGGTTGCCGCTGCAAGCGAGCGTTCCCAAGCTAGCGTTCCCAAGGCCACGTGCATCGACGACGTGGACCATCCCGTCGACCGCGACGCTGAGCCCGAGCTACACGATCAAGGTGACGGTGCACGACGATGGCTTGCCCTCGCTGTCGGCGAGCGCGCAGTCGGGGGCGCTCACGAGCGGCTCGCCTCCGCAGCAGGTCAGCTTCTCGACCCAGCTCGTCCCTCTGCTCAAGAACACCACCGACGGGTGCATCAAGATGGGTTGCCACGGTGCGACCAACCCCCAGCAAGGGCTCGATCTCACCGCGGCGAACGCCTTCAGCAATATCGTCAACAAACCGGCGACGCAGACGTCGAACTGTTCGACCGGCGCCGAGCTCGTCGGCAGCGGCAACTGCATGACCGGTAGCCGGATGCCAAAGGGCGAGGCGGCGTTCCCGTCGGCGAAGATCCAGCTGTGGATCGACTGGACCCTCGATGGCGCACCGAACAACTGACCCGGTCCAAACACGGGCCGAGGCCGCGGTGTTCGAGTCCGGCGTCAAGCGCGAGCACCTCGTCCATCCCGAGAACCGATTGGCCACGTCGCACTCCTGATCACGTTGGCGCTTTGCGCCCACACGCGTGCTCCGCACAGGCGTCGCTCACGCGCGCAACGCTGTTTTCTGCCGGGGCCCGTTCGATCATCGTCCCCGAGCCCGGGTGAAGCGCTACCACGCGATGCTCGCGAGGCTCAGCGAGCACGTTTGCTGAGGCCGTCATGGAGGGCGTGGATAGGTCGGTCCGTTGAACCGGTAACTTTCCACGCTCACCAAACATCCGATATCGGGCGCGGTTTGTGCCGGATTCGTCATCACATCGATTGCCAAAAAACGGCAAAAACGGAGCTCGACCTTGAAAGATGTAATAAACGAGATGCGAGGAATGGCCAGCGTGAGGCTCTCCATCGCATGCGTGTCGCTGCTGCTCGCGGGTTGCTCGACGGACTTTTCGTCGAAGCCCTGCGCCATCGATTCCGACTGCGGCACCGCCTCGGTGTGCGAGCTCCGCGACCAGGCGCCGGTGTGCGTGAGCGCGGCCGATGCGCCGCTCATCATCGGTGAGAGCGCTCCGGTCAGCGGAACCAACCAGGCCCTCGGCACCGGGATGAAGCTCGGCATCGAGCTCGCGTTCAAGGAGAAGAATGCCAGTGGCGGTGTCCGCGGCCGGATGCTCCAGCTCGACTTTCGCGACGACGCCTACGATCCCGCTCTCGCCGAGGCCGCGGCTCGCTCACTCACCGACGTTCAGGTCGCGGACGGCGAGACGCCCAAGTGCCCGTCCACCGCGACCCCCGCGGTCGCGGGACAGAGCCCGGTCTCGACGTCCGCGCTGCACCGCGGCCCGAGGGCCGTGCTGGCACTGCTCGGCAGCGTCGGCACGCCGACCATGGTGCGCGCGGCGCCCGTCGCGGTCGAGACCGGCACGATCTTCTTCGGCGCGTTGACCGGCGCGGCGACAATCCTGCGCGACACGAAGTGTGGCGCCTGCAGCCGCTACATCTTCAACCTGCGGGCGAGCTACGCCCAGGAGGCGCGGGCGACGATGGAGCTGTTCCAGGAGCGTGGCGTCGCCGGCTACAAGAACGTGGTCTCGTTCGACCAAAACGACTCGTTCGGCCAGGCCGGGTACGACGGGCTCGTCCAGGCGTACAAGGACGTCGTCGGGCCATTTCCGGTCGATGCTGACTCGACCACGCCGATCGTCCGGTTCCGCTACACGCGCAACGACGACACCAGTGTCCCCGCGCAGGCGGTCAACGCCGAGGTGTACCTGAACCAGCTGCTGACCGTACAGTCGGGCAACCAGACGGTCGGCGTGCTGATGACCGATACCTACGGCTCCGGCGCGAGCTTCATCCAGGCGCTGCGCACCTGGCAATTCGATGGCCAGAACGCCGCCTCCGGCAAGGCGACCCGGCTGCGCCTCGTGTTCAGCAACGTCTCGTTCGTCGGCCCGAACTCGCTCTCGGACCGGCTCGTCCAGCTCGGCACCATCGCGAGCCCGAGCGGCCCGATGCCGTACACCACCGACGTGGTGGTCTCGCAGGCGGTGCCGAACTATCAGAGCGACTCGAGCGAGATCGTGGTCGCCTACAACAAGGCGATCGCGGCCAGCGGCGACACCCCGGGCTTCACCTCGCTCGAGGGCTACATCGCGGCGCGCGTGTTCATCGCCGGGCTCGATGCTCATCACGGTCCCTTCACGCCCGATTCGCTCGTCGACACGTTCGAGCAGCTGCCCGACCTCAGCCTCGGGATCGGCGCGACGTCCGGCTTCTCGACGACGAACCACCAGTACTCCAACTCGGTCTGGGGGACCTCCATCGAGCCCACCGGGACGTTCAAGAACCTGTATTTCTGGAGCTCTGGGCGCCCGATCCAGTTCTTCGAGTAGGCGCTGACCATGACCGAAGGCATCACCATTGGCCGCTACTTGTTGCACCGCCCAGATCGCGCGGGGTGGCATGGCCACGATCCACATCGCCCGGCTGATGGGCGACGAGGGGTTCAGCCGGATCGTCGCAGCCAAGCGGCTGCACCCCGAGTTCGCCGAGGATAGCGACTTCGTCGCGATGTTCCTCGACGAAGCCCGCATCGCGTCGAAGGTCCACCACCGCAACGTCGTGCCGGTGCTCGACGTCGTCACGTCCGGCGAGGAGGTGGTCCTCGTCCAGGAGTACGTCCACGGCGCGCCGCTGCACTGGCTGTTGCGCACGGCGCACGAAGCCAAGACGCATATCCCGATCAACGTCGCGGTCTCGATCGGCTGCCAGGTCCTCGCCGGGCTGCACGCCGCGCACGAGACCTCGGACGAGATGGGCGCGCCGCTCAACATCGTCCATCGCGACGTCTCGCCGCAGAACATCATGGTCTCGACCGACGGCACCGCGCGGCTGCTCGACTTCGGCGTCGCGAAGGCGTCGATGACGGCCCACGTGACGCGCGACGGCACGTTCAAAGGCAAGCTCGCGTACTCCGCGCCCGAGCACATCAAAGGTGCCGCGACGCGGCAGAGTGATGTCTACTCGCTAGCAGTCGTGCTGTGGGAGCTCGTCGTCGGCCACCGCATGCACAACACCGCGCAGAGCGAGGGCGCGCTGATCCACGAGGTCCTGTCCGGCTCGTTACCGACGATCACCTCTCAGCCCTTGGCGAGCGCGAGTGGCTGGGCGAGAACCGGTGGCGCCAGATCGAGGTGCTCGAGGAGATCATCAACAAGGGGCTCGCGGTCGACACCAGCGCCCGCTGGAGCAACGCCGCCGAGATGGAGGGCGCGCTCGCCTCCGCGGTGCCTCCTGCATCGACGACCGGCGTCGCCGCGTGGCTCAAGGCGTTGGGCAAGGACTTCCTCGAGGGCCGGGACAAGGCCCTCGCCGCCGAGGAGGCGAGCTGGCGCAGCGAGATCCGGCCGCGGTTGCGACGCGCCGCCACTCCGTTGCCCGGCGAGGTGCACACGCTGCGTGCGGCGGCGGAGATCGCCGCGGGCGGGACCTCCGCCGGCTCCGTCGTGTCGACCGTCCAGCCGACCGTGCAATCGGTCGTCCAACCCGCTCCGACGAAGCGCCGGACGGTCGCGGTGATCTCCGCGCTGGGGGCCGCAGTCGTGGTGCTCTCCTTGGTCATGATCTTCGGGGGCCACGGCGGCCGTACCGCCGTCGCCCCGAGCGCCGCCGTCCCGGTTGGCCACGTCCTCGAGCCGAGCTCGGCCGCGCCTGCGATGGTCGCGGTGCCCGCGCCGCAGGTCGCCGCACCGCCGGTCGCGGCACCGCCGGTCGCTGTCCCGATCCCAGCGCCCGCCGCAGCGGCCCCGCCCTCGCTTGCCGAGCCCCGCGTGCCCGCGGCATCCGATCGCGCGCTGGACGATCTTCGTCCGGCGAAGACGATCCACGCGACCCCGTCGAACAGTGGAGGACCCGGCGGGACGCGCAAGCGCATCGTGGCGGCACCGAAGGCTCCACCGACCCTGCCGGCTGCGGTGCCTGCCGTGGCCGCGCCCGTCCCTGCCAGCGATTGCAACCCGCCCTATTACTTCTCCGGTACGAAGAAGATCTTCAAGCCGGCGTGTCTCTGAACGAGGACCCTTCCATGACCACCAGAGCCATCTGCGCTTCCCTCGCCACCGTTGCCGCGTTCGCGACGCTCGCGAGCCTGACCGCCCCGGCCATCGCTGGCGAGCTGACCAAAGAAGGGTGCGTCGATGCGCATAGCCGCGGTCAAGACGCGCGCGAGCAAGGCCAGCTCTCGCTCGCACGCAAGCTGTTCCTGAGCTGCGCCCAGGCCGCGTGCCCCTCGCTGCTCCAGGGAGACTGCGCGCGGTTCGCCGACGATCTGGGCCGGCTCCAGCCGAGCGTCACCTTCGTGGCGCGCGACGGCTCGGGTGCCGACCTTCCGGACACCACGGTCTATGTCGACGACGCGCTGCTGCTGACCCGGCTCGACGGCACGCTGCATGATCTCGATCCGGGCAAGCACGTCGTGAAGTTCTCGAACGGCGGGCACGACGAGGTCGTCACGCTGGTGATCGGCAATGGCGAGAAAGGCCGGATCGTCTCGGCCAGGTTTGGCGCGGTACCCGTGGCCAGCGCGGTGACCCCGAACCAGGCCGCCGGAGTGGCCGTCGTTGCCAGTCCCCCGTCGCGACCCCGCCCGCTGCCCGCCAAGCTGATGCTCGTCGGTGGCAGCGCGATGCTGCTCGGGGGCACCGCGCTCGCCATCATCGAGCTCGGCAAGGTTCCGTCGGGATGCTCGGCGTCCACGCATCAGTGCGCGGCGCCGCCGGGCGACCCGGTCTTCGCGCAGGCCTCCGACGCGGTCGGGCTGAGCAATGTTGGCTGGGTGGTCGCGGGCGTGGGTGCCGCCGTCGCGGTCGGCGGCATCATCTGGTACGTCACCAGCCCGACATCGGCGAAGGAGCAGCGCGATCAGCGCGCGATCGCGGTCGCTCCATGGATGACGGCCACATCGGGAGGCTTCGCGGTCAGCGGTGCGCTGTAGGCAGCGAGGTCGCGGACAACGCTAGCGGCCCTGGGTCATCCGCAGCATCACGAGCGGCGTCTTGAAGATGATGCCGAGCTCGGTGCGCAGGAACGTATCGAACCGCTCGAGCGACGCCGTATAGGCGAGATCGAAGAGCAGCTTGATCCTCATGTCGTCCGCGAGCGAGCCCTTGGTCTCCTCGAGCTACCACGGGCCTGGAGCGTCGAGGCGAGCTTCGCGAACTCCGAGCCTTCGGGGATCGAACCGGTGTAGCCGAGCGAGATCTGTGCGAGGCCCGTGATGCCCGGCTTGACGTCGCGCATGCGCTCTTCGAACAGCGGAAATTGCGTACGAGAGATTCTCCAGCAGCTCCGGTCGCTCCGG
>JAYWCI010000108.1:0-15925 GCA_043780895.1 Kofleriaceae bacterium | reverse complement strand
GCTGTCACCGCGATCGCCGCGGTGAGCGTGTTCCTGTACGTGCGCATCGCGCCGCATGCCGCGGCGGTCGGGCAGAACGAGCGAGACCGGGCGAGCACGCAGGTCCCGGCCGAGGCCGGCGTGCTGATCGCGGATCCAAACGATCCGTGGAGCGCGAAACCGGCCCGGGCGGCCAACGCGCTGCCACTCGTCGCGGATGCCTCGCCACACGCCGCGTATCGCGCGGCCGCGCGCGCCGCGATCACGCATCTGCCGGCTGATACGAACGTCGTGTTCGCGGTCCAGATCGACGAGCTCCATGACAACACCGCGACCGCGGACGTGCTCCACAAGCTCGGCACCAACCCCAAGGTCGCGCTCGTGATGTCGGGGTTACCGGACTGCATTCGGACGCTCGCGGGGACGTCCGAATGGATGGTGTTCGGATCGCCCGAGCTCGACGCCAAGCAGACCGGCGCGTTGATCGTCGGCGGCCGCTGGGTCCGGAAAGATGTCGAAGCGTGCTTCGACTCCACCCCGATCGAGGTCAAGGACGGCAGCACGCTGTGGAAGATCACCGACCTCGGATGGCTCGACTTCATCGACGATCACACCGCGTATCTGGCGATGCGCCCGACCTTCACGGCCGAACAGGTCCACGCGCTCGCGAAGCGCGGCTCCGGGCTGGACGCCTCGACCCGGGCCCTGCTCGCGAAGCTGCCCGTCGATCACTCGATCGCGTTCGCGGTGAGCAGCAAGGCGAAGGTCAACTGGGCCAGCATGCTGCTGCTGCCGAACACCAGCGACGTCTTCGGCTGGGCGCGGGTCGGTGCCCAGGGCATGGAGATCGATGCCGGCGCCGATACCCACGATGCAAAGGCCGCGCGCTCTGCCGCCGCGGTGATCCGGCCCCAGATCTCCGACGTGTTCTCGTCCTCGGAGGGTGCGGGCAAGCTGGTCGTCGCGCTCGATGGCACCGAGGTCCACGTCCGCGGCACCTTGACCACGTTCACGCTGTCCATGATCTCGAGCCAAATCGATCGTTGACCCGATCGTGGTGTGCGTGCGAAGACGCCGCCTAGATGTCTCGCCCGCTCGTCGTCGGAATCGCAGGTGGTACCGGCTCCGGCAAGACCACGGTGGCGCACAAGCTCGAAACCGCGATTCCCGACAATCGCTGCGTTCGGATCGAGCACGATGCCTACTACCGCGCGCAGAACCACCTCTCGTTCGACGAGCGCGCCGCGATCAACTACGATCATCCTTCGTCGCTCGAGAGCGATCTATTCGTCGAGCACCTGCGTCGGTTGCGCTCCGGCGAAGGCGTCGATGTCCCGGTCTACGATTTCGCGCAGCACAACCGCGCGAAGGAGACCCGTCGGGTCGAACCCTCGCCGGTGATCATCGTCGAAGGCATCCTGGTGTTCGTCGAGGCGGCGCTGCGCGAGCAAATGGACATCAAGATCTTCGTCGACACCGATGCCGATATCCGGCTGATGCGCCGGATCCGTCGCGACATCGAACAGCGCGGCCGTAGCTTCACCTCGGTGCGCGAGCAGTACTACGCGACCGTGCGGCCGATGCATATCGAGTACGTCGAGCCGAGCAAGCGGTGGGCCGACCTGATCGTGCCCGAGGGCGGCAACAACCACGTCGCGCTCGACGTGATCCTGGGCCGGCTCGGCCGCATCGCGTACGGCAACCTCTAGGAGAACGTCGGTCGGCCCGGGATCGGGAACGGGCACCTCGACGAACTGGAGAACGTCAGGGCCGCGTGAGTCTTGAACTCGATCGCGCGCATGCTGGCGACGCTAGCAGTAAAGTAGGCGCGTGGAGACCATCGTCGTCACCGGCGGAGCCGGGTTCATCGGTTCGCATGTCGTCGACGCCTTGCTCGCCGCGGGCAAGCGCGTTGTCGTCCTCGATAATTTCTCGACCGGTAAGCGCGCGAACCTCGCGCGCTGGGCGAATCACGCAGCGCTTCACGTCGTGGTGTGCGATGTCGCGCACGGCATCTTCGCGGCCCTCGCGCCGATCACGAAGGACCACGGCCCGATCGCGCGCATCGTGCATCTCGCGGCGCAGGTCTCGGTCGTGCACTCGGTCCAGAACCCGCTCGTCGACATGTCGATCAACTACGGCGGCACGCTGCACGTGCTCGAGTACGCGCGCGCGCACGGCGTCGCGAAGGTCGCGTTCGCGTCGTCGGCCGCCGTGTACGGCGATGTCGAGACCATGCCCGTTGCCGAGGAGGCACCGTGCCAGCCGATGTCGCCGTACGGCATCGACAAACTCGCCTCGGAATTCGCGCTCGACTACTACGCGAGCGTGCACGGCGTCGCGACCTCGGCCTTGCGGTTCTTCAACGTGTATGGACCGCGCCAGGATCCTTCGAGCCCGTACTCCGGCGTGATCTCGATCTTCGCGGATCGTGCGAAGGCCGGAAAGCCGCTGACGATCTTCGGCGATGGTTCGCAGACCCGCGACTTCGTCTACGTCGGCGATGTCGTGCGTGCCCTCGTGGCTGCGATCGGAGACGGCAACTCGCGCACGATCGCGAACGTCGGCACCGGTGGCGAGATCAGCGTGCTCGAGCTCGCGAAGACGATCGTCGAGCTGTGTGGTAACCACTCGACGATCGAGCACGCCCCGGCACGTGCAGGCGAGATCCTCAAGTCTCGTGCGCGTGTCGACCGCTTGCGCGACACGTTCGGGATTGTCGCGCAGACCGCGCTCGTCGAGGGTCTGCGGCAGACGGTGCTTTGAGCTAGATCGTCTGAACCTTCTTGCCGGCCTTGACCCAACCGGCGATGCCTTCTGGCATGACCTTCACGTTGGTGTACCCCGCGGTGATCGCGCGCTCGGCCGCCTGGTGCGAAGCGCTGCAGTGGGTGTTGCCGCAGTAGAACACCAGCTCTTTGGCCTTGTCGGACGGGAGCTCGGTCAGCTTGTACTCGCCCGCGCTGGTGAGCAGCACCGCGCCGGGGACTACGCCCTCGTGCTTGCGAGTGTCGATGCCATTCGCGTCGACCGCTTGCGCGGTGCCGGTCGCGAGGTGCGCGTCGACATCATCCACGGTGATGAAGTTGAGCTTGGCGGCTTCGGTCTCGGTCTGCGAGACCTTGTCGGTCGAGGACTTCGAGCAACCGGCGCCTGCGGCGAGAACAGCAATCAGAAGGATGGTGCGCATGCGCGCAACCATAGCGCCGATGTACACCTGCGTCATGGCCGATCGACCGCGAGACAAACCGTGGATCTTCCGTACCTATGCGGGGCACTCCTCTGCGCGCGCGTCGAACGAGCTGTACCGGCGGAACCTGGCGGCGGGCCAGACCGGTCTCTCGATCGCGTTCGACCTTCCGACTCAATGTGGCTACGACCCCGATCACCCGCTCGCCAAGCCCGAGGTCGGCAAGGTCGGCGTCCCCATCGTTTCGCTCGACGATATGCATGTCTTGTTCGAGGGCATCCCGCTCGAACAGATGAATACGTCGATGACGATCAACGGCACGGCGATGTGGTTGCTGGCGCTGTACGTCGCGCTCGCGCGCGAGCGCGGCATCCCGGAGGCGGGGCTGCGCGGCACCACGCAGAACGACATCGTGAAGGAGTATTTAGCGCGCGGGACATACATCTTCCCGCCCGAGCCTTCGCTCGATCTGATCGCGGAGACCTACGAGTACTGCGTCGCGCACCTGCCCCAGTGGAACCCGTCGAACGTGTGCAGCTACCACCTGCAGGAAGCCGGCGCGACGCCGGTGCAAGAGCTCGCGTTCGCGCTCGCCGATGCGCTCGGCGTGCTCGATCGGGTGAAGCAGCGTGGCCTCGTCGACGACGCGGCGTTCGCGCAGTGCGTGGGCCGGGTCTCGTTCTTCGTGAACGCCGGCATGCGGTTCATCGAAGAGATGTGCAAGATGCGCGCGTTCGGTGCGATGTGGGACGAGCTGTGTCGCGATCGCTACGGCGTGACCGATCCGAAGCTCCGCCAGTTCCGCTACGGCGTGCAGGTCAACTCGCTCGGCCTGACCGAGCAGCAACCCGAGAACAACGCGTGGCGCATCTTGATCGAAGCGCTCGGGGTGACGCTGTCCAAGGATGCGCGCTGCCGCGCGTTGCAGCTGCCGACCTGGAACGAGGCGCTCTCGCTGCCACGCCCGTGGGACCAACAGTGGTCGCTCAGGCTGCAGCAGATCCTCGCGTTCGAGACCGACTTGCTCGAGTACGGCGACATCTTCACCGGCAACCCGGTGATCGAGAAGAAGGTCGCGTCGCTGATCCGGGCGGCGACCGAGGAGCTCGCGAAGATCGACAAGATGGGCGGCATTCGCGGCGCGATCGAGAACGGCTACTGCAAGCAGGAGCTCGTGCGGTCGATGGCGACGCGGATGGGCAAGATCGAAGCGGGCGAGCAGGTCGTGATCGGCGTGAACAAGTTCACCGAAGGTCTGCCGTCGCCGCTCGTCGGTGGTGATGACGGCGGCGTGTTCGAAGCCGATCCGCATGCCGGTGCGCGAGCGTTGGCGTCGCTGGCGGCGACCCGGGCGAAGCGCGATCCGGCCCGCGTGAAGGCCGCGCTCGGCGCACTGGATTCGCTCGCGCGTGCGGGCAAGCCGATCATGGAGGCTTCGATCGAGTGCGCCCTCGCGCGCGTCACCACCGGTGAGTGGGCGGGTACCCTGCGTGGCGTGTGGGGCGAGTACCGCGCGGAGACCGGGGTCGGCGGCGCGCACATCGCGGAGTCGAACGATGATTGGCAGAAGCTGCGCGCGAAGGTCGAGGCGCACGTCACCGCGCACGGCCGACGGCCGCGCCTCCTGGTCGGCAAGCCGGGCCTCGATGGCCACTCGAACGGCGCCGAGATCATCGCGGTCGCGGCGCGCGATGCCGGCTTCGAGGTCATCTACGCCGGGATCCGGCTCGAACCGGCGGCGATCGCGGCGGTTGCGGTCCAGGAGGCGGTCGACGTGATCGGCCTGTCCGTGCTCTCGGGGTCGCATGTCGAGCTCGCGGCGGCGGTCCTCGAGGAGCTGCGCAACCGGGGCGGGTCCAAGGTCGCGGTCGTCATCGGGGGCACCGTCCCGGCGCGCGACCACGAGACCCTCCAAAAGCTCGGGATTCGCCGGGTCTTCACCCCGAGCGACTTCAAGCTGGTCGACATCGTCGGGGAACTGCTCACTCTCGTCGGTACTGACTGACCTACACGCTGGACAGGGTAGGGGCTACCGCATAGATTTCGCTGCCCATGGGGATTGTTGATCTTTTTCGCCCCAAGTACCGCCACAGCGACGTCAAAGTCCGCGCCGAAGCAATTCGTGCGCTGACCGCGGACGACGCTGCCGTCCTTGTCCAAGTGGCCCGCACCGACCGTGACATCGGCATTCGCCGACTCGCGATCGAGAAGATCCACGAAGCCGATGTTCTCGCGGATATTGCCTCTGCAGAAACAGAACGCAGCCTGCGCGATTTCGCGGGCGAGCGTGCAGCCGAGCTCTGGCAGGACAACGCGTGCGGCGAAAACGCCGAGCTTGCCGGATCCGCACTGAGCGGCATCATCAAGCTTGGCGATCAGCACGCGCTGGTCGAGGTCGCGGCCCACGCCTCGATCGCGGCGGTGCGCAAGCGTGCGTTCGGCGAGCTTCGTCACCCGCGCGCGCTCGCCGAGCTCGCGAAGGGCGATGCTCCGCAAGAGCAACGCCTCGCGGCGGTCTCGCGCATCGACGATGGCGACGTGCTCCGCGCCCTCGCGATCGATACGACGCAAAAGGAAGTCGGCCTCGCGGCGGTCGACAAGCTCGATGATCTCGATCGGCTCGAGAACGTCGCGCAAAAGGCGAAGAACAAAGCGGTCCGCCAGCGCGCTCGCAAGATCGCGAACGAGATGGCCGAGGCAGAGAAGCAGAAGGCCAAGCCCGTCGTTCCCGACGAGGTGAAGCGGTTGCGCGCGGAGCGTGCGCAGCTGATCCGCGAGATCGAGGCGCAGGCCGACAGTTTCGACTTCGACCGCGTCGCCCCGATCGTCGACGCGACGATCGCCGCGTGGCGCTTGATCCCGGCCGACAGCGATGGCCACGCCGAGGCGCACGAGCGCTTCACGCGTGCAGCCGAGCGGTTCCGCAAGCGTCGCGACCTCCATCGATCGCAAGCGCGCTCGGTCGACGAGCTGCGCGCGGTCGAACGCGAAGCGGCGCGCGAGCGCGAGCGTGCGGCGGCCGAGCGTGCCGCGGCGCCTGCGGTTGCGGCGCCGGTGATCCCGGTGGTCGAAGACGAAGAGGCCAAGCGGGCGCATGAAGCCGAAGCGCAGGCGAAGCGCGATGAAGCCGCGAATCGCCGTGCGAATGAAGAAGCGCGGCGGTCCGCCGACTCGGCGGACCGCGAAGCGAAGCGGCTCGACGAGATCGAGCGTGGCAAGTCGATCGGGGTGAGCCTCGCGGCACTCGTCGACGATCTCGACAAGCTAGACACCAAGGACCCGCGCCAGATCGAGCGTTCGCTGCAACAAGCGGCCAAGGCGTTCGATGCGATCGGCCGGGTCCCCGTCGAGACGCGCACCGAGCTCTCGGATCGCTATACCGCGGCGCGCACCAAGCTGATGGCGCGCCTCAATGAATTCCAGGAGGCCGAGGACTGGGCGCGGTTCCAGAACGTGCCGAAGGCCGAGGCGTTGATCGCGGCCGCGAAGTCGATGGCGGCCGAGGAGCCGTCGCAAGATCTCGCGAACCGGCTGCGCCAGCTCCAGGCGCTCTGGAAGGAAGTCGGCCCGATGCCGCAGCGCCGGTCCAAGGAGCTGTGGGACACGTTCAAGGCCGGCTGCGATGCCGTCTACGATCGCGTGAAGGGCCTGCGCGCCGAGGAGACCGAGAAGTTCGCCGATGTCATCAAGGCCAAGGAAGCCTTGATCGCCGAGGCGGAAGCCCTCGCTGATTCGACCGACTGGGTCGCGACCGCCGCGGCGCTGAAGACCTTGCAAGCTCGCTGGAAGGACTCCGGCCATCTGCCGCGCCAGCAAGGCGACGAGCTCTGGAAGAAGTTCCGCGCGACCTGCGACAAGTTCTTCGAGCGGCGCAAGCCCATGCTCGAGGCGCGTGCGAACGAAGAAGGTCAGAACCTCGCGCGCAAGCACGAGCTGATCGCGCGCGCACACGCGATCGCGACGAAGGCTCCCGGCGACGGTGGCTGGGGCAAGGCGATCGGTCAGATCAAGGACCTCCAGGCCGAGTGGAAAGAGATCGGCTACGTGCCGCGTCGCGAGGCCGATGCGGTGTGGGCCGCGTTCCGCGCAGCCTGCGATGCGCTGTTCGCCAAGCGCGACGAATCGCGCGACGCCGAGGCGAACAGCCATCGCGCCGAGCTCGATGCGATGAAGACCGAGATCGAAGCGATCACGGCGGCGCCGGATTCGTCCGAGCGCGTGACGCGAGCGATCGCGGTCCGCGCGAAGGTTCAGGGGCTCGACGCGCGTGATCTGTCGTCGGCGGTCGAGGCGATGGTGCGCGAGCTCCTCGTGTCGTCGGCGGGTTCGGTGAAAGGCACCGAGCTCGATACGTCGGCGCTCAAGGTTCGTCGCGACAAGCTGATCGCGAAAGCACAGGAGTTGTTGCCGAAGGCCGCGCCTGCGTCGGCGCCGGTGCTCGATGTCGCGGCACAGCTGAGGAACGCGATGCGGTCGAACGCGTTCGGCGATCTGCGCTTCAGCGGTCGCGATCCGATCGAAGTGATCGACGAGCTGCGCGCGCAGTGGGCCGATGCGGGCCCCTTGCTCGACGATGCCGATCAGGCGCAGGCCGCGACGTTCGCGGGCGTGTGCAAGCACGTCCTCGACGCGGCAGGTGCGGCGGCGAAAACCGACGACACCGATCGCGATGATCGCGGTCCCCAGCGGGATGGCGAGCGTCGCCGCCGTCGCGAGCGACAGCCAGCCGAGCAGCCGGCAAATGTGGTGCCTGGAGCGAACGTGGCACCTGCTGCGACTCCGGTCGTCGTGGCGCCGGTGGCCGCCGCTGCTGCTCCGGTGGTCATCGCTCACGACGTGCCGACCGCACCCGCGAAGCTGCCGTTCCAACCGCTACCGCCTCCGCCCGTCCCGGCTCCGCCGATCGTCGCTGACGAGGCGTCCGCGTTCTCGGTGGCTCGGACCAAATCGGTCTCGGTGATGCCGGCGATGGACGACCTCGACACCGGTTGGGACGACGAGGATCCGACCGCCGACAAGAAGCCCGAGCCGCAGAGCACGCCGTCGTCGTCCGAGATGGCCGGCGATGGTGCGACCGGCGGCGACGGTATCGACGAACCCGGCTAGGACTAGAGTCCCGCGTCGCCGGCGTCCCAGGTCCTGGCCGGGAACGTCAGCGCGCTCGCCGGGAGGTAGGGCACGAGCTCCGGCGTTGCCGCGCCAGTGCTCGCGCTGATCGTCATCGTGATGGTGTCGAAGTCGATCCGCGCCTTATCGACCGCGATGATGTGCGCGTAGGTCGTCGACGTCGTGCACGCGATCACGTTCTCGCCGGTGTGCGGGTTGACGTGCGCGTGCTTCTGGGTGCAGCGGGAGACGTTTGCCAGCTGCTCGGCGGTATAGGTCTTCGTCGCGATCACGATCTCGCCAAGACCGGAGTGGTCGTTCGGATGGTCGAGCGAGGTCTCGCTCGCACGGCCGAGGATCAGGTGATAGCCATGCGGCGCTTCCGTCGCCGTACGGGCCGGAATCGTACAGGTGAGGGCCGCACCCTGCTGCGAGTGGCACACGATGGCACTCGTGACGTCGTCGACGACCTCGAGCATGCTCACCCCACTCAGCGGCCCCGAGCGCGTACCGTAGATCGTCGTGATGGGCGGTGGCGAGCAGTCCACGAACACGCCGTTGAAGTTGACCTGATCGCACGTGCCGTCCTGAACGTCATCGGTGCCGGTCGCGAGCCACATCTCGGCCGAGGTCTCCGACCCCGTACCGGTCGGTGCAGCGTTCTGGATCGTGATGTTGATCGGCTCCATGGTCTGCTGCGTGATCGTCGACGAGCTCACGATCGCACCAAAACCGTCCAGCACGTTCGAGATCGGCGAATGCGCCTGCAGCGTCATGCCGAACAGCTCGCCCGCCACCGGCGCCGCGACGTTCAGCGGTGCCGAGAGCGGATGATTCTCGAAGCAGCCGGTGTTCACCGTCTCGGTCCCCGAGGTGTCGCGGAAGCGCGTGTCGATGAACATCTTGCCGACGTCCGTGCCGAGCACGGCCATCGTCGGGCTGTCATCGCGGTGGAGCTCCATCGCGTACACGCCATCGGCATCCCCGGTCATCGGCGTCCAGTCGAGCAGCACGCGGTTGTCTTCGGTGCGCACGCGGTACGCGCTCGCGCTCGGATCGAGCGGCGCCACGTCCGTCGTGACCTTGAACGCGAGCGGGTTCGTGGTCACCTGCCGGCCGTACTTCGGCTCGGCCTTGTTGTTGAGGTATGCGTAGTGATAGACGGCGGGACAACCCGACGACAGATCGATCGCGGCACCTGCATGCGTGTGCACCGGTTCGCCGGTCGAGAAATCGATCATGTCGCCACGTTCGTCTTTGACGTGGCCGTAGATCTGGCCGGGTGGATGCGAGCCTGGAGGATCCGAGACATCCGAGCCCGAGCCGGAGCCCATGTCGGAGCCGTCGCCAGGGTACGAGTAGGGGGTGGTCGTGCCACAGCCAGTGGCGAGGAGGAGCGAGACGAAGAGGGTCTTGGTGGACATGCGCACTCTATCGGCACACGCGGCCAGCGGTTGCGTACTCTCGTAAGTGCTTGTGTGTGCGGGATTAATCGCTATTCTCGGCGTCGTGCTGACCTCGGACGATCTGTTCCTCTTCAATCAGGGCACGCACTACCGGCTCTACGACAAGCTCGGGGCACACGTGGTCGAGGGCGGCACGCACTTCGCGGTCTGGGCCCCGAACGCGCGCTCGGTCGCCGTGACCGGTGATTGGAACGGGTGGAACGCGACCTCGCATCCGATGCAGGCCATGGAGTCGAGCGGCATCTGGCAGCTCTTGATCCCGAACGTCGGCCACGGCACGCGCTACAAGTTCGCGATCACCGGTCCCGAGGGCAACCGGTTCGACAAGGCGGATCCGTTCGCGGCGCGCGCGGAGCATGCGCCTGCGACCGCTTCGATCGTGTGGAAGGCGCAGCACGCGTGGACCGACGCCGAGTGGATGAAGACGCGCGGCATGCGCTCGACGCGGAGCTCGCCGATCAGCATCTACGAGGTGCATCTCGGCTCGTGGCGCCGCGATCACAATCAGGTGCTCGGCTATCGCGACCTCGGCAAGCAACTCGCCCAGCACTGCTCGGCGCTCGGCTTCACGCACGTCGAGCTGATGCCGGTGATGGAGCATCCGTTCTACGGGTCGTGGGGCTATCAGGTCACCGGCTTCTTCGCGCCGACCACGCGCTACGGCGCACCCGATGACTTCATGGCGATGGTCGACGAGCTCCACCGCGCCGGCATCGGCGTGATCCTCGATTGGGTGCCCGCGCACTTTCCAACCGATGCGCACGGCCTCGGGTTGTTCGACGGCACGGCGCTGTTCGAGCACGCCGATCCACGCCGCGGGTTTCATCCCGACTGGACGAGCTTTATCTTCAACTACGGTCGCCACGAGGTCCGCTCGTTCTTGATCAGCTCGGCGATCAGCTGGCTCGACCGCTATCACATCGACGGGCTGCGCGTGGATGGCGTCGCCTCGATGCTGTATCGCGACTACTCGCGCAAGGAAGGCGAGTGGCTGCCGAACGAGGATGGCTCGAACCACGATCGCGATGCGATCAGCTTCTTGCAGGCCCTCAACCGCGCGGTGTACGGCGCGTTCCCCGACGTCCAGACCATCGCCGAAGAATCGACGGCGTGGCACGGCGTGTCGCAGCCGCCCGAGCACGGTGGCCTCGGCTTCGGCTTCAAGTGGGACCTCGGCTGGATGCACGACACACTCGCGCACCTCGCGCGCGAGCCGGTGCACCGCCAGTTTCACTACGAAGAGCTCACGTTCCGCGCCGTGTATGCGAACAGCGAGAACTACGTGATGCCGCTGTCCCACGACGAGGTCGTCCACGGCAAGGGCTCGATCATCTCGAAGCTGCCCGGCGACCCCTGGCAGAAGTACGCGACGATGCGCTTGCTCTACGGCTATCAGTGGACGCTGCCCGGCAAGAAGCTCCTGTTCATGGGCGACGAGCTCGGCGTCTGGAACGAGTGGAACCACGATCAAGAGCTCGACTGGGCGATCGGTTCGCATCCCGCGCACGCGGGCATCGCGAAGTGGCTCGGCGATCTCAACCGCGCGTATCGCACGCACCGTTCGCTGCACGTCGGCGATTGCGACCCCGTCGGGTTTCAATGGCTGGTCAGCGACGATCGCGAAGGCGGCGTGCTCGCGTACCTCCGCACCGGTGGCGAGTGCGATGCACCGATCTGCGTGGTCGCGAACTTCACGCCGGTCCCGCGCGATGGCTATCGCATCGGCGTACCGAAGGCCGGGTTCTGGCGCGAGATCCTGTCGTCGGATGCCGAGGTCTACGGTGGTAGCGGCGTCGGCAATCGCGGGGGCATGCACACCGATGCACAGGGCAGCCACGGGTTCGAGCAATCGCTGATCGTGACGGTGCCGCCACTCGGGATCACGGTGTTCGTCGCGGACTGATCTTCGAACGCGTAGGCGGTATACTCGCGGACGGTGAGCACCAAGTGGGTCTGCATTCACGGCCACTTCTATCAACCGCCACGTGAGAACCCGTGGCTCGAAGCGATCGAGCCGCAGCCGAGCGCGCATCCGTATCGCGACTGGAACGAGCGGATCACAGCCGAGTGCTACCGCCCGAACATGGCGGCGCGCGTCGTCGACAACGACAACCAGATCATCCGCATCGTCGATAACTACCAGCGGATGAGCTTCAACATCGGGCCGACCCTGATGTCGTGGCTCGAGCTCCACGCGCCGGATGTTCACACCGCGCTCGTCGAAGCCGATGCGGCGAGCCAGCTCCGGTTCTCGGGCCACGGCTCGGCGATGGCGCAGGCCTACAACCACATGATCATGCCGCTCGCGTCGCCGCGCGATCGGATCACCCAGGTGCGCTGGGGCATCGCGGATTTTCGCCGTCGGTTCGGGCGCGCGCCCGAGGGGATGTGGCTGCCGGAGTGTGCGGTCGATACCGCGTCACTCGAGGTGCTCGCGGCCGAAGGCATCTTGTTCACCGTGCTCGCACCGCATCAGGCCAGGGCGTGGCGCCCACCGGGTGGCGAGTGGCGAACCAGCGCGGTCGATCCCGGCCGCGCGTACAAGTGCGCGCTGCCTTCGGGCCGCACGATCGATCTGTTCTTCTACGATGGTGCGGTCGCGCAAGCGGTCGCGTTCGAGCGGCTGCTCGCGGATGGCCACAAGATCATCGAGCGGATGACGAACCGCGGTCCTGCCGAAGGCGGCGAGCCGACGCTGTGTCACATCGCGACCGATGGCGAGACCTACGGCCACCATCATCGTTACGGCGACATGGCGCTCGCGTGGGCGCTCGCGCAAGTCGAAGAGGGTTGGCAGGGCACGCGGCTCACCAACTACGGCGAGTTCCGCGCGAAGGTGCCGGCAACCTGGGAGTGCCAGCTCCTCGAGAATTCGTCGTGGAGCTGCGTCCACGGCGTCGAGCGCTGGCGTGAAGACTGCGGCTGCAACAGCGGCGGTCGACCAGGTTGGAATCAGAAGTGGCGGCGGCCGCTGCGCGACGCGCTCGATTTTCTGCGCGATCAAGTCGCCGCCGCGCTCGATACCGTCGGTACTTTACTGTTCAACGATCCGTGGGCCGCGCGCGACGCGTACATCCACGTCCTGCTCGGCGATCTCCATGCACGCGACCTGTTCCTCGCCCAGCACGCGAGCCATCCGCTGACCGTCGAGGAGCGGATCCGCGCGCTGTCACTGATGGAGATGTCGCGCCACGCGATGCTGATGTACACGAGCTGCGGCTGGTTCTTCGACGAGCTCTCTGGCATCGAGACCGTGCAGTGCATGCAGTACGCGGCGCGGGTTGCCGAGCTCCTGATCGAGGTCGGAGGGCACCCCGTCGAGCCCGAGTTCCTCGATCGCCTCGCGGCCGCGCACTCGAACCTCGCCGAGGAAGGTGATGGTCGGAAGGTCTGGGCACAGCGCGTGCGCCCGGCCAAGATCGATCCCGAGAAGGTCGCGGCGCACGTCGCCGTGCGCACGCTCGTCACACCGACCGAGCACACGCACAACGTGCCCGGCTTCACGATCGAGGTCATCGATGCGATCGAGCGGCGCTCGGGGCGTGCGCGTATGGTCGCATCGACGGTGAAGGTGAAGTCGGCGTTGACCGAAGCGGCGACCACCTGGTGCTTCGCGGGCCTCTATCTCGGCGAGCAGCACGTCACCGGTGGCGTGCGTCCGCCGCCGAGCGCGGCGGAATGGACCGCGATCTGCGAGGACCTCACCGCTTCGTTCAAGACCGCCGACGTGTTCGCCGCGCAACGTGCGATCGATCGGCACTTCCCGGGAAGCCAGCTCTCGCTCGGCGCGTTGCTACCGGGCCGGCGCGAGCGCGTGATCGCCGCGGTGCTCGGCGAGGCGTTGCACGACGCCGAGGATCGGCTCGGGGAGGTCTACGATCAACAAGCGCCGCTGATCCGCTGGCTCGTCGCGCGCGAGCTCCCGGTGCCCGAGGTGTTGCACGCGATCGCGGAAGGTACGCTGCGTCGTCGCGTGCTCGCGAACCTGCGCACCGAGAATGCGAGCTTCCAGGCCCTGCGCGATCAGCTGTTCGAGGCGGCGGAGGTCAAGGTCAGCCTCGATACGCCGGAGATCGCACTCGCGGCGAGCGATGGCTTGCGCGGGTTGATCGAGCGCGTCGCCGCCGGTGGCGAGATCGATCCGGCGGCGCTCGAGACCGTCGCGCGGGCGGCGGAGATCACGGCGCGCATGAAGAGCGTCGTCGACCTCTGGTTCGCGCAGAACGCGACGTGGAAGTTGCTGGCGCGCCTGCCCGAGCTGCGTTCGAAGGGCGGCCGGGCCGCGCGGGATCTCGAGAGCCTCGCGCGGGTGCTGCGACTCGCTGTACCTAGAGCGTAGGTCCGAGGATCGCGAGCACCATCAACGCGACCGTCGAGAGCAGGCCGATGTTCCACAGAACCGAGCGCAGGTTCGCCTTGTCCTTGATGTACGCCCAGATGTAACCAGTCCGCGCGACGACGAACACGATCGAGATGCTCGCGACGAGTTCGACGTTCGAGACGCGACCTGCACACGCGAGCACACCCGCGGCGAACGGCGCGAACGCTTCGAAGCCGTTGGTGTGGGCATTGACCGCGCGCTTCGCCGCACCATCGAGCGTGGCCTGCTGAGCGCGCGGATCGGCGTTGTTGTAACCACCTGGCTGCGTCTTCATCGCCGAGGCGACGACGCTCACGCGCGGAACGTAGATCAGCGCATAGGCCGCGAGGATCGCGATGTAGGGCACGAAATGCATGGCAGGATGGTAGGCATGGCATCGCCGTTCGCGCACCTTCCGGCGGCGATTCGTGCGCGGTTGGGCGAGCTAGATGCCTCGTGGCCCGAGGAAGAACGCTCGACCTGCAGCGCGTGCCCGCTCGTGAGCGAAGGAGAGGCGGGCGTCGCGTATCCGTTCAGCATGGCGCGCGAGGCGCGGTGTTGTACCGCGCAACCGAACCTCGCGAACTTCCTCGTCGGTCGCGTCGGGGACGTGCCGGCGGTGCGGGCACGGCTCGCGGATCGCGATGGCGTCTCGGCCTGGGGCCTTCGCGCGGTGACTGGCTACGACGACGCGTTCCCGCAGCGCGCGCAGGTCGGGTTCGGTCGCGATGTCTCGCTGCGGTGCCTGTTCTGGGTCGGCGGCGATCACGCGTGCGGTGTCTGGGACGGGCGGAGTGCGAGGTGTCGCGCGTTCTTCTGTCGCCACGAGCACGGGCTGGCGGGCGCGATGTCGTGGTCGCAAGCGGCCGGGCTCGGTGTGTCGCTCGAGGCGGCGATCGCGGAGCACCTGGTGACGACGCTCGCTGGCGCGCCCTCTACCGAGGCGAGCCCCGACGAGCTGCTCGCGTGGTACGCGCTCTGCGCGAGTGCGGCGGATGGGCTCGACGAGGCCGAGGCACTCGCGATCATCGGAGCGGTACCGCCGGCGGCACCCGCTGCGCCGGTCGATCGGATCGCGCAATCGCCGCGCGGACGCCTGATCACGAAGCTGCGCG
This sequence comes from Kofleriaceae bacterium, assembly GCA_043780895.1. Lineage (GTDB taxonomy): Bacteria > Myxococcota_A > Polyangia > Haliangiales > Haliangiaceae > JABFXX01. The sequence continues at coordinate 709 of JAYWCI010000108.1, read as the reverse complement.
TCCATCGCAGCGCGATTGCCGAGGTCCTGGTGCCCGCGGTTTCGGCGACCCAGCGCCATGGCGAGCGCGTACTCGTCGCCGGGTATTCGAGCTTCGATGCGGTCTCCGCGCCGCCGTCCGTGTTCGCGCTCCTGGCCCGGCTCGACGGCGCCACGCCTTGGCGAACGGCGCTCGACGAGCTCGGGGCCGATCCGGCGCTCGACGAGAGCCTGGTGCACGAGCTGCGTCGCATCGGCGCACTCCGGGACCCGGCTGGTAGCGACGATCCTCCCGAGACCGAGTAATCTCGGCGGCCATGGCAGCAGACCTCGCGCAGGACACAGCGGTACGCGCGGATCCGGACGTGCCCGGTCGCTATCACGTCACGTTGCCGACGCACTGGGACTTCGTCCTGCCGTCGGGTGGTGTCGCGATGACGTGTGCCTTGCGCGCTGCCGAGACGCATCTCGCGGAGCCGCCGCTCCGGTTCGCCTCTGCGACGACGATCTTCACCACTCCGATCAATGCGGGCGCGCTCTTCGCGGACGTCCACGTGCTCCGGCGTGGCCGCAGCGCGACGCAGGTGCGGATCGCGATGACCCACCAGAAGGCGAAAGCAAACGAAGACTCCGGGCTCGAGGTCCTCGCGACGTTCCTGCGCGATCGCAAAGGTCCGGACGTCCAGGGCAGTGCACGGCCCGCGTGGGCAACCCCACTCGCGACCTCGCAG
>JAYWCI010000107.1:0-12863 GCA_043780895.1 Kofleriaceae bacterium | reverse complement strand
GGCTCGCCGAAGTTGATCGCATCACCCCAGTCGTTCGGCCGATCGTGGCGGAGATAGTCGGTCGAGAACGCGGGCATCGTGTTGCCGGAAGGACCGAGGTGGTTGTAGACGACGTCGAGGACCACCGCGAGCCCGAGCGCGTGCGCGTGATCGATGAACTTGCGAACGTCGTCGGGCGCGCCGTACCCGTGATGAGGCGCGAAGAGATTGACCCCGTCGTAGCCCCAGTTGTGCGCGCCATCCCACTCGGCGATCGGCATGATCTCGATGGTGGTCACGCCGAGCTGCGCGAGGAACGCGAGCTCCTTGCACGCAGCCAACCAGGTGCCCGCCTTCGTGAACGTCCCGACGTGCATCTCGTACACGACATGGCGGTGCGGCTCGATCCCTCGCCACTCGTGATCCGTCCAGGCAAACGCCGCCGGATCGACGACCTGCGATGGCCCCGACGGTCCCTGCGGTTGGAAGCGCGAGGCGGGATCAGGGAGCAGCTCGCCGTCGTCGAGACGGATGCGGTACCGGGCACCGGTCGCGATCCCGCTCGCAAAGCCCGTCGCGTAGCCGGTCGCGTCGCGGGTCAGCGCTACTTCACGGGTGTCACTCGTGTCGAGTCCCTCGATCACCACGGAGACAAATTCGGCCTCGGGAGCCCAGATCCGGAAGTGAACACCCTCTTCGGGCGTCGTCATGGGCTCCGCCCCGATGGGCATTCGCCGTTTCCACGCGGTCATCGCTCGCGCGAAGCTGCAGCACATATGCCATCGCGAGCAGGCTTTCTCCGCGGGATTCGTAGCCGGTTCGCCGAACCTCGCCGGGCCAGCGTGCGTGGAGGCACGGCGAGCGTGCTCGCGCGATCTGGAGCGCGAGCTCCGAGGGGCGTCGCGATCCGCAACATGGCGTAGCGAATGCTACCGACGCGGACATGGCTCGCGCACAGGATCGGTTGTACGGGTGCGAGGATCATCAACCACGCACCATCGGAGACTCGCTCGCGGTCGCGCAGCGGGTCCGCGCGCTTCGCGAACGGAATCTGCGCTGCGACTGAACGCCTACGGCTGGAAGTTCGGAGGTAGCTCGTCGATCAAGACAGCGCCCTTCGCGAAGCTGGTGCCGCACGATGCCGTCATCTCGTTCTTCGCGCACGCCGGAGCCGCGGCGCCCGTGAGTTGGTAGCGCGCGTTGCTGTTCGTGTTGATGCAGCGAGCGCCAGCCGGCGTCCACTCGGCCTCCGGGCTCCACGCCTCCGTATCGAGCTGCACGCCGACATTGTCGTAGAGGTTCACGAGCGTGCCATCGACGGTGTTCGACACGCCGGTGCCGCAATAGTCAGCGCGCAGCAAGCGCACGCACGCAGCCAGCTGGTCCGCATACCCTTCGAAGGTCGTGTAACCGAGCTCGACACACTTGGCGATAGTCTTCGCGCGACACGCGAACGTGAAGTTCAGGCTGCTCGCCGCGTACGTACCCGAGGTTCCCCAGACGCCGGCGACAGCAACGGCCCTGACAGGAACGTTGTCGCTATCGACACCGCACAGCGGCGCCCACGTGATGCCCGACGTGGTCGAGGTCACGGCGGCGTACGACACGCCGTAGAACCAGAGATCGGCGTTCGTCCCGCAGTGAGGTCGCCCTCAGGTAGCTTGTCCTAATGGAAACAGTTAAGGCGAGAGGAGCTTGCCGTCGCGAATTCGCGCGGCGATCTCGACGCGGGTTCGGGTGGCGCTTCAGATGCCTCGGATGTGAGGTCGAGGACTACACGGTCGAACAGCACGCGCGACGCGCTACCTCCTTCACGAAGTAGTCGGCCACAGCCTCGGCACCGTGCAGCAATCCGAGCCGTGTACGACCACGACAAGATCGTCCGGTGAAGGAGCGCCCTGCAACGGGCTGGCGAGGGCCAGGACAGCGATCACGACCCACCAGCGTCGTGATGCCGGACTCTATCCTCACCGTCAGCGTATCTGCCGCCGGCCTGGGGTGGCGATCGCTCAACGGGATTGCTGGCCGGTCGACCTGACAGAGGTGAGACTGCGAACCCGACTGCTCGCGTTCAGCGCGGCGCAACTCGTCGTGTTCGGGATCGTGGTCGCAGCGAGCTACCGCGAAGTCCAGCACACGGTGCTGCCGATGCTCGCCGAGTCGTTGCGGCAGAAGACCGAATCCGGGCTGGCGTCGGCATCACGGCAGACACTCTACCGCGCGTCTTCCAGCACGACTTCACGACCAAGAAGGATCTCGAACGCACGCCATTCGCTGAAGGCCAAGGCCTCTCAGGGCAACTCGTTGTCGCCATCGAACCCATGGCTTCGGCTATCACTCGTGTGCGAATGCGGCTCGCGAGCTCGGCGGTACGATCTCCGTCGAGAGCGCGGGGGCAGGTCACGGAGCAACGTTCACGCTGACGATTCCCGTCGATCCGCCGGCAAGGAAGCATGACCTCCGGAACTAGCCACCACGGTCGACGAATCCTCGTGGTGGACGACAACATCGCGATCCACGACGACTTCAAGAAAGTGCTCGCCGCACCGAGCAACGACGCGTCGACCGCGCTCGACGGTCTCGAAGCCGCGCCCTTCGATGCCGCACTCGTCGCTAGAGGGCAACGCGAGTTCGAGCTGGTCTCGGCCTTTCAGGGCGCCGAGGCCCTGGAGGCTGTGACCGCCGCGGTGAAACAGTCGAGGCCGTTCTCGGTCGCATTCGTCGACATGCGCATGCCTCCCGGCTGGGACGGGCTCGAGACGATCGAGCGTCTCTGGCGTGTCGATCCGCACCTCCAGATCGTGATCTGCTCCGCCCACTCGGACCACTCGTGGCACGACCTGCGAGGCCGGCTCGGCGACAGCGATTCGCTGCTGATCCTGAACAAGCCGTTCGACGCGATCGAGGTCGTGCAGTGCGCCCACGCGCTGACCGCGAAGTGGGGCATCGAGCGCGAGCGGCGTAAGTACGTCCGCGATCTCGAACGGGTCGTCCAGGAGCGGACCGCGCAGCTCGAGCTGCTCGACGTGCGGCTCGCCGACGAGCGGGGCTATCGCGACCGGATGGAGACCGAGCTCCGGCTCGCGCAGCGCCTCGAGGCGATCGGTCAACTCGCGGCCGGCGTCGCGCACGAGATCAACACGCCGCTCCAGTACGTGAGCGACAACATCTTCTTCATACGCGAGAGTGCGACGACGCTCGTCGACACGTGCGGCCAGCTGGCGGCCGCCGCGACGACCGATCCGACTCTGCGGTCGAACATCGAGGCGATCGTCGAGGCCGCGGATCTCGAGTTTATCGCCGAGCGCGTGCCCTCGGCACTGAACGAGATCGATCACGGCCTCGAACGCGTGTCCCGGATCGTGCGCGCGATGCGAGAGCTCATCCATCCCGGTGGCCGACATGCCGTCGGGACCGATCTCAATCGCGCGATTCAGACGACGCTCGACGTCACCGGCAGCGCCTTTCGAATGGTCGCCGATCTGGAGCTCCAGCTCGAGGAGCTGCCGAGCGTGCTGTGCTTCCCGAGCGAGATCAACCAGGTCCTGCTCAACCTGATCGTCAACGCCGCCCACGCGATGGAAGGCACGAGCGGTGACGCGCGAGGGGTCCTGGGGATCCGGACCCGATGCGACGGAGAGTATGTCGTGATCTCGGTCTCCGATACCGGTGGCGGCATCTCGAACGATCATCGCGATCGGATCTTCGATCCGTTCTTCACCACCAAGGCGGTCGGCAAGGGGACCGGTCAGGGGTTGGCAATCTCTCGCTCGATCGTCGATCGCCACGCCGGCACGCTGACCTTCGAGTCCGCGGTCGGGAGAGGGACGACGTTCCACGTGCGGTTGCCGATCGAAGGTCCGACGCCTCAGGTCGTCGATGCAGCGCGCGCACCGTCGATGCAGCCCGTGTGATCGTTCGCTCGACAGCCGTTATCGTGTGCGTGGCATGGGCCCCCGAACGCTCGGTTTGAACATCTCCTGGCGTAACGCGCCAGAAGTGGAGCGAGATGTGACAGGCCTCGCGCGCTGAACAGGGTCCACGTAGATTCCCCGGATGCGCGTGTGGGTACTCTGGTTCGCGATCGTGGTCGCCGCTTGTTCGTCTTCGTCGTTGCAACGGGCGGTCGTCGTGCACACGCCAGATGCGCTGGCCGCGGGCACCAAGGATGCGGCCGCGGACCTCACGAGCGACCTCGAGAAGCTCGTCGGCTACAGCGTCACGAAGGCCGGCATGCCGCACACCGACTGCACCTCCGGTGAGGTTCACGTCGTGGTGCTCGGTCACGAGCATGACGAGACCGGCGCGAAGCAACCGTCGGCGCTCGGCGCGCAGGAGTACTCGATCGAGGAGACTCGCTGCGGCGACGATGGTCACCTCGTTGTCTTGCGTGGCGGGTCGCTGCAAGCGGCGCAGTGGGCGGTCTACGATTTTACCGAGCGCCTCGGCGTGCGGTTCTTCCATCCCGAGCAGACGTTATATCCGGCGGCGCTCGTGTGGCCTGCCGCCGCGATCGACGTCACGACACATCCCGCGATCGCCGCGCGCGCGTTCCATCTCCACCGCACGCACCCGATCGAGCTGTCGCCACCGATCGACGCGAACCCCGCCGATTCGACGCGCTACCAGCGCGACTGGATCGCGTGGAACGTGAAGCTGCGCCACACCGCGGTCGATGGCTACGACGACGACTCCGCCGAGTACGCGTACGAGCGCGGCTTCGCGCGCGAGGGTGGGCTCAACCTCGTCGAGACCCAGCAGGGCGCGACGCCGGTGATCGATCCGACCGATCCGCGCCCGGAGTCCGAGCAGATAGCAGCGGCGATCGATGCTCAGATGACCTCGGTGGTGGGCAAGCCAGACCTCACCACGTTCGAGTTCGAGTTCAATCCGAGCGAGTTCACGACCGCCGACGAGCAGGTCACGGTCGATCGCATCAACTTCGTGTCCAACTACATTCACGGTAAGTGGCCGAACGTCGAGCTCAAGACGATCAACCACGGCACCGCCGAGGCACCGGGCCCCGTGTACGGCGTGCGGTTCTTCGATCTGTCGCAGTTCGGGCCGCTCGAGCTCGGAGTCGAGGTCCACCCGCTGATGTTCTACGACCTCGATCGCGCGGCGCCGGTGTACGGCAATGCGAACTTCAACAACCTCCGCGACTGGATCATCGCGCAGCAAGCGGTGCGCCGGATCACGTACTACCCCGAGACCTCGTGGTGGTTGACGTTCGATCTGCCGGTGCCGCTGTATCTCGCGCCGGTCAGCCTCGAGGCGCGCGATCACGATCTCCAGCTCCTCGCTCCGTACGCGAGCGGTGATGCGACAGTGCCGAACGGGGTGATCGGGCACAAGGCGTTCACGAGTGGGCAGGAGTGGGGCTACTGGATGATCGACTACTGCACCGCTCAGATGACGTGGCAGCTCGATCTCGGTTGGATCGGCTGCCTCGATCACGTCACGCAGGTGTTCGAAGCTGGCGACATGCTGCGCGACCTCCTCGTGGAGGTCGGCGAGGCGCAGGTCGATCCACTGCGCGACCCCGGCATCCTCGCGATGCTCGTCGGCTCGGACGATGGCACCGAGACCGCGGCGCAGGCCGGCATCATTTTTCATCCGCTGCCGCCGTCGCCCGCGGAGGTCCTCGGGTGGGACGACGCGAAGGTCGCCGAGCTCCAGACGCACTCGCTCGACCCGTTGCCCGCGTTCGCCGCGAGTTACGCGGCGTGGGCGCTGCGCGTCGACGCATTGAGCGCGCTACAAGACGACGCGCGTGCCCCGTGGCTCGCCGAGATCCGCGACTCGCTGCGCATTACCGGCCTGCGTGCTGCACACGCGCATGCGGTCTACACGACGACGCTCGCGCTGCGCGCGGCGATCAACAATCATAGCTACGCCGACATCGCGACCGCGGCGGCGAGCGTCGCCGATGCAAAGGCGATCACGGAGCAGGCGCGTGCGATCGTCAGCGCGCGCGAAGCGACGTATCGCTATCCGCTCGCGCTTTCGGTCGTCGGCGATGAAGTCGGTACCCCCGGCGCGATCGCGAACCAGACCATCTATCCGTACCGCTATCTATCGCGCACGCATCGCATGTTCTACTGGACGCGCCCCGATGATCAGCTCGCGGCGATGTTCGGCCTCGATGTCGTGAAGCCGAGTGCGCGGATGCTCGTGCACGGCACGCCGCTCGTCGTCGACGTGACGGCGACCGAGGTCACCGGTGTCGCGATCGCGTGGGGAGATGCCACGACGAGCACCGTGCTCGAGCCTCACACCTATGGCGCGCAAGGCCTGTTCGACTGGACGCTCGATGCCCTCCACCCCGGCGGCGTGATCCATCACGACGATCGCATCGCGGTGTGCCAGCGCGTATACACGTTCCCGAAGGGCTCGCTGACGATCACGTCGCCGCAGGGCGGCGGCATCATCGCTGGCCTGCTACCGGGCTACGCGGTAGGGCTCGGCACGGACGGGCAGGGGGCATTCACCGCGCTCGGCCAGCTCGATCGTGCGGCAACGAACGAGATCACGAACGGCAGCATCCAGCGCCGGCCCCAGACCGGCGCTCAGGATCTCACGGCCGCGCTCGGTCCGGTCGGCGCGATCACGATCTACGGCGCGCAGATCGCGGTCGCGGATGGGCCCGATACGATGCATCGCCAGCTCGCGATCACCGGCGAGCTCTCGACCGACGAGGTGATCGAGCTCGTGGTCACCGCCGGTGGCTTCGATCCGGTCGGCGCGCGCTCGTTGGTCGCCAGCACGCTCGGCTACACGGTCGATACGCTGCCGCTGCGCGTGCCGTTCACGGGCCTCGCGACCGGCACCGAGTAGTCAGGCGAAGATCGTGGCGGGACTCATGTCCGGAGGAGGAGCGCGACCGGGAATGCTGCCCACAACCCGGCCACCGCGATCGTGCCACCGCCGTGATCGAGATCCGCGAGCACGTCGCGCCACGTGCCTGTGGGCAGGGCGATCACGGACTCGGGATCGATCACCCCGGCGCGCGGGACGGCGACGATCAGGTTCTCTCCACGCGCGAAGGCGAACACGCGCTCGGCGCGCGGACCGTGAGCCTGGAGCGCCACGTACGGCGCTTCGAAGAGCTCGGGTCGGTCGTGGCGCAGGCGTAAGGTGCGCTGGATCGTCCACAGCTTCGCGGTGCCGAGATCCCGCGCGACCTCGGCGACGCGCTGATCGGCGAGCGAGCGCAGGGCGTGCTCGCGCACCGCGTAGTCGACGGATCGGCGATTGTCCGGATCGACGAGCGAACCATCGGCGAGCTCGCAGCCCTGATAGAGATCGGGCACGCCGGGCGCGGTGAGCTTGACGAGTAGCTGGGCGAGCGAGTTCGCCTTCGCGCGTGGCGCGAGCTCGGCGACCACGCCGGTGATCATCGCCCGGATCTCGGGATCCGCGAGCGTGCTCGTGACCCAGCGCAACATCGCAGCTTCGAACGCTTCATCGGGCGCGAGCCACGAGGTCCGCAGGCGCGCCTCGCGCGCGGCCTTCTTTGCGTACTCGGTCGCGCGCTCCGGCTCGATGGGCCACGCGCCGACGAAGGTCTGCCACATCAGATACTCGAACGTGCGATCAGGTGCGATGTCACCCCAGTACCGGTCGCTACGTTCGCGGGCCGCCTCGACGAACGTACGCCACGCGTCGGGCTGCTCCGAGAGGACTGCGAGCCGCGCGCGGACATCTTCGCCGCGCTTGGTATCGTGCGTCGCGGTCGCGAGCAGGCTCCGCGGTGGCGAGCTCGCGAGGGCGTGATGCACCTCGCTGACGGATCGCGAGAACGTGCCTGGATCAGCTCCGACCTCGCAGCGCGCGGCGAGGCGGACGAGGCGATAGCTCGCGGTGTCTTCATCGCCCTTGGCGACGATCGCGCCGGTCACTTGCTGCGCCGCGATCGCGAGGTCGCGGGCGTGGGCGATCTCACCCGCGAGGGCAAGCTCGAGAAACGTGATGAGGTCTCCGTCGATGCCGGCCGCGCTCGCGGAGCACGCCGCGGTCGCGATCCGGGCGAGATCGAGATCACGCTGCGATTTCGGCTGGTCGTTCGGAAGCTCGACCGCGACGACGTGGAGGTCCGTCGCACGCAGGCTGGCCGCGGGATCCGAGGGAGTGGCCGGTGGCGCGAGCTCTGATCCTCCGAGATACGTTCGGTAGACCGGATAGCCCGCGATGATCTCGATCATCGCGTGCTCGACCTCGGCGCGCGTGTAGTCGCGTGTGGCCGCGCTCTGACTGCAGGCTCGCGCGGCGAGCTCGACGAGGCGGGTGACCTCGCTGTGCAGCGCATCGCTCATCACGTCGCGACGCGCGACCCGCGAGGCCGCCACCGCGTCGAAGGTAATCCCGGTGTAGGCCTCGAAGAGCTTGGTGAGCGGCGCTTCGCCGGCAGGATCGACGAGCACGCTACCGATCCGATCGCCGAACTCGTAGCCGGTGGTGCCATCGATTGGCCACGGCGGCAGGCGCTCTCCACCGGCGAGGATCTTCTCGACGACAATCCACGCGCCGGGCGCACGCTCGCGCAAGCGCATGAGATAGCCGCCCGGATCGCGCAGCCCATCGACGTGATCGATCCGGACGCCCGCGATCGTGCCCTCGTGCAGCCAGCCGAGCACCCGTGCGTGGCGCTCCTCGAACACGTCGAGCTCTTCGACGCGCAAGCCGACGAGCGTGTTGATGTTGAAGAACCGGCGGTAGGTCAGCTCGCTCGAGGACACCGTCCAGTGCACGAGCCGGTAGGGCTGCGCTTCGAGGGTCGCATCGAGCTCGACCTTGTCGGCATTGACCGCGGCAACCTCGGCTTCGAGCGCGGCGGCGGTCGCCGGATCTGCGGCGAGCTGCGCGAGCCGGTTGCCGAGCACGTTCTTGTCGCGATGCCGACGCCGCCGCGCCTCGGGCGTGGTCTCGCGGGTCAGCGCCGTCAGCGCATCGCCGATGAAGCCGAGCTCTGGCAACTTCGCGCGTTCACCGGCGCGCTGGACGATCCGTCCGAGCGATTCGGGGGCGATCGGATAGCGCGCATCGTTCGCTTTGATCGCGAAGCCATTCGCGTCGTAGATCACCGAGAGGTGGCCTGCCGCGAGCGCGCGCCCGTAACGCTCGCCGAGGACCGGCAGCGTCACGCGATCGTCACCGGCCGACCAATCGACATCGAAGAAGTGCGCGTAGTAGCTCGCGGGTCCGTTCTCGAGCACGTCCATCCACCAGGCGTTGCTCGTGCCCGCGATCGACATGTGATTCGGCACGATATCGAGCAGGATCTTCATCCCGGCCGCGCGAAGTTCGGCCGCCAGCGCGATGAAGCCGGCCTCGCCGCCGAGCTCCGTGTTCACGTGATTCGAATCGACGACATCGTAGCCGTGGGTCGAGCCCGGAGCCGCCTGCAGGATCGGCGAGAGGTACAGGTGCGTGATGCCGAGCTCGCCGAGATACGGGACGATCGCGCGCGCATGCTCGAACGTGAAGCCGGCATGCAATTGCAGCCGGTAGGTCGCGGTCATCGCGCTCCGTCGAGCCGGAGCAGCGGATACAACCGGGTGACCCCGAGGTCGTCGAAGCGAGCTGCGACCCGGCTCATCTGGTCGAACAGGTATCGCTTGATCTGATCGGGCGGGATCCTCCGGTACACCTCTTCGAGCAGCTCGAGGCGCGTCACTTCCCGAGCTCCTGCTGGAACACCCAGAGCGAACGGCCGAGCACGTCGATCTCGGCGCCTGCCTCGAGGCGCTCCGGGTGCGTCGTGAAGCCGTGCTCGGTGTCCATCACGCGCAACCACGCCGCGCCGAAGTGGGCACCGGGCAGCCGCACCTTGCGAGCTTCGGGGTTCGCGTGAAACACGACGAGGAACGTATCGTCGACGATCGGCACGCCGCGGTCATCCGGCAGGCTCAGGCCGTTGCCCTCGAGCATGACCTGTACGGTGCGCGAGAGATCGCCGCTCCACTGCTCGTCGTTCATCTCGTTGCCCTCGGGGCCGAACCACGCGATGTCGGGCAACGCCTTGCCGTCGGGGCGCGGGCGAATCGATTTGCCCTGGAACCAACCGCGGCGGCGAAACACCGCGTGCGCTTTGCGCAGCTTGATCAGCGATTGCGTGAACGACAAGAGGTCCTTGTCCGCCGCGGCCCAGTCGAGCCACGAGAGCTCGTTGTCCTGGCAGTACGCATTGTTGTTGCCGTGCTGCGTGCGCCCGATCTCGTCACCCGCGACGAGCATCGGCACGCCTTGCGACAGGAACATGGTCGCCATCAGGTTGCGCTGCTGGCGGCGGCGGAGCGCATTGATCGCCGGGTCCCCGGTCGGGCCTTCGGCGCCGCAGTTGTACGAGCGGTTGCGGCTCTCGCCGTCGCGATTGCCTTCCCCGTTCGCCTCGTTGTGCTTCTCGTTGTACGAGACGAGGTCGCGCAGCGTGAAGCCATCGTGGGCGGTGACGAAGTTGATCGACGCGTGGGGGAACCGCATCCCCGACGCATAGAGATCCGAGCTGCCCGTGAAACGATCACCGAGCTCGGGCAACGAGCCGGGCTCGCTGCGCCAGTAGTCGCGGATCCAATCGCGATACTTGCCATTCCACTCCGACCACAGCGGCGGAAAGTTGCCGACCTGATAGCCGCCCTCGCCCACATCCCACGGCTCCGCGATCAGCTTCACGCGCGAGACCACCGGATCTTGCTGGATGAGATCGAAGAAGGCACCGAGCTTGTCGACCTCGTGCAGCCCACGCGCGAGCGCCGATGCGAGATCGAAGCGGAACCCGTCGACGTGCATCTCCTGGATCCAGTAGCGGAGCGAATCCATCACGAGCTGCAGCACGTGCGGGTGTTGCATGTTGAGCGTGTTGCCCGTGCCCGTGTAGTCCATGTAGTAGGCGGGCTTGTCGGCGGCGAGGCGGTAGTACGCCTGGTTGTCGATGCCGCGCATCGAGAGCACGGGGCCTTCGTGGTTGCCCTCGGCGGTGTGGTTGTAGACGACGTCGAGGATGACCTCGATGCCGGCCGCGTGGAGCGAGCGCACCATCTGCTTGAACTCGGCAACGACCCCGGTCGTCGAGTCGACGCTGCCGTAGGCCGGCTGCGGTGCGAAGTACCCGATCGTGTGATAGCCCCAGTAGTTGCTCAGGTTCTTCTCGAGCAAGAAACCATCGTGTGCGAACGCGTGGACGGGGAGGAGCTCGACCGCCGTGATGCCGAGCTGCTTCAAGTACGCGATCGACACCGGATGCGCGAGCCCGGCATAGGTTCCACGCAGCTCCTTCGGGACCGCCTGGTTGCGCTGGGAGAAGCCCTTGACGTGGACCTCGTAGATTACGGTCTCGTTCCACGGCGTCTCGTGCCGGCTGTCGTTGCGCCAATCGAAGTACGGTTGCGCGACGACCGAACGAAATGTGAACGGCGCGCTGTCGACAGCCGAGGGCTTGCCATCGTCGCCGTCGCCGCGGAGCGCCTTGTCCCACTTGAGGCCGCGGCTGATCGCGCGTGCGTACGGGTCGACGAGCAGCTTCGCGGGATTGTTGCGCAGGCCGTGCTCGGGATCCCAGGCGCCGCGGACGCGGTAGCCGTAGGCCTGGCCGGGACCGACCTCGGGCAGATACGCGTGCCACACCGAGCCGGTGCCGAGGTCGAGCTCCACCTTCGTCTCGCGCTCGCCTTCGAACAGGCAGAGCTCGACGCCTTCGGCCACGCTCGAGTACAGGGCGAAGTTCGTCCCGCTGCCGTCGAACGTCGCGCCGAGGGGGTAGGGACGGCCCGGCCAGACTTTGATCTCGGTCACGATGCGTTCGCGATCGGGAGATGAAACAAGGACTTCGCCGCGCGCGCACGACGGCGCACCAAGGTCGCTTCGATCCGATCGGCGCGTCCCCAATCATTCCACTCGATGCCTTCGAGCGGCGTCGCGAGCAAGCGCTCGGGCGAACGTTCGAGGATGTCGCGCGAGAACCCGATCACGGGCGCGAGGCTGTAGACCGCGGCGAGCGCGGCATCTTCATCATCCGTATCGATCAGCGGTACGAGGTTCTCGAGCAGATCGATCAGCGCGGGCGCGCCAGCTCGACCGAGCTCCCAGAACGCTTGCACGGTGCCGCAGCACACCATCGTATTCCACAGCGCACCTTGCGCGATCAGGGCTTCGGCCTCGGTGCTGCTCGGCTTCTCGGTGAACGCCGAGACCTGGTTCACCCCGCGCTCGAGCGAGGCCCCGAGCGAGACGTAGCCGAGCTCGGAGTCGGGCTCGTCCGGTTGCGCGCCGACGAGCACGACCTTGGCGGGATGAGTCGCGGCGAGGGTGCGGGCGCGCGCGATCTCGGCGACGTAGCGAGCTGCGGGCGCGACGTAGTGATCGGTCGGCGTGACCGTCACGACCGCGTCGGGCGCCCAGCGCTGCAGCATCGCGAAGGCAACGTACAGCGCGGTGCCGGTCTCGCGCGACGACGGTTGCCGGAACACCTGATCGCTGCGACCTTGCAGCTGTTCGCCGGCCCACGGCACGTGATCCGTGCCGATCACCGTCAGCGTTCGCGCGGCGGGTGTGAGCTCGTTCATGCGGTCGAGCGTGTGCTCGAGCATCGAGCGATCGCCGAGCAGCCGGCAGTACTGCTTCGGCATCCGCTGGCCGAACCGCTGCTGGACGTAATCGGCGAGGCGCATGCCGTTGCCACCGGCCAGCGCGATCGTCCAGGCGGACCCCTCGCCAGCGGGAGTCGCAGAGGAGCGATACAGGCGCTCGGGTTCGGTCGGCATTCGGGGATCCCCAAAGCAACCCATATGCCTGTTGTCGAGCGCATCACCGCACCCAATTGCGACTACCCCACACGCACCTCGAGCGAATTCGCGCGGCTGTGCTTTCTCGCTCGTGACCTGCGGGCT
>JAYWCI010000106.1:0-5642 GCA_043780895.1 Kofleriaceae bacterium | reverse complement strand
GAACGTGAGACCTTCAAGCAGCTCGCAGTAGCATTCGAAAAGCCGGCGCGAAGTCGCACACGCCGGAAGCAGTAGCGGCGACACATCCAACCCGTCTACGGGAGCGGATCAAGCCCAGATCTGCTTCTCGAACTCGTCAGCCCACACATCATCCGGGGTGAATGCGTCGGCGAGGTTGTCGCCGTCGAGCGATTCCTTCGTGTCAGTGCGCCAGAGTTGCTCCGGCGAATTCATCAGTGTTGCCATCCCTCGTGCTCCCTTCTGAGAGCAACCTAGACCGCCGGTATGACAGCCTGATAATTTGTTCAGTAAGTGCCAGGATCGTCACGCATTCGCTCAGGAGACGCGGTTTTAACGCTTCAGCGGTCGGCATGTCGATCGACCACAACCACGGCGGGCAGCGGCCGATAGAGCGCTCATGATCGTTTTACCTGCCCTCGACCCGGTGACCTCGTGGAACACGAATCTCCTGCGGACGGACGATGAAGCCGTGTTCTGGTGGATCCTCGCGTTGCTGTCCCACGTCGTAGGCGACTCGATTCTCGACGAGCCGTTAGATCAATTCGAGCGGTCCGTTCGATTCCGCTTGTCTTCCGCACCGTGTCGTTGGTCGAGCTGAAGCGATCGAGGGCAACTTCAATTCAGACCTGCAGCTGCGGACGACGCAGAGCAGAATCATCCGCAGCCCAGACGCGCGCGTCGGTTCGCCGCGTTGGTTTCGCAGGCTGTTGTGATCGAACACTGGCGCCGGAGCTACAGCGTGCCGGCCGAGGAGCACGAGGCCGCCTCTCGAACGCACGAAGTTATCGCCTACGGCAGCTTCCACACACGCTGCACACCAGCGGCATCTTCCGAGAAGACCCAGCCGTCACCGGGCGACACGACAATGCGCACGATCCTCGCGAAGTGCAGCCGCTTGACTGTCGTCACAGTTGGAGACGATGCGATCTCGATCGCGCCGTCGGTCGTGCCGATCAGAACGCGCTTGCCCGCGTGATCGAACGCGACCACGGCCGAGGCCTGCGCGGCGAGCTCGGTCGCGCGATCGTTGGTGACCTTGATCTGCCATGCGAGTTTAGTCGACTTGCCAAGCGAGTAGACGCCGACGACGTAGTCGTTCCAGCACGAGCCGGTGGGGTCGACGTTGCAGCCGCTCTCGGTCTGATGGAGCACATCTTGGCGCGGATCTAAGGTGCCCGGATCCGGAAGCTGCGCGCCGCGCGACACGAGTGCGAGCGCCGACGGGGCGACCACAGCCGCGACGAACTCCCGCGCGTACTCGGGCTTGACGCTGCGCTGCGCGTCGGCCGCAAGTGTGCCGATCGATTTGCCCGTACCGGCGTCGAACACGGTCGCAACGACCTTCGCGACTGCGACGGCCCAGCCTTCGCCGAGCACCCACCCGGGTGCGTTCTCGACACACGGGGCCTTGAGCGTCTTGTCGCCGCCTTTGGATGTCCACACGCGCAACTTTGCGGCGCACGCGCCACCGTTCGGTAACTCCGCCGCAATGCCATTCGCCTGCCACGTCGCCCACGGGGGTGCGCCATCGACGTGGTCGCCGGCGGGCGCCTTGTCGAGAGCGCTCCACGCCTGCGTGGCAAGCACGACTTGCTCGAGCTTGCCGGCGCGTTGCGTCGCGATCACGCCCTCCGCAACCCATCCCACGAACCGCGACGGTGGGTCGTATGTGCGCGGCGCCTTCCCGTCGAACACGTGAATGCGTCCGCCTTCGACGTACGCGAGGCTGTCGCCGTCGCTCGCGTACGCAAGGCGTTGCACCGGCGTCGCGGCTTTGGCGGACCAGACGAGCTTCTTCGTCGCGACCTCGAGAACGCGCACCTCGTTGACCTCGTTGATAGCGACATGCGACCCATCCGCCGACACCGCACCGGTAAGTGCGTCGCCAAACGTCGTCACCTTGCCGGTCGCGAGCTCGACCACGGCGGCGTTGAACTTGATCGAGCCCGACGCGCGCGACGACACGAACGCGTGGC
The DNA here is from genome assembly GCA_043780895.1 of Kofleriaceae bacterium. Lineage (GTDB taxonomy): Bacteria > Myxococcota_A > Polyangia > Haliangiales > Haliangiaceae > JABFXX01. The sequence goes on along the minus strand of JAYWCI010000106.1, from coordinate 3,645 downwards.
CACCGGCGGCCGCAAACACGACGCTCCTCATGTCGTCGGCGCTCTTATACACGGTGGTCACCGTTGCACTGCTGATAACCCATCTGACGATCTCGTGATGGGTCGCCCACACCACGGCCCTATCGTCGGCGGTGAATTGCGCGGCCTGCACCATGACGATGGTCCCGTTGTCAGGCGCTTTCGCGACCAGCTTGTCGTCCACGACGTTCCAGACCTGCGGAGCACTCGCGAGACACACGAGCAGCTTCGTGTCGTGGGAGAACGCTCCCGGCGTGTTGCACGACCCGATGTTGACGTCGCGCTTGCCGCTCACGCGCACTTGCTTGGTGGAGCCAACCGCGAGTGCGCTGCCATCGTTCGCGAGCGCGATCTGTGGCGTCTGCGCCGCCGGATTGTCGTCGATCGGCGGAATCACCTTGATCGGCTGTCCCGACGTCAGGTTCCACGTGCGAACCGACTGCGTGTCCTCCGCGACAACGATGTTGCCGCGCACTGACAACGCAACCGCACCCAACGACGTGTCGTTGCCGACCTGCAGCGGCACGGCGCCGAGCGCGATCGCATCGCTGCCAAATGTGACGTCCCCGTGTCCGGCCGCGCCATGAACGGCAGGCGCAGTCGGAAGCGGCCCCGACTCAGTTGCCTTCGGCGCCGGCGCGGCCTCGGTCTGCGAGGGCGACTTCGAGCAGGCGGAAATCATCAGCGCGGCGACGGCGAGCGCCGCACGGCTACTTCTTCGCAGGGTCTGTGTCATGCGTCGCACCCTCTGGACTGTAACGCGTTGGCTTCATGTTCTCGCCGTTGCGGCCGCCGGGAACAGCCTTGTTGTAGCCCTCGATGAAGTCGAAGTGCATCGTGTCGCCGAACGCGGCGCCCGGGCTCCAGCCGAAGCGCGCTAGCGTCGCGATCACTTCACTATTGTAGATCTTCTTCTTCCCACCGCCCGCGGGACTTTCCGGCATCGCGTCATCGCGCACAGTGCCGTGCTCGAGTACCTGCATGAGCGGGATTTGCGATGCGTCGTACTTAGACTTCCAGTGCGTCGCGTGCTGGTGGTCTTTGTCCGACCACTCGACCGCTACGCCTTTGCCGAACACGAACGCCGGGTCGGTAAGCTTGCTTTGATACCATTTGAGCTCGGTCAGATCTTTGATGCCGTCACCCTCGTGGCTGGCCATCTCGCTCTCGACCTTCTTACCGCGCGATTTGAGCTCGGCGATCAGCGCCGCCTTGAACGTCTTGGCGTACTTCTGATTCCACTTCTTCTGCTTGTCGAATTCGGTGAGCTTGTTGGCCTTGGCGAAGTCGTTCAGCTTGTCCTTCGCGCCTTCCTCCGCGGAATCGATCGCGGCGAGGTCGGATTCCTCCTTCGACGTTGCGGCGCGCACGACGTCATCGGTCGTCTTGATCGCGGAATCTCTGTCCATGTCGGCTTGGATCGAGGCAACCCAATCGGCAAACACGTCGTTGAGCACCTCGGTGACCTTGTTCCGCACATCGGACAGCGCCTTCGTTGCATCTGTCGCGTCTTGGGCGAGCTGCTTTTTGACCTCGGCGGTACGCGCCTTGATCGCGTCGGGGTCTGTGATCTTCTCGTCTTTGACCTGCCGGCTCGCGATCGTGTCGGCTTGCTTGAGCCTGCTGTTCGCGTCGGCGGCCTTCGCCTTGAGCTCGCCCTCGCTGAAGTACAGATCGCGCGCGGCGTCGAGCTTCGGCATCTGCGCGGCTTTCGTCCTCTTCAGCGTTTCGGACGTCGCGCTCATCTCGGCAAACTGGTCTTTCAGCTTGTTGATCATCGCGTCCTGCTGCGGTGTTGCTGCCTTTCCAGAGTTCACGTCGATCCCAGTTTGCTCGATGGAGGACTCGCTGACCTGCATCGTCGACCGACCGGTGCCGCGCTTGTTGTCTTTGCCGCCGAACTTACCGACGAGATAGGCGTAGCTGTGGCCGTTGTCGTCGATCTTGATGTTCGGGTTGTCGATCGCGAGGAAGTCGAATGCTTCGCCGATCGCATGACCGAGCATGCCGACGCCCCACCGCTGCTGGTGCATGCCGCGCATGTCCTGCGCGACGTCGGTATCGGGGAACGTGTACCCCGGATGCTTCGCTTCGAAGTCCGCGCGCGCGGTCTCGAAGCGCGTCGCTGCTGCATCTGCGAGCCACATCCCCGGCTGACCCGAGACGAGGCGCACACCGCCGACGAGCTTGCCGTCCTTCTTATCGCCGCTTTTCTCGCCGAGGAAGTGATGTTTAGCGCGCTCTGCGGTGTGGAAGATCTGCACGGCCCACGACATGAAGTTCGAACGGGCGATCACCTGGCCCTCTTGCCTTGTGATCGTCGCGGTCTTAGGCCTGGACACGCTCTGGTAATTCTCGCCCTTGCTCGGGTGGTGGACCGGCGCCGAAGCATCGTGCTTCTTCGTCTCGTCTGCGAGGTAGTCGGCCTTCATCTTGTCGTAGTCACTCACGAGCTTGGCGTGCTTCGTTACGTAGTCCGGATCCTTTTCGATGTCCTTCTTCGAGACTGCTGCGACCTTCTTCTTGTCGTCGCTGCCGGCGAGCTTCTTTGCGATCTCGTCGTGCAGCGCCTTTTCGTCCTTCGCCTGGTCCTTGTCGAAAGTCTGGAGACCTGTCCGCGTCCCCTGCGCGACGACCTTGTGAGACACCTCGTCGGAGTAGAAGTCGGTATCGATCTCGTTGCGCATGTGCGCTGGAAGATCGTCGATCCACTTGATGTCCAGCGCCTCCTTGCCCTTGTCGCTGACGCTCGCCTCGTGGATCTGCTCCAACGTCGCGTTGCGCGCAGAGGACGTCTCTTCCGGGAGTGTAGTCGCAGTGACTGGCACGTCGGGGCCAAGCCGATGCGGCGCCTCGGGAACCGTGGCGCTCGTGGCTACGGCGCCAGCTCCAGCTTGAGGCGCGGGTTGTGGTGGTGTGGGCTCTTGTCCTTGCGGTGCCTGTTTCTGTGGAGCTTCCGGCGTCGTCGTAGCCACGACGCCCGTCTGTGGCGTTGTTGGTTGTGTCGTCGGTGCAGCGGTATCGACGTGCGCGGTCGGCGCCGATCCCGACGACGCCGAGGCGGGTGCTACCTGCGTGGACCTGTCCACGGCCTGCGCAGGCGTTTGCGTTTCGGAATGTGCGACCGGATCGGGAGAAGACGCACTACCAGGAAGCTCGACCCACTGCCCCCACACATAGCCGCTCTGCTGGCCATGCGGAATCTGGAGCCACGGTCCCTGTTTCGCGATGGGCTCGACCGGCGTGCCGTGATCGAGTTGAGCGATTACGTTATCGTCGGCTTTCACCGGCGCGCTTCGAACGTTGAGCTGCGACGCCGTAACCCTGCCGGTACCGACGCCGGCTTTCTTTTGCGCGGCTTGCGTCTGCAGAACAGCGCTGTTCCCGAAGTGAGTGGCGATCGTCGCCATGATCTGTGCCGCTTGCTGAGGAAACGTCTGGATCAAGTCAGCGAGCGCTTCGGCGTTAGGTCCTGTCGCAAGCACGCGGGCTTGGACATGGCTTTGTTGCTGAACTCCGGTTGTCGGCGTGTACCCGTTCACGGGGTGGAGTCCGGATCTCTCCACACGCGCGGTGGGGATCGACTCCGGACGATCGGCATGATCTAACGATTGGGTGAGTTCGACC
>JAYWCI010000105.1:0-34074 GCA_043780895.1 Kofleriaceae bacterium | reverse complement strand
GGTTGGCCTCAGGTTGGCCTCAGGTTGGCCTCAGGTTGGCCTCAGGTTGGCCTCAGGTTGGCCTCAGGTTGGCCTCAGGTTGGCCTCAGGTTGGTTTGTGAAGCGCTTCGCGCCAGCTGCGGGTCCAGGCTGCGGCGCTGTCGGCCCAGACCACCCGGCGCAGGCCCTCGTTGCGCGAGATCCGGTCCGGTAGCTCGGCGCGCAGCGCGCGATCGAGATCCGTCGCGACGCCGTCGACGTGATAGGGGTTCGTGACGATCGCATCGGTCATCCGCTCGGCCGCGCCGCAGAACCGCGACAGCACGAGCACGCCCGGATCCGCGGGATCCTGCGCCGCGACGAACTCCTTCGCGACGAGGTTCATGCCATCACGCAGCGGGGTGACCAACCCCACATCGGCGAAGCGATAGAGCTTCGCGAGCGTATCTTGATCGTACGAGCGATAGAGGTAGCGGACCGGCGTCCAATCCGCCTCGCCGTACGCGCCATTGATCCGACCGACGAGCGACTCGACGCGCGAGCGCAGCGCACCGTAGTCCGGCACGTCCGCGCGCGTTGGCACCGAGACCTGGATCAGCGAGACCTTGCCGCGCCACTGCGGAAACCGCTCGAGCATGCGCGCGAATGATTCGAGCCGCTCCGGGATCCCCTTCGAGTAGTCGAGCCGATCGACGCCGAGGATCAACTTGCGTCCACCGAGCATGGTCTCGTACGAGCCGAGCTCGGTCGTCGCCGTACTCGCGGCCGCCTCCGCGATACGATCCGGATCGATGCCGACCGGGATGGTGCGCGTGACCTTGCTCGCGCGCGCCGCCGCGTCACTTCCAAGCAAGCCCTTCGCGGTCGCGATCAGATTCTCACGCCAGCGATCACACTGCACGCCGACGAGGTCGTACGCGAGCAACGCCTCGACGACCTCGGCCGACCACGGCATCGTCGCGAAGATATCGAGCGGCATGAACGGCACGTGGAGATAGAAGCCTCGAGCCCCGCGATGGCCGAGCTTGCCGAGCTCGCGTGCAACGAGCATCAGATGGAAATCTTGAACCCAGACCTCGGCGTTATCGCCACCGACCTGCTGGATCGCTTGGGCGTACGCGCGATTGACCTCTTGATAGCAGGCCCATTCGTCGTCGACGTAGCGCACGCGACCGAGGAACCCGTGCAGGAGCGGCCACAAGCTCTGGTTGCAGAACCCGGCGTAGAACCGCTGGCGCCAGGTCGGCGGATAGTCGAACTGCGCGCGCGAGACCGGATCGCCGTGCTCGAGCCGGACCCGCAAGCCGGGCTCGCGCTCGAGCCCGCTCCAGCCGAGCCAGATGCCGTGAGTTTCGCGCAGTGCCGGCGCGATCGCCGAGACCAGCCCGCCGACTTCTTTGCCGCGACCCGTGGCGAGGTTCGGCAGCCGGTTCGAGACGACGACGAGCTTCGGGTCGCCCCGCGGCGCATCGGGTTGCGCGAGCGCGAGGAACGGCGCGGTGACGTGGCGGCGCTGCCGTGCCTCCACCAGCCACGCGAGGAACGCGTGGACCGCTGCGACGTCGGGGAGCCGAAACGTCGCACCGGTCAGCCGCGGCTCGAACGCGACGAGGATGCCGAGATCTTGATCGCGCAGAGACACGAACATGTCCTCATCGGTCGTGTCGTCACCGATCGCGAGCATCATCGAATTCGCCGGGCCTCGGCCGCGCAACCAGCCGAGCGCGACCCCTTTGTGCGCCGCGCGATGGCGAATCTCGATCGCCTCGACGACCGGCAAGCGCTCGAGCTCGCCATTGGTCTCGAGCCATTCGTCGACAAGGACCTCGGCCGCGCTCGAGATCGCCGCGTGCTCGGTGGTGCCAACGAGCCGCCAGTGCAGGCAGACCGAGCACGATTTACGCTCGACGATCGTGCCCTGGTAGCGCGCCGCGAGCGATCGCAACGAGCGTTCGATCTCGTCGAGCTGCGGCACCGGTGGCAGCGCGGCTTCCCACACGCCATTGCCGCAGCGCCACACGCCGTGCTCGGCCGCGAGCGCGACATTCGGGAATCGCGCGGGCAGGTCCTCCATCATGTCGCGCGGCCGACCGCTCACGAGGCCGAGCGTCACGCCGGGAGAGCTCGCGAGTGCGTTGACGAGCGCCGCGGTGTCGCCATCGATCTTCGCGTCGTGCGGAGTCGGGGCGAACGGGATCAAGGTGCCATCGAGATCGAGCGCGATCACGAGCGAGGGCGCGGACGCGAGATCATGCCAATCAACCACGGCGGGTCCTCCTATCACCGGCACCGACTATAGGGTGGAGACGCAGCGTCGCGATCACGATCGGCACCCGATCGCTGTCGGGTCGGGTGTAGCGAGGGCGCACACCGGGCGGAGACGCGCGCGCGCACCGTATCGAGGTATGGCCGACGAGGTATGAAAAGCAGTAGTCGCGAGAAGAGTTACAAGCGTCGGACCAGGGCGACTCGGTCAGCTCCGCGTGCGGATCGGGGTCGTGATCTGCTCGCTCGAGATGGCCTTGACCGGCCCCGTGGTGCTCCCGAGCCGCTCGATCTCTGCGAAGACCTCGACCGCGCTGGGCCGCTCGTCGTGCAGCTTCGCGAGCATCCGCTCGACGAGATCGACGAGCCCGTACGCCACACCGGGACAGCGTGGTCCGAGCGGCGGCAGGTCACGATTGAAGTGTTGCAGCAGGATCTCGACGGGGTTCGTCCCGACGAACGGGGGTGCACCCGCGAGCATCTCATACGCGATGATGCCGAGTGCGTAGACATCGCAGTGTCCACCGGTCGGGCCGCCACGCGCTTGTTCGGGCGCCATGTACGTCGGCGTACCGATCGCTTCGTCGTGGTTCGTGTAGCGCACGCCGGCGCTGTCTAGCGCGATGCCCCAGTCTAGCACGCGCAGCGGATAGGCGGCGCTCGGGGTCAGATAGATGTTGTCGGGCTTGAGGTCGCGGTGCGTGGTGCCACTGACGTGCGCGGCAGCGAGCACGGCCGCCACACTCGCGACGACGGTCGTCGTCTCATCTCCACTCATCGACCCTTGCGAGAGCCGCGCGGTCAAGCAGGTTCCCTCGACCAGCTCCATCGCGATCCACGCGCGATCGTCGTCGAGCACGCCCGCTTCGAAGAATCGCGGGACGCCTGCATGAGCAACGGTCGCGAGGATGTGAGCCTCACGTATCATGCGCTCTCTGGCACGTGTGTTGACGGCTGCATCTCTGCGCTGGACCTTGAGTGCGACCACCCGCTCGTCGAGCGCATGTCGCGCACGGTAGACCGTGCCCATCCCTCCGCGTCCGACCACCGCTTCCATGCGCCACGCGCCGATCAGCTCACCATCGGTCGGTTCGGTATCCATGAACTTCGCAGCGGGAGCTTCATGCATCGTGCCACCGCCGCAGCGGCTCCGATCGGGCACCACTAGAGCCGCATCTTCGATCGGTTACGACCGGCACGCGCTTCGCAATAAGGCTGGTCATGATCGCTGTAGCTTCACCTGATCTCGAACCCGGCTCGGTCGTCGGCTCGTATCGGATCGAGCGAGAGGTCGGGCGTGGCGGCATGGGCAAGGTGTTCAAAGCCACTCATTGCGTCCTGCCGCGCAAGGCCGCGATCAAGATCATGCATCCCGAGCTGTGCCGGCAACCCGGCATGGCGACGCGGATGGTCCAGGAGGCTTCGATCCTCGAAGACATCCGGCACGCCGGCCTCGTCCGCGTTTACGAGTGCAACATCCTCCCGGACCATCGGCCATACATCGCGATGGAGTACGTCGAGGGCGCCACGCTCACCCAGAAGCTCGGCGAAGCCGGCAAGCTACCGTGGACCGATGTCGTCGCGTTGCTTGGCGATGTCGCCGACGTGCTTGCTGCCGTGCACACGCGCGGCGTCGTACATCGTGACTTGAAGCCCGACAACCTGATGATGACGCCCGCGGATCCTGACTATCCGCTGCGCCTGATCGACTGGGGCGTCGCGCGCCTCGGTCCGGTCGGTCGCCTCACCATGGAAGGCATGACGCCGGGCACGCCGATCTACATGTCGCCCGAGCAAGCCTCGGGTCAGCACATCGCGGCACCGTGCGACATCTACTCGCTGGGCGTGATCGCGTACGAGGTGCTCACCGGGCAGCCGCCGTTCGATGGCCGTACCCTCGCCGAAGTCGTGTGCAAGCACATCACGAGCAAGCCCGCGCCGCTGGCGGACAAGTGCAACGCGCCCGCAAAGCTGTGCGAGCTCGTGATTCGCATGCTGGATAAGGAGCCGGCGCACCGTCCGATGGCAGTCGAGATTCGCCAGCTATGCAACGGCATCCTGCGCGCGCTCGATACCATCGCGGACGACTCCGATGATGACATGGAGATCACGGTAATCGAAGATACCGAACCAGGTCCCGCCGAGCTCGAGTTCGGCGTGACCGAGCTTCTGCCGACGATGCGCAAGCCGCGCTGGACTCCGCAGCTCGACGTGCCTTGCGCACCCGCGCGCAAGCCGATCACTCCAAAGAACGAACGCGACCAGGTCTCCGGCGAAATCATTCCGCCGCGGCGCTTACTCAAATAAAACGCGAAAGGCACTGTCATGGCTACCAAGGTTGATGTGACGAACGAGCTCGAGACCCGCTTCGATGGTCTCAAGGACAACGTGAAGCACCTGGTCGACGGCGTGCCCGAGAAGGCATCCGCGTTCCGCGCGCAAGCCATGAACTCGATCGAGTACATCGGCGCGCAGATCAAGAAGCACCCGATGGCCGCGCTCGGCATAGCGTTCGGCGCGGGCTTTCTGGTGATGCGCCTCGTCCGCCGGTGATCCATGGACGAGCCGAAACTTGATCTACCGAAGCTCGAGAAGCTCGCCGAGAATCCGTGGGCGCTCGTCGCTTTCGGCGCGCTCGCGGGGGTCTGGCTCGCGAGTCTCGGCGAAGGGAGGAGAGGGAGTGAAGAGCGCGGCCTGGTCGCCGGCCTGCTCGGAGGGCTCGTGATGAAGACCGTTCGCGATGTCGCGTTGAGCCAGATGGGCAAGATCGCCCACACGTGGTTGGCCGTCCAACCGGCCGAGTCAGCACCGTCGCCGTTCGCGAGCTAGCGCGACAGCTGCACCCAGCGGGCGCCTCACGCGAGCGAGGCGCCCGTCTTCGTTTTCGGCTAGCTCGGGCGCTGCGGCTTGGTCTTGCCGTGATCGTCTGGAATCTCGACGTGGCTCGAATTCGCCGATGAAGAAACCAAACCGACGCGGATCTGGTTGTGGATCTCCTTGACGCCGTTCACCGTCGCGACGAGATCTTCGGCCTGCAACTTGGCATTGCGGTTGTCGACGTTGCCGGTGAGCGTGACCTCGCCGTCCTTGACGGTCACGCTGATGTTCGACGCGTCGATGTGCTCGTGATCGGTCAAGGCCTCGTGGACGAGCTCCGAGATGCGCTCGTCCGCGCGGACGAACCCCTTCGGGCCCTTGCCCGCATGAGGGCCGCGCGATTGCCCGGCCGACCAGCGTTGTTGCAGACCTTCATAGCGTTGCGCGCGCGGATCCTGCGGCGCTTGCGTGACGTAGCCGCGGTCGCTGTCCTGCGAGACACCGGAGCCAGACGAGGAGCGCCCACCGCGATCGAAGTCGCCCCACTGCCCGTCGTTGCCGCCGCGGGTCACCGGGCCACGGTACGCGCCGGGGCCACGTCCGCCCGCCTGGACGCCGCTCTGCCCACGGTTGTTGCGCCGCTCGGTGAGGTCTGTGACCGACGGCGTCGCGTCGCGATCGGCACGTAGGTTGCGCTCGGTAAGCTCGTCGACGGCCTGCGAGAAACTGCGGAGCCCGCGCGCCGAGTGATCACTCGAAGGGTCGGTCGTCTGGTAGTTGCGATTCGCGAAGTCGCCTCCGCGCATGTCATCGCGACCGTGCGAGCGCTCGCGCTGGTCGCGCGGATCCTGGTAGCCGTGCTCGGTGTTGTCCGAGTCGGCCTGGAAGTTTTGTTCTTGCTGATTCGAGAACTCGCGAGCGTCGTCGCGCTCGGTACGTCCATTATGATTTGCCATACGAGGCCAAATTGCATCCCGCATGCCCCGGCGCTCGTGACATTGCACGCGCCGTCCCGCACGCTGAGCGGTTGACGGTCTAGACGCGTAGGGTAAATGGCCAACTTACGCAGGCACACCATCTGCAAAGCCGCCGGGCATGACTTCCACTGGCGGCAAAGCAGGCTTCGGCATCGCATGGCTGCTCGGCATTCCTCTCCCCATCCTCGCGGTGGTCTACCTGATCTCGCGTTGCTAGCGGTGTAGAGTTGCGGTTGCGTGGGAGCGGCGAGACTTACGGTCACGGGGTCGGGTACCAGGTCCTGATCGCTGGCGAACGCTTGGCGCGCGCGAGCGTCCGACGGACGCTCCGGTATCGTGTAGATCAGGCGCTCTACGCGGCGAAGCAAGCGGGGCGCAGCCGCGTGAAGGTCGCCTAGTAGATCTCATACGTAGATCATCTTGCGCGTCATGCCGCCGTCACTGACGTAGACCGCGCCTGTCACGAACCCCGCTTCCGCGGACAACAACCACGCGCACAGGTTCGCGATGTCCTCCGGCGTGCCCACCCTGCCCGCCGGATGCTGTGCGTGATCGCGCTTCGACAGCTTCGGAGCCTTCCGGCGATCGCGCGCCGCGAATGTCGAGGTCGCGATCCACCCTGGCTCGATGCAGTTGACGCGAATGTCGGGGCCGAGGCTGATCGCGAGCGAATGGGTGAGTGCCGCGATGCCACCCTTGCTCGCGGAGTAAGGGACCGTCTCGGGCTCGGATTGCACGGCGCGGGTCGAGCCGATGTTGACGATCGCGCCGCGCGATCTGCGCAAGCCGACGATCGCGTGCTTCGCGCACAAGAAGGCACCTGTCAGGTTCGTCGCGATGAACTTGTTCCACACCGCGAGATCGAGCTTCTCGATCGGTCCGATCACCGGATTCGCGAGGCCCGCATTGTTGACCACCCCGTCCAACCTGCCGCCCCACCGCATCGTGGCGTTGACCACGCGCTTGACCTCGTTCTCGCGCCCGACGTCACAGCGCGTGAAGCGCACGTGATCGCCGTATTCCTCGACGGCATCGTGGCCCGCATGCACGTCGTGGTCGGCGATCATCACGAGCGCGCCTTCATCGGAGAGGAGCTTCGTGATCGCGCGGCCGATGCCGCTCGCACCACCGGTGACGATGTACACGTTCGAGGCGAATCGCATGCGTGCGAGTCTAGATCATTCCAGAACATCCAAGCTCGGGCTAGATCAGGCTGAGCTGGCGCGGCGCGGCGGGCCAGACGGGGAGCTCGCCGACCGGCGCCTGCGCGGCGAGCCGAGCGTGAAACGCGTACGCATTCTCGGGTGCGAGCATGTCATCGGGGGAGTGCATGAAGAAGTAGGGGCGCTTTCCTGCCGCGATCCACTGCGCGACCTGCGCGGCCCACGCGATCGCTTCGGGCTCGCTCTCCGCGAAATCTTCATGCGGCACGCAGCGCACGATCGGCCGGTTCGCGGTGGCGCGCATGATCACCGGCAGTGCGGGCTTGCGACCGCGCACGTCGGCGAGCACGAGGCTGTGCGTGCGATGCAAGCCGCGGGTATCCATCACCACCAGATCGATCTTGCGCTCGCGCAGCAATGCCTGGAGCTCGACATCGGCCGGACCACCCGTGAAGAGCTCTTCGTGCCGCGGCTCGACCGCGTACGTGAAGTCGCGCGGCAGAGCGTCGAGAAAACCGGCGAGCTTCGCGAGCTGCGTACCATCGCAGCGCGGCGGCAGCTGCAACATCAGCGTGCCGAGCAGACTGCCGAGGGGTTCGATCCGCCCGAGGAACTCGTCGACCTCGCGCTCGCAATCGGTGAGCAACTTGTCGTGTGAGATCGTGCGCGGAAACTTGAAGCAGAACCGAAACTCGCTCGGCACCTGATCGCGCCAGCGCGCGACGATCTCGGGCGTCGGCAACGCGTAGAACGTCGTGTTGCCCTCGACGGTGTTGAACACCTTCGCGTAGTGCTCGAGGAACTCCGTCGAGCGCGTGCCTGACGGAAACAGCCGACCGAGCCACGTCTTGGTGCCCCAACCGGGGCAGCCGAGGTAGTAATTCTTGATCACGACCGTCGGGACCGCACGGCGCCATCGGCGTACGTCTCGAGCCGCGGACGTTTGGACCACGCCTTACCTTGCCGATTCTGTGCCTGCACGCTGAGTCTATAGCGCCAGATTAGTTCGACGGCTGGGCAGCAATGTATCCGGCGATGTGCGCGGCGAAGTCCATTCCATCGATCGGCTGCGTGCCAGCGGAACCGGCGAGCGGCCCGACGATGAAGGTCTTGTTCTTCGGAATCCCGACGTTGTTGTACGCGGTGATATCGGTGTCGGCGTTGCCGTAGGCCGCCACCACGTCCCAGCCGAACTGGTTCACCATGCGCTGCAACCACGCGGTCTTGTACGCCGCGGCTTCCTCGGTCTGGATCGCGGTGATCAGCGCACCGTTCGGAAAGCCCTCGTCGCGCAGCCACCCGCGTGACTCGACGCGCAGCACGTGCGGGCGCGCGGTCAGGTAGATGATCGGATAGTTCTTCGCGTCCCACGCGATCATCAGCGCGACCGCCGACCCCATCGCGACCGGCACGTAGGTCGCGTCGGGAATCTGATCGATGACCTGGTTGTCATCGGTGGTGAGCGTGCCGTCGATGTCGGTGACAACCACCTTCGAACCCGCAGGCAACAGCGTGTTGTAGTGCTCGGCGCAGCTGCCGTCGGCCTCGAGCATCGAGTACAGCGGCTGCTTGTTCGCGGCGACGAACGAGGTCGCTGGCAGATCGTAGGCACCGTCAGCATCGGTCGTCGCGCTCGCGATCGAGCTCCATGCCGAGCCGTCGTAGCTCCACAACGAGACGTGCTCGCCGGGCAGGGGATCGGCGAAGTAACCCGCGGTCACCGCCGTGCGCGCCTTGACGCCGTGATACGTGACCGGCTCTGTCGCCGCCATCGCGGCATCCGCGAGATAGATGCTCGCGACGAGACCGCCGGGATTGCCGATCGTGTCGGATGCTTGATCTTTGGAGCGCGGCTCGTCGAAGGCGAGGGTCCCGTTCTGCGCGACCTGAAAGCCCGCGGTCGCGGGGCGGAATGGCAGGCCATCCGGTATCGGACACTTCAACGTCGTGTCGTGCGTCAGCGGCGCTTGACCAGGATCAGACGAGCACCCGCCGACGAGGAGCACGAGGATGACCGTTCGCATGGCGCACGGTATCTCAGATTTCACCGTGGCGAGTTGAGAGGATGATCACGTGGTGCGTGCCCGTCCGACATCGCGCGCGACCTACCCTCGACTGTGTGCTGCCTACATCCGCGCATCGCTGATCGTCCTGTGTTGTGTCGGCTGCGGATTTGCGCCCGGGTCGGAAAGAAACCACAACGGAGATCCCGACGGAGGCATGCCGGCTGCGGATGCGCCGAACGGATCGGATTCCGGAACGGGCTCGGGATCCGGAGCCGGAGCCGGATCCGGATCCGGCACACCGTTCGTGGCGTTGCACGTCCCGACTGGCGGCCAAGGTGCGGGGACCGCGGATCTCGAGCTCACCGCATCGATCGCGGTCGCTCGTGGTCCTCGCGAGTGATGCGATCGCCGTCCAAGGCACGATCGACGGTGGCGCCAAGGCGACGCGCGCCGGCGCGGCGGGCGCGCAAACACAAGCGGGACCGAGCGCCGGGGGCGTCGGGCTCAACACGCAGAGCTACTACGATTCGGGCGGCGGCGGCGCGGGCTACGGCACCTCCGGCAGCAAGGGTGGTAACTCGACGAACGGCGGCAACAACCCCAACCTCTTGGGTGGCGCGGGCGGCACCGTGCAGGGCACCGACCTGATCGCATCGCTCGTCGGTGGATCCGGCGGCGGTAATGCCGACCGGCTCACGTGCGACACGCAGACCGGCGGCAATGGTGGCGCAGGTGGCGGCGCGATCCAGCTCAGCACGCCATCGACGATCTCGATCACCGGCGCGGTCCTCGCGGGTGGCGATGGCGGTGCGGGTGGCACGAACTGCGTCAACAACGGCGAGAACTGGGGCGCCGGTGGTGGGGGTGGCGCAGGCGGCGCGATCGTCTTGCAAGGTTCGTCGGTCACGGTCGGTGGCGTCGTCGCGACGAACGGCGGCGCAGGTGGTGGCGGGGCTGGCGTCGGCAGCACCGGGGATGCGAATGGCCCGGGCGCCCACGGCAATCCGGGCGACGACGGCAGCAGCACGCTCGCGCACGGCGGCGGCCTCCAAGGCGCCTACAGCGCCGCGGGTGGCGACGGCGCGACCGGAAGCGCTGCGGCCCAAGCCGGCACCGCGAACACCCAAGGCCAAGGCAATGGCGGCGGCGGTGGCGGTGGTGTCGGTCGGATCTTGTTCAAGACCGCGCAAGCGACGACGCCCGGCACCGTCAGCCCGGCGCCGAAAGTCACGCCGTAAATCGGCGACGCTCCCCGCGATGATCGAGCTGGAGCGCGATCGCGCGGAGCTCGATGACCTCCGTGGGCTCGCGCGGCGCGGCGCCATAGAGCGCATCCCCGACGATCGGATGTCCGAGGCTCGCGAGGTGTGCGCGGATCTGGTGCGTACGACCGGTCTCGAGCTCGAGCTCCACGGTCGTCGTGGTGGCCGTGCGCGCGATGACCGTGAAGTGCGTGCGCGCCGCCTGACCGTCGGCGACGATCGCGCGGCGGTAATCGTTCTGCGGATCGCGACCGAGCGGGCCATCGATCGTGCCGCGATCACAGGCGAGCGAACCTTCGACGGTCGCGCGATAGCGCCGCTCGATCGCATGACTCGCGAGCTGCGTGCGGAGGGCATCGTGGATCGCCGCACTCTTCGCGATCACGAGTAACCCACTCGCACAGCGATCGAGGCGGTGCGCCGGGTGCGGTCGCCATGCCGCCCACGGCCGATCTTCGCGCGCACCGGCATGCCACAGGAGCGCATTGAGCAACGTGCCCCGGCGGTACTCGCCGAGCGGGTGGACATGGAGCCCCGCGGGCTTGTCGACGATCACGAGATCGTCGTCCTCGAACACGATCGCGAGCGTGCGCGGCTCGGGGAGGAGGGTGCCTGTCAGGAGACCGGCTGCGAGGACATCCCCGGTCGCGACGAGCTGATTGATCGCGCCGGGCTGGTCATTCACGGTGATGCCTCCCGCGGCGATCCACGGCCCGATCCGATCGACTGATAGGACGATCAAGTGGCGCTTGCACACGTCGACGAGCCGGCCAGGAGCTGCCATCGCGACGGTGAACCGGCTCATCCAGCGCCAGTGTATGGGGACCCGGTGAAGCGTGCTTGGTGGATCGTGCTAGCTCGCGAGCTGCGCGGGATAGATACTGCGCCGCCCGGCGAGCACGTACGCGACGAGCGCCACGATCGCGACGTGAGGCAACGCGTGCCAGCCGAGCAGCTCGACCGCCATGATCGACAGCGCGATTGGCGTGTTCGAGGCCGCACCGAAGATCGCGGCGAGCCCCACGCCGGCCGCGAGCGGTTGCGGAATCCCGAGCACCGGTGCGAGTGCCGCGCCGAGCGTGGCGCCAATAAAGAACAACGGGGTGACCTCACCGCCGAGAAAGCCCGCACCGAGCGTGACCGCGGTGAACACCAGCTTGAGCGCGAACACGTAGCCCGGCGTCGCGGCCGTGAACGAGCTCACGATGCCGGGCACGCCGAGCCCGAGATACGCGCTCGTACCGGCGAGCTGCCACAGCCCGACGACGACGGCGCCACCGATCGCCATCCGAACACCGAGGTGCGACACGTGGCGCTCTCCGCGCTTCCTCAAGAAGTGCGTGAGCTCGATGAACGCGACGACCGCCGCCGCGATCGCGACCGCCACGACGAGCCAGCGCAGCACGAGCGCGAACGTCAAAGACGTCGCCGCGACGGTCGGATACGCGGTGTGGACGATGCCACATAGCCCCGTCACTTGATCTCCCGCGATCGCGGCGATCATGGCGGGCACGACCGCGCGCACTTCCAATCGGCGCAGCCGCACGAACTCGATACCGAACATCGCGCCCGCGAACGGTGTGCCGAACACCGAGCCGAAACCGCCCGCGACACCGGCGACCAGGATCGCGCGCCGCTGCTCGGGCGTGAGCTTCACGCGATGGTTCAGCCAGTCGGCCATCGATGCGCCCATCTGCACCGCGGTGCCCTCGCGCCCTGCACTGCCGCCGAACAGATGCGTGAGCACGGTCCCGACGAGCACCATCGGCATCATCCGCAGCGGAATCTCCGCGCCGCCATCGTGGATCGTATCGATCACGAGGTTATAGCCGGCCTTGATCGAGGCGCCGAGCTTCGCGTACAGCGTGCCGATCGCGAGGCCCGCGACCGGAAGCGCGAACACGATCACCTCGTGCGCCGTGCGAATCTCGGTGACCTCGGCGAGCAGGTAGAGGAACGCGGCCGAAGCGACACCGCACGCGGCCCCCACGATCGCCGCGACGACGATCCAGATGACCAGAGTTTTGCCGAAGGCGAGCATGACGGGGCTCCTGGTGGGCACCGGAGGTCACGCGATCCTACGGTGCCCGCATGGCGGGGATCGTAGGAGTCATTGGCAATTCGCTCGAAAAACGAGCGGCTGCGGGTATCGGCGGACTCCACCGCCTTCGTGCGCGTCGTCCCCAGTATAGCCGCGGCCGCGTGCCGTTTTGGTCGTGGTGTGCGCCGTGATCGCGTACGCGGCGACCTCGAAGCTCGATGATCCGCCGGTTTCACCCGATCGTTTGCTCGCCACAGCCACGGCATCCGCACGCGCTGATGACGTGACGCTCACGGCGCGAGCACGACGCCGCCGACGTGCTCGCCGTGCCACTTCGCGTGCAGCGCGGCTTTGAAGTCGGCGAGCGGATAGGTCCGCGACACGTACGGCACGAGCTGGCCCGAGCTCGCCCACGCCAGCACCTGCGCGAGCCGCGCGGCGCGGATCGATGGATCGTTCACGGTCGAGATCACGGTCGGGCAGCCCAGCACGTCGAGCCCCTTCATCATGATCAAGTTCGTCGGCAACTGGTTCGCATGCGGCGCACCGCGCTCGCCCTTGCCCTTCGCGACGAACGGTGTTGCCGCCCAGCCCACGATCAAGTAGCGCGCACCGAACCTGACGCAGCGCAGGCTCTCCGTCGAGACCGGGCCACCGACCCCGTCGTAGACGACATCGACGCCGCGCCCCCCGGTCAGACGCTTCACTTCGTCGCGCAGGGGGCGCGAAGCATCGATCACGTGATCGGCGCCCTGCGCACTGACGACCGCGAGCTTGGCGGCCGAACGCCCGGTCGCGATCACGGTCGCACCGACGAGCTTCGAGACATGGACCGCCGCGAGCCCGACCGAGCCCGACGCACCGTGGATCAACACCGTCTCGCCGGCCGCGAGCCGACCGCGCGCGATCAAGCAGTGATACGCGGTCTCGTAGTTGCCGAGCAGGTTGCACGCTTGGGCGAACGTGAGCGCGCCGGGAATCGCATGCACCGCTTCACGCGGCGCGACCGCATACGAGGCGAACCCGCCGTACGCCCGATACGCACCACTCGACCGCGGTCCGGCGAGAAAGGGATCGACCAGGACCCGCGTGCCGACCGCGAGGTCCGCGTCGCCACCGGCCCACGACACCGTGCCGGCGTACTCGAGGCCCGGCGTGTACGGCGGCTTCGGCACGTGCTGGTACTGGCCGCTCGCCATGATCAGGTCGACCCAACCGACCGCGGCACTCGCGACATCGACGACGACATCGCGCGGACCGAGGGTTGCCGGATCGGGTCGCTCCATCTCGACGAGGCTCGCGAACTGATCGATCGCCTGTAGCGGTTCTTCCCCGAGCTCGCCGATCACGACGCGTTGCCCCATCACCGGCGTGCATACCGCAGTAGGATCGGCTCGCGCCATGGCTGAACGCACGCTCGTCGCATCGGCGACCAACCTGTTCGTCCGCGGTTTCATGGTCGTGCCGACCGATCGCAAGAACCCCGACGGACTCGTGGTCAATGCGCTGTTCTCGGTCGCGCGCGCGATCGTGCGCGGTATCGCGTTCAAGGTTCCGGCCCACGCGATCGCGGTGATCGATCCGGTGCCGGATCCGACGTGGCCGGCGATCCTCGCAGAGCAACTGCCGCTGCTCGCCGAGCTGTGTCGCACGCTCGGGCTCGCGGTGGTGGAATCCTCCGACGAGCTGCGCACGTGCGCGGCGTACACGCGCGAGGCGCGCGAGGCGGGTGACGATGTCGTGATCGTCGGCATCGACAAGCGCTACGCGCAGCTCGTGAGTGATCGCGTGTGGTGGTACGACGCGAACAAGGACGCGCGTTACACGCCGGAGATGGTCGTCAAGCGGTTCGGGGTTCCGCCTGAACAGGCGGGCGAATGGCTCGCGCTCGTCGGGGATGATGATCAGATGCCCGGCGTTCCGGGCATCGGTGCGAAGGGCGCGACCCAGCTCTTCGAGCACTACGCGACCACCGAGGCCGCACTCGCCGCGGTCGCCGACATCAAGGGCCGCACCGGCAATGCGCTACGCGCCGCGGGCCCCGAGATCGTGCGTACCGAGCTCGCGCGCGGCCGGCTCGCGAGCGAGTTCGGACCCGGCCCCGCACCCGCGTTCGCACCGCCCGCTCCCGCCGTGATGAACGCGCTGTTCGAGCAGCTCGGCTTCGTCGAGCTGCTCGTCGCCGATGGCGGCGCGTTGCGCGTCACCGTGTGCGAGACCACCGAGACCCTGCGCGAAGAGCTCGCGAAGCTCGCGCCGCCGGTGGCCCTCCATCCCCTGTTCGAAGATCTCGATCTCGCGGGGATCGCCTTCGCGACGGGCGATGGCACCGCGCTGTACGCACCGTTCAAAGGCTCGGGCACCACGCTCGCGGGTCCTGCGGTGATCGCGGACTGGCTCGCGACCACACCGACGCTCGTCCACGCGCGCGAAGGACTCTGCGTCGCGCTCGCCCGCGCGCACCTCACGCTCGCCGATGTCGGCGATTCCGCCGCCGCCTCGCACCTCACGCAACCGAGCAACTGGGCCCCCCACGATCTGCCGATCATCGCGAAGCTCGCGCTCGGTCACGCGCTGCCGGACGAAGCGACGGTGCTCGGCGCCGGCGCGCAACGAAAGCCGTGGGCCGCGATCTCGAGCGACCGGGCCGGCGAATTCGCCGGGCAGTACGCCGATGCGTGCGTCGCAGTGTGGAACCAGCTCGCGCCGAAGCTCGATCCCGATCGGCTCACCGAGTACCACGCGATGTCCGAGACCTGCGTGCGGATGGAGCTCTACGGCATCGCCGTCGATCGCGGCGAGCTCGCCGGCGCCGAGCGCGACTTCGCGGTGATCGAAGCCGAGCTCCAGGCCGAGATCGAGAAGCTCGCCGGGCACGCGTTCAACGTCAATTCTTCGAAGCAGCTCGGTACCGTGTTGTTCGAGGAGCTGAAGCTGCCGATCGTCAACCACACCAAGACCGGGTGGAGCACGTCGATCGAAGCGCTCGAGCGGATCGAGCACGCACATCCGATCGTCGCGCTGGTGTTGCGCTGGCGCGGGCTGCGCCGGTTGCGGGATAGCTGGATCATCTCGCTGCGCGGCTGCATCGCGCCGGATGGCCGCGTCCATTCGCGCACCGATCCGGCGCGCTCGTTCAGCGGCCGGCTCGTCAACTCGAATCCCGATCTGTCGCGCGTGCCAGGCCGGACGCCGGAGATGGCGCGGATCCGCCGCGCGTTCGTCGCCAAGCCGGGCCACGTGCTGCTCTCGGTCGACTACAACCAGCTCGGGCTCCACGTGCTCGCGCACCTCACGCGCGATCCAGCGCTGGTCGAACCGCTGTGCGCGCGCGCCGACATGCACGCGCTCACTGCCTCGGCCGTGCTCGAAAAGCCGATCGCCGAGCTCACGTACGACGAACGCCAGCTCGGCAAGGTCATCAACTTCGCCACGTTCGCGGGCCAGGGCTCGTCCGCGCTCGCGCTCCAGCTCGGCATCAGCGCGGCCGAAGCGAAGGAGCTGATCGCGCGCTTCGATCAGCGTTATTCGCAGGTCCGCGCGTTCCAGGACGAGCAGCTCCGGCTCGCGAAGGAGCGCGGTTACATCACGACGATCGCGGGCCGGCACTGGCCGATCGGCGGCCTCGAATCGCTCGATTCGCATGATCGCTCGTACGCCGAACGCTTGGCTCGCCGCGCGACCCACGAAGGTTCGGTCTCCGACGTCGCGCGCCGCGGCCTGCTCGACGCGGATCTCGCACTTCGCGAGGCGGGGCTGAGCGCACGGCCGCTCGCTCAGATCCTCGACGAGGTCCTGTTCGAAGTCCCTGCAGCAGAGCTAAGTCGTGCGGCAAGGGTCGCGAGCGAGGCGATGAAGCACGCGTTCGAGCTCGAAGTTCCGCTCGTGGTTGGTCTCGAAGCCGGTCCCAACTGGGCCGATCTGACAGCGCTAACCGTCCCCTGACCGATCGGGTCCAATGGTGCAATTCTTGAACAGTCCGTGAGAGGTGGCAGGCCACGTTGTCGAGATGAAGACTGAGGCGCGACCACCGTGTCATGACAGCACGGTGTGCGGTGGGCGTTGTGCGCATCTCGAACACCAAGTCGCAGCGCGCGACGAGTTCATTCGCACCTTCGGAGTTGAGCTGCGCAACTCTGTCGCCCCGCTCGTGCTGCTCGCCGACCACTTCGATCGCCTCGGGGTCACCTCCGATCCGGCGATCACGGCACGGGTCGCCCAGCTCAACCGGCACGTCCGGAAGCTGACCTCCACGATCGACCGGATCACCGAGCTGTCGGCCCTGCGCGAAGGCCAGATCGACCTCTCGTACGAGCTGGTCGACCTCCAGGACGTGCTCGAGGACGTCGTGCGCGACCAGGCCGAAGATGCATTTCGCTCCGGCGCGCGCTTGCATGTCCTTCGGGCCACGCCGGTGCAAGGCTGGTGGGATCGCGCGCGGGTCAAGCAGATCGTCACGAGCCTCGTCGAAAACGCGATCCGATACGGCGATGGAGCCGAGATCGAGCTCGGGACCGAGCTTCGCGGCATGCACGCCGAGCTCGTCGTCAGCGATGACGGGCCCGGCATCCCGGTCGAGCAATGCGATTTCCTGTTCGACCGGTTCGATCACGAGCACGTACCTCCCGGCGGAGGTGGTGGCTTCGGCGTCGGGCTCTGCGTCGTCAAGCTGCTGAGCGAAGCGATGGGAGGAACGGTGAGACTCGAATCGGGAACGGGAGGCGCGCGGTTTTGCGTGACGCTCCCGCGTGGTTGAAACCCGGCAATGACCGATTCACACGCTCTCGACCGTCTCGATACGGGAATTCCCGGTTTGGACGCGATCGAGGGAGTGATCGACAAGGGCAACAAGCGGCTCTGCTTCGCTGGCCTGCACGGCTTCATGCACCACACCGATCGCGGCTTGCTCGTCGCCGATACGATCGATAGCGCCGAACAGATCCGCTCGGGGATGCCCGTACGATCGAGGACAGGTAGCGCAAAGGACATGAAGTGTACGTCCTCATAGTCGACGACGAATTCGGGCTTGCGGATATCACCGCAGATTTGCTGACCGTTCGTGGCTATGAAGTGGCGATCGAGATCAACGGCAAGCTCGGGCTCGCCAGCCTCGGGAAGAGACCGGCCGACATCGTGCTCAGCGATCTCATGATGCCGATCATGGACGGCCCCGAGATGATCCGGCGGATCCGCCAGGACCCGAGCCTCGCGCGAATTCCTACCATCCTGATGACCGCGTTGCCAGAAGCGGTACCGACCGGCGAGCTCGGCCAGCACGATGCGCTGATCGTGAAGCCGTACAAGATCGCCGAGCTTGTGGCGCTGATCGAGAAACTCACGAAGCGCTGACATATAGTGCGCGGATGACCAAGGTCTCCACGTTCGCTATGGGGCTGTCCCTCGTCCTCGGCGCAGCCGCATGTGGTGGCAAGAAGCCGTCTCCGGCGCCGCCTCCCCCGCCCGCATCGGTCGTCGAAGCGAAGTCCGAGCCGGCTCCGCCCCCGCCGCCGCCCGCACCGAAGCACGCGACGGCGACGATGGCTGGCACGGCGAAGTACAAGGCCGTGAAGGGCACCGTCGAGTTCAAGGAGACGCCGGATGGCATCGAAGTCACCGCGAACCTCGAAGGTCTCAAGAAGGGCGATCACGGCTTTCACATCCACGAGAAGGGCGATTGCTCGGCTCCCGATGCGATGAGCGCGGGTGGTCACTTCAACCCGACCAACATGAAGCACGGCGCGCCGGATGCCGAAGAGCATCACGAGGGCGACATGGGCAACATCACCGCCGAGAAGGATGGCAAGGCCACCAAGACGTTCACGCTCAAGGGCGCGACGCTCGGCGATGGCGACACCTCGATTGCGGGCAAGGGTTTTATCATCCACGCCAAGGCGGATGACATGAAGACCCAGCCGACCGGCAACGCGGGTGATCGCGTCGCGTGCGGCACGATCACTGTCGACGGAGCGAAGTAGTCAGTCGAGCGCGATGTCGGCGATCAGGTAGCCCGCTGAACCTTTGATTGCCGGCGCGCCGAGCTGGATGCCTGCGAACGCGGGCATCGGTAGGTTGCCGAGAGCGCTGTCCGCAGCGTCGCCGACGACGCCCCATACCGACGTCACGATGCTCTGCAGCGCAGCGTCAGTCAGTGGCCGCGCGACGGTGTCGGCCTGCGAGACGATCTGCGCGTGAACCTCCGGCGTGCCGACGGTGAGGAGCAGCTTGCCAGCCTGGCTCGGGCCCGCCTTCAGCGTGGTCTTGACTGACAGCGCGAATGTCTGCACCGGCGTGCCCGCCCCATCGGTCGCTGTCACGATGAGGTCACCGATCGCGAGCTCGAGGCCGGCGTCGTCCGTGGTCACGGTCGGGGGCAACGACATCTTCAGCGCCAGGTTCGTCACGCTCGGATCGAGGATCGAGGAGAGCGGACCGAGCGCGCTGATCGGCACGGTCTTGTCGAACGCGTCCGCGGCCCACAGGCCCGCAAACAGCTGGTTGACCGAATCCGCGGCGAGCGCGAGGCCGATGCCAGTGCTCTGCGCCAGGAGGTCCTCGTTCATCGGCATCGGCAGCGCGAGCGCCATGCCGCCCTCGCCGCCCGCGACCTTCACCGACGTATCGACCGAGACCGTGAGGCCCGACGCCGTGACCGAGGCCTTCGTCGGCACCGCGGTGATCGTGGTCACCTCGCCGAGAATGCTGGCGGTGATCGGCTTGGCGACGAGCCCCGCGAGCGCGCTATCGGCGAGCATCGGGACCTTGTCGTGGATCATCGTGGTGAGCGCGCTCTCGACCTTGCCGCGAACGATGCCGTTGAACAGGTTTTCGATCGCGCCGGGCACGCCGCCGACATCCATGCTGAAGTTATCGAGCGACACGGTCACCGCGCCGACGGAGGTCTTGATCGCCTTGTTCGCGACGGCGACCCCGAGCGCGCCGTGGAGGTGCGCCGCACTAGTTTTCACGGTGATCGTCGTCGAGCCACCGATGCACGCGACCTTGTAGCTCGCGTGCAGCTTGACGACGACGTTATCGATCGTGACCTCCGTGCCGAGCGACGTCGCGGCCGGCGCGAGACCGACCGTGATGTTCGAGAGGTCGATGCTGGTGATCTCGATCGTCGCGCCGAGACAACCGGTGTTGTTGTAGATCGGGTTCATCGCTTGCGCGGCCGCGGTGTAGTCGATCGCCTTCGCGGCAGTGGCCATCGTGCCGCCGATCGACCTCAGAGCCGCGAGGCTCGCGTGCGCGCCCAGTGGCGATTTCTGGGTGCCATCCGTCGCGACGGTGTCGCCCGCGAGGACCGCGCGGACATCCTCGAGATCGATCGAACCGTTGATCGCGTGGCTCTCGATGATCGAGATGCCGGGCGCGACCTCGATCGATGCGGTGAAAGTGCCATCCGCGGCGGGCGTCACCTGCGTGCCGTTGACCGTGACCGAGGTCGCGTTCGTCGCCGTGCCGGTGACGGTCAGCGGGCCGGCGGTGGCCGTGGTGCCACGCGCCGGGCTCGTGATCTCGAGCGTGGGCGCGGCCGGCTGATCGGCACCCGCACACGCGACCACGAACAGGGAGAATGCAATTGCGCCGATGGCCCTCATGCTGGCCGGAAAGTGCAGCGCTCGTGCCGCTGGAGCAGTCGAGCTAATTATTTGAAATCGATGGCTAATGCGCCGCGTTGCAGCCGGCAGAAGCGCTC
The DNA here is from genome assembly GCA_043780895.1 of Kofleriaceae bacterium. Classification (GTDB taxonomy): domain Bacteria; phylum Myxococcota_A; class Polyangia; order Haliangiales; family Haliangiaceae; genus JABFXX01. Next base: position 13,865 of record JAYWCI010000105.1, on the reverse strand, counting down.
GCCATAACAGCTCGCCAAGTCAGGGGACAAAGGCTCCGCTGCCCACGCGCGTACGCAGCTTTCAGTGGTCAGTTGGAATGCGGATCGTGGCGCTTCGCGAATCGTTCCCGGTACTCCGGCGAGATCGGCGGCGGTAACACGCGTCGACGCACCTCGGTGCCCGTCAACACCGCGCCAGCACGGATCTGCCAGCTCACGACATCGACACTCTCGGTCACGAGTTGCAGTTCGCAATCTCCGGAGGCTGCGCGCGCCGCGAGCACGTCGATCCATGCGCGGCGCTCCCTGACGGTGGCATCGTTGCTCCAGGTCTCTTCGAAGATCACGAGCTCGTGATCGTCGACCACGGTCACCGAGTCGAGCCAACGCTGGAGATCGAGTTGATCGAATTCATCATCGGTCGGTTGTGCCTCGAGCCAATCGCCGAGCACCTCCGCTGCTGGTCGCCGCGTGATGAACCGGCCGAACAACGTATGCGTGCCTGCACTCATGTGCGCGACCGTGTGCAACGTCGGGACCGAGCTGTCGGCACGTGTCATCGCATATTTGCGCGATCGAACGTGCGCACGCGCGTGGGCAGAGCGCGCGACGGACTGCACTGCGCTGTCTGCGGCTAGTGGAGCTTCCGCTGTAATTCCTTCGCGGCGCGATGATTAGGTTCGAGCTGCAACACCGCCGCGACACGCCTCCGCGCTTCGCGCTAGATCACCTAGCTCGGCATACGCGGCGGCGAGCTCGGTCAAGGCGTCGGTAAAGTACGGCGCGAGCAGCGCCACTTGTTCGAGCTCGCGTTTGCCGATCGCGAAGTCGCCGCGGCGCATCGCCGCGTTGCCGAGCTCGAGGTGGGGGATCGTGAGGTGCGACGTCGACGGATCGTGAGCGAGCTGCGCGAGCGCGAGCTCGCCACGAGGATCGTGCATGTCGAACAGCGCGAGCGAACACGCGAGCCGCACGCGCAGCGACGGATCGGCGAGCTTGCCCGCGACCAGGTCGGCGGCCGCCTTCGCGTGCGCATCGCCAAGCGCTTCACAGGCCTTCGCGCGCAACACGGTGAGCTCGCTCGCGAGGAGCGGCGTGAGATCGGGAATCGCCGCGGCGTGGCTGCGACGTGGCAACTGACGCACAGCTTGTTCGGCTCGTCGCGAAGCTCGGCGTGCTTCGCGCCTGGCGCATGCGGTGCGGAGTGACGCGTCAGGCAGGTCGCGCCGCCCTTGCGATAACAGGCCGATTGCAACATCGCCTGGTATTCGAAGCTCGACGTCGCCGGGCGCCCATCGGCGAAGAAGTCGTTCGAGGTGCCGCCCCCGGGCAGCGTGATGACGATCGGATCGTAGGCTTCGTCGTAGTCGCCGCGCAGATCGAACGCGTGGTCGACATCGAGCAGCGGCCACAGCGGTTGCCGCGGCCCGTGACAGCGCGCGCACGCGGTGATGTTCGTCGCCGAGGGTTTTGCGACGTCGGCCTTGTTCGAAGAATCAGCGTGTTTGCGACCGGGGCCGTGACACGACTCGCATGCAACCGTGAAGTCCGAGGCAGTCGTGGTCCACGTGCCTTTGTCGTTCGCGACGCGCAGGTTCGTGGTGTGGCAGTCGAGGCACTCGTGGTTCGCCATGCGGCGCGCGTTCGTCCACCAGAAGGGATGTTCGGGGGTGAGCGCTCCTTGCTTGGCCTCGGTGAAATCGACCCACTTCTTTTCACGCACATGAAAATAAACGGGCAACACCTGCCAGCGCCCGTCGGGAAACACGGTGACCGCATCCTGCATGCGCTTGCCGCCGATCACCCAGTTGACGGGAAACTCCGCCTGGCTGCCGGCATCGCGATCTGCGGCGGCTTCGGGACGACCGGCGGCGGGGCCGCAGCGACGACCACCGCGGGCGAGTGCACGAGCTCGTACGCGACACCGCCGACAACAATCAGCGCGAGGCTCACGATCGGCGCGAAGCGCTTCATCGCTAGAACGCGTAGCCGATCGAGCCATCGAGCGTCGGCCAGAGCTCTGCGAACGCGGGCCGATCACTGCCACCTGGAATTCGCGCTTGATCGTATTGCGCGCCGAGCCCGATCGCGATGTGGACATGCTCCGCGAGCAACCACGCATAGCCGACCGACGCACCCACCGCCCACGTGAAGCCGTTACCGCGCGACGCGCTCGCGACGCCCGCTTGACCGAACGGCGAGAGCCACCACCCAGTCGGCGTCTGCGCGCGCAGATACAGCATCGGGCGCACGCGCCCGACGAAGCCCTGGACCTCGAAGAACGTGTCCTCCTGGGTCCACGGCGTGTACGACTCGGCCGCGATCTGGAGCGCTACGTGATCGCTGACCGTGCGCTGGTAGCCGATGCCCACGACGTGCAAACCGAGGTCGGCCAGCATGAGGTTGGGGGCATCTGCATGCGCCACGCTCGCGAGCACCGTGACCAGCGCGAGAGCGATTTTCATCCGCCAGAGCATACGGCTGAGTCCGCCGGAACGCGCGATCGTCGCCTCGAAGAAGCGGCGGATCGCGCAGCTAGGGGTAGTGGTTACGAGAGCTTGCGCGGGGCAATCAGCGCCAGCGCCTGGCACCAATGTTGGAATGCTGTTGCCGCATGACGAACCAACCCTTCTCGGACATCGCAACGATCGAGCTCGATAACGTCACCGGTGGCGCGGGCGTCAAGGCGAGCTGGGACAGCATCAAGCAGCAGGCGAGCGGCTACTGCCCGAACACCGTGGAGAAGTACGCCCACCTCGATCCTTCGATGATCAACCGCAGCAAGGCCCAGAAGATGGGCAACGAGTGCGTTTCCGAGATGGGACCGTTCATGGGTGGTTTGGCGCGCGGCAAGATCAACAACGCGATCGACCAGGCGTTCCCAACTAAATGATCCGACCCATCTCGCGATACTCGAGGCGCGCAGCCTCGACGAGATCCGCGTTCGTCACGGCTCGTTTGCCTTCCGCCGCCGAGAGCGCGGCACGCAGCACGGCCTTCTTGATGTAGCCACCGGCCATCTCGAACTGGCGCGCGAGTGTCTCCCAATCGATGTTCGGCGCGAGCGGTGCCTGCGGTGGGAACATGCTCCGCCACAGCTTCGCGCGCTCCGGTGCCTCCGGGAGCTCGAACGCGATCGAGAACCGCACGCGACGACGGAACGCTTCGTCGATGCCTTGATCGAGGTTCGTCGCGAGCAGCGTGACGCCGTCGAACGTCTCCATGCGCTGGAGGAGGTAGTTGACCTCGAGGTTCGCGTAGCGATCGTTGGCCGAGGTCACGGTCGTCCGTTTCGCGAACAGCGAGTCGGCCTCGTCGAAGAACAACACCGCGTGCGAGGTCTCGGCCTCTTCGAAGATGCGCGCGAGGTTCTTCTCGGTCTCGCCGATGTACTTGTTCACGACCTGCGACAGATCGATGCGATAGAGATCGAAGCCGAGCTCGTGTGCGAGCAGCTGGCACACCATCGTCTTGCCGGTACCCGGCGGCCCCGAGAGGATCGCGGAGACGCCGCGGCCGTACGGCAACTTCGCAGCAAAGCCCCATTCTTCGAGTAGAACGGGCTTGTATCGCGCGAAGCGAAGGACCTCGCGCACCGCATCCATCGTGTCTTTCGGCAGCACGAGATCATCCCACTTGAAGCCCGTGGGGATGCGCTGTGCCATCGTGCCGAGCCGGTGCGAGAACGTGAGCCGCGCGGCATCGCTTAGCTCGTCGAGCTGGATCTGCGGCGCGTTCGGCTCGCGTAACCGCGCGGTTGCTTCGGCGCGTCGTGCGACGCGCGTGATCGTCGAGCCGGTGAACGAGTAGCGCGCCGCGACGGTCTCGACATCCTCGGGCTTGGCGAGCGGGGCGGGCAGCTCGCGCCGCCACAGCTCGAGGCGCTCGCGAAAGCTCGGCGCCGGGACCTCGAGCTCGACGAGCTCGGGGATCGCGTTGGCGAGCCACGAGGGCCGCACGCTGAGCGTGAACACCATCGGGATCGCGAGCGTGGCGGCGCCTTCTGCGATCGCCTGGCCGACGCCACGCGGGACTTCATCTTTGAACGCATCGCGACCGTCGAGGATCGCAACCGCATCGCGAAGCGCGGCCTCGCGGAGCGCGGCATTGATCAGCTCGAAGGCGCGCGGATCGTTGCCGACCGCCGCGAGATCGATCCGCACGCACGCGATATCGCGCTCCGCGAGCAGCGCCTCGACGAGCATCGCGCGACCGACACCTTCGGGCCCGGCGAGCACCACGCGCGGCGCGGCTCCACCGCTGCCGACCAGCGCGCGGCGGATCTGCGCGATCTTGGCCTCGTCCATCACGACCGCGGCGAGCGCGGCGGGCTCGTGCGAGACACGGACGAAGCCGCGCACCGCTTCATCGACCGTATCGTGGCCGCGCAAGAACGCGACGATGCGATCCGCGAGCCGGACCGTGCGCATCGAGGCCGGCGTATTCTCGGTCCGCGTCGAGAGGGCGAGTGCGCCGTGGCGGCGCAGCGGCGCGGTGTCGTCGAGCCGGGCGAAGACCCGATCGATGTCGTCTTCTTCGCGGCCACCGATCAGGCGACCGAGGAAGCTCAGGTCGACGCGCTTCTTCGTGAAGTCGTCGAGCGCGAACGTGAAGGCGCGCTCGAGCTCCGGATCGAGCTCCGGGGCGAGCAGCACGGCGACGATCGCGAGATCGATCTTGTCGAGCCAGAACACGCGCACGAGCCGGGCGAGCGGTGCGAACCGATCATCGGCGAGCGCGCCGCGCAGCGCGGCGAGCGCGTCGGCCACGCGCGCATCCTCGGTATCCGCATCGGGGCCGAGCGCGGTCAGCTCGCCGCGCAGCGCGATCGCGACCTCTTCACTCGACGGACCGAAGGCGCTACCCGCCTGGAGCCGGCGACGATGCGCGTGGATCACCAGGAAGCGCGAGAGCAGCGCCCGGGCGAGTGCCGCGGCGAGCGCGTTGACGCTGGAGGCCATCGCGAGGAGTTTAGCAGGCGAGCCGGCTGACCGCGACGAACTGGACCGCGCATGCCGCGATGATCACCAGATGAAACACCTCGTGGTAGCCGAAGACCTTCGGCGAGGGGTCTGGCCACTTGATCAGATAGATCACGGCGCCGAGCGTGAAGGTCACGCCACCGACGAGGATCAACCAGAACGTGTCGCGATCGACCGCCCCGTAGAACGCGGGCAGGTAGGCGACCACGACCCAGCCGGCGGCGACGAAGCACGCGGCCGTGACCGCGCGCGGCGCATGCGGCCAGGCGAGCGCGCGGATCACCCCCGCGCCACACACGATCCACGCGAGGAGGAGCAGCTTGTGACCGTCGTGACCACCGAGGCCGAGCAGCGCGAACGGGGTGTACGTGCCGCCAATGCACAAAAAGATCGTGCCGTGATCCGCGCGGCGCAGCCAGTTGAAGACCCGCTGGCTCCAATCGGCGCGATGGAGCGTGCCGCTGACCCAGAACATCGCGGCGAGCCCACTCGCGTAGATCACGACCGGCAGCCGCGCACCTTCGCGCGCGCACGCGACGAAGATCGCGCCCGCCACGATCGCGACATACGCCGCGATCCGATGCGAGACGCCGCGATACTTGGGGCGTGGGCCGGGAATCACCGCCTCCACGATGACACTACCGGCGGTCCGGTAGCGGAACCATTTGGTCACGGCTATGTCAGCGACCCGAAACGGTCAGCGCGGTGCGAATCAGGTCTTTAGCCACGGTCGTCGGGGGAACCTGGCTGCGTTTGCCCTTGCCGAACCAGGTCCGGACGTCGACGTCGAGGCCGAGGCCGTGCATGTAGTTGTAGAGCGCCTTGCGCAGCCCGGCTCCGAGCGCCTCGTGGTCCGTGCCGGTCGGATCGTCGAACGCGAGGTCGTTGCGCGCGAACGTGATCGCCGGCTCCTTGTGGAGGCGAATGCCGTAGAGCTCGGGCTGCTTGCCGATCGGGCTGTGCGCGGTCGCCGCGAAGCGATGCCAGAACGCCGATTGCACGCAGCCCGCCTCGAAGAGCTGGCGCACGCGCTCGAGCGAATCGATCGTCTCCTGCGTGGTCTCGGTCGGAAACCCGTACATGAGGTACGCGTGGACCATGATGTTCGCGTCGCTGAACGCGCGGGTCACGCGCGCGACTTGCTCGACGGTGACGCCCTTGTTGATCAAGCCGAGCAAGCGATCGGACGCGACCTCGAGCCCACCACTCACGGCGACGCAACCGGAGCGCGCGAGCAAGGCGGCGAGCTCGGGTGTGAACGTCTTCTCGAACCGGATGTTGCCCCACCACGTGATGACGACGTTACGCGCGATCAACCGCTCGGCGAGCGCCTTGAGCCCCGCGGGCGGTGCGGCCTCGTCGACGAAGTGAAACCCTGTCTGGCCGGTCTCTGCCACGATCGCCTCGATCCGATCGACAAGAAGATCGGCGTGGACGGGGTCATAGCGCGAGATATAATCGAGCGTGATGTCGCAGAATGTGCACTTCTTCCAGTAGCAGCCGTGCGCGATCGTGAGCTTGTTCCACCGGCCATCGGACCACAGCCGATGCATCGGGTTGAGCATCTCGAACAGTGACAGATACTTGTCGAGCGCGAGCCCGATGTACGTCGGGGTGCCGGCATCGCGTAGCGGTACGTCGTGCAGGCCGGCGTCGCTACGCAGCACGACCTTGTTTTCGATGCGTACGAACGTGCGGAGCAGCGGCTTTGCCGGATCGCGCAGATGCTCGATCAGCGCGAGCAACGGCCGCTCGCCGTCATCGAGCGTGACGTAATCGACGTAGTCGAACACGCGCGGATCGGCGAGCTCGCGCAGCTCGGTATTCACGTACCCGCCACCGAGGACGATCGTGATCTTCGGCGCGATCGCCTTGAGCGCCTTCGCGATCCGGAACGCGCCGTACACGTTGCCCGGGAACGGCACCGTGAGCCCGACGACGTCGGGCGTGTGCGCCTCGTAGAGCTCTCTCGCGATGTCGTCGAGCGTGGCATCGACGAGCGTCGGATCGGACTCGAGCTCGGTTTGCAGCGCATCGAACGTCGCCGCGCTCGCGGCGAGGTGCTCGCCATAGCGCGACAGCTCGAAGTGCGGCTGGATCCCATCGCGCACCACATCCGCGACATCGTCGATGTACAGGCTCGCGAGGTGCTTCGCACGATCCGCGACGCCGAGCATGCCGAACGCCCACTGCAGCGGATCGTCCTCCCCCTTGTCCGCGATCGCCGCGAACCTCGGTCCCTCGGGCAAGAACGTGCGCGTCGCGATCCTCATCGCGAGCGCCGGGTCCCTGCCCTGCAGAAACGCGACGACGGCATCGATCGTCGTGACGTAGCGCTCCGCGTGCGCCAGGAAGCTCGCGATCGATTTCGGCGGGTCTTCTCCGTCATCGTCGTCTCGGGCCGCCTCCTCCATGCGCGCCGCGAGCTCGACCGCGATCGCCTCGAGGCCCTCGCGCGAGAACACCCGCAGGAACAGCTCGATCGCCGGATCGGCCTGCCGAACGTCCAAGTCAAGCTCGGCCGCGTGTTGTCGCAGGAATCCCGTCAAATAGGCCGTCGCTGGATACGGCGTATTGAGCTGCGTCATCGGCGGTGTGAGGAGAAGGATGCGCAACGCCGGCCCATCCTAGCTGCCATCCGGGCTGACTGGTAGGGTCGGCCACGATGCGGCTCAACAAGTATCTCGGCGAGAGCGGTTCCTGGTCACGCCGGCAGTCCGATGACCTGATCGCGGCTCGAAAAGTGACCATCAACGGCGAGGTCGCCGCCCTCGGCGCCAAGGTCGAACCCTCCGACGAGATCCGAGTCGAGGGCGAGCTCGTCGGTGGTGCCCGCAAGAAGGACGCTCCGGTCTACATCGCGCTCAACAAGCCGATCGGCATCACCTGCACGACCGAGCGCCACATCGAAGGCAACATCATCGACTTCATCGGGCATGCCGAGCGGATCTTCCCGATCGGTCGCCTCGATAAAGAATCCGAGGGCCTCATCCTCCTCACCAACGATGGCGACATCGTCAACGAGGTCCTCCGCTCGGAGTTCAACCACGAGAAGGAATACGTCGTCGAAGTCGACCGCCTCCTCGGTCACGACTTCGTCGGGCTCATGGAGGCCGGCATCCGGCTCGTGCCCGAAGGTGTGACGAAGAAGTGCAAGGTCACGCTCCTGGGCCCCAAGACCTTCAACATCGTGCTCACCCAGGGGCTCAACCGCCAGATTCGCCGCATGTGCAGCGAGCTCGATTACCAGGTCGTCGCGCTCCGGCGGATCCGGTTCATGAACATCGAGCTCGGCAACCTCGCGATCGGCAAGTGGCGCGGCCTCACGCCCGCCGAGCTCGCAGGCCTGCGTCCGCCGGGCGGACTCAACGACAAGAAGGCGAACAACGAGTCCGCGCCCAGCAAGCCGAAAGCGAAGCCGAACAAGCCCGGTGGCGCGACGAGGCCCAACCCCGATCGCGAAGGAGGCTACGCGGCTCGCCCCGACGCTGGTCGCGGTCGCGGCGCGGGCGGGGGTGGTTATGGCGGCCGCGGCGCGAGCAGTGACCGCGGCGCGGGTGGCGGTGGTTACGGTGCTCGCGGCGCGAGCAGTGGTGGATACGCCGGTCGCGGCGCGAGCTCCGATCGCGGGACGAGAGCCGGTTACGCCGGTCGCGGCGCGAGCAGTGACCGCGGCGCGGGTGGCGGTGGTTATGGTGCTCGCGGTGCGAGCAGCGAACGCGGCGCGGGTGGCGGTGGATACGCCGGTCGCGGCGCGAGTGGCGGTGGATACGCCGGGCTCGGCGCGAGCAGCGAACGTGGCGCCGGTAGTGGTCGCGCTGCGAGCAGTGATCGCGGCGCCGGTGGCGGCTACGCCGGGCGCGGCGCGAGCAGTGATCGCGGTGCAAGTGGCGAACGAGGCGCCGGTGGCGGCTACGCCGGGCGCGGCGCGAGCAGCGAACGCGGCGCGGGTGGCGGTTACGCAGGTCGCGGTACGAGCAGCGAACGCGGGGCAGGTGGCAGCGGGTACGCCGGTCGTGGCGCTGGCTCTGACCGCGGCGCAGGTGGCGGAGGTTACGGCGCTCGCGGTGCGAGCAGTGAACGCGGCGCCGCTGGTGGTTACGCGGGTCGTGGCTCCAGCTCCGATCGCGGCGCAGGTGGTGGCGGTTACGGCGGTCGCGGCGCTGGCAGCAGTGATCGCGGTGCCGGCGCGAGCCGTCCCGCAAAAGGTGGATTCGGCTCGACGCGTCCCGGTGCTAGCGCTGGTCGTCCGAGTGCCGGACGTTCGAGCGGTGGTCGCGGCGGCGGTGGTCGCGGCGGCAGTCGGTAGTAGATCGAGCTTCGCGCGGGCCTGAAGCGGTTCAGCCGGCTGCGTCGCCGGTTCGCGAACGGTTGGTTGTGCGCCATCCAGTGCACGTGACGGGTGCAGCGACGGTCACCTAGGACGCCTTGGCGGCGCCCTGCTTGATCTGTTCGACGACGCCCGGATCGGCGAGCGTGGTGAGGTCGCCGAGGTCGCCCGGATCCTTGTCGCCGGCTTCGGCGATCTTGCGGAGGATGCGTCGCATAACCTTGCCCGAGCGCGTCTTCGGGAGGCCGGGCACGAGCTGGAGCTTGTCGATGCGCGCGTGCGCACCGATCATCTTGCGACAGGCGGCATCGAGTACGGCGCGATCGACCGACGGTGCGGCGACGACGAACGCGTAGATGCCCTGCCCCTTCGTGTCGTGCGGATAGCCGACGACCGCAGCTTCGGTGACGCCGGCGACGCTAGTGATCGCCGATTCGAACTCGGCGGTGCCCATGCGATGGCCGCTGACGTTGACGACATCATCGACGCGACCCGTGATCCAGAAGTCGCCGTCTCCATCGCGGCGACAACCATCGCCGGTGAAGTACACGCCCGGGACTTCCGCGAAGTAGGTCTTCACGAACCGCTCGTGATCGTTCCACACGGTGCGCGCCAGGCCGGGCCACGGTTGCTCGAGGAACAGCCGGCCTTCACCGGGACCCTCGATCACCTTGTTGTCCGAATCGCGCAGCGCTGGCACGATTCCCGGCAGCGGCTTGGTCGCCGAGCCCGGCTTGGTGGGCGTGACGCCCGCGATCGGATTGATCGCGTGGCCGCCGGTCTCGGTCTGCCACCACGTGTCGACGACCGCGCAGTGCTTGTCGCCGACAACATCGTGATACCAGGTCCACGTCGTCGGGTTGATCGGCTCGCCGACCGTGCCGAGCACGCGCAGCGACGAACGGTCGTACTTCTTCACGAAGTCGTCGCCCGCATTCGCGAGCACGCGCAGCGCGGTCGGTGCGCCGTAGAAGATCGTGATGCGATGGCGCTCGACCATGTCCCAGTAGCGACCCGCATCGGGATAGGTCGGCACCGACTCGAACATCACCGTCGTGGTGCCGTTCGCGAGCGGACCGTACACGATGTACGAGTGGCCGGTGATCCAGCCGACGTCGGCGACGCACGCGTAAATGTCGCCTTCGCGCAGACCGAACGAGGTCGCGTGGGTGTATGCGACGTACGCCATGTAGCCGCCGGTCGTGTGCAGCACACCCTTCGGTTGCCCCGTCGAGCCCGACGTGTAGAGAATGAACAGCGGATGTTCCGCCGGAACGATCGCAGGTGGATGCGTGTCGCGGCCCGTTGCGATGACGTCGTGCCACCACAGGTCGCGGCCTTCATGCCACGCGACCGGATCTCCAGTGCGCCGGAGCACCACGACCTTGTCGACCGCAGTCTCCTTGCACGCTTCGTCGACCGTCGCCTTGAGCGGAATCTTCTTGCCGCCGCGGAGGCCAGTGTCTTGCGTGATGATCAGCTTCGCGCCGCAATCACGCACGCGGCCCGCGATCGCCGAGGCCGAAAATCCGCCGAACACGACCGAGTGCACCGCGCCGAGCCGCGCGAGGGCGAGCATCGCGATCGCGGCTTCGGGGACCATGCCCATGTAGAGGATGACGCGATCACCTTGCTTCACGCCGAGCCCGGCGAGAGCGCTCGCGGCACGACACACCTCGCGGTGGAGCTCGCGATACGTGATCCGGCGGATGTCGCTCGGATCGTCGCCTTCCCACAGGATCGCGGTCTGACCGCCGCGCTTGTCGAGGTGACGATCGAGGCACTGCACGCTCGCATTGAGCGCGCCATCGGCGAACCATTTCAGTGGCGCATCGGCGATCTCAGCGAAGCTCCCCTCGAGCCCCTTCGTCGGAGGAGTCTCCCAGGTGAGTCGATCCTTCGCCACGCCGAGCCAGAACGCGTCGGGGTCGCGCTTGGCGGTGTCCCAGTCCCGTTGGTACTCGGCGAGAGTGGTGATCGTCATGATGCGGATCCTACACCGCTACATCTGCGAAGCTAGGCCAGGGCCTTTTCGATCTGCTCGACGACGTAGTTCAGTCCGGTCTCGTGACCGGGGAGCATGTTGACCATCATGAAGAAGCCGTCGGCTCGCTCGATCTGTTTCGCGAAGACGACCTCGATGCATGGGCAGCTCTTAGTGCGCGAGGGGCAGTCCGTCACGCACCCGGGCTGCGGATCTTGCACTCATCCGACCTCGACGACGACCCAGTGCTCCTTCCGGTCGTCGATGAGCGGAACGCGGCGATCGGCCTGCTCGATCGTATCCACCATGACGCGACCGACCTTCGCGCCGGCGCCAACGCGCTTGACCTGAATGTGATGCACGGCCTCGCGGAACCGGTAGTGGATCGCAAAGCCCGGCCAATCGGCAGGCATCACCGGCGCGAACTTGAGGTGGTCGACCTCGAGCGTGAGCCCGAGCAGCGACTCGATGATCAAGCGATACATCCAGCCCGCCGAGCCCGTGTACCAGGTCCAGCCACCGCGCCCGGGGTATTGCGGGTTCGTGTAGATATCGGCCGCCATCACGTAGGGCTCGACCCGATAGCGCGCGATCGCCTCGGGCGTATCACCGTGATGCACCGGATCGATCGCGTTGAAGAGCTGCCACGCGCGCTCGGTCCGGCCCGCCGCCGCGAACGCCATCACGGCCCACACCGCCGCGTGGGTGTACTGGCCACCGTTCTCGCGGACGCCCGGGACGTAGCCCTTGATGTAGCCGGGGTTGTGCGCACTCTTGTCGAACGGTGGATCGAACAGCTTGATCACTGCGAGCTCGTTGTCGACGAGCCGCTTGTCCATCGCATCGAGCGCCAGGTCGCGACGCTCCTGCGTGCCGGTGCTGGTCAAGGTCGCCCAGCTCTGAGGAAGCGCATCGATCTGGCACTCGTCGCTCTCGGCCGAACCGAGCGGCGCACCATCGTCGTAGTAGCCGCGGCGATACCACGCCCCATCCCAGGCATTCGCCTCGATGTTGCGGCGGAGCTCCGCCATCTTGACGAGGCATTTGTCGACGAACGCGATGTCATCTCGAGCACGCGCGATCGGCTCGAACATGCGCATCACTTCGATCAGGAAGAACGCGAGCCACACGCTCTCGCCCTTGCCCTCGTCACCGACGAGGTTCATGCCGTCGTTCCAGTCGCCGGTGCCCATCAGCGGAAGCCCGTGCGCGCCCACGCGCAAGGCGTGCTCGATGGTGCGCGCGGCATGCTCGTAGAGCGACACCTCATGCCCGCTGACGGTGGGCACGTAGTAGGCGTCCTCGGCGCCTTCAGGGACGACGGCGCCTTCGAGGAAGGGCAGCGCCTCGTCGAGCACGCGTGCGTCGCCCGTGACACCCAGGTAGTAACTCGTCGCATAGGGCAGCCACAGCAGGTCGTCGGTCATGCGCGTGCGCACGCCCGCACCCGTGGGCGGGTGCCACCAGTGCTGCACGTCGCCTTCGGGAAACTGCCGCGTGGCGTGCAGCAGCAGCTGGGCGCGCAAGCGCTCGGGCTCGGCAAGCACCAGCGCCATGGCGTCCTGCAACTGGTCACGAAAGCCGATCGCACCGCCCGCCTGGTAGAAGCCGGCGCGCGCCCACAGGCGGCAAGTCAGCGTCTGGTAGGGCAGCCAGCGGTTGACGAGCGCATCGAACAGCGCATCGGGCGTGCGCACGGTGATGGCCGAAAGGCGCCGCTCCCAATCGGCCTCGACGTCGTCGAACAACGCGCTCAGAGCGCCCGGCGCGCGCAGCCGCCGCGCCAGCGCCAGGGCGGCATCACGGCCCGGCGCGTAGCCCAGCACCCAATGGCACTCGAGCGCGGCGCCGCCCGCCAGCGCCACGCTGGCGTCGAGCGCGCCGCACGGGTCCAGGCCCACGCCATGCGCGCCGCCCAGCCGCGCGGGCATGCGCAGCTCGCCGCGCGAATTGAAGAATTCGCTGCGCGCACAAGTCCAGCCTCCCACCTTGGCGCCTGCCAGCATCAGCAGCGCGGTGCCGTCGCCAAAGCCGCCCATGTGCTCGAGCTGGCGCGCGAGCACCGCCTGCACCTCGGGCACGAACTCGGTGGCCAGGGTCATGCGGTCGCTGCGTGTAGCGCCGAGCACCCATTCGACGAGGCCGAGCAGGCGCAGCCGCCGCGCCGCCGTGCCGCTGTTGACGATGCGCACGCGCAGGCACTTGGCCGCGTCGTTGCGATGCACCGCGATGCGCACCTCGACGGCGAGTGCGCCGCGCTGGTGAGCAAAGCTGCTGCTGCCCTGCGTGTGCACGACGCGAAAGCCGGCCAGGCCGTTGCGCTCCTGCGTGGGCAGCAGGCCGAAGCGCTCTCGCGTGACCAGGTCTTCGACCAGGAAATGCTCGCTCGGCGGGTCGAGCAGTGCGTCGTTGCTGGCGTGCGTGAGCACGTTCATGCGGCTGTTGTGGGCCCAGGTGAAACCGCCACCCGATTCGGTGACGATGCAGCCGAAGTCGGCATTGGCCAGCACGTTGGCCCAGGGGCGCGGCGTGACGCGCCGGCCGTCGATGGCGATCTCGAAGGCCGCGCCGTCGGCCGAGAAGCGGCTGG
>JAYWCI010000104.1:0-4285 GCA_043780895.1 Kofleriaceae bacterium | reverse complement strand
CGGCGGCTACATCGAGATCGATGCCGAGCTCCGGCTCGCGATCTCGGACGAGAACGGCAAGATGCTGTCGTTCCTCTCGGGCGGCGCGAAGGTCCAGATCCCGGCCGCGAAGTTCAAGCAGCAGTACCTCGGGAACTACCGCAAAGAAGCGCTCGAAGGCGCGATGCGCGGCATGTTCGACAAGCTGCTGACGCACTTGCGTCAACAGTCCCAGTCGTAGAGCAGCCTGACCAGCCTCGGCTCCGAAGGCAGTATACTGCGCGGTATGCTGCGGGTCGTTGCTGTGCTGTGCGCGTTGACCGCGCTCGCGCGCGCTGACGATGCACCGCGCTTGCCCGACAAGCCGCCGCCACCGACCAAGACGAATATCGTCACGAAGCCGCCGAAGCTCGTCCAGGCGCAAGCGCCTGACTATCCGCCGGCGGCGCTCGCCGCGGGCAAGCAGGCGAAGGTCAAGGTCAAGATCCACATCGACGACACCGGCATCGTGTCGAGTGTCGACGTGGTCGACAAGGTCGGCGATGGCTTCGACGAGGCCGCGGTCGCCGCCGCGTTGCAGTACGTCTTCGATCCGGCCGAGATCGATGGAAAGCCGGGCGCGATCACGGTCGAGACCGCGATCAACTTCACGATCGAGACGAAGCCTGTCGAAGAAGAACCGCCACCGCCGCCGCCCAAAGACCACGTCGGTCCGCCGAACCACGCGGGTGCGACGAGCGCGCCGGTCACGTTGCAAGGTGTGGTCGTGGAGCGTGGCACGCGCAGCCAGCTCACCGGCGTGATCGTCTCGATCACGGAGCTCGGGCTCGATGCCGTGACCGGAGTCGACGGCACGTTCTTCTTCCACGGCGTGCCGCCCGGCAAGTACACGATCCTCGCGGTCGATGACCGCTTCGATCGGTTCAAGCGACCGATCGAGATCACGAAGAAGGAAGCGCTCGAGGTCCGGCTGTGGATGCGACCGCGCGGCGGCAATCCGTACGAGACCGTGATCGAGGGCGAAAAAGCTCAGATGGAGGTCACCAAGCGGACGCTGCAGCGCCAGCAGATCCGCACCGTGCCCGGCACGTTCGGCGATCCGATCCGCGTGATCCAGACCCTGCCCGGCTTGCAGCGCGCGCCGTTTGGCCTGGGCCTGTTGCTCGTGCGCGGCAGCAATCCCGACGACACCGGCATCTTCCTCGACGGTCACGAGGTGCCAGGCCTGTTCCACTTCCTCGGCGGCCCTTCGATCTTCAACGCGGAGATGCTCGATTCGATCGCGCTGTATCCCGGCGGCTTCCCCGGTCGGTTCGGTCGCCATCACGGTGGCGCGGTCACGCTCGAGACCCGCACGACCGCGTCCGATGGCATCCACGGCTCGGCGAAGGTCGATTTTCTCGATGCGGGCGGCTACGTGCGCGCACCGATCACGAAGGACCTCGCGATCGCGGTCGCCGGGCGGCGCTCGTACATCGATGCGTTCCTCGGCTTCGTGTTGCCGAAGCCGGCCGCAGGCGCGTCGCGCGTGGTGACGCCGGTCTATTACGACTACCAAGCGCGCGTCGACTACAACCTGCACGAGAACGGCAAGGCGAGCGTGTTCGTCGTGGGGTCATCGGACGGGTTGCACGTGCTCAACCAGGATCCCGATGCCGCGGTGTCGACAGATCTGAATAGCTCCGTGAAGTTCCTGCGCGTGATCGGCTCGTACGAGCGACCGATGGCGGGAGATCTCGAGCTCACGATCTCGCCAGCGTGGGGCCGCGACACGATCTCGTTCACCGGCGCGCAAGCCGAGGCCTCTGGACCCTTCACGAGCATCGGCGTGGTCAGCGATGATTTCTCGTATCGCCTGCGCGTGCACGGCAAGGTCGCCAAGCGGTTCACGCTCGATACTGGCCTGGACTTTCTGTCGCGCGTCACGCGCTACGAAGCGCTCGTGCCGGTCAACGATTCGCTGATCAACACGGCCGGTGTCGACATCTCGCCGACCCAGCTGTTTCGCGGCTCGCAGCTGTTTGGTGCCGGCGCGTACATCGATCTCGGCATCGACCTGACCGATCGCTTGAAGATCATCTCGACGCTGCGGCTCGACGAGTACATCCTCGACGGGGTGTCGCGCGAGTCGATCGATCCGAGGTTCGTCGCGCGCTACAAGCTCTCCGATCAGTGGACGATCAAGGGCTACGTCGGGCACTTCACGCAACCACCACAACCCGAGGCGCTCGATCGCCGGTTCGGAAATCCGAACCTCCAGCTCGAGCACGGCATGCACTACGGCCTCGGCTACGAGTGGAACCCCGATCACGTGTGGTCGATCGATAGCGAGGTCTACTACGTCGAGCGTAGCAACCTCGTGATCTTCAGCAACGATGTCACGCAGAGCGCCGATGGTTCGTACTCCTACGTCAACTTCACGAACGAAGCGCGCAACTACTCCTACGGGTTCGAGGCGATCATCAAGCGCGAGATCACCGACAACCTCTATGGCTGGCTGTCGTACACGTACAGCCGCGCGCGCGAGCAGCGCCACGCCGATAGCGAGTGGACTCCGACGACGTTCGATCAACCGCACGTGTTGAACGCGGTCGCCAGCTACAAGCCGGGCGGCGGCTTCGAGATCGGCTTACGGTTCCAGCTCGCGAGTGGCCGACCAGATACGCCGATCATCGGTGCGACCTACGATGCGGATACCGGCAAGTACGTCGCCGTGCGGGGCGCGCTGCGCTCGATTCGCGAGCCGAACTTCTACCAGCTCGATGCGCGGATCGAACGCGATTGGTTGTTCGATCGCTGGAGCCTTGGGGTGTACCTCGACGTGATCAACGTGACGAACCACACGAACGTCGAGGCATATCAGTACGACTATCGCTTCCGCGAACGCTCGCCGATCGCGAGCTTTCCGATCTTGCCGACGCTCGGCGTGCGAGGAACGTGGTGAAGACACTCCTCTTGGTAGCGCTCGCCGGCTGCGGCACGTTCGAAGATCCGAACGTGGTGATCGATCTGCGCGTGCTCGCGATGGATTCCGATCCACCGGAGCAAGTGATCGACGTGTCGCAGACCCAGGATCCCACGCAGCTGCTGGCCCAGGTCGTGCCGGCACGGGTCTGCGCGCTGGTCTCCGATCGCGAGCACGATCGCGAGCTGCGCTACTCGTTCACGCTGTGCGTGCCGAAGACGAACGATCGCTGCGATGCAAATCAGCCGAGCATCGTGCTCGGATCCGGTATCGCACCGGATCCCGATACGTTTCCGCGACCGCCGCTGTGCACGACGATCAACCCCGATGGCAACTTGCTCGGCGTCGCGTACAGCTCTCTCCAGCACGATCAGCTGCACGGACTCGGCGGCATCTACTACGGCATCGAGCTCCAGCTCGGGGGGGCCGATGCGAGCGTCGCCGACGATATCTACGCGGAGAAATCGCTGCGTCTGATGCCGCGCATTCCCGCCGATATCATGGCGAACCACAACCCGACGCTCGGTGGGTTGTTCGCGAGCGATCCGGATGCGGCGATGTCTAACCAGCAGCCGATGGTGTTGAATTCGTGTGACGACCCGGCAGCGCAGAAGCTCGAGGTCCCACCGGATACGAAGGTCCGGCTCACCCCGATCGAGCCTGATGGTGTCCGCGAGGTCTATGTCACGCCGACGATCACGGGTGGCGAGGAGACCTTCACCGAGAGCATCACGTACCAGTGGGTGATCGGCGACGGCAAGCTCTCGAAGGGCGCGAGCGGCGGTGGTCACGACGTGTTCGGAAATCTCAAGCCGCTGTTCACCGACTTCACGGCGCCGAAATCGGAAGACCTCGCGGGCCCCGAAGACATCCCGGTGTGGATCGTGGTGCGCGACGAGCGGCTCGGGGCGGCGTGGTACGACGCCTGTATTCACGTCATTCCGTAAGGGGCCATAAAAAGGGACATACTGCGCGCATGCGAAGCCTCGCGTGCGTGTTGTTGATTGCTTGCGGCAGCCCCTCGGTGAACGGGCCGCGCAACGCGCCGGGTCCGATCGTCGGGGAAGCCCCGCCGACGAGTGATACCGAGGCCACCGCACCGCCGCAGCCGGATCCCGAGCTCGCTCATCTCGCGCGGCCGGAGAAGGCCAAGCCGGCGCCCGTGCCGGTCGTGACGAGCAGCCCCGCTCCGGTCGCGCCGCCTCCGACGAACGGCGCGCACGTCACACTCGGAGAACTACACCTTCGCTTCCCGTCGCCGGGCGCGAAGGAGCTCGTCGAGCGGACGCAGAATCAGTTCCTCGCGTGCTACGCGAAGGAACAAGCCGATGTGCCGAGCCT
>JAYWCI010000103.1:0-11653 GCA_043780895.1 Kofleriaceae bacterium | reverse complement strand
TGGATCGCGACAACCGCCCAGATGTACTTTCGAAGGCCATCGAAGTAACGGCGAAGATCGACTTTCAGTATTTGCTCGTCGTTGTCGCTGTCTATGTTTAGATCTAGATCCACAGGTGCACGTGTGCGGGTTAGTGACCGATGTTGGCGTCGGGGTTCAGTTTCATAGCCGAGATCGTGACTCGATCCAAGGAACAGCTACCATGTACGCATGCTAGTGATTCTGAACGGTTACGGAGTTTTTCTGAACCACCATCACGGCAGGCTCCTGCACCTGGCATTGACCCGCCGTCAGCGAAGCCGTAAATCCCAGCTATGGCAAAACCGGCTGGATATTCGACCCTCTGGACCGGTGCGCTTGAAGAAGCCGCGAACCGGGCAAAGGCTGCAGCGGCGGACATGGGCAGTTCTCTGTTTGCTGCAACGGTGCGCGCGTGGGCGATTCCTTATCTACGGCACGGGATGGAGGAGACGTTCGCAGGTCCCGATGATCCCAAGCCCGGACTCACGAAGGTCGTCGCGAGTCTCGCTGATTATCTCCGCGCTTCAGCCACATGCGAGCTTACGAAGATCAGTGCACCCGCGAGCGAACGCGAGACGAAAGCCGCGGTCGAAAACCTCACGGGCGCGCACTATGGAAACCTGTTTCGAGAGTTCACGGCTCAATCGTTCGCCGGCGAACCTCGTCGATTGCTCGGCGAACGGCTAGAGCGAAACAACGTGGTGATCCCGGACCTCGCCAGTGCTCGCGTTCTCGATGCGGGATGCGGTGGCGGTCGCTACTCGGTCGCTTGGCATTTGTTGGGCGCTGCGCACGTACTCGGTGTCGACCTGTCGGAGTCGGGTATCGCGGATGCAAAAGCACGTGCCCTTGCGATGAAGCTCGAGAACGTCGAATTCCAGTTCGCCGATGTGGTCGAACTTCCGCTGCCTGACAACAGCTTCGACGTCGTGTTTTCCAATGGAGTGTTGCATCACACGCGCGACTGGCAGCGAGGTATCCACAACCTCCTCCGCGTGCTCAAGCCTGGCGGCACTGGATGGCTCTACTTGATCGAGAATCCGGGCGGCTACTTCTGGGACATCAACGAGCTCTGCCGCGAGATCACCGCGCACGACAGCCACGAGCACGCTCGCTCGGCGGTCTCGTCGCTGGGCATCCCTGCAAATCGCGTGTTCTACATGCTCGATCATGCGATGGTGCCGATCAACATTCGCCTCACACCAGAAGAGGTCACCCAAGAGCTTACCGCCGCAGGTGCAAAGGGCATTCGTCGACTCGAGCGCGGCGTCGACTTCGATCGAGTCGAACGCATCTATCAGAAGGATGCGTTTGCCGTCGACAAGTTCGGTGTAGGCGAGAACCGATTCATCTTTACGAAGTAGCCGCTCCTTCCTCAGGCTTCTTGCGAAAGCCGAGGACGATCGAGCGGCAACGGGCGTACGAGGTGGGCGCGATCAAACGTAGTGCGACGGGGTAAGCGATTGCCCCGGCAGCTAGTTCGAGGCCGAGCCGAGCAATCGGAATCATTGCTTCGGTTTTGTAGGCAACTCCGAACATTGCGGCAGCCATCACGGCTGTGGCGAGTGATGGACCGAACGTGGCGACGAAATAGCCGCGAATATCTATCGAAAGCGCCGCGTGAAGTAACCACACCTCGAACGGCACGACGACGACGCACGAAACTAGATACGCGAGCGCGGCGTGCTCGATGCCGCCGCCCACAACGGCGATCAGCAACGGGATGTAGATGATCACGATGGCAGCTTGCGTGACGAGGTACGACCGCGTGTAGCCGGTCGATTTGAAAGCTGCAGAGTGCAGGTAGGAGAGCGACACGGGAACGCCGGACAGCGCAAACAGCGTGAGCACCACGGCGCTGTCCGTCCAGCGCGAGCTGAACAGCACGATCGTCGCCGGATTCGCCGCGATCGCGAGACCCACGTAAAGCGGAAAGCAGGTCACAGCCGTGAGCTCGACGGCGGTGTAGAACGCTTGTCGTCGGCGAGCGTGGTCGTCGGCAAGACGCGCGAGCGCACTCAGCACGACTGCATCACTCGATTTGTTGAGGATCACCGTTGCGATCTGGAAGACACGCTGCCCCATGCCGTAGAGGCCGAGAGGGACCAGACCCAGCGATGCACCGACGATGAACGTGTCCGCTCGGCGTGCGGCATTGTTGAGAATCGACGCGCCTATCACCGGCAGACCGAAGTCGAGCAACTCCCGAAACCGCGCCGGATAAAACCGCCAGCTCGGTCGCCATTTGGTCGAGTGCCAGAGCAGTGCGGTGGCCGTGAAATCGGCCAGGAGGACCTGCAAGACAAGCGTATAGACCCCCATCCCGGCAAACGCTGCTATGAGACCGGCGACGCCACTCACGATCGACGCGACAAGCGTTCTCAACGAGAGCGCTCGGAAGTTCATCTCACGAGTGAGAATTCCCATCGGCACCACGCACGTCGATCGAATCACTAGCGAGAGCGAGAGCCAGCGCACGATCGGTGCGATCGACTCGTCCGAGAAGGCGGCGGCAAGAGGCTTCGCAAAGGCGATGGTGAGGCCAGCAAGCGCAGCTCCAAGCCCGACGTTGAACATGAATGCGGTGTCGAAGTGTTCGTTTGTCAGATTGGGGCGCTGAGCGATGAATTCGACGTAGCCGCCGGTCATGAGGATCTCGGCGAAGACGCCGAGCGCGAGCCCCAACGCGATCGCCGCAAATGCAGACTTGTCGAGCATGCGACCGAGCACGGCGACGATCAGCAGGCTGATCAGGCGGCTGCTCAGATTCTGGACAAGGTTCCAGACGACGCCGCGTGCCGATGCGCGACCGAGATCCTTCACCCCGTCCTCGCCAGCTCGAGTGCCAGCGTGACCGCCTCGGACGGCGAGGCCGATCGCAGTTCGCGCGGGCGAGATTTGTGCAAGAGCGCCGTGGCTGCGGCAAGCCCAGCACTGTCAGGTCGAAGAGTGCAGTCCCACAGCCGCGAGATCGCAAGGTGTGGCGGCAGCAGGTCGATCGAAGCGACGTGGTTCGGACCGTGGTCCAGTCGAACAAGATTGCGCAGCGGAACCGCGGTACGGACGCGACTCTCGAGCGGTGGCTGCGCAACGATACTGCGAGCGGTACGCTCGTCGACCCGGAGCGGATATTCGCCAACGCGCCACGTCGTCGGAATCCGTTCGCGCTGAGCCCCTTCAGCGGGAGCGTGAATGGGACGCGCGAGTCCGTGGACCAAGAGCTCGCGGTCGATCAGCACCATCTCCTCGGTGATCAACCGCCATCCGAGAGCCATGAGCGAGAGCGTCAACGTCGTCTTTCCGGCGCCAGATGGGCCGGCAAAGACGAACGCCTGTCCCTCATATTCGAGCGCAGCTGCGTGAAGCAACCAACCGGGATCAGCCCTGGTTGCGACTTCTTGATAGAGATCGAGCTCGAACATCGGAACGACGTCGATGGGGGCGGTCGCGATGTCCCTATATCTATCGATACCAATCACCGCGTCGTTGGTGAGCTCGTACCCGAGGCCGGGGGATTCATCAGTGGGCGAGTAACCCGCGATGATCAACTCCGCGAGTGCAGCTCCCGTGAAGTCATCATGAATATCGACCTCGACGATCGATGTGAGCGCACGAAATCGATGCTTCACGCAACTGCTTCGATCACGCCGGCACGCTGGAGCTGTGAAAGCACAAGCGATACGTCCGCAACCACATCGGCATCGGCCGGGACAGTCAGAGTCATTCGAATGAAATCTGCGATCTCGGCGAGCGTCCGCGAGCCATCGCAAAGCTCGAGCAGCGCATCAGCAACAGCGTTCAGGATCAGCGCCTGCGTTCCACCAGGCACACTGACTACTACCTCGCCATCGGGGAGTTCTCCTCGAACGACGTTTGGGACCACACGTGGCTTGCCGGTCATTGCACCGTTCCGAGCGTCGCGAGTCCGATATCAGTGATCTGGCAGCTCGAGCAGCTCAGCTTGTCACCACCCGCAGCAGGCCCAGCTATCACGCTCGGGGCAGCGAGGACGTCACGCAACCTTCTTCCGTCGTGCAGCGAACCTAACGCACGACTGCGGTTGAAGATGCACGGCACGACGAGACCTTCGTAAGTAACCGCCAGCTTGCCGTCACCGATTGCATTCTTTGCACGGTGCCCACCCGTAGGCGATGGCATCGTCACGCTCGGCGTCGTCGGCTTGGGCTGCCAAGCGAAGGCGCTGCCACGACCCGCACTACGTCCGGCTGCGACAGCGATCTGTTTGACGCCCGCACTCTCGAGATCCGCGACCGTGGCGTCGATACTCGCAACGTTCTCGTTCATGACCACGATCGAAACACGAACGTCGAGACCGCGAGCGATCGCCCGCGAGATCGCTGCACGAGTGCGACGTTGGCTTCCAGGCGTACGAGTGATCGAGTCATGCGCGACCGGGTCGCTCGAGTAATAGGAGATCGCAAAGCACGGCTCGTACGGCGCCAGCCGGGCGAGCATGCGGTCGTCGAGCAGCAATGCGTTCGTGTAGATCTCGCGCGTGTGAAACTTTGCAGCGCGTTCGAGCAGCTCCGGGAGAAACTTACATAGCAACGGATCTCCACCGGTGAACTGGATCCGGCGAAACCCTGCATCGAACGCATCATCAAGTACATGCTCGCAGGTCTCTCGGTCGAGCGCGGCTGTCACCTGAGGGCTCGATTCGGCGTAGCAGTGGACACAACGCTCGTTGCACGTGCCAACGAGCTCGAGAAACAACGTGTCAAAACCATCGAGCCGAACCGCATCGAGCGCGGTCAGTGGAACCCATGCTTGGTCACGCCAGCTTACGAGTGTCGCAGCGACTTCGTTTGATTGCGCGAGCGCAGCGAGGCGAGGCGAAACCTGGCCGGTCGCCATTTTCGCTACGTCGTCTGCCAGCAATCCTTCGAATGTCGCCGACCAACCAGGAGCTTGAATCTCAGCTCGACCGCCGCCGAGCCGAACAATGGCTCCAGCATGCGGTATCAGAAAGCTCACGCGCCGCTCGGGTGACAGCCCTTAGACGGTGCACACGTAGCGGGAGCGCACGAACCAGCTGCACATCCATCGAGCAGGGAGACCACACCGATAATTGCGGGCGGAATGTAGATGGCGTTGCGCAGCAGCCGACGGCGAGCAGCATTGAGCTTCTCTTCCTTCGCCTTGGGGTCTTCGTTCTCGTCAGCCATGTTCCGTCTCCGGCGCCAAATCTAGCAGAAAGGTGGGGCGCTTGTGATGATATGTTGCCGCGAGTGCCTCGAATGTTCGCGCTAACTCGCGATCTTGCGAAAAGGTGCGATGTGACCGAGATCGTTGCACCTCTCGAGGGGGTTCGACGACACATGCTGGCCGCGTTGGCAGCCCGAGCCGGAGTCAAGGCGTGCAGGGACGACCTCGTTCGAGCAACCGTTGCGTGGGGCCGTTTGACAGCCGTCGTTCCTCCAATTGTTGCAACGCTCACTAACTCTGGTGTTCGTGTGATCCCGATCAAGGGGGTCTCGTATGCCGCTGGGCTGTACAGCTCGCCAGCGGAGCGTCCCATGACCGACGTCGATCTTCTGGTCGAACCACACGCGATAGCCAAGGCCCGATATCTTCTACGCGAGGTCGGCTTCACGCTCGCCGAGGACACCCCTGGACACCACGCTTCGACGTGGGTTCGTGACGGTTTAGTGATCGATCTTCACCGCGGAATCGTCGGAGTGGGACGAAGTCGGATCGATTTCGCAAAGGTTTGGCGACGCACGGTGGCTGGTTGGCCAACGGGTGCAGAGCGGCTCGACCCCCACGACGAGCTCGTCTTCCATTTACTCCACATGGCTCGTAACCGACTGTGCGGCCCGTTGGTTCATGTCGTCGATGCGTCACGTCTCGAGTCGCGGGTCGGATCCGTCGAGGTCGCGCTCGCGCGAGCGAAAGAGTGGGGCGTCGGAGTCGCGGCTCGTGCGGCCTGGAACTACGTTCATTTCATCGTGAACGATGGTTCGCGTGGCTGGCTCGCACCGCGGACTGAGGATGTCCTTGCCGTGCATCAGCCGCCGATGATTCGGAAATTCGCTTTTGATGTTGTGACAGCAGGGTCACCCCAGCAGTTCGTTGCGCGCGCACTCGGCTACGCCACGGAGCTGCTCGCGCGCCTTCGCTAAGCGGCGAACGCTTCGCGCATCCACAGCTCCAGCACATACCAACGAAACACGTCGGTATAGAACGCGCCTTCATTGATGTTCGCGAGTGAAGCTGGAAGCTCGCGGCGAAGGCGGTCGGCATCGAGATAGTCGGACGACCTCAAGTCTCCTCCGAGGACCTCTTGCAGCTGTTGGCGTCCTTCTTTGAGCCAGATTCCTTCGGGCGTGACGAAGCCGAGCTTGTCCTTGCGCCACTGCACGGACGCTGGAAGTCGATCTTGTTGGGACTCGCGAAACACCCACTTCGTCCAGCCATCTCGCATCAGCATTGATAGCGGAAGCGAAAAGATGTGTTCGGCCAGGCGGTAGTCGAGCAGGGGCATGCGTGACTCGATCGAGAACGCCATCGAATTGCGATCCGCATAGCGCAGAAGGCACGGCAACCCGAACTTGAAGACGTCGTCGTAGAGCTTCTTCCCAAGATCATGCATCGACGCCGCGCGCTGATCGATCCAGTCAACACGTCGTTCCTCGAAGCGCTCGCGAAGCTCGGGCCGGATCATCTGCAAAGAGCGACCTTCCGGCGAGCGCGACGAGAACAGTGGCGCGAGCTTGGTGCGAATCGGTGTCGTGATCGACGTCGGTAAGAGGCCGTATGCCGCTCGGAGCACGAGATCCGCGGCCGATCGTCCTCGCTGCGCCATCCGCATGTTCGCGCGTAAGGCGCGAGCCGCTGCGCCGATCTTTCCCGCGCGCAGCAGGGTTGCGAAGTACACGCCTTGATATCCCGGGTACCCGGCCATGAGCTCGTCGGCTCCTTGACCGTCGAGCGTGACGGTCACGCCCGATTCGCGGACGAGCCTCATCACATTGTATTGCGAATACTGACTGGTCGAGTGAAACGGCTCGTCCATCTGCGCAACGAGCGCCGGCATCTCTTCCCACAGCCTTTTGCCCGATGGGAAGACGCGATGTGTCGATGCGCCGGTCTTCGCGATCACGTCGTCGACAAACCGGCGCTCGTCGATTCGCGGATCCTCGAAGCACGCCGTGAACGTTCGTTGGCGATCGCCCACGAGCGTCGGATCGAGATGGAGCTCGTCGAACATCAACCGATTCGCGTTAACGACAATCGACGACGAATCCACGCCACCACTGAGACACGTTCCGATCGGGACGTCAGCGCGAAGGCGGATTCGCACAGCATCCTCGAACAGCTCTCGAAACCGCTCGATCGCGGTTCGATCTTCGCTTGCCGTGGTGTCCCGTTCGACCGCAGGCTTCACGTCCCAGTAGCGTTCGATCACGGGCGTCGAACCGAGGCGATAGGTGAGACTGTGCGCGCCTGCCAACGAGTAGATGCCCTCGAAGAACGTCTCGTTGGTGTGATCGACTAGCCGCAATGACAAGTAGTCGTAGATGATCGCCGCGTTCGGTTTGCGTGGAACACGCGGATGAGCGAGCAACGCCTTGGGCTCGGACGCAAACGCGAACCAATCGTCACCACACGCGTAGTAGAATGGTTTGACGCCGAATCGATCACGTGCACAGAACAGTCGCTTCTCCTGCGTATCCCAGATCGCGAACGCCCACATCCCGTTGAACCTCGACAAGCAACCGCGTCCCCACTCGCGATACGCGGCGAGCAAGACCTCCGTATCGCTGTCGCTGGAGAACACGTGTCCGAGTGCCCGCAACTCGGTGCGTAGCTCAAGGTAGTTGTAGATCTCGCCATTGAAAACGATCCAGTACCGACCGTCGCCCGATGCCATTGGCTGGAGCCCACCGTCGGAGAGATCGATGATCGAGAGTCGCCGATGGCCGAAAGCGAGATCGAAAGTTCGGTCGGGTTTCGCGCGGTCGCCTTGCCAAGCAGTGCTCGAACGCGTGTCGAGTAGAACGAACTTGCCCGCGTCAGGGCCGCGATGGATCAGGCGATCCGTCATCGCTTGAATCTGCCAAGCCGACGCATCTGCGCGCGCGTCGAGATATCCAGCGATGCCGCACATCGCTAAGGTCCTACGCCGTCCGCAACGTCGTCGAGCATCGTCGCGAGCCGCTCGACGAGGTGGCGGCGATTGAAGGCACGGTAGGGCACCGCACCACCGTCGACGTTACGAGGCGTCGCGCCTTTCAGCGGGAGCACGCTCTCGATCGCTCGACAGATCTCGCCGATGTCGTCGGGTTCCGCGAAGTGACCGACCCCGGCCGCCGTGAGCAGGGTCCAAGAATTTCCGGCAGCCTCGACGAGCGCCACGACTGGCTTGCCAGTCAGCAGGTAGTCGAACAACTTCGCCGCGTAGCTGTAGCTCGCGTAATAGCCTGGCGTCTCCACGACCAGCAGCGCATCGGCACGCGCGAACGCGTTGAAGACCTGGTCGTGTGGGACGAACGGACTGGTCTCCACCAACGCTTCGAGTTGGTATTTCTCGACAAAGTCCATCGCGAGATTGCCGACGAACTCGATCCGAAACGTTTCGGGCGTAATTTTCCGTTCGTCGGCCAGTCGCCGGATCGCGAGCCAGAACGGCTCCATGTCGTGGTAGGTATTCACGGATCCGGTGTAGACGAGCCTGAACGGGCGATCATTTGTCGGTCGCGCGTCGTGTACTAAGACTAGATCCGCAGGGTCGAAGCCATTGGTGATCGAGACCGCTCGGCTCTCGTCGATCCCGTGTGTTCGGGCGAGCTCTTGCGCCATCTTCGGAGCGACCGCGACGACGCGTGCCGCTGCACGTACGACGGACCGTTCGAGCTGGCGAGCCGCCGCCCGATGTACGGGCGTCGTAAAATTCGGCATCGGCAGCGTCGACCACAAATCGCGGAAATCCGCGACGAGAGGAAGACCGAATTGCTTCGCGAGAGAGAGCCCGACGACAAGATTGCTGGCCGGCCCATGGCTCGCCAACACGACGTCGTGTTGGGTCTCCCGAAGTGCGCGTTGGCCGATCCTGATCGCGGCAAGCGCCCAAAAGATTTCGCGGTCAGGAAAGACGAGCGACATCGCCGCCGTTCGAACGACCTTACGGATCGCCCCCTTGATTCCGCGCTTGCGTGCTGGTTGGTTGCGTTTGACGACCGCCGATGCTGGCGACCACGCCTCGAGAATGGTCGCCTTGCCGGCCAGCGCCTCGCGAGCGACGGCGTCGACGCCACTCGACGTATGCTTCGCAGTGATGACCGTAACGTCCCAGCCGAAATCTGGAAGCAGGCGCGCGAACTGACCCATTCGCGGCGCCCCGCCGCCAACGAGTGGCGGGAAGACGTGCGAGACCAGGAGCAGCCGGCGCACGGCGCTACCCACGACTACAGCGCGACGCGGACGCCGAGCAAGACTTCGTGGCGTGCGTAGCTGGGATTGGTGTTCGTGACGCCACCGCTCGTGTACCTGTAGTCGGTGCTCACGTCGGTGAACCGATAGTCGAGCGTCGCGGCTGCCCAATCGCGGAGGTTGTAGTGCACCCCTGCAACGAGCGAGAAGATCACGTCGTTTCGAGTCGGTGGTGCACCGACGAGGAGCGTATCGACGCCCTGGTACTCGCGGAAGTGAAGCTCGGGCTGAATGTCGAACGTAAACGGCCGGACCATCTGCTGCAACAACAGCCGAACCGTGTGGTCGCGGTAATAGTTCGCGTTGACCGAGTCCTGGTAGGTCCAGTCATACGTCAGCGTCACACGGCCGAGAGGCGAGTAACGGTAACCGAGTGAGGCGTCGACCGTCGGTGCCGAGAAGCTCGGGCCGTTGCTGTAAAAGCCGTTGGTGTAGCCCGCCTGCAGATTGAATGTCGTCTTCAACGATAGCAGCGTGTTGATGCCGGCGACGGTGGTGAGCGGAAACGAGCTGACCTTCTTCGAGCCCGAGATACCAGAGTAGAACCCGAGCTGGACGTCAGCAAACACTGTCGTTTGGGGCAGCCATCGCCACGTAGGGTGGATACCAATGCGATGCTGGAGACGATCCGCGAACGACTGCTCGCTGCGCTCGAACACGTCGATCGTGTTCTGGTAGTAGGCCCAACCGCCAAGCGTCGAGTCAGTCGGGTGGTAGAGCAGATTTAGAGCAAGCGAGTTAATGTCGCGATCGGTGTTCGCGTTGGTCTCGTAGTTGGCAGCGCGGATCAGGCGAGTGAAGTCTTCGCTAAACCCGAACGACCACTTACCCGCTGGATTTGCAATGCCACGCAGCGTTGCGCCGAGGCCGAGGCCGCCGGTGCTGCTAATCTCGTTGTTGCCGGAGAGCATGAAATCGTACGAAGCACGCAGGCTTGCACGATAGGTAAATGCCACGTCGTCGCCGGTGTTCGCGTCGCCAGAGTCGGAGGTCGGGGTTAGCCGTGCGCCACTCGCGGACGCAGCGCTGATCTGGGCCAGCAGGCGGAGAATACCGGCTCCTTGAGGCGCGGTGTCCGTGTAAAACACGTTCGACACGTACCCGGTCTCCATACCAACGACCGGATGGATAACCGTGCCTTCGCCGATCTTGACGCCGTGTCCTTCGACCGACGAGTCCGCGGAGATCGCGTTTTCGGGATCGAACGAGGAGATCGGGATGTCGTTGGGATTGCCTTCGGCAAACACGACCGCCTCGACTGACAATACAATAGCTAAGCTTGTGAGGAGGCGGGTCATTTCAGGCAGGTCCGAACGGGTCGATCGCGGCGAGGATAGACATCCCCATAACGTGAGGTCAACTCCGAGGTCCACGGTTAGTAGCCGACATCCCCGCTATGTTCATTTTGCCAACAAGATCGCGGGCTCACTGCCGTCCGATCCCGTAATAGACGAAGCCGCTTTCCCGAGCATCACCGGCAGGCCACAGGTTCCGGCCGTCGATTAGAACGTGAGTCCGCATCAGTGTGCGTAAACGCTCGAAATCAGGATTTCTCAATTCGTGCCATTCGGTGACCAGAACCAATGCGTCCGCATGAATTGCTGCTGTGTACGCATCCTTGGTCAGCTCGATCCTGGTGCCCAATAACTGTCTGATATTCGGCATCGCTTCGGGGTCGTAGCCCGCGACCACGCCACCCGCCGCTATGATCTGCTCGATAAGGACGAGTGCAGGAGCTTCGCGAACGTCGTCCGTCTCGGGTTTAAACGCCAACCCCCAGATCGCGATCCGCTTGTTGGTCAGGTCGCCCTTGAAGTGCGCGAGCAGCTTTTCGCCAAGTGTCTGCTTCTGCCGCTCGTTCGCGCGGTCGACGGCTTCGACGATCGTTAGCGGTGTCCCGTACTCGCGAGCCGTATGTGCGAGCGCGCGGAGATCTTTCGGAAAGCAGCTCCCACCAAAGCCCGCGCCTGCGAACAGAAACTTGTTACCGATGCGTGGATCGGAGCCGATGCCTTTGCGCACCGCTTCGATGTCGGCTCCCGTGACTTCGCACAGCCGTGCGAGCTCGTTCATGAACGAGATCCTCGTCGCGAGCATGCAGTTCGCTGCGTACTTCGTGATCTCGGCAGAACGCAGGTCCATGATCTGGATCCGGTCGTTCGTGCGCAGCACGCCGCGA
>JAYWCI010000102.1:0-6486 GCA_043780895.1 Kofleriaceae bacterium | reverse complement strand
GTTCAGGAATGGGAGGACGCGCACCCGTCGATTCAACAGACCATAGCGCGCACCGAGCCCAAGCCTTCCGCCAAGCACTAACTCACCACGAAGGGACATGACGATGAACGATTCCAAGTCGGCGACCAAAGACCCTATCTGCGGAATGACCGTGGACACGACCACCGCGCTCCACGCCGAGCGTGATGGCAAGCCGTCCTACTTCTGCAGCGACCACTGCCGGACGACATTTCTTACGGCGCCCGCCGGAGCCAAGCCCGAGGGCAAAGCAGGAGGCTCCGGTCGATAGCGCCGTATGGACCGCTGCAAGAGCAATCGCGGGCGCCGCAGAACATCCAGCCGGCCGCAGAAAAACGCGTTGACGCCAGAGCTCCTGCAACGCATGGACGCGTACTGGCGCGCCGCCAGCTATCTCTCAGCCGAGGTGGTGCGGGTCTACTTTCCACCCGACGCGAAATTGCCTGCTGTCGGTGATGGACGACTGCCTGCGCAGCCGCCACTACGTCAACCTTGTGATCGCCCGCCGGCAAACACCCGGGCCGCAGTGGCTGACGACGGATGCCGCCGTCTCGCACTGCATCAAGGGCGTCGGCGTCCGGCAGTGGGCCAGCAACGACAGACCAGCTCAGGAGAAAACAGACTCGAGAAGTCGACCAAGACGTCCTGGAGAAGTTCGCGCCAGAGGTAGTTGTCCTGTACCCGCTGCACCAACCACCTTCTTCCGGGCAATGTGACGCTACGGCAGTGTGGTCGGCATGTCCGACTCGCCCATTCGTTCGACCTCCACGCTTCGTAAGTCGGGGCCCGCGGCAACTCCGGAGATGCGCCTCGCCCAGCTCATTCGCGTCCCGGCGGCAGCATCGCCAGCGGTTCGGGCTGGCGAGATGGTGGTCGAGGTCGGAGGTGCACGGATCACGATCGGCGCCGGTGTCGACGTGGCCACGGTCGTCCTGGTGTTGACGATGCTCGGTGGTCGCGCGAGATCCCGCACGGTGTCGAAGTGTTCGTCGGGCTCGATCCGATCGATCTGCGCTGGGGATTCAACCGGCTGACCGGCCTGGTTGCCGAGCGACTCGGCCGAGATGCGCGCAGCGGTGCGCTGTTCGTCTTTTTCGGCAAGCGCCGCGAAGCGCTCAAGGTGCTGTTCTTCGATGGGACCGGGGTCTGTCTGTTCTACAAGCGGCTCGACAAGGGCACGTTTCGAATTCCGATCGCGGCCGAGGGCGAGACGTTGATCGCGATCACCGATCTACGTTGCCATCACCCGAGGACCCGCGGAAGGACGGGGTTGGTGCAGCGCGTACATGGTTTCTCTCCCGGCTCTTGATTGCGCTTCGTGATTGCTAGATCCGCGAACAACCAGGTCGCATCGTCGTTGCCACCAACGACGAGCTGGCTGACCTTGACATCCATCACGACGTCATGCGGGCCGATGCGCCCGAGCGTCTTGACGAGGTCGGGTTCGTCCACCTCGTGCGCTGCTCCGGCGAGTGCCACTGTACCGTGATCGAACAGGGCAGCCGTCGCGGTGCTGTCGCCCGATTTGATCCCGGCGGCTATCGTGTCGATCGCTTCTCGCGCGTGGGTTATCGCCGCCGCAGATGTCTGCGCAGAAGCTGGGTTTGCATTCGCATTTTGCCGCTGTGGCTTCGGCGCAGGAGCGCTTTCAGCCTCCGGTGTACCGCTCTTGCAGGCGACGAGGCTGAACGAGACAAGGAGTACGAGCTCGTTGACGCGACAATGATGGCGAAACATGCAGACCTACGGGAAGTTGAACTGTTGAAGCAACGCACCAAAGCCGTCCCGACGGCAGTCGAAGTGCATGAAGTCACCGTTCTCGTTGCCGCTCATCTCGGCACCGCCCCACGCAAAACCTGCGACATCGCGCAGGGCGACGAGTAGCTCCTGGCTGTGGTTGGTCAACGATGCCGCGTCGCTCCGACCGTAGAAATCGTGGAAGAAATGCGGCACGTTTTTGACCTCGGCCAGCACGGCCTGCGCCTCTTGCGATGGAATGCCCGCTGTCGTGAAGGTACGAAGGATCTCGGTGTCGTTCTTGCCCGCGAGATCCATGTAGCTCTTGAACGACTTCGAGATCTCGGCAACGTGAGCGTAGAGCTCGTCGGTCGACATCTTGCCCGCCCATTGGTTCAGAATTGCAGCGCTGACCTTTTCACCGCCGTAGATTTTGGCGGCGTAGGCCATGTGTTTCTCGAACATGTCCATCCACCAGTTGTTGTCCGCCTTCGTCTTTTTTACATCGTCAGCATCGGTCTTCTTGGTTTCTTGCCTACCCGTGAAGACGTAGGGGTTGTGCGAGACGTCGATGTCAATTGCGAGCCCCATCGTGTGAAAGTGTGACTTATTGAGCTTCTTGTCGTCGGCGTACGCGGCATTGCCCATGCCATTCCATCCGATCGCTTTCACGATGCCGTGATCGGCCATCCCGGGGTGACGGTTCCGAAGAAAGGAATCGGCCACCGCAAGGCGACTCAGAAGATGGGGATGAGCGAGACCGGAACCTTGGCCCTTGTTCAGCGCGACGCCTAGAAGCGTCGCCGGAAGCAATGTCTCGTGGTGCGTCTCGTAGTCGCTGCCGCCTCCCCGAAAAGCCGCTTTGTTTTACTTATGCGCCGCGGTCGATCTCGTCGTGACCGGTGCCGCGGGCGAGCCCCTCGTGGTGTCGGCCGTACGCCGCGCGAACCACGCGCACGCCCCGATCGAGGCGATCACCGGCAAGACCACGAGCCGGCTCGCACCGGCGCGCAACGCCGGCATCACGAGCGACCTCGTCGCCGACAAGCTCGGCGCGTTCGGCGGCACGCCGTTCCGGCTCGGTTCGCTCGATGTCTCGGGGCTCGCACCGGCGATGCACCTGCCGGTCTCGGAGCTCAAGGAGCTGCGCCGCACGCTGGTCGCGGGCCTCGAGACCCAGCTCGACCAGCTCGACCGGCTCGAACGGGTGGTCTCCTCCAGCTCCGTGATCGAGAGCGTGCGCATCGCGACGCCGCCACTCGAGACCACGCCGATCGTGATCCCGCTGTGCCGCAACGACGCGCAGCTCGAGGCTGTGCTCGCCGCGGGAGCGAGCGAGGTCGAGTTCGACTGGATGGAGCTCGTCGGCCTGCAACGCGCGGTCACGCGCGCGCGCGCACATGGAGCTCGCGTCACCGTCGCGACCGTGCGCGTCCAGAAGCCGGGCGAGGACAAGATCGATGCGCACCTCGCGCGGCTCGAGCCCGATGCGGTGCTGGTCCGGAGCTGGGGCTCGCTCGCGTACTTCCGCGATCACGCGGGCCCGGAGCTCCACGGAGATTTCTCGCTCAACGTCACGAACTCGATCACCGCGGGCTGGGTCCTCCAGCACGGCCTCGCCACGATCACCGCGGCTCATGATCTCGATCGCGAGCAGCTCTACGCGCTCCTCGCCGCGGCACCGCGCGGGCGCGTCGCGGTCACCGTGCACCATCACATCCCGACCTTCCACACCGAGCACTGCGTCTACGCGCACCTGTTGTCGAACGGCCGCGACTACAAGACCTGCGGTCGGCCGTGCGAGACCCACCAGATCGCGCTGCGCGATCGTGTCGCGTTGATCCATCCAGTGGTGGTCGATGTGGGCTGCCGCAACACCGTGTTCAACGCGCAGGCACAGAGCGCCGCGTCGCTCGTCCCTGATCTCCTCACCGCAGGGGTGCGCCGCTTCCGGCTCGAGCTCGTGCGCGAGTCCGCGTCCGAGACCACCAAGCTCTACGACGCGTACACCCGGCTCGTCGCTGGCACGCTCTCGCCGGAACAAGCCGTGCGGACCGCGGAGGTTCACGAGCAGTTCGGGGTCACGCGAGGCACGATGCGCACGCTGACCGTGCTGCGTTGACCCGCCCCCCACGGTGCTCGATTCGCGACAGCGATGTCAGGAATCTCGCGTAAGCCACCAAGTCACCAACCACCGTGGGCGGGTCGCAGATCCTGGCAACTCGACGCAGAACGAGCAGTTACCCCAGGGATTGGACCTGGCACCAGAGCTGCTTTAGCAAGTCACCATGATGAATCGCGTCGCCGTCGTCGCCACCGTGCTCGCCCTGTCCACCTCGTCTCTCGGGGTCGCATTCGCGGACGACGAGGGTGCTCAGACCACGCAGCCCACGCAGACCACGAGCGCGCAGACGCTCGTCGTCATCACGCCGAACGCGCCGGTGATCGTGAACAGCAGCGGGCAACCGCAAGCGGCGGCGACCCAGGCCCTCTCACCTCCGGGTGCGCCGATTGCGACGCAGGCTGCGGCCGCTCCGGGCGAGGCGCCGCACAACGAAGACTGGAACAACGTTTCGCACATCAATGGTTCGATCGTTCCGGTCGGCGACCGCAACGGATACCTCTACGCGTTCAAGAAAAACAACATTCAATCGAATCCGATCGCGTGGATGTTCGGCTTCTACCAGGTCGCCGGGCAGCATGCGCTGTCGCAGAACGTCGTGGCCTCGCTCGAGCTCAGCGGGTGGAGCACCGACCACGGCACCGAGTCGGGCTACTCGGTCGCGGCGACCCTACCTATCTACTTCAAGCGCGCATTCTCGGGGCCGTTTCTCGAGGCCGGCCTCTTGATCCACAGCGACAGTAGCGACAACAGCTATGCCGTCTGCTGCAACTCCTGCTGCAACTCCACGACGTCGTCGTCAAATCGGACGTGGGCTGGCCCGGAGGTGATGTTCGGCTGGGCCTGGATGTTCGATTCTGGACTCAACGTGTCGGCCGCATTCGGTGCGGCCAGGCGGATGAGCGACTCGCAGTCGACGGACTCGTACTCGTCAAACTCGCCGGAGCCGGTGGGTTACTTCCGCGTTGGTTACGCGTTCTGATGCGTAGCCTGGCTACGCGGCGGCGGCGGCGTTCTTGTGCTCTCCGATGATCTCGGGGCGCGCCGACCGGATCTCCTCGGGCAGGATCGGCTGGATCTTCTCCGCCCAATCCGAGCACGCGGTCAACCCGTCCATGCCGGGGAGTTGCGCCATGCGACGCTCGATGTACTGCATGACTTCGTAGATCCGCTCCCCCGGGCACAGCTTCGCGACGAGGCCGGCCGCTTCAGCATCGGTCTTCACGCCGCCACCGACGGGAGCGTAGAACTTGTTGACGATGTAGCGCACGAACCGCTGGTTCTTCGGGTTATCCGCGAGGCGATCACGGGCCTGGTTGAAGTAGTACGCGAAGTGACGCCGCTCTTGCTTCGCGATCCGACGGAACATCTCGGACAGCACGGGGTTCGTCGTCGACTTGATGACCTCTTCGTACGCTTGCATCGTGAGGCATTCCTGGAGCGCGCCCCAGAACATCCACAATGCGACGAAGCGCTTCGGCGTGAACTTCGCCATCAGACTCTGCACGAAGTCCTCGAACTTCGCCTTGAAACGCGCGCCGGTGCGCACCTTCGTCGAGCGATCGGTCGCGTTTTCGACCTTCACGCCGCACTCCTGCATGATCCGCGTGATCGCGTGCGAGTGAAAGTACTCCTCGTAGTTCTATGCGCGGCGGCTGTAGTCGCGATCAGCGCAACCACAGCCGAGTTCGCGTGTACATCGATCGCAATGAAAGTCGTTATCCTAGGTGTGCTGGCAGCATGTGGCACGTCGGTCGCGACCGCCCCGCCGCTGCGAATGGCACGCGGCGAGTCGACCTGCCGACCGAGCGATGTCGGTGACCCGCAGCTGTTCACCTTGGCGGCCGATGGGGTGATCGGGAGCCCGACGAGCTGTGGCCCGAACGAGAGCTACATCCCCGTCGTTGGCCACGGCTCACGAGCATTCTCGGTCGCGGAACCTGGCAAAGCGTCAGGTTGTCTCCGCCCCGGTCCCGACTGCACCACGGTGGATCTCGGCGCGTTCCTCTCGGCAGTGACCGGATCGCTCAAGGCGCGCGGTGTCCAGCTGGTCTCCTGGGGGATCGGTGCATGCGGCCTCGGCAAGAGCCCGGACCGACCGGCCGACCGTCACTTCGGCATCATCATCTATGACTGGCGCAAGGCGAACGACACGGTGTCAACCGTTGCAGCGCAGTTGCAAGCCTGGGACGTCGGTCAGGCGTTGGAGGTCTCGGTCGAGCCGATCCAGTGCACGCAGGATCTATCCGCTGAGCGAACGGCCTCGACGTTGGAGCCAACGGCCGGACCTGGCTTTCGCTGGCGCTGCGATTCTGCCGGTTGCACCCTTGGCCCGGACGTCGATGCCAAGCAGTGCGGCGACGTGCGTTGCGGCGACGACCAGACCTGTTGCAACCCGAGCTGCGGCGTGTGTGTGGCGCAGGGCGGATATTGCTTCGCGGTCGAGTGCATGCGTGGAGCCCTTAGGTGAAAGAAAGCGGTGTTTCCAGCGTGCGGCTCAGCGCGTCGGGGTCGCGCCGCCGCACAGCGTTCATCGATGGCTTCTCCCTCCATGCCGACACCTCCGTCGATGCCGACCGACCGACCCGCGCTCGAGCGGCTCGTTCGCT
>JAYWCI010000101.1:0-1973 GCA_043780895.1 Kofleriaceae bacterium | reverse complement strand
CAAGCCCGCGAACATCCACCTGGGCCATGCCGGCCCGCACGGCGACACCGTGAAGGTGCTCGATTTCGGGATCGCGAAGATCATCCGCGGCGAGAGCGGCCTCGATAGCTCCGACCTCACCCAGGCTGGTCACATGATCGGCACGTTCGACTACATGCCACCCGAGCAGATGGTCGGCGGCGAGTGCACCGGCCAGACCGACATCTTCACGCTCGGCGTCGTGATGTACGAGATGATCGCGGGCCACCGCTCGTATGGCGAGCACGACACCTCGACGCAAATGCTGGCCGCGTTGCTGTCGAAGCATGCGATGCCGCTCGGCGCGTTCGCCGAAGTACCACCCGAGCTCGATCGGATCATCCAGCGGATGATCGCGCGCTCCCCCGAGCATCGCTACCCGAACGTCGAGGTCCTCGCCTCCGAGCTCGAGGGGTTGGTGCCGCGGCGGCCCGATGTCACCGATCGCATGGACGCGGTGACCGTGCATTCGCTTCCGGACGACCTGATCACGCCGCTGCAGTCACTCGAGGATGTGCCCAGCGACACGCGGTTCGAGCCGCCCCCGATCTTTGCCGACGACAGCTTCGAAGACACTGCGATCGGCATTCGTGCACCCGAGCTGCCCTCGCCGCTGCCGAAGAAGTTCATCGAGGTCGAGACGCTGCCCGGTATCATCGCGCCCAAGAAGTAGCCTTAGCTGCTACGGTCCCGCGCATGGCGAGCGACTCTCGGACCAAAAAGAGCCACGCGATCTTCGAGCGTGCGAAGCGAGTGATTCCCGGTGGCGTGAACTCTCCCGTGCGAGCGTGCCGTGCGGTCGGTGTCGATCCTGCGTTCATCGCACAAGGCGATGGCTCGATCATCACGGACGTCGACGGCAACCAGTACGTCGACATGATCGGCAGCTGGGGCCCGCTGATCCTCGGCCACGCGCAGAAGGTCATCCTCGACGCGATCGCCGAGCAGATGGCGATGGGCACGACCTTTGGTGCACCGACCGAGATCGAGGTGATCTTCGCCGAGCGCATCCGCGAGATCTATCCATCGATGGACATGGTCCGCACCGTGTCGTCGGGCACCGAAGCGACGATGAGCGCGCTGCGCCTCGCGCGTGGCTTCACCGGTCGCGACAAGATCATCAAGATGGACGGTGGCTATCACGGCCACGCCGATTGCTTGCTCGTCGCTGCTGGTTCGGGCGCAGCGACGCTCGGCATCCCGGGCTCGGCAGGCGTGCCCGAAGGCGCGGCGCGCGACACGATCGTCGTGCCATACAACGACCTCGTCGCGGTCGAGCGAGCGCTCGTCAAGGGCGATGTCGCCGCGGTGATCGTCGAACCGATCGCGGGCAACATGGGCCTCGTGGTGCCGGTGCCCGGCTACCTCGAAGGCCTCCGCGCGATCACCGCCGCCCACGGCACGGTCCTCATCTTCGATGAAGTGATGACCGGCATGCGCGTCGCTTTCGGCGGCGCGCAGGCGCTCTACAACATCACGCCCGATCTCACGTGCCTCGGCAAGATCGTCGGCGGCGGCCTGCCCGCCGCGGCGTTCGGCGGCCGGCGCGACATCATGGAGAAGCTCGCGCCGCTCGGGCCGGTCTATCAAGCGGGCACGCTGTCGGGCAACCCCGTCGCGATGGCCGCGGGCCTCGCCGCGATCGAGATCCTCGGGCGCCCCGGCACCTACGAGCGGCTCGAGGAGCTCGGCAAGAAGCTCGAGGACGGCCTCGTGGCGGCGGCCCGGGCGGCGAACGTGCCGGTTCAGCTTAACCGGGTCGGCTCGATGCTAACCCTGTTCTTCACCGCCACTCCCGTGACCGACTACGTGAGCGCGAAAACCTCCGACACCGCCCGGTTCGCGGCGTTCTTCCGCTCGATGCGAGAAGCTGGAGTGTTTCTGCCACCTTCGCAGTACGAGGCGATGTTCGTGTCGCTCGCCCACAGCGACGAAGATCTCGCCAAGGTGATCGC
>JAYWCI010000100.1:0-6203 GCA_043780895.1 Kofleriaceae bacterium | reverse complement strand
GCCATCAACAATCGCGGCCTGGTCCTACCCAGTGACTCCAAGCGGCTTCCACTCCGCTTTGAACTCCAACCCTTGTGAATCGTCCGTTATGAACCCTGGAGCCCGCTCGGCCGGTGAGAAGGCATTCGAGCAGGGCAGGTTGGAATTCGTGACGTGACGTGACGCGACGCGACGCGACGGCTACCGGTCCGAGGTCGCTTTCGAGTGGTGCGTCTGGGCCCAGATGCGGGACGAGATGGTCGAAGCTTGCTGCCCGATCGGCCTACGCGAGCGGCTCCTGGTTCGCGGCTGGGGTCCCCTCGAGCGGGCCACAGGCCCGAAAGTGCCGATCGATCTGAACACGCCCTTGCCGGGCGCACGATCAGTGATCGACGACCGCTAGCCTCTGCGGCCCTGGCACTTCGAACATGCTGATCGCCGGTGCCTTCTGCAGACCCGGGCCGAGCAGCCATGTCGTGGCCATGCTCACCGGCGGCACCTCGTACCCCTCGGGAAGTGGAACATCTGGAGGAATGGCCTCACGCCAGCTTCGGAACGCGAGACCACTCGCATACGGATCCAGCCCACCCTCGAGCAGCGTGTACGCGCCATCGTCATCGCGATGACGCCGCCAGTTATTGATCACGTACGCGAGTGCATGACGGACCTGACGAACCGAAGCGAGGCTCTCGCAGTGATAGCGATCGGTAAACACCCGGCCCGAACGAGTTACGCGACGCCGGCGCGAGTATGCTGCATTGAGCCGCTTCGCCGCCGAGATCTGAAAGGCACGGAGGCCATTGGCGAGGGCCTTCTGATCGCTTGCCTCGACGATCAGGTGGAGGTGTGTGTTCTGCAGACTCAGGTGAACGATGCGGAACTCGTCGTGCCGGGCGAGCACCGTAAGAAGTGCGCGACGAACGGCTGCATACATGTCGAGGCGACGCAGCCAACCGATGTCTTTGGTCACGCGCAGCGTGATGTGCTGCGGATGACGCTTGTTGAGTGGAGCTCGCGCGACATGCGATGCGCCGGCCCGCTCGCCGTTCGGCTTGCGTCCTGCCCCCGGTCGATAGCCACCACGCCGCTGCTCGTTCTTGTCGAGCTTCGGAAGTTCAAGCTCGATCTGAACGTGGCGTTTTCGAGGGCGCCCCATCTCGAAACTCTAGTACCAAAGCACGATCTAGCCAATTGATTTAGCGTATATTTAATCTCCGTCGAGGATCGAAGGAGTGACTCGTAAAACAGCTGTGCTCGCACAGCGACGCGAGCTGCATGCGCTTGATGCTCGAAGACCTCGGCCTGCCGGCGAGTGTGTTACCCTTGGCGGCGAAAGTGTCGATTGGAGCTGCGGTCGATCGGTGCGCGAGTGAAGCTCGCCGACTGCGCGCGTGATCTGCCAGCATTCGTGGTGGAGACCGTCGTGTCGCGCTCGCCGATCAACATTACTGCCAACTCGTGCCGAAGTTTTCGTCCTGGGTTCTGGCCTAGACTGCCGTACATCAAGGCATGCGCATCGCAATCCTCGTCTCGCTTCTCGTGGCATGCAGCCACGACGAGCACTACCTAGACGTGTCATGGAACACCGCTCACTACGGGGTAGTCGCAACCGGAGGGTCGTGTCCCGAAGGTTGGACGACCGCGCGGCTCGTTGCGATCGATGCGGCGAACCCGACAGAGCATCACATCGATACGTTTCCTTGTGGTGATGGCGCCGGCCATAGCTCGTACTTGCCTGCCGACTCGTACCAGGCTTGGCTCGAGCTCGCGAACGACGACGGGTCGAAGGTGTTCGCGACGTCGGAGCCGGAGACGGTCTGGGTCACCTCCTTCGATCCGATCTTGATGGTCAATATCTATGTGGACGCCGGCACGGCGCAGGTCGATTACACGGGGTGCCCGCCAGACGAGGCGGGCACGCTGGATGTCCGCCTCGACCTCACGCAGCCGAACTACAACCCGTTCGTCTCGACGTACGAAGCGTGCACCGGCACCATCCAATCGCCCGCGGTTCCTCCCGGCATGTACACGGCGACGTTCACGTATCGCGACACCGTCCAGATCTTCGCGGATGTCGCGATCAGCGCAGAGAACCATGTCACCAGGATCGAGGCGTCGCTGTGATTGCCAGATGAACGCGCGTGAGGCCCACGGTCGCCTTATGATCGCGGCATTCGCACATTCATCTTCGGCGCGGTTGTGCTCGCTCTCCTGTCGTTGAATCCGACCGGGTGCATCGGCGGTGCAAGACCCTGCAGCGACCGTCGAGTCGATGCGCGCGGTCGGCCCACGGATCCGCGATGCCATGGTGAAGGCGACGTCCGCCGAATTCGCGCAACAAGAGCGCGGTATCCTCGCGACGATGGTCTCCGATCCGGGCAAGCAGCAGGTCGCGCTCGGCTGGGCGCTGCGCTCCGATCGCGCGACCGTCGCGGAGGCGATTGTCGAGTTGATGACGACCGATCTACGCGCGCAGGTCGCGACGATCCACACCCCAACCCTCGTGATCGCGACCTGGGCCGGTTGGGGTGTGGGACGGGATCCGATCGAGCACAGCTTCACGCAGCAGTACGGCGAGCTTCACGGCGCGAAGGTCGTCGTTGCCGAGAGCGCGAAGCACTTCGTGATGTGGGACGATCCGGGCTTCTTGTTCGCCCAGCTGGACGCATTGCTGCCGTGACGCGCCGCCGTTACGCGATCTGCCAGTTCGCCGGATGGACGGCGTGGACGGAGCTCGTCGTGCCGGTCGAGCACCACACGAACTGCCCGACGAACGGTGCGTACATGTCGAGGCGATGCAGCCACCCGAGGTCTTTGGTCACGCGCAGCGTGATGTGCTGCCGATCACGCCCCTTCGCGTTGACGAACCTTGCAAGTGCGGCGGCTCGGTCGGGTCGCGAGGAGCCTGGGATACCGGACGGCCGGTGGGACGGACCGTCGTACTGCTGCCAGTACGATGAACGGCGGGATGATATCTCCGACAGGAGTTCAGCTCGTGGCGACCTTGCCCGCCACGGAGGAGACCGGGCCGCTCGCCGTGCGCCGTGCGGCCTGCGACCTGCACCCGGTCGATAGCCACGCCGCCGCTGCTTGTTCTTGTCGCGCTTCGGAAGTTGAGGCTCGCTCTGAACGTTCTCTCGTCGATTGATTAGTGATTAGGCGCATATCAATCTGAGAAGACGATCCATGCCATCGAGACGCGCCTCGCCGCGAAACCCAGCACGAAGCAGAAAACGCGATTGCGATGAGGCTTCGTGCGCCGACCACTCTTCAGCCGTCAATGAGCTCGACGAGGCCGACCACCAACGCGCCGCGCGAGTGACGGCAAAACCCAATGCCTGAGCCTACGCCGAACATCACCGACGAGATCAAACGCTACCTCCGTACCGCTGGTAGTCAGCGAAGTTCGCGACGGTATACGCGACGCCGTTGTGGGTGACGGTGAAGCCGGCACCGCCGTAGCCGGTCGACGCGGATCAGCGTCGCGCGCGCGGGCCTCAGGTGCGGCACATGCAGTAGACGAACTGCTGCCGCGCGCCGCTCGGAGTCCGGTGCTCCTCGACCCGGTGCTCGACCAACTCGAAACGTGGCCCGAACTGGTCGTGCAGCGTGTCGGCGTCGTAGCGGACGACGTCGAGGCCGCTGCACTTGTTCGGACCCTCCGGGCCGAAAGTCGCGACGATGACGTGGCCGCCGGCCTTCACCGCTCGGATGACCTGCCGCACGTAGTCTTGACGCTGGGTCGGCTCGGTCAAAAAGTGGAAGACAGCCCGGTCATGCCAGAGGTCGTACTGGTTGGCCTCGAACGGATACGTCGTCACGTCTCCACACAACCAGCCGACCGAGTTGGCGGCCTCGCCCAGTCGATCCTTGGCAACCCGCAACGCCTTCTCGGAGAGGTCGAGGACATCTACGCGCCGGTATCCGACGGCGAGAAGATCGTCCACGAGCGTCGCCTCCCCACCGCCGACATCCACGATGCGAGCATCCCGATTCCCGACGGCGTTGGTGATGAGGTCCAGCGACACATCTAGGTGCTGCCGGTACCAGCTGACCTCGTCGGCGCTCTTCGTCTCGTAGACATGCTCCCAGTGAGTCTTCACGTTCACTCGGCGGAGCGTAGCAGTCCGCGACGACGGCCCTGGCTGTTGTCTCGATCGGGCGCCGCATTCTTCCGCGAGCAAGACCAACCTGTCGGACGTCGCTGCTCATGACTTCTTCGCGTCGCGATACTCGCGGCGAACGTGCTCGAGGTCCACCGTCGGCGCGGGGAACCTCAACTCCAGGTTTTCGAGATACTCGATGACGATCCGACCGATCGCGAGGTTGCGGAACCACTTGTGGTCGGACGGGATGACGAACCATGGCGCGTGCTCGGTGCTGCAGCGAGATAGCACGTCCTCGTAGGCCTCGCGGTAGTCGCCCCAGAACTTGCGTTCCGAGTAGTCGGCCTCGCTGATCTTCCACTGCTTGGCCGGATCGTCGAGTCGCTCCTCGAAGGGCATTCGTCCTGCGTGATCGCGCAAACCCTTTCGGCCGGCACTTGGCTCTCATCTCGCAAGGAGCGAGAACATGCTGACCAACGAATCATCCATCGACCGTGCGCTGCGGGTTGTCCTCGGAATTGTGGTCCTCTCGCTCGTCGTCGTCGGGCCCAAGACGATGTGGGGGCTACTCGGGCTCGTCCCGCTGCTGACCGGCCTGGTCGGATTCTGCCCGCTCTACCGGCTTCTCGGGATCAGCACGTGCCCGGCTCACGATGGTCGCAAGCAGGCGGCGTGACATGGCGAAGCCTGCTCCGTTCCCGCACACGTACACGGTCACGCTAGAGGAGCGCCGCCTCGCGGCGCCGCCGCGCGCACCTATCGCTGTTGGCGCGCCCCCGCAGTTCGGCGGCAGCGACGAGGTGTGGAGCCCGGAGGAGCTGCTCGTCGGCGCGGCGCTCGAGTGCCTGTGGACGACGTTCGAGGCCTACGCGCGTCACGACCAGCTCGAGGTCGCGGGCTGGCGCGGGACCGGATCCGGCATCCTCGACAAGAGCCCGACCGGGCCGGTGTTCACGTCGATCACCCTGGCCGTGGAGATGACCGTCGCCGCTGCGGACCTCGAGCGCGCACGGCGCATCCTCGACACCGCCGAGAAGCATTGCATCATCTCGAACGCGCTGCGCGTCGCGGTCACCTTGCAGGCCGA
This sequence comes from Kofleriaceae bacterium, assembly GCA_043780895.1. Classification (GTDB taxonomy): domain Bacteria; phylum Myxococcota_A; class Polyangia; order Haliangiales; family Haliangiaceae; genus JABFXX01. The sequence goes on along the minus strand of JAYWCI010000100.1, from coordinate 1,031 downwards.
CATTCGACCAGCCGCAAGCTCTGCGGCGTGAAACGGGGTGCCGCGCAAGGCTTGCGCGATCGCTACAAGCCGTTACCGATCACGAAGCCGAGCAGGGCGCCGGAGAGAGTCGAGGCGATCGGGTTCGCCCAGATCGGGCACGCACCCGATCGGCAGCCGACGCAGCGATAGAAGCCGAACCCGGCGTGGGCGCCGATCACGATCGAGAGGACGATGCGGGCTTGCATGACAGTCGTGAGAGCCGAGCCGATGACAAACGATTCAGCGGCCGGCGCTCGCTGACGTCGAGATCGTGGCCATGATCGCGTCGCGGACCGCCGTCCGCACCGGAGCCGGTACGACGTCTCCGGGCAGTCGACGGCACAGCGAGACCGTTCGCTTGAGCGCATCGCACGCTCCGGCGCACCGCGCACACGTCGCGAGGTGCTTCTCGATCTGCACGCACGTCGCCTGATCGATCTCGGCGCCGACGTAGGCCGTGAGCTCCTGCGCCAGCTCCCGGCACGGCTCGGCGGTGTCGTTGGTCCCGAGGATGCCCGCGAGCTCGGTGCGCAGCGCCATGCGAGCCCGGTGCAGCCGGCTCTTCAGCGCCCCGACCTCGATGCCGACGACCTCCGCTGCTTCCTCGGCGCTGAGCCCTTCGACGTCGCGCAGGATCAGGACCTCGCGCTGTTCGGGAGGGAGCACCGCGATCGCGCGCGACAACGCCTCGCCGATCTCGCGGGCGTGCGCGCGCGCGTCAGGCTGGGGCGCCGGATCGACGAGCTGGGGTGCGCCGTCGTCGTCGAGCGAGCGGGTCGGGTGCTCGCCGCGGCGTTCCTTGATGCAGAAGCTCCGCGCGATCTGATACAGCCACGTCGACAGCGCGGCATCGCCGCGAAAGCCGGGGAGATACCGGAAGGCGGCGAGTAGCGTCTCCTGCAGCACCTCGCGCGCCGCATCCTCGTTACCGCACATGCGGAGGCCGAACCGATAGATGTTCGGCTCGTAGCGCGCGAGCAGCTCCTCGATCGCCGCACGGTCTCCGCCGC
>JAYWCI010000099.1:0-6945 GCA_043780895.1 Kofleriaceae bacterium | reverse complement strand
GCGGTCGAAGGAGTGACCGCCGCGGCGACGGTCGTCCGCACCGACGACACCGAGCACCCGTTCACCGGCGGCACCGTGCCGCGCGAAGGTCCGGGTTGGTTCCTCGATCTACCGATCGACGCCGAGGGTGATCTCCGTTTGCGCGCTCGCGGCGTCGGCGATTCCGCGTGCCAACTCGTCTCGTACATGGCGCATCGTGCGCAGCGTCGCTGCGGCGTGCTCGAGGCCCGCGTGTCGGCGCCGTCGGCCGGCAATGGGGGCAGCCGCATGAATCGGCTGATGCGTCAGGCCACCGTCGGCGCGCTGACCTCGTCGCTGCTCCACGACCTCGCCTCGACGATGCAGACCATGACGGTCGCGCTCAACGAGATCCAGATGATCGCGGCCGATGGCGGCGATGCCCCAGGCTTGCAGGAGGCCGTCGACGAAGCCTCGATGGCCGGAGACGAAGCCGTGCAGCTGTTCGTCACGATGCGCAAGTTCATCCGCGGCGCCGAAGTCTCGAACAAGCCGGTCAAGACCAAGAAGCTCGTCGAGCGCGCGGTCCGCCTCGCAGGCGGGTACGTTCGCGAGAAGTGTAAGCTCGATGTCAGCGAGATCGCCGATGCGACCGTGATGATCGCCGAGCCGCTGTTCCTGCAGGTGCTCGTGAATCTTCTGCGCAACGCCGCGAACGCCTCTCCCACGACCGGCACCGTCGATATGAAGTGCCGCGTCGTCGGCAACGAAGTCGTGTTCTCGGTCTGCGATGACGGTCCCGGCGTGTCCGCCGAGATCGGCGAGATCATGTTCGAGCCGTTCGCGTCGGGTACGCCCGAAGGCACTGGCCTCGGCCTCGCGATCTCCGCACACGTGATGCAGCTCGTACACGGTCGGTTGAGCTACCGCCGCGAGCCCCAGCGTGGCGCATGCTTCACCGCGGTCTTGCCGCTCGCTCCGAGTAGCGTCAAGGCCGCCGCGAATACGACGACCGAGATTCCTGAGCCGCTCGCCGAAGAGTAGCCCGCCGCGGGCTATGCTCACCGTGTGGGCAAGGTTCGTCGCGGTGGTGTGCTCGCTGCGCTGATCTTGATTGCGGTGATCGGCTGGATCGCGTGGCACCGATCGGCGTCGGTCGATGCGCCGGTCGTGGGCCACGGCTCGGTGGCTGGCGCGCAGCGTGCGATCGTTGCGTCGGGAAAGCTCGCGGCGCCCCGCTGGTTCGGCCAGCACGGCATCGCGGTGCGCCGGGTGGCCGGGACCGTGGTCATGGGGGGTGCGCCGGTCGCGGGTGCGAAGGTCGGGCTCGTCAATGCGTTGACGAATGCCGGGATCCTCGCGATGCCGATCGCGGTCACGGATGCCAGCGGCCGATTCGATCTCGGACCGCAGCTCGCCACTACCTACATGATCAGCGCGAGTGCGCCGCGTGCCACGGAAGCGATGCTCGCGCTGAACCTCGCGGATCCGTCGGTCGCCGTCGACGATCTGACGCTCGTCGTGCACAGCTGCGATGCCTCGGTGCACGGCACGCTGCGCGATCTGGCGGGTGGAGAGGTGCGCGGTCGCGTCGCGCGAGAAGGCTCGGCGTTTCCCAGTGACACCGACGCTCAAGGCCGCTTCGAGCTCTGCGTCGATCCGGGTACGACGCGCCTGGTCGTGACCGCCGATGGTTACGCGACGCTCACGGCGGGGATGGAGGTGTACGGGCCGCTGCTGCACGACTTCGAGCTGCGGCCCGAGGCGACGGTCGCAGGGCGAGTGATCCGCAAAGATGATGGCCAACCTATCGGCGGTGCACTCGTCTCGCTGTCTGCGTTTGACAGCTATGCGAAGGCCTACACGACGACAAAGGACGACGGCACGTTCAGTGTGGCGGGCGTGACACCAGGGAACAATTCGTTGGTCGTGCGCGCCGACAGGCTCTCGATGATCCAGCCGCTTCACGTCGAGGCGCGCGTCGGCACGGCCGGAGAACCCGTCGTGTGCGAGCTCGAGCCGACGTACAGCGTTGCGGGTCGGGTGGTGGCCAAAGATGGTGGCAAGGGGGTGTCGGGTGTCGTCGTCGGCCTGTCAGGTCGCAACCATTTTGGCGCGATGACGCAGACGGATGGCAGCTTCTCAATCGATGGGATTGCGCCGGGCGATTACAGTGCTCTCGCCGGGCGACTGGTCGAACCCAGCAAGGAGAAGATCCACGTTGTCACCAGCGACATCCACGACATCGTCCTCGAGATTCAAACAGGTGCCTCGATCAAAGGCCGAGTCTTGCGTGCCGGCAAGGTGGTCGAAGGAGCGAGAGTAAATGCCGGGTACGACGGCGGGTACGCTTCGCGCTCGACAACCACGGACGCGACGGGGCACTACAACCTTCCGGATCTCGAATCAGGCAGTCTGCGCGTCTACGCCGAGTCTCAGCGCACGGGTGCGTTCACGAACGGACCCAAGATCGATCTCGCGAAGGAAGAACAGCGTACCAACGTCGACCTCGACCTCGACCTCGATGCGTCGGTCTCGGGCATTGTTGTCGATCAGAACGACGTTGCAGTGGCAGGTATGACCGTGCGCTTTTCGTTACTGCACGGACAAGACTCCGGCACCGCGACGACCGCAGACGACGGAGCGTTCGCCGCGAGGGCGCTCAGCGGGGGCGGCGACTACCTCTACGAGGTGCGTTCGGCGAATGGGACCGTGTTGCGATACGCGGACGAGAAGCGCACCCCGTCCGTTGCGGTTCGCGATGGCGCTACTCATGTCACCGGGCTGCGAATCAAGGTCGTAAAGCAAGAGCTCGTGATCGGTGGGCGCGTCGTCGACGCTACCGGTCAGCCAGCCGCCGACGTCGTAGTCTTGGCGACCGCGAAGGACGGCACCGGCGCACAGACGACCGTGACCGCTGCAGCGGGTGGATATGAAGTGAAGGGACTGACGCCCGGCGCCTACACGATGTCGACTTACGCGGCGACAGGTGATGATCACGCCGGCCGGATCGTAGACGCAGGTGCTCGCGACGTTGTCATCCATTTGCTCGCCCCCACCGGGATCGATGGAACCTTTGATCCGCTCGCTGGAACGCCCGTGATCGCTGCGCTCTCGCCGGGCGGCGAGAGCTATGGGGCGACCGTGATTGGAAGCACCTTTCGGATTCGCGATCTTCCAGCGGGAAGCTACGAGGTCCAAGCCTCGCGAGGACACGACATCGAGGTCGCTCAAGTCACGCTCGTCGCGCGGAAGATCTCGATCGTCGCGTTGCATCGGCAGACGTACGGTATTCTGACTGTCACGCTGCTCGACGCACGTCGGGCGCCGGTCGTGCACGCCGATTGTAGGCTCGACCCGATAGAGACGTTTGCGCGCTTCGCGATAGAAGGCACGACGACCGATGCGACGACGGATGCGACCGGTGCGGCCCGCTTCGATCACGCGCCTGCCGGTCCTGCATGGTTCCGGTGCTTCAATGACAGCGCAATGCTGATCACGACGGTCGACATCGTCGCTAACCAGACGACCCATCGCGACTTCACCGCAGAGCCGCGACCGCAGCACACGCCAGGCACCATCGGAGTCACCTTCGAGACTCAGTTCTCGAACGTGATTGTCAAAGCGGTCGTCGCAGGCGGTGCTGGCGATCGTGCGGGTATCGCCGTGGGGGACATCGTCACAGCCATTGATGGAAGCTCCGTTCACGCTCGATACGAAGCGGACGTTGAAGGCGGCCCTGCCGGAACGACCGTCCGCTTCTCGATCGACCGCGGCGACAAGCAGCTCACGCTAGAGATCACGCTCGATCCGATACCGAATTAACGATGCCGGCCGATTGTCCCGAGCTCTCTCCGACTTTGTAAGAACCCAGGGGCGACGCGAACGCGAACGGCGGCGTCGAGAACGGCTCGTGTGTGAAGCCGATCTCTTGACCTTCCACGGCGCTGTGCTCGCGCTCTCAACGAACCTCGCTTGATCGCGCTCTCGAGGTAAGGCTGCTCGCGGCCGAATTCCTCTGCCGGTCTGCTCCGCTCTGCCTCCCGACCTTTATAGGTCCGGAGTGGAAGTGGGGGCTTGACACCTGCGTTGTGGACTCGGTTTGCAGGTGCAAAGCCGGTTCAACGCGCGCGCATTCGACGCAGCTGGTCACCGAGGTCCACAGCGCCGCTGGCGATCTGCAGAACGTGGAGCACGCTGCGATATGCAAACCCCGACGGTCACGGCGCTTCGAGCTCGCATCGCGATCTTCGAGCGCTTACGGTCGCATCGATCAGCGACGGCAACGGCAACGCCGCGGCCGTGTGCACCACGAACAGTATTAGCCCGCTTTGGCGGCCGTCTGGAGCTTCGGGCCGTCGATGATCGAGATGAACATCTTGGATTTCTCGAGCTGCTGGAGCGTGCGATCGCAGAGCGCTTGGAGCTTGACGCCGGAGTAGCCGTTGCGCTCGAGCATCTCGTTGACCTCGGGCTCGGCACGCTCGGCACCGATGACGTTCGGTTGATCGTCGAAGCGCTCGGCCGCGGCGTGCGCGACGAAGTCGGCGGCCGAGACGATCTCGGTGATGTTGCGCAGGTTCGGCGCGAGCCGTTCGCGCACGCCGACCTTGTGAATACCGTGATGCTGTTCGATCGGAGTCGCGAGGTTCGCGGGGAATCGCCACTGCTTCGCGAGGTGGGCGCCGACGCGATCGTGCGGTGCTAGTCCGCTGAGGCGCTCGGCCTCCTCTTGAGCGATGCCTTGTTCGGAGACCATGGCGCACGCTTCGGCGAACCGATCGGGGGAGATCTTCGCGAGCGCGATCTTGCCCATGTCGTGAAGGAGGCCCGCCGTGAAGCACGCGCCATCGTCGGGGCAGCGCAGCTCGGTCGCGAGCTCGCGCGCGGCGGTCGCGACGGTGAGTGCGTGCATCCACAGCGAGCGAGCGCCACCCGGAACATTCAAGGCTTCGAGCACCGAGATGCCGAGCACGAGCTGATAGAGCGTGTTGAAGCCGACGAACGGGATCGCGCGGCCGACGTCGGAGACACCGCCGGGAATGCCGAAGTACGGCGAGTTGACCAGGCGGAGGAGCTTTGCCGAGATCGAGGGATCGGATTTGAGCAGCTCGGCGATCTGATTCACCGAGACGTTCTTCGAGTGGATCACTTCGCCGATCTTGAGCGCGACGATCGGGAGGGTCGGCAGGCCATCGATCGACTTGAGGATCTGGCCGGTGTCTTCACGTTGCAGCGGGATTGTCATTGCGAGCCTCCATCCACGGTCGTTGCCGTCGCATCTGTTGACGAACCACCGTCCGACTCCGCCACGCACAAACCCTCGGCAGAACACGTCAACCCGCTCGCGCAATCACTCTTGCGCGCACACAAACTGTCGTTGCAGCCGAAGCCGAAGCTCGACACGAGCAGTAACGCGATCAGCTTAGTTGCCATCGAACGCCATCCCGAGCACGAGCTGGATCTGCGTCGATGCATGACCCTTCACGAGGTCCGTACCGGCGAAGAACTCGGTGACCTGGAGATCGAGGCAGCCACGCTTGCTCTTGCCGATGTGACGGCAGGTGCCCACGCTCGCATCCGCACCGAATAGCGTGTATGGCGCAAAAAAATAGTTCGCACCGCCGCGCAGGCGAAGCGAGCCTTGCTCGAGCTCGACGCCACCGCTGCCACCGATCGCGGATCGGTCGAGCGTCTCGGCGATACCGCCGGCATAGACGAACAACCGCGGTTCCTCCTGCTGGAGCAAGAACGCGGCGTCGGCTTCGATCGTGAGGGGTGCCGAGCGCGGCGCGGTCATCCCGTCGCCGCTCGTGATCTGGACGCCGTAGCCGAGCCGCACTTCCGCGTTCCATTGACTGGGCCCGGCCGGCTGCGGAGCCGGCGCCGGCGGCGCGTAGGTGACCGTCGGGTCAGCGTGAGCGGTGGTCGCGGCGGCGAACATGAGGACCAGAGCGAGGCGCACGAGATGCCTTACTTCAAGGCACGTGCCGACTACTTTTCGGGTGCAGGCGTCGGAGCTTCTGGCGCGGGAATCGGCGGCTTCGAATCTTTCAGCGAGCTTGCGTCGTCGACCTGATCGGCCGTCTTGGTTTCCTTGCCGCCCTGACCGGCATTTTTGGCGATCTTGACGAGGATCGAGATGCGCCGGTTCTGTGGCGCGTACGGATCGGTCTTGACGTAGGGCTGGCTCGAGCCGCGTGCGAACACGCCGGTGACGTTCTTGTCGTCGAGGCCTGCGGCCACGAGGATGTCGTGGCTCGCCGAGGCGCGTTGGTACGAAAGGTCCCAGTTCGAGAGCTTCGCGCCGTGCGCGAACGGGGCAGCGTCGGTGTGACCGTTGATCTCGACCTTCGAGTCGTTCTCGCCGAGGATCGGGCCCATCTTCTTCAAGAACGCGATCAGCGGCTCCTTGAGCTTGGACGAGGCCGTATCGAACAGGAGGTTGTTGCCCTGGTCGACGATCTCGATCAAGACGCCTTCGGGCGTGACCTCGACGTGCACGCCCTTGAGCACGGCCGCGAGTGTCGCGTCGACCTGGCCGAGCCGCATCATCTCGTTCTTCAGCGCGGTGGCTGCATCGTTCGAGATCGATTCCTGACTCGGCGGCGGCGGCGACGCTGCGGCTTCGATCACCGACGGGGTGATCTGCGCTGCGCGGTTCATCGACAACGAGCCCTCGGGCATGATGCCGGTGCGGAAGTAGTTCGCGATCTCCTTGCGGGTCTGCGAGTCGGTCGAGGCGAGCAGCCACATGACCATGAACAGCGCCATCATCGCGGTGACGAAGTCGGCGTAGGCAACCTTCCAGGCACCACCGTGGTGGCCGTGGCCACCATCGACTTTTTTTACTACTCGGCGTTTCGGAGGCTCGGCCATGGGCTAGCCCTTGATCGATTGGAGCGCCTTGTCGAGCTCGCTGAAGCTCGGCCGCTCGTCGGAGAAGATCATCTTGCGGCCGAACTCGACGGCGGTCGGCGGCGCGAC
>JAYWCI010000098.1:0-6055 GCA_043780895.1 Kofleriaceae bacterium | reverse complement strand
GACTCGTCGCTGCTGTTCTGTTGGCAGCGTGCAGCAGCCCCTCGCTACCCGAGAAGGGGCCCGAGAGAGCTCCCGACAAGCACGCAGGTAGCGCGCAGCCGATCGGCGCGGCCGCTGCGACCGCGACCTTGCCGCCGAAGGGCAGCATGGTCGAGGGCAGCGTGAAGCCGCACCGCGAGGATCCGGTCGTCGATTGCCCGGCCAAGGTTGCCGACAACAGCGACGACGACGCGAAGGTCACCGCGCTGCTCGACGAAGCGAACAAGCAGATCGAAGCCGGCACGTTCGCCGCCGCGTGGACCTGCGCGGACCGCGCCGCGGATCTGTCGCCGAGCTCGGTCGAGGCGAACCACCTGCGCGGTGCGGCCCTCGCTGCCCTCGGTCGCGATAGCGAAGCGGCCACCGCGTACGCGCTCGCGCTCGCGCTCGATCCGGATGATCCGGAGACGCTGCGCGCGGTCGCGGATTTCTACATCAATGGCAAAGGCGAGCGTGGTCGCGATGCGTTGCGGCTCGGCCTCGATCTCGCGCAGCGCGGTAGCCGGCGTGCGCTCGCGCGGCGGCGTCGCAACGCACCGCTCGCCGCAGATCTCGCGGTGCTCGAAGCGCAAGCCCTCAACGACCTCGGTCGCAGCGACGAGGCGCTCGAACGGATCGATGCCGCGCTGCGGATCGCGCCCGGCCGTGGTGATGCGCTGCACGAGAAGGGCGTCGCGCTGTTCGATCTGTCGCGGTTCGCCGATGCGAAGGCGGCGTTCCAGAAGGCGCTCGGGATCCAGCCCGAGGATGCGTACACCCATCAGATGCTCGGCCTCACGCTCGAGCAGCTCGCGGATCCTTCGGCCGATATCGAGCTCGAGCGCGCCGTCAAGCTCGCGCCGGGCGAGCTCACGCCGCCGGTCTTGATCTCGACCGCCGAGTTTCAAAAAGAGATCGATCTCGTCATCGCGGGGCTCGCGCCGGAGCGTCGCGCGCACGTCAAGCAGACCAAGGTCGAGATCGAAGACCTGCCGCTCGCCGACGATCTCAAGGCGGTGAACCCACCGTTCCCGCCGACGATCCTCGGGCTGTATCGCGGCCCGGTCGGTCGAGCGCCGGCACCGGATGACGAGCCGTCGTCGATCGTCCTCTACCGCAAGAACCTCGCGCGCGCGGTGAAGACCCGCACCGAGCTCACCGAACAGATCCGCGACACCTTACTCCACGAGATCGGACACCTCGAGGGTCTCGACGAAGATGACCTCCGCCGCCGCGGCATGGAGTAAGCGGTGATCCGTCGCGGCAACCAGACCTACCTGGTCGGGAGAACCCCGCTCGTCCTCTGGAAGCGCCAGCGTCGGCTCGCGAAGATCCGGATCGGGATCGGTGGATGCCTCATCGCACTCGCCGCGATCGGCCCGCTCGTGGTGTCGCGGCTTCCGGCGTGGACCGCCGCCAACCTGATCGTCACGACGGTCCTGTTCGGGGGCCTCGGCGCGTTGCATCTCGCGCGCGGGATTCCACGGCTGCGCGAGGTCTCGGCCGAACGTCGCTGGCTCGCGGCACTCGAGCCCGCCCAGCTGCCCGAGGCGAGGGTCATCTCGTGAAGCGATCGGCGCTCGCGATCATTCGCGATCGTGCGGTCGCGCAGCACCGCGTGTTCGCCGGCACGCTCGCCCTCGGCACGGGCCTCGTGCAGGGCCTGGTCACGCTCGCGCTCGGCGGGTTCGATGCGCTGAGCGCGGGGTTCACCGTGGCCCTGACGGCGCTCGGATCGAGCGCGATCTTCGTCGGCAAGCGCCAGCTCAAGCAGCTCGCCGCCGGTCGCAGTAGCGGCCCGCCGCCGGCGCGGTCGCGGCGCTTGCCGACCGCTCGACTCCTGTAGTCAGCAGCGGGCGTTTTCGCCCGGTTCTGGGCTAGGATACGGGCGGATGGCGGAAGGATCCGAGTTGCAGTTACTCGCGTCCGCCTTGAAGCGCGAGCAGAAGAAGGTCGCGCTCGTCCAGGAGGTCGGTCGCGCGCTCTCCAGCATGGGTGACCTCGATCAGCTGCTCCGCATGATCATGGAGAAGGTCACCGAGCTCATGGAGGCGGATCGGTCGACGCTCTATCTGCTGAGCGAAGACGGCGGCTCGCTGATCAGCACCGTCGTGCAGGGTGACCAGAAGGTCGAGATCAAGCTGACGGTCGGCGAGGGCATCGCGGGTTGGGTCGCGCAGACGCGCGAGACACTCAACATCCCCGATGCGTACGCCGATCAACGGTTCCAACCCGCCTACGACCTGCGCTCCGGCTATCGCACCCGCTCGATCTTGACGGTGCCGATGCTCGGCGCGGTCGGCGGGTTGGTCGGCGTGCTCCAGCTCATCAACAAAGAAGATGGCCCGTTCGAGAAGGGCGACGAGGAGCTCGCCTCGGCGCTCGCGAGCCAGGCCGCGATCGCGATCGAGAACGGTCGGCTCTATCACTCGCTGATGACGCAGAACCAGGAGCTCCAGGACACCCGGCGCGACCTCGAGCGTCGCCAGCGCGAGCTCAACGCGCTGTACGAGGTCGAGAAGGACATGTCGCACGCGCTCGATCTCGATGATCTGCTCTCGCGCATCCTCGCGCAGGCGATCGCGGTGCTCGGTGGTGGTGCCGGATCGATCGCGCTGCTCGAGCCCGATGGATCGCTGCGGTTCCGCACCGTGCAGGGCCCCGCTGCGCCGAAGCTGATCGATCGGACGCTGCCGCACGGCACCGGCTTGATCGGTTGGTCGATCGCGCACAAGATGCCGGTCATCGTCGACGATCCGACGAGCGATCCACGCCATGCGCGCGACATCGCGGTCGAGACCGGCGTGACGCCGGCGCACCTGATGGTCGCGCCGCTCGTCGATGGCGAGGAAGTGATGGGCGCCGTCGAGATCATCGATCAGCGCAAGAAGACCCGCGAAGGCTCGCAGTGGACCGAGGTCGATCTCAAGCTGCTCGTGTTGATCGCGTCGCAAGCCGCGTCCGCGATCGGGTTCGCGCGCCAGCGCAACGAGCAGAGCAAGACCGATCGCCTCGCGTCGATCGGTCGGATGCTCGCGGGCCTGCTCCACGATCTGAAGACGCCGATGACGATCATCTCGGGCTACGGCCAGCTGATGGCGGCCTGCGACGATCCGGAACAGCGCGAGGCGTACGTCGAGCAGATCCAGCGCCAGTTCGATCTGATGGCGAGCATGACCCGCGAGATCCTCGCGTTCGCGCGCGGCGATACCGACCTCGTCGTACGCAAGGTTTACATGAACAAGTACGTCGAGGAGCTCGCGACGCAGCTCAGCGCGGCGACGGCCGGGCGCAACATCGACTTCAAGCTCGATGCGAAGTACGACGGCATCGCCTACTTCGACGAACAGAAGCTGCTCCGCGTGTTTCACAACCTCGCGCGCAACGCGGTCGAAGCGATGCCCGATGGCGGCAAGCTCACGCTGGGCGTCGACAAGACCGCAGACCAGTTGATCTGGTCGATGAAGGATTCGGGACCGGGCATTCCGGTCGAGCTGCGCGGCCGGCTGTTCGAGCTGTTCGCGACAGGTCGCAAGGGTGGTACCGGGTTGGGGCTCGCGATCGTCAAGAAGATCCTCGACGATCATCACGGCACGATCGCCGTCGAGACTGGAACGACGGGCACGAACTTCGTGCTCAAGCTGCCGCTACAGAGGGCTCAAGATGTGGACTAAGTACGCTGTCGCGCTGTCACTGGTTGCTGGCTCTTGGGCCTGCAAGTCGTCGGAGAAAACCGCCGCCGCGATACCGCCGCCGTCAGGGTCAGGGTCGGGCTCGGGCGCGGCCACGGGGTCGGCAGGATCTGCAAAAGATCCATGGGTCGCGCCCGATGCGTCGCTCGTGCCCGAGACGGCGGAGTCCAAGAAGAAGCGTGCCGACGCCGCGATCGCGCGCGTCGCTGCGATCATGCCGAAGCTCGCGAAGGTCCGCGAGCTCACGTTCGATCACGACATCCCGCGCGAGTATCAGAGCGCCGCGGACTTCAAGGCGTTCGTCCACGCCGAGATCGTGAAGGAGATGCCGAAGGACAAGGCCGAGGACGAGAGCGCGGCGCTGTTCCACATCGGCCTCCTGGCCAAGCCTGGCAACCTCGCCGAGCTCGAAGAGCAAGCGTTCACCACGCAGGCGGGCGCGTACTACGATCCGGCGACGAAGCGCTTCTTCATGGTGATGGTGCCCGACAGCGACATGATGCTCGACACCATGTCGGCGCACGAGCTGACGCACGGGCTGCAGGACCAGCACTTCGATCTCCAGAAGTACATGCCGAGCGGCGCGGCCTCGCAGAAGGCGCTCGACGACGATCATCAAGCCGCGCGCCGGTTCGTCGCCGAGGGCGACGCGACGTTCACGATGTTCCTCTACCAGGTCGTCGAGATGACCGGCAAGAAGGTCGATCCAGGCGTCGTGAAGATGCTGAACGGTCAGCTCGATCAATTCGCGTCGATGACTCCCGAAGAGATGATGAAGCAGAACTCCGCGGGCTTCGGCGCGTCGATGGATCCGGACATCAAGAAGTCTGTCGATGCGATGGGCGAGATTCCGCTCACCGTGCTCGTGCCGATGATCGATTCGTACATGCAGGGCGCCAAGCTCACCGCGATCGCGTTCGATCACGGCGGCTGGAAGGGCGTCAACGCGCTCTACACCGAGCCGCCGGAATCGACCGAGCAGGCGCTGCATCCGGCGACGAAGATGTATCCGACCCGCGACCGTCCGTTGAAGGTGACAATTCCGGCCGCGAAGGACGGCGTGCAGATCGCGGATACTGTCTTCGGCGAGCTCCAGTGGCAGATCTATTTCGAGCTCTGGGCGAAGGACCAGAAGGCGATCGCGTCCGAAGGCTGGGGTGGCGATCGCACGGTCGTCACCAAGCGCACCGATGGTCGGATGATCGCGCGCATCGTCACCGCGTGGGACACCGCAAAGGACGCGATGGAGTTCCAGGCCGCGTACAAGGCGAGTATGACGAAGCGGTTCGCGAAGGGCTCGGGCGATCCGTTCGCGGCGACCGGCTTCGATCGCGGTGATGGCGCGGGCAAGATCTTCGCCAAGCTCGACGGAACGAAGGTGTTCATCGTCGACGGCGCGGATGACGCCGCCGCGCTCGCCGCGCTCGCGAAGTCGGCGACCGTCAAGTAGCCATGCATGCGGATGCCGGCTAGCGGAGTTCGACACCGATGTCGGCTAACAGACTTGGTCAGAGACGGCCATCGTATCCACGATACACGGAGCGCGGATATTTCCTGCGCCGCCTCCGGCGTCGCGCTAGCAGACCTCGACGCCGATCCAGAGCGGCGAGTGGGTGGTCTTCGCGAGCTCGCGAGCAGCGAGCACCTTCTCCTGCGCTTCTTCTACGGAGTAGCGCCCGATCACGGCGCGGCCCCCTTCGTGGACGGCGCGCATGAGCTCGGTCGACTTCGCGGCAGGTAGCGCGAACACCGTCTCGAGCACGTGCACGACGAGCTGCATCGCGGTGTAGTCGTCGTTGCGCAAGACGACATGGACGTGGCTCTCGCGCGCCAGCGTCGCGGGCGGCACGGAGCCGTGAACGAGCTGGAACAGCAGCGCATCACCGGTGACCGGCGGGCGATTCAGGATCTCGGCGACCGGCGAGCGCAGCAGGATCGCGAGCGCATCGGCGCAGGTCATCTTGCGCTGGTGCGAGTGCGCGATGCCGAGCGCGGTGCCGAGCAGTCGGGTGCCGTCGCGCGGATCGATCTCGCCCGCGGGCTTCTCGAGCGCCGCATCGAGGGCGGCTTCGAGGCCGGCGCGATCGGCGCACAGGGTCTCGAGCGCTGCGGCCACGGTCTCGTCCTGGGTGAGCGCGGAGAGCACGTGGATCGCGGCCATGGGTTGGTTGCGGTTCGCTGCTTCGTGCTTCGCGAGCGCGAGTGCGACCTGCATGCCGTCGTCGAGCATGGTCTCGAGCTGCTTCTTGCGGCTGCGCTCTTCTCGCATGCGCACGCGGTTCTGCCAGGTCCACAGCACGCCCGAGGCGGCGAAGGAGCTAACCAGGAGCACGAAGGCTTCCACG
>JAYWCI010000097.1:0-5240 GCA_043780895.1 Kofleriaceae bacterium | reverse complement strand
GGTACCCGGCTTGTGGCGTGTACGTCTCCCATCCACCACTTGTGCTCGCGTACGTCCCGTACACATCTCGCCCTTCGCTCGTGTGCAGCACGATTCGATAGATTGATGCGACTTGAAATCGATCAACCCAGCTCATGTACGTGTGCTGCCATCGCGCCCCCAGCGGCGTGTGGTTCACCGAGCTCGGTCCTGCACCCGGAGCAAACCCCGACGTGTAGAACCGACGCAACCCAATCCCGGGACCGAGCGGCACCGTCGGCGCCACATCCGCTGGCAGATCGTAATGCAAAACACCCGTGCTCCAACTCAGCATGCCGGTTTCGCCACACGACAGCGGCGACTCACACACGCCCGTCGTCAGCGTCGGCGCACATCCTTCGTCGACAACTCCATTGCCGTCATCATCCAAATCGTTGCCGCAAATCTCGGCAGCATTCGCCGTGGGAACCACCGCGAAGAACAGCGCTGCAATCAACAATGCCTTCATCGATTTAACCCTCCCCTCGACGAATCGTATCGACCACCGTCTGGAACATGGTCAGCTCAGGATCCGGCGTGCGTGCCGTATACAGCACGTGCACCAACAAATCTCCGTCGATGATCATCGCGTGCACACGGTGATAGCTCTGGGTCAGTCCGGCAGGAACAAAGTCCGCCACCACTTCCACGGCTTGTAAATGCTGCTTCGTCGTTGCGATCTTCGCTGTCTTGATCGCCGGCGCAGGAAGCGACGTCTGCGCCTGTTCTAGTTCCACCCGCAGTTGCTCCAGACTCTCGTCCTTGAGCGCCGGTCGCCTCTGCGTTCGAATGATCGAGATCGATTCCTTGTTCGTATTGTCCTTCGGAACCCACCGAGCGATCGAACGCCCAATTTCTCTAGCATCTGTATGCGTCCAGCTATCTGCAGGCGCCGCATATCGTAGATCCGCCAGCCGTTGCGTAGGCTCCGGCGTCGCCACGCTCGAGTCGTTCGATGTTCCACATCCGACAACAAAAAGTAGAGCGAGCGCTCTCATGGAATCACACCCTCAATTGCAAGTGACTCCACCCCAATCAGATCTGCGGCTGCAGCCTGCATCGCTGCATTGGCTCGCTCTGCTGCTACACTTGCGAACGCCGTGTTTACCGATTCGGCGGCGACATCCACGCCCGCATGATCGACGTATGCACGTTCGCGATCAGTAAGTTGCCCGCGATGCCATACCGCTGCGTCCGGCCCGTTATACGGGGTCGTAAACCGCCATGCGGGCGCCGTATCATCGGCATTCGACCCGGAGTCTGCATTCGCAGACCCGTTCGTTGATCCCGCCGTCGATGGCGAGTCGCCGCGAGCTGACATCGTTAGCCCAAGCAACGCCATGCACGTCGTTACCGACATGATCCGACTTCCGCGCATTCGTACTCCCCCCGACCGTGCACCCGACGGTCGTTAGCTCCATCAGAAGCTCCCCGACCTTTACGAAAACCAGTGACCAGTTGCAAGCGGTCACGCTGCTGACAATGTCAGCACCTTGCTCTGCAACCGAGCAGCGGTTAGGCGGTATGGTAACACGTGCGTTGCTCGTCCCCATTTGTTGTTCTCGTTGCCATCGCCGCGTCTGGATGCGGAAGCGACACCCCCCTTTCGCTTGCCACGAACCACGACAGCGCGAGGGCTGAGCAACTCGGCGGAAGCGTCTACCTCATTGGAGGAAGTTCGGACGGAGTCTCCGAGGTAGCGCCAATCCTTGCTTCGTCAGAGTTGGGCGCTTTCAATCGTGCAGGAGCAACACTTACCTCTGGATTCGGCGGGTTCGCTAGTTTTGTGGCCGGCGAGCGCCTTTGGTTACTTGGTGGGGCGGATCAAACCGGCTATCTCGCCACCGTAAAGAGCGCCGAACTCACCAACGGAGTTCTCGCGTCGTTCGCGGATTCAACGCTGACTTTGGAAAGCCCGCGCGCGAGTCATGGGAGCTTTGCGATCTCCGATCGCATCTACTTAGTGGGGGGAATGCAGCAGAACACAGCGAGTCTCTCGACGGTCGAAACTGCAACAGTCACTGCGGAAGGCGCGCTCGGGGATTTTGCCCGTGTTGTGGACGTCAACCTGACGACTGGAAGACACTCGTTCGTAACGGCGGTCATCGGGAACTATGTGTACGTCATCGGAGGTGACGCCGATGGGATCGACGAACGTGATGACGTAGAACGAGCGACGATTACTTCGGAAGGGGCATTAGTTGGCTTCGAACCTGTGCTGGGTGTTCATCTGAACGTACCCCGTGCAGGCGCCACCGCTCTCATTACACCCGAGAGGCTCTACGTAATAGGCGGCCTCGACTCGAACGAACGTGCGCTCGATTCGGTCGAAGTCGCCAGCATCACGACTGGCGGCGAACTCGGTACTTTCCAGATCGTTAACGGTGTAAGTCTCGCTGAGGCGAGAGCCTTTCACGCTGCGATTCTTGTTGGAGACGACTACTACGTACTTGGTGGGAGCGATTTACTCGGCAAAGGGGAGATCCTAACGTACGAACGCGCACACTTAGCAGGTGGCGTCCTCGGCGACTTCAACACCGTAGTGGACTAATACATCGCCCAGACGCTCTGACTGGTTCACGCTGCGATCTTGACTGCGCGAGCCGCGTGACCAGGTGGCCCCGGATACGCTCGACCGAGCTTTTCTCACGCGCGCTTGACGGTGAACATCCAGTCGATGCGTGCGCGCGCTGTGTTGTGGCGGCGTTCCCAGGCGGCTTTTCCCGAGACAAGTGCCGACTTCTCCGCGATACGGCGATCAAGGCACTTGCGGACCATCACGCCGATCTCGATCTCCACCATGTTGAGCCAGCTTGCGTGGTGAAGTGAAACTCGAGGCGGCTCAAGATGCGGCGAGACTAGGCGGGCGCAAAGCGTTGGGACAAGGCCGATGCCGAGTGGGTCGACAGATTGTCGAGGACGACGCGGATCCGCTCGGCGTCAGGATAGTGCTCGCCGACGAGGTCGCGCATGCACTCGGCGAATCGATGCATGTTCGTCGACTCGGAACTTGTCAACAGTTTGAGACACCGGCGGGCAGTAGTTTCGTGAGTTGATCCGATCGGACCAAGCAGATCCGCGACCGGCTTGTCGATCCAAACCGCTGTCGGTAGTTTCGGCGCGTGTGGCGCGCCGTGTACGAAGCGCTCAGAGTGCGCGAGGTGGGCGGCGGCGAGCACGGTCTCTCGATGTTCGCGATGTTGATGAGCTCGTACGTAGTGCATGTCGTGGGGCGTGCTGAGACCAATACCGCTGTGCCGGTGCTCGCCGTTGTACCAAACGAAGAAGTCGACGCAAAAGGCGCGCGCGTCCTCGATGCAACCAAAGCACTTGGGTGCGGCTCTTCTTCGTCGCTGCCGACCGGAGCGATTTCGATCACTTACACGAGCGTCAGGTTCGGCCGGGCACGCGTTGCGGGTAGCGGATCCGGGACCTCGCCGTCGGCGTAGCGTGACGTATGCGTGCGCTCGTACTCCTTCGCGAGATGGAACGTCCAGTGGTCGTCGAAGTCGCCGCTGGCTCGGAGCGCACGCAACCGCAGCACGGCCTCCGCACCTGCGAGCGACCAACGTGCGCCCGTGCGACCCATGTGGTCCTGTACCAAATATCGGCACGCACCTTCGATGACGCCCGTGGCGATCGGCAGGCCGTCTGCGAGGGCGCGACCGTAGTGGAGCTCGCGCGTGTGGTTCACGAGAGAGGTGGCCGCAGCCTCGACGGGTGCGGCCTCGGCGTCGTCGAGGTTGTGCGACGTGACCATCGCACGCAGGCTCTTGGCGATGGCGCCGCCGCTTCCGCCGGTGAGCAGCTTGAGCAGTTGGTCCTCGACCCAGCGCTCGGCGGCCGTCGTGCCATCGGCGTGGAACGCATATGCCGCGCGCCATAGGTACTCGAGGACGTGGATGATATCGAGCACGATCGTGATCGTCGCACCGACTCTGGGCCGCGCGCTTGACGCGAGCGATCTGGTCGGTGTTGCCATCGAGCCGCACGACCCATCTCCGCGCGGACTCGGGGTCGCGACGCAGCGCCTCCGCGAACGCATCGTCGATCACTCGCTGCGTGGTGTGCTCGATGCTCGCCCACACCATCCGTTTCGAGTTGGGCTTCTCGCCCTTGGTGAGCCGGGTCTGCAGCTCTCGCGATGCGGCGGCGGCCTTGCGCCGCGTCGGCTCCCGCAGGTGCTCGTGCAGCATCGCGATTCGCTTGCCGTCGAAGCTCAGAATGAGAAGGTGGTCTGAGGCGGTCGGCTCCGGCGCGAGCAGCCGGTCACCATAGAACGCATCGAAGTCGCACGCTCCGCGGATCGCGAGCTCCTCGATCTGCCGCTTGGGAACGTGCGCACTGGTGTGCTTCGCCAACGTCTCGGCGACCTCGTCGTACGAGCTGCGCGAAATCTCGTCGGCGACGATCCGGCGGACATCGAGACTGTAGTGCTCGGCCGGCAAGCCAAGAGCGGCATCGAGCGGCGCGATGCCGTCGACTCCTGGAGCCTGCTAGAGCCGGCGCTCCACGGAGACATCTCCGAGCTGCGTCTCGATTCGTCGCGTCGCGCTACCCACCGATCCCGCTCAAGCGAGACTTCGTCAGCAGCAGAAGACGTTCGACTCGTTCGTCCGCGAGTACAACGAAGAGCGCCCACACGAAGCGCTCGGGATGCAACCGCCAGCGAATTTCTTCACGCGCTCGAAGCGACGCTACCTTCGCAAGCTACCCGAGCTCGAGTACCAGCCCGGTCACGAGCTTCGTCGCGTGACGGACAATGGGACCATCAACTGGGACGGTAGTCGGGTGTTCCTAACCAACGTGCTGCGCAATCAAGTCGTCGGAGCCGAACAGAAGGACGAGTGTTCGTGGGATCTGTACTTCGGTCCCGTACTACTTGGCTCGCCACACCGTAGTAGGAACGACCTGGGATTTCGGCGAGCGACGATGACGTTCTCGTCGGAGTATCAGGAAGGCTGTCGGTTCGACGTGTCAGGACGGCTCTCGTTTGCAAAAAATTCTCTCACGCCGCAGCAGCGCGGAAATGCCGCCAGTCTGGCGCGCTGCCGAGTCGGACTCGCGCAGGATCCGGACCTTTTCGCAGTCGAGAATCGGCGCCGCGTCGCACAGCCTTCACTTCTGAACAGGCGCTGCTGACATTGTCAGCAGCGTGACTGCTTGCAACTGGTCACTGGTTTTCGTAAAGGTCGGGGAGCTTCTGATGGAGCTAACGACCG
>JAYWCI010000096.1:0-8210 GCA_043780895.1 Kofleriaceae bacterium | reverse complement strand
CGGTGGTGGCAACGGTCGCGGGCTCGCCGGCGCCACGGCTCGACTGGATCTCGGCGCGGCCGCTGGTCTTGGATCTCGACGACGACGGTGTCGCCGATGCGATCGGCATGCAACGCGACACGACCGCCGATCAGATGTTCATGGTGGCGCTCGGAGGTGCGAGCGGCAACGTGCTGTGGCGGACCCCGTCGCTCGGCACCTTCGAGGCGGTCTATCGCAAGGTGCTCGCGTTCTCCGCTGGCGTGATCCTCGTCGGCGACCGCGACCGCGATCAAGCGCTCGCCGCGTACGATGCCACGACCGGCAAGCCACTGTTCACGGCGAAGTTCAGCGAGGTCGTCGACAAGGTCTGCGTGGCCGAGCCTGGAACCGTGAACGTGATCACGAAAGACAATGTTCGATCGCTGCTCGATCTGAAGAGCGGGCAGGTGAGTGCGATCAAGGCGATAAAGGGACGCGTGGTCTGCGCGGCGCTACCGTCGAGCAACGAGCGTCAGGGTGCGCACCTGGACTTCACGATGCGGCACTCGCGCGAGCTCCCGGGCATGACCAACGACAGCCTGTTCGGTCACGAGGCGCCGTGGATCGTGACCGGCGTCAAAAATCCAGGCTCGCGCCTACCGATGCTCGCGGCGCTCGACGCCAAGGACAAGGTGCTGTGGACGACGGTGGTCCCGCTCCGCGATCCGATGAGCGCGAAGTTCCAGGAGCCGGCGGCGACGGATGTCGAGGGCGATCTCGTCGCGACGGTCTACATCCGCAACGAGCACGAAGCCCCGGTGTTGACCGCCTTCGATCGCAGGACGGGCGCTCGTAAGTTCGAAACACCGCTGCGCTCTCGAGCGTCGATGTTCGTGACGGTGAACGATGTCATGATCGGCAAGAAGATCATCTACGTCACGATCAACGCAGCGATCCAAGCATTCGATCGCGATACGGGTGTGTTGAAGTGGGCGATCGGCGAGACTCGCTGAGTCGTGAAGATCGGCACCTGGAACGTCAACGGCATTCGCGCGCGCGCCTCGCAGCTCGTCCACTGGATCGATGCCGAGGAGCCCGACGTGATCTGCTTGCAAGAGATCAAGGCGACGCCGGCGCAGATTCCGGAGCTGGTCTCGGCGATCGCGGGCTATCACGCGTACTGGCACGGCGGTGGCGGTTATTCGGGTGTGGCGCTGCTGATGCGCGAGAAGGTGTTCGCGAAGCCCCCGGTGTTCACGCATCCCGCGTTCGATCTCGAGCATCGGTTGGTCGTGACGGAGATCGATGGCGTGGTCTACGGCTCGCTGTACGCGCCGAATGGCGGCAAGGACTACGGCGTGAAGATCGCGTTCCTCACGGCGATGGAGGCGTGGGCGGGCGAGCTCGCGGCGGCGGGGAAGAAGCTCGTGCTGTGCGGTGACTACAACGTCGCGCGCAAGCCGATCGACGTCCACCCGACGCTACGCAAGGCGACGATCGGACAGTCGAACGAAGAGCGCGATCTGATCGACGCGTTCTTCGCGCACGGGTTGGTCGATCTAGGGCGGTACGTCGATCCGGACAACGACCGGCTGTTCACCTGGTGGGCACCGTGGCGGAACCTGCGCCAGCGCAATATCGGCTGGCGGTTGGACTATATGGCGGTCCATCACGCGCTCGTCGATCAGAGCTGTACGTGCAAGGTTTATCGAGATGTCGGCGCGAGCGACCATGGACCCGTGATCGCGCATATCCTCGATCCGTGAAACAGCTCATGATCGCGGTCGCGCTCCTCGGTTGCAGCAAGCACCAGGACGCACCGCCTGCGCCGGCGCCCACCCAGCACGTCCACGATCTCGGCACGATGTTCGAGACCTGCTGGGCCGCGTGGAGCGGCGGAAAAGACGCGCTGAGCGAGTGCTACGCGAAGGATGCGGTCAGCGATTCGCCGGGTGCGGGCTTCCCACCCGCGACGACCGTCACCGCGATCATCGAGGCCGCGAAGGGCTTCAAGACCGCGTTTCCCGATCTCAGAGGCGAGCCGCAGCTCGTCCTGGTCGACGCTGCGAAGGTCGCGGCGGTCGTGCGCTTGAGCGGGACCGGCGCCGAGAAGAAGAAGCCGTTCGGCCTCCTCGGTGGCGTCGTCGATAACTTCGACGCGAGCGGCAAGATCACCCACGAGTCGGACTACTTCGATTCGCTCACGATCCAGGGCCAGCTCGATCCCGCGCCTTCGCACCTGGTGCGCGCGTGGGATGCGACGAGCTCGCTCGTCAAGCAGACCATCGTCGCGAAGCACGATGCGGCGGAGCAGGCGAACGTCGCGCTCGTGAAGCGGATGACCGCCGCGTTCAACAAGCACGACCTGGCTGCCTTCGGTGGCTTCCTCGCCGACGACGCCACGTGGTCGGATGCCTCCGAGCGCTCCGATTGGACCAGAGCGCAGCTCCTGGTGGATCGAGCGGGCGGACTGAAGGGCTTCCCGGACGCGGCGATCCGGACTCTCGATAGGTGGGGCGCGGGGGACTTCGTCGTCGAGATCGGAGAGCTCACCGGCACGAACGACGGGCCGATCGAAGGGATCCCTGCACCGACGCACAAGAAGATCAGCGTGCCATTCTTCGCGATCCATCAAGTCATCGCGGGCAAGGTCGCGCACACTTGGGCGTTCCAGCAGGCGAACGCGTTCGTGACCCAGCTCGGGCTCAAGTAAGCGCGTCGCTGACGGTCACGAGATCGTAGCCGCGCGCACGCAGCTCGGGGACGAGGATCTTCACCGCCGCGATCGTGCCGGTGTGATCGCGACCGCCATCGTGCATGAGGATGATGCTGCCGTTGCGCGATCGATCGACGACGCGACGCGCGACCTCGATCGGCGGCAGATCCTTCCAGTCATAGCTGTTGACGTCCCACAGCACCGTCTTTTTATCGGCGCGATCGAACGCGCGGACGTTCGAAGGCGAGCGACCACCCCAGGGCGGGCGCACCAGCTTCGGCACGATGCCGGTCGCAGCTGCGATCGCGGCATCGGCCGCCGCGAGCTCGCGCGCGACGCTCTGCTTGCTCGCGAGCGGGAGATAGCGATGCGTGTACGTGTGATTGCCGAGCTCGTGACCTTCGCGAACCATGCGCGCGCACAGCTCGGGATGCGCCTCGGCTTGCTTGCCGACCACGAAGAACGTGCCGGGCACGCCGAGGTCGCCGAGCGCATCGAGCAGCGCCGGCGTGCGCGCGCCGTCCGGACCATCGTCGAACGTCAGCGCGACGACGCGGCGATCACGGTCGCCGTGCGACGCGGTGTTCATGGCCCAGTCGACGGGCCCTTCGAAGCCACCGTAGCAAAAAAGATACGCGAGTCCGACGGAAGCGGCCGATGCGAGCGGTGCGATGAGGAGCGGCAGCAACATGCTCGTAGGGAGTGCGAGCGGCATGCCGGGCGTGGATTCGCGGACTTACCGCGAAGTGCCAGTTTCCCGACGGTGAACAGCTACCGAGCTGCCAGCAGCGTCACGACGAGCGCGGCAACCCCTGGCACCGCCTGGACGAACAGGATCGTGCGTGACGCGGTGGCCGCGCCGTAGAGGCCGGCGACGATCACGCAGCCGAGGAAGAATAGCTTCAAGGAATACCCGAACGGCTCGCCCGCGGTGAGCGACCACACGAGCCCCGCGGCGAGGAAGCCGTTGTAGAGACCCTGGTTCGCCGCGAGCGCCTTCATCGCGATCATGTCCGCGAGCGGGCGCTTGAAGGTCTTCGCGCCGTATGGCGTCGCCCACAGGAACATCTCGAGCACGAGGAAGTAGACGTGCAGGAACGCGACGAGGCCGACCAACACATTCGAGACAGTGCCCATGCGCCAGCCTAACGCAACGAGAGCGTGATCTTCGCGAGCGCGCCACCCGCAACGCGCTCGAACGCCGCGCGATCGATCGAGAGCACCAGATCGCCGGGCTCGTCGGCATAGCTCCGCGCGACCGGGCTGTCGTCGAGCATGTAGCCGAGCTTGTCGAACACCCGGCGCGAGGCCGTGTTGTGCGACACGATCGAAGCGTAGATGTGATGGAGCCCGAGGATCTGAAAGCCGAACGCGTGGATCATCGTCGCGAACTTGGTGCCGAGGCCTTTGCCCTGCGCGCTCGGCGCGCCGATCATGAACGCGAACTCGGCGGTGCCGTCGTGGATCCCGCGCAGGTCACCGTCGCCCGCAAACTCGCCGGCCTGGAACAGCAGGAACGAGCGCGTGCCTTCGTCGGCGGCTTCTTCCCACATCTCGACGATGTCCTCGGGATCGATCTCCTCGGTGTGGCCCATCAGCTCCGCGTTGCGCGGCTCGTTGTAGCCGAGCGCGAGCGCATCGGCGTGCACGGCGACTTCTTCGAGCGACGGCTCGTACGCGGCAAGTTGCCCCTCGCTGTTCCAGTCGATGCGATAGCCCACGGTCGCGAGAGCGTAGCGTAGTCTCGCGACCATGGCCGAACCGTGGGATCGAATCGAGGCGGAGACACGAGGTGCATTTCACGGCGAGGGCAACTTCCCGCTGCGCGCGTATTCGGAGTACATGCCCTCGCCGTACGTCGGGATCAAGCCCTACGCGCCGGAGCGTGGCCACGGCGCGGCGACGTTCGGGACGAGTGATGCGAGCGCGCTCGATGTCGACGAGTACGAGCAGGCGCACGATCTGGAGCCCGGGCTGGACCGGATCGCGGATCACCTCGTGCTCGAGCTCGGGCGGTTGTTGCGCGGCGAGCCTCACGCCCTGTCGCAGACCCTGCTCGCGCAGAATCCTGCGTGGCCAGCCGAGCTCGCGCACGCCGCGAAGGAAGGCAAGCTATCGCACGATCCGCTCGTGATCATCATGGCGCTCGCGTTGTCGCGCTCGCAGGACGACAAGGGCAACGATCACTGGACGCTGTTCGGCGGGAGCCACGAGGGTCCGGCGCGGCCGTTCTGGCGCAATCTCGACGAAGAGACGGTGCAGAAGATCCTCGATCACGCAGGGATCAAGGGCGACTGGAAGATCTACGCCGCCGCCGGCGAGCTCGATGCGAAGCTGAGGAAGCACATCCTCGGCAAGACGCCGATCGCGCAGGTCCACGCGCTCGTCACGTTCGAGCCGTTCGCGCATCTCCCGGCGGAGGTCCGCAAGGCGTACCTCGCGGGCTCGCTCGCGCTCGTGCCGAGCCCGGCGAGCCTGGTGTTCTTCGAGCACCCGCGCTACCGGAAGCTCGCGGCCCAGTTGCCGCATGCGATGCAGATTCCGTTGCTGCACCTGTTCCCGCGCGTCGAGGCGAGTTGCGCGATCCGGATCCCACAATCGGGCTGGCTCGACGAGACCGATCCATCGCAGGAAGAGCATCACCATCGCCACGGCCACAAGATCGCCACGCACATCGTGCGGACGCATCGCTGGCAGCGGATCGCGCGCGATGCCGATATCCACGGCGATGGCGCGTTCACCGACAAGGTCTCGACCGCGTTGTTCGCGACCGATCCGGTCTCGATCGATCTCTACAACAAGCCGCTCGCACGCAACTCGCAGGTCTGGGACGAGCACTACAACCTCGTGCTCGACGGACCGCGCGCGTCGCAGAAGCAGATCCTGCATGCCGCCGATGTCGTCGATAAAGGCGGCCGGTTCGGCTATCGCATGTACTACCCACCGATGCGCGCGGGCGTGCGCGAGCTGTTCTGGCACCTGCCCGTGATCGCGGCCTCGGGGCGCGGCCGGTTGCGCGATGCCGTGCAGGGCTACGTCACCGCCGAGCTAGCGGGTGCGCAATCGCTCGTGCTCACGCCGCACCTCCTGGCGCGACCGGAGCACGTCGCGGCAGCGCGGTTGTTCGAGCGCGATCCGGGCCACGTGCGCCACACGACCTGCCAGAACGTGAGGAAGCTCCTCGAAGCCAAGGAGCTCCTCGGCCCGATCTCGCCCGCGCACGCACGATCGCTACTGCACATCGAGAAGCAGACCGCGCTCGAGGCGTGGCTCGACGGGCTCGCGGCGCACGCGAGTGATCCGAAGCGCGGCGCGCAGCTCGTGAAGGTGCTGCGAAGTTGCATCGCCAAGAAGGAAGAGAAGCTGGCGCCGCCGCACGTGATCGATCAGCTCGGCACGCGCGCGTTCGAGGAGCAGATCTGGAATTCGATCGCGGGCCTCGCGCACGGCGAGTTCAAGCAGAAGAGCAACGGCGATGGCATCACCGTGAACCGCGGCAAGGATGGCGGCAAGGCGGCGAAGGCCGCGCACATCCATGTCCACGATCGTCGCGATCTCGAGGCGCTCGGCGATCATCTACACGATCGCTATCGCGCGCTGATCGCGGCCGCCGGCATGGAGGGCCAGGCCGAGTGCGTCGATCACGTGTTCCGCTGGGAGACCGATTTTGCGTATCCGTGGATGGAGGGCTGGGCCGCGAACATCGCCAAGCCGGCCGAGCGCAATATCGTGATGATCATCCCCGGCAAGAATCGCCAGCAGGCGGTCGTGATGGGTGACCACTACGACACCGCGTACATGGAGGACGTCTACTACGAGGAGAGCGGTGGCGACCTCCTGCGTGCACCCGCTGCTGGCGCCGACGACAATCACTCCGCGACCACGGCGCTCCTCCTCACCGCCGAGCGCCTGCTCCCGCTCGCGAAGGCCGGCAGGCTCGAGCGCGATGTCTGGTTGATCCATCTGACCGGCGAGGAGTATCCGGCCGATTGCATGGGTGCGCGTGCGCTGTGCCAGGCGCTCGTCGAGCGGCGCCTCCAGTTCACCGGTGAAGATGGCAAGCCGCGCGATGTCGCGCACGTCGATGTCGTCGCCGCGTTCGTGCTCGACATGGTCGGTCACAACACCGAGCGCGATCGCGATGTCTTCATGATCGCGCCGGGCGAAGGCGCGGGCTCTGCGAAGCTCGCGCGTCGCGCGTTCCACGCGAACCTCGCCTGGAACGAGCTGGCCGCGAAGTGGAACCACGATCGCAAGGGCCTGCATCGCGCGCAGCGCATGCCCGATGGCCCCAAGCATCCGGCACCACCTCCGTTCGCGCACCTCGCGCTGCACGGTGAAGTGCGGGTCGAGTGGGAGCCTCGCTCGGCGCTGTTCAACACCGATGGTCAGATCTTCAGCGACCTCGGCATCCCGGTCGTCTTGTTCATGGAGAACTACGACATCAGTCGCAGGGGCTATCACGACACCCACGACACCATGGCGAACATCGACCTCGACTACTGCGCGGCGATCACGGCGATCGCGATCGAGACGGTCGTGGACACGGCATGCGCCACCGAGCTCTAGTCGTCCTCGCGCTCGCGCTCGCGGCGTGCAGCTCGCCGGCACCTGCGCCCGCGCCTGCGGCGTCCGGATCGTCGTCGGGCTCTTCGGGCTCTTCGGGCTCCGGCACCTACGAAGGCCGCCCGATCGCGCAGACCATGAGCTACCGCGGTGCCGACTGGCTCGAGCGCCCCGATCGCGCCGAGCGCGAGCAGCCCGACGTCGTACTCGATGCGCTGAAGCTCGCGCCCGAGATCATCGCCGCCGATGTCGGTGCGGGCACCGGCTACTTCACCGTGCGGCTCGCGGCGCGCGTCAAGGCCGTGCACGCGAGCGACCTGCAGCCCGAGATGCTGCGCATGCTCGATGCGCGCCTCGTCAAGGAGAAGCTAACGAACGTCACGCTGCACCGCGCGACCGATCACGATTCGGGCCTACCGGCCGCGTGCTGCGACCTCGTGATCATGGTCGACGTCTATCACGAACTCTCGGATCCACCGGGGGTGATGAGCTCGATCAAGCGTGCGTTGAAGCCGAACGGGCGGCTCGTCCTCGTCGAGTATCGCGGCGAAGATCCGGCGGTCGCGATCAAGCCCGAGCACAAGATGACGCTGCCGCAGGTGAAGAAGGAGCTCGCGAACCTCGGCTTCCACTTCGTCGACTCGCTCGAGATGCTCCCCGATCAGCGCGTCGTGATCTTCAACTAGATTTGGCG
Source organism: Kofleriaceae bacterium (assembly GCA_043780895.1). Taxonomy (GTDB): domain Bacteria; phylum Myxococcota_A; class Polyangia; order Haliangiales; family Haliangiaceae; genus JABFXX01. Next base: position 273 of record JAYWCI010000096.1, on the reverse strand, counting down.
CGCCGAAGTCAGGCATCCACCGATCTTCAACGTGGGGAATCACGATCGGCACCAACTCTTTGTCGACCAACGGAATCGTCAGCTCCATCGGCATCTCGATCGGCATCGGACGCTGACGCCACGAGTTGAATAGCGATGCGGGCAGCCCTAGCAGTCGGCCGCAATCTGCGTCTCGAAGTCCCTCCGCATGCGCTCGACCGATCCACGTCGGTACTCGCTCGCGTAGCTTCGGTTCGAACGTTCGCTTCGTCCCGGGCGTGATCCGCGGAATAC
>JAYWCI010000095.1:0-9441 GCA_043780895.1 Kofleriaceae bacterium | reverse complement strand
TTCGTGAATCGAGCGATCTGACCGTCGAGGATATCGAACAGCGTCGACCAGGTCGCGAGCAGCGTGGCGAGGCCGAACATGCCGAACGCGACCGCGACGCCCGCGCCGAGGCCGAGCACGAGGGCGATCCAGGTTGCCCCGTTCGCGGTGATGCCGAGCGCGATGCAACCCTTGACGATCGGCTCGACCGCCCAGTAGGTCCAGTTCATCACGTCCTGGCCGACGAGCGCCGTACCTCCGATGCGGTCGACGCGCTCGCTGCGCGCCGCACCTCGCACCGCAAGGCGCACCGCATACGCGAGCCCGGCCGTGACGGTCAGCGCGAGCATGAAGTACGCGAAGTAGACGTCCTTCAGGACCACAGGGTGGTTACCCGGCCTTCGTGGCGCGTTCCGGGGCCAGCGACAGCTCGCGGCCATCTGCGCGCGCCGAAGCGTACGCAGTCTCGATCAGCTGCACGCACGCCGCGGCGTCGCGCGCTTCGCGACCGACCCACTCGCCGCGGCCGATCTGATTCTTGAAGTCGACCTGGAGCGCCTTGAACCACTCCGCGTGCGATGCGTCCATCCAGTGCGAGGCCGCCGACATCTTCTCGACGTCGATCTTGCCGCCCGCGCGCTTGCGATGGATCTCGATGTCGTCGTCCTCGACCTTGATCGCGCCGTTCGCGCCATGGATCGTGTAGATGACCTTGCGGAAGCCGGCGTTCCACGTGAGCTGTGCGACGGCGATGCCGGTCGGGAAAGTCACGGTGCAGTTGAAGTTATCTTCGGTGTCGAACGCCGAGAGGTTCGACATCTTCGCGGTGATCGAGGTCGGCTGCGACGCGAGCCAATCGAACGCGAGATAGAACGTGTGGCTGCCGTGATCCATCGCGATGCCGCCGCCGGAGGTCTTGCGCTGGCGGCGCCAATCGGGCTGCCACTCGGCAACGCCCTTCGCGTGGGTCGTGCGGAACGTATCGAGCGTGACGAGATGGATCGGGCCCAGCTCGTTGGTCTCGAGCACGCCGCGGATCGCCTTGATCACCGGCGCGTGCTTGTAGTTGTGCGAGGGGAAGAAGACCTTCTTCACCTTCTGAGCGTGATCGAGCATCGACTGCGCATCCGCGGAGGACGTCGCGATCGGCTTCTCGCAGAATACGTGCAGACCGTGCTCGAACGCCGCGTGGGCGATCGCGGCGTGGTCACATGGCGGCGTCGCGATGTCGACGAACTCGAGGTTCTTCGCCTCGGCTTGAAGTAGCGTCTTCAGATCCGAGTAGATCCGGGCCTTCGGGAGGACCTCGCGAGCCTTCTCGCGGCGCGCGGCACAGATGTCCGCGACCGCGACGATCTCGAACATATCGGGTGCTGCGAGATAGGCCGGGACGTGGCCCTTCTCAGCAATGAATCCGAAACCGATGAGTGCACCCTGTAATGGACGGGCCATGCTGAAACCTCGCGCCGGTGAGTAAGTCAAAGCCGTGACAGAAGCAAGAACTGGCGCCATCGATGGCCCCACCAGAAGGGGCCTGGAATGGGTGTGAGATCGCGCTGTTGACTTCCTGACGACGGATTGTGTTCAAGCGCGTCAGCTTTTTGCCGGTTGCCACCTGTACGGCCGTTCGACAGACATCTGCCGGTTCACCAGCTGTGGGTCAATCTGCCCCGCAGGTCCCGCGCTAGACTGCTCACGTGGAGCTGATCGCCCGAGTCGAGGGACTGTACGGCGTTCATTTCGTGCGAGTTGGTCCGAGCGGCACCCGGTTCGAGTGCAACGTGAGACCGCGCCTTCCGATCGGCGCCACGATCACGATCACGTTCACGGGGCTCGGCGGCGTGACCGCGGAGTCACTCGAAGCGTGGCGTACGGTTCACGCCCCGACCGGCGAGCTCGACCGCCGTTGGTACAGGCCCACGGTGCTCGCCGACTTGATGTCCGCCGTGAACGCCGATCGGTTCCTGCAGCTCGCACGCGAGCCGAGTGCAGATCGCCTCGCGGCGTTCGCGCGGGACCGTGGTGGGGCGCTACTCGCGGAGATCCGTGGCGCCCTCGATCGGGGGAACGCGGTCGACCCGCTGGCGGTCCAGGCGATGCGGTTCGCCGCGATCCTCGGGATTCGCGCCTTGCCAGAGCTCTCCGGCATGCATCCGGTCGAGCACCTGATGGCACTCGAGCACGCGGTGGTGTCGTGGATGCGCGCGACGTCCGAGCCACCGGCCGACGATCTCGCCGCGCTCGCGCGATCGGTGCCGACCGATGCGGCCTCGGCGGCCGTGTCGCTGCCCTGGCTGCAATGGTGGTGGCAGCTCGCGCACAGCTGCACGCGCGGTGATCTCGTGCTGATCGTCGAGGCAACGATCGAGCTCGCGCGTAGCGAGTGTCGTTACGGGACGCCGCAGGAGGTCGCGCGTGCGGCCCTCGATGAAGCGGCGCGGCTCGCGCAGCTCGTGCGTTCGGCACCACGGGCCGTGATGTGGTCCGCGACGCCGAGCGCGATCACGCTCGCCGAGGTCGTGCGTGATGAGGATGATGCGCACTACGCCGCGTACATGGCGCTCACGCATGGTGCGCATGCGATCGCCGCAGCCCTGCGCGCCGACATGGATCCACCCGATGCGAATCGCCATGCCGCCGAGCTCTGCGCACGCCGCGCGCTCGATCGCCTACGCTAGCTCGTACTCGAACACGTAGGAGTGGACCTTCTCGACGATCTCGATCGTCAAGGTCCCCGCGAGGTTCGCGAGCTCGCCCGTGCCCGAGGCCGGGACCACGCTGCAGTCGAGTGCGCCAACGCCGTTGGTCATCGTACCCTTGTGCGTGAGCACGAACGTCCCACGCTTGCCGGCGAGCGTACCGTCCACGCGCTCGACAGCGATGTAACCGGCCGAGGTCGGCTGGGTGGCATTGCGCACGCCGACCATCTCGCCGGTGCTCGTGGCTTCGAGATCGCCGTGAAACTGCTTGGTCAACGTGAGCCGGCCGATCGACACCCCCTCGACCACGGTGCCTTCGCCATCGGGTGCGAGCTTGACGTCGAACGTGCCTTTTACCTGCATGCCCCCGAAGCTAATCCTTTAGGACTTTTACGCCATCTCCCCGCTCGACCTTCCTTGCCCGAAATCGCGAAGCAGTGCGGTATCATGATCGGCAATGGCAACGACGCCTGCGATGAAGCAGTCCGAGACTGATCACGACCAAGACCCGGCGAAGACGCCGGCGACCGCAGAAGCCGCGAAGTCGGGTTCTGGAGTCACTCAGGTCCAGACGTTGCTCGCGCACGGCAAGCCATCGCCGGCGCAGATCGTCAAAGTGCTCGACGCGCACCGCGCCGAACACGACGCGATCTTCGCGCTGCTCCAGAAGACGTACGGCAACACGTACGTCCAGCAAGTCGTCGCGCAGATGAACCACCTGCGCGCGAGCGTGAAGAACAAGGAAGTCGTCGCGGGTGATCCCGCGAGCAAGGACGGCGGCTTCTTCGACGCGTCGGCCGACGCAAAGGGCGCGAGCTGGCGGAGCAGCGGTGGCGACTTCACGGGCAAGGCCGATAAAGACGGCCTCGATGCGACGTACAAGCTCGACGCGGACGACTCGCTGCACGGCACGATCGAGCACGAGAAGGCCGATGCGGACGCGCAAGCAACCGGACCGACCGACCTGCTCGACCCGCAGACATCGGCAACGCGCGGCGCGCTCGATTGGCAGCACGGTGGCAAATCGGAAGGCCAGGTTTTCGCCGACGTGCACGACGGCAAGAACTACGCAGCGGGCGCGAGCCGCGGCTTCGATGTCGGCAATGGCTCGCTGACCGCCGGTCTCGAGCGTAATACCGTCGAAGGCGTGGCGACCGACGGCGCCTTTGGTAGCTACCGCAGTACCGACAAGAAGATCGCGGCCGATGCGAACGTCGGGGTCTCGGGTTGCGGGCTCGGTGGCGGCATCAGTGGTGCATACGCACCGAACAAGAACGATACGTATGGCGCCTCGTATCGCCACGATGCGAGTGGCGATACGGGCGTCGCGAGCGCGAGCCACAAGTTCGATGGCGGTGGATCGGTCGCGGGCTCGGGCACGATCCATCGCGACCAGGCAGGTGATGTGACGGGCACGTTGGCCGGCGCCTACAGTCGTGACGGCCTCGACGTCGACGCAAACGCACAGCGCACGGCGGATACGACCTCGTTCCATCTCGGTGCGAGCGACCAGATCACGCCGAACCTCACGACAGCCGGCACCTACGACTACTCGAAGAAAGATGGCGCGAGCTCGCAGTCGACGCTCGGCCTGAGCGAACGTTATCGCTCGGGCAACGTAGTCCAAGGGCTCGACCTCAACGCCGGAGCCGGCACGCGCGACTACCTCGGCGTGCAAGGCTCCGTCGAAGGCAAGCTCGCGAACAACCTCTACGGCGGTGCCTACGGCGGCTTCAACGTCGAGTCCGGTCATCAAACGACCGCGAACATCGGTGCGAGCCTGACGTTCACGCCGAGCGAGAAGACCGCCCTGACGCTAGCCGGCATCGTCGATCAGAACGGCACGCTCGAGACCCGCCTCCAGCTCGACATCTTCAAGGGCAAGATCTCGAGCATCGGCGAGCTCTCGGATCAAAAGAAGAACGCGATGGTCAGCCTGTTCGTCTCGTACACGCAGCAGGGAACGGGCGGCAATCACATGCTCGATCAGCGGTTCGGCGCGAGTGACTACAACACCAGCGGCCCCGCGGGCAGCGGCGCCGTAACGGCTGGCATTCGCATCAAGTTCTGATCGCAGCGCACGACCGGTGACCACAGGGGACTCGGCGCCTGGCTAAACAACGCGACGAGCCCGGAGCGCTTCGCACTCAGTAGAGCTTGTGAAGATGTGTTCCGCGATAGTAGTGGGCGAGGATCACGTCGTGAGGTCGGCCCGCTTCGGCCATGCCGATCGCGCCGAGCTGACACATGCCCACACCGTGACCGAAGCCGGCGCCGCGGAACACGAACCTGCTTCCGTCGCGCGTGACCTCGAACAGCGTCGATTTCAAACCTCCGAGCAGGCGGCGGATATGGAGGTCACCGGTGACCTCCACGGTCGCCTTGTCGCCGACGATCGCGAGCGTCTGGATCCGCCCCGACGTGCCTCGCTGCTTCGGATCGATCGCCGTGATCCGACCGATCTCCGGATATTCGACCGACACGCGCGCGGTCAGGTCTTCGAGCGAGAACTTCTCGGTCCAGCGAAACTTCGCCTTCGCGCCCTTGGGCTTCGCGCACCACGCGTCGCCATCGTGATCGAGAAAGTCCCCGATGTCGGTCACGCGCGTCAGCTGGGCCTTGGCATCATCGCGCCGGCCGCGCAGTGACGGATCGGGCTCGCCGCCCCAGATCGCGTCGTTGTCCTCGGTGTGGCCACCGCACGATGCGCTGTAGCGAATGTCGACCATGCCGCCGCCATCGCGCAGCACCACGATGCCGTGGGTCTTCTCGATCGCCTTGGTCGTGCGCGGATCCTCGTGGCCCGCACCGGCGTAGACCTGACATTGCTGCGTCGAGCACAACAGGAACGGATCGGTGAGGGAGCGCCGCCCGATCTTCTGGAGCAGCTCGGTGCGCGCCGCGATCGCCTGCGCCTCGAGCGCGGCAGCCGGAGCATCCGGATACATCTCGGCAGGCACGATGCCCGCGAGCAACTTGTCCTCGCTCACCGCGTTCGCCGCGACGAGCGAGCCATCGTGATCGAGCGTGACGTAGACGGCGCCCCAGTAGCGACGATCCTCGGTGCCGGTCTCGAGCTGGCTGCCGCCGGTGCCGGTCGGCACGTCCGCGACCGTGAGCGTCTCGGTCGACTTCTTCGGCTGGAACCACAATACCGAGGGATTGCGAATCACCGTCGGGCCCGAGCGCGCGACGATCGTGCCCGCGGGGCGACGCACGAGCTCTTGATGGACCTGGGTCTTGACCGAAAACTTCTTCGCGAGCTCGGCCGCCCGCGCAGAGCCCTTGCCTTCGGCGACCGGATCGATCGCGATCCGAACTTCGCGCGTGTCGATCACTTCGCCGCCGGTGCCGAACAGCGTCCCGATCTCGAACGAGTGCGGATCGAAGCCGCGATCCTTCCAGCGTGCGACCGCGGCCGTGATGCCGTTCGCATCGTCAGGGCCGAGCGTCTCGACGACGGTCCAATCCTGGATCAAGGCCGGCTTCGCATTCTCGACGGTCACGTTCCAGATCTCGCCGCTGTCGCTCTCGATCGTGCTGCCTCCGTTGCCGTCGGGCCGCACCACGACGCCGCCCTTGGCGCGCAGCTCGACCTTCTTGCGATTGCCCATGATCTGCACCGTGACGAGCGGCAACCCGTCGTCGGTGAACGTGAACCGCGTGGAGTACAGGATGCGGAGCTTGTCGGAGGCCGACGTCTCGTCGGCGAGCACCGGCCCAGCCGTGGCGAGCACGGCGCACGCGACCAACGAGAGACTTCGGAGCATCCCCGAGGCTAGGCAGCCCCTCTCCGGCGTGCAACAAACTGGCATGGCCGCCGAGCTTCCGACCCCTGCCGCGCGCCTCCCCGCCGACGTCCTGGTCAGGTGCGATGCGCTGCCCAAGAAGCCCGCAGCGACCACGCTGACCGGGGCGCGCGTCCTGCTCGAGCCGCTCGATCTCGCGGACGACCTCGCAGGCTTGTTCGCGATCTCGAATGGCGAGCCATTCGCGCTCGGTGATCGCAGCGCCCTGGACTACGACTCCGAAGCGCGGATCTGGCGCTACATGGCGGCGGGCCCGTTCGCGACGAGCGGTGCGCTCGGCGCCTGGCTCGCGATGCAGGAGGCGGCCGAAGATGGTCGTCCGTTCGTCGTACGCGACCTGGCCACCGGGACGCCGCTCGGCGTCGCGAACCTGATCGCGAATCAGCCCTCGCATCTCAAGATCGAGCTCGGCTCGATCTGGTACGGCGCGATCGCGCAAGGCAGCGGCGCATCGCGCGAAGCGACCCACCTCTTGCTCGAGCACGTGTTTCGCCTCGGCTATCGCCGCGCCGAATGGAAGTGCGACGCGCGCAACGAAGCATCACGCCGCGCGGCGCTGAGCTACGGCTTCACGTTCGAGGGCATCCAGGAAGCGCACTACATCATCAAGGGTCGCAATCGCGACACCGCCTGGTACCGGATGCTCGATCACGAATGGACCGAGCGCTCGGACCGCACGATGTAGCGCAGGTTGATGAAGTTGATCGTGAAGTGCGCCGCGATCGGGCCGCCGAGATTGCCGGTGTAGCGCGCGAGCTCGCCGAACAGCACGCCGAGCACCAGCGCGGAGAGCGTCCACGGCAGGAACCGCTTGCCCGGACCGATGTGGAGCGCCGCGAACACCGCGGCCTGGATCCACACCCCGAACCAGGTCATCAGCGCGCCGCGAAACAGCAGCTCTTCGCCGACCGAGCTCGCGAGCGCGAGGATCACCATCTCGTTGCCGCTGAGGGGTCCCAGCAGATCGTGAAAGCTGGTGTGGAGGTCGCGTGCCCACTGATAGTGCTTGGTCGCGAGCCGGGTCAAGAGGACGACGAACGCCCCCAGCGCGATGCCCGCCAGGGGTCCGATCCCGAGCTGCGCGGCCGTGGGGCTGCCACCCAACCGGTACAAATCCGGGTCCCCGCGCGCTGCCCCGATCACGAACGCGACGATGCACATCCCGCCGTAAAGGCCCAGAACCAGCGTCGCACGGGACAGCGGCGGCGGCGGGCTAGGCGCGTAGGACACGGACCCGCACTATGCATGATCGTGGGTCGGTTGCGGCGCGGTCTTGACAGGCGACGAGCGGTCCAGTACCTCTCTGTTCCTCTTTGACAACGCAGTACGCGCGGATGGCGGAATTGGTAGACGCGCTAGCTTGAGGTGCTAGTACTTAACCGTGTGGGGGTTCGAGTCCCCCTTCGCGCACGAACACTTAGCCGGTTTCCTTCGGGAAGCCGGCTTTGCTGTTTCCACGGTTGTTTCCAAATCCGTTTCCACGTCAGCGACCATCCGCGCCAACCTCCAGCTCGCCTGTCCGTACCACGAACCCCTCGCGGATGACGCTCATCAGCTGAGTGCTTCATGCAACGTCGACCCCTCGGTGCAGTCGTGCGTGCAGCGCGAGGAGGTTGTCCTCGAGCTTCACGCCGTACGAAATGTAAGTAAATCAAATGGATTCAATGGCATGCATTTACTAGTATCGATAAATCGATAAAATTATCGATATACCGATATGCCAAGGGTCAAGAGTTCAGACTCGGTAGGCCGGTCGCGGAAGAAAATCGCGGCCAAGGTGAGAGAGCTACGCCTTGCTCGGAGCCTCACCCAAGACGAGCTCGCGAAGCGCCTCCACATCTCTCAGAACCGGCTCAGCGAGATCGAGCACGGAGGCGGTTCGTTTACAGCGGAACAGTTTCTCGAACTGCTTCGACTGTTCAACGTCACCGCCAGCGACTTCGTTGAAGATGCTCGCGACCGCGATCTCGAACTCCAGAACGCGCTCGCGCGTCTAGGTGCAACCCACCTTCACGAAAGCGCGATCGTGGCGAGCGCGGCCCTCGAGGGAGTCCACGACGTCGTGCGAGAGGCGCTGCTCAATGGGTCGCCGAGACTCATCACTGCGCTCGCACCGGTGCTCGCGAACCACGTCGATATCCTGAACCTACCGAAGCTGTATTCGGAACTTCACGAGCTTGGTCTCGAACGCCGACTTGCGTGGGTTGTCGAGAACACGCTCGTCGCTCTTGACGCGTTGGCGAACGAAAGCGGATCAGGCGCGAAGGGATGGTCGAAGTTGAAGCGGCGTGCGGGGGTTCCGTTCCAACTGTTCGTTGAACTCGTCGGACCGCGTGGCGAGGTTCCTGGATGGAAGAGTCCTCCGGATCTCCTCGACCCGACCATCCGTAGCTTGCGGACACTCGAGGAGGTCAAGCGCTCCGCATCGAAACCCTCCGAGCGATGGGGAATCGCGACGAGCCTCCAGCCCAACGACTTCGTCCAAGCCCTGAGAGCATCCAATGCAACGGGTTAGGGACTTCTTCGGAGAAATCGACCAGAAATGGCCGACCGATCCGTCGGAGAGAGTGCGTCTTCACATCATCGGGTGCAGCGCGCTCATGCTCCAAACGAACTACGACCGCGGTACCAAAGACAGCGACGTTTTCGACACCGTCGACCTCGCGGCTGCGACCAAGGAACATCTGTTGCGGCTTGCCGGTGTCGAGACCGAGCTAGCAAAGCGGCGTCGGATGTACGTCGAGATCGTCGCCAACGGGATCCCATTCCTCCCGTACGGACCGCTATGGCACCCGATCGACGAGGTGAACGGCGCGCTCAAACGCATCGAGGTGCTGGCCCTCGACGTCGTAGATGTCGTCGTCGCGAAGTTGAAGCCCTTTCGCCCAAATGACAAGGCCGACATCGATGCGATGATCAAGCGCGACCTCGTGCCCCACGCTCGCCTCGTCGAG
>JAYWCI010000094.1:0-15662 GCA_043780895.1 Kofleriaceae bacterium | reverse complement strand
CTCGCGGGCTACACGCGTCAGGACAAGAAGAACATCGCGCGTAAGTTCCTCGTACCCAAGCAACTCGAGGATCACGGTCTAAACGACGCTCGCGCCGAGATGACCGACGATGCGATCTTCGAAGTCGTCGATAGCTACACGCGCGAAGCAGGCGTGCGCAACCTCGAGCGCGAAATTGGCTCGGTGTTCCGTGCGGTCGCCGTGAAGGTTGCCGAGGGCCATGCGAAGGACCACGAGGTGATCGACGCCGCGATGGTCGAAGAAGTCCTCGGCCCCAAGAAGTACGTCAGCGAAGTCGCGGAGCGCGTCGGGGAGCCCGGCGTTGCAACCGGCCTCGCGTGGACCGCGGTCGGCGGTGACATCCTCTTCATCGAAGCGACGAAGATGCCCGGCAAGGGCAAGCTGACCCTCACCGGTCAGCTCGGCGATGTGATGAAGGAGTCGGTCACTGCCGCGCTGTCATTCGTTCGTGGTCGCGCGGCTGCGCTCGGCCTCGATCCCGGCAACTTCCTCGAGAACGTCGACCTCCACGTCCACGTCCCCGCGGGTGCGGTGCCGAAGGACGGCCCGTCAGCCGGCGTCACGATGTACACCGCGCTGGTGTCGCTCCTGACCGGCGTCCCGGTTCGCCCGGACGTCGCGATGACCGGTGAGATCACACTGCGCGGCAATGTGCTCCAGATCGGTGGCCTCAAGGAGAAGCTGCTGGCTGCGCACCGGGCAGGCATCAAGCGGGTGATCATCCCGGATCGCAACACGAAGGACCTGATCGACGTCCCCGAGGAAGTGAAGAACGAGATGGAGATCTTCTCGGTCAAGCGCATGGACGAAGTCCTCGCGCTCGCACTCAAGGATCCTCCACCCTCGATCATCGCACTCGCGCACGCAGCGCAGGCCGAGAACCAGGCCACGGCATAGCTTTCGCTTGGTCGGTCAACGGCTTCCGAGATCTCCGGAGACTCTTAGTGAAGAGTCATCTGGAGGACTCCGGGAGCCGTTTTGTCGTCGTTCTTTCTTCTGGCATGAAAGCTCACGGCTGAGCCTTGACGCGGTCTTGCGCCGTACTTAGGTTGGCCAGCACACAACTCAGGCAGTCGAGGAAAAACAGCTATGGGCAAGATCATCGGCATCGACCTTGGCACCACGAACTCCGTGGTCGCGATCATGGAGGGCAAGGAGCCAAAGGTCATCGCAAACGAGGAGGGTTCGCGCCTTACCCCGTCGGTGGTCGCTTTCGACGAGAAGGGCGAGGTCCTCGTGGGCCACATCGCTCGCCGTCAGGCAATCACCAATCCCGAGAATACCGTGTTCTCGAGCAAGCGCTTCATCGGCCGGAAGTTTACGGATCCGGCAACGCAGGAAGAGATCAAGCGCGTCCCGTTCAAGGTCGTCGCGACTTCCAATGGGGACTCCGCCTTCGAGATCCGCGGCAAACGTTACTCGCCGCCCGAGATCGGTGCGCGCGTGCTCATGAAGCTGAAGCGTGCGGCCGAGGAGTATCTCGGTGAGCCGGTGACCGAAGCGGTCATCACGGTGCCCGCGTACTTCAACGACTCGCAGCGCCAGGCGACCAAGGATGCCGGCAAGATCGCTGGCCTCGAGGTCAAGCGCATCATCAACGAGCCGACCGCGGCTGCGCTCGCCTACGGTCTCGACAAGACCAAAGAGCAGCTGATCGCCGTGTTCGACATGGGCGGCGGTACGTTCGATGTCTCGGTGCTCGAAGTCGGTGACAAGGTCGTCGAGGTCATCTCGACGAACGGCGACACCCACCTCGGTGGCGACGATATTGATTTCATCGTCATGGATTGGCTCGTCGCGGAGTTCAAGAAGGACACCGGCATCGACGTCTCGAAGGACAAGATGGTCCTCCAGCGGCTCAAGGAGTCGGCGGAGAAGGCCAAGATCGAGCTGTCGAACGTGCAAGAGACCGAGATCAACCTGCCGTACCTCACGGCGGATGCGACCGGTCCCAAGCACCTGCTCAAGAAGCTGTCGCGTAGCAAGTTCGAGCAGATGATCGAGCCGATCGTCATGCGTGCGATGGAGCCCTGCAAGAAGGCGCTGTCGGATGCAGGCAAGAAGGTCTCGGACATCCACGAGGTCGTCCTCGTCGGTGGGTCGTCGCGTATCCCGCTCGTCCAGGCGAAGGTCAAAGAATTCTTTGGCAAGGAGCCGAACCGGTCGGTCAACGCCGATGAAGTCGTCGCGCTCGGTGCAGCCGTCCAGGGCGGCGTCCTCTCGGGCGAAGTCAAAGATATTCTGCTGCTCGATGTCACCCCGCTGACGCTCTCGATCGAGACGCTCGGTGGTGTCGCGACCCCGCTCATCAACCGCAACACGACCATCCCAACTCGCAAGAGCGAGACGTTCTCGACCGCCGCCGACAATCAATCCTCGGTCGAGGTCCACGTCACGCAGGGCGAGCGTCCGATGGCGAAGGACAACAAGACGCTCGGCAAGTTCCAGCTGCAGGGCATCCCGCCCGCGCCGCGTGGTGTACCGCAGGTCGAAGTGACCTTCGATATCGATGCCAACGGCATCCTGAATGTCATGGCGAAGGACAAGGCGACGAACGTCGAGAAGAGCATCCGGATCGAAGCGTCGTCGGGTCTGACCGATGCGGATATCAAGCGCGCTGTCGAAGATGCCGAGAAGCACGAAGGCGAAGACAAGGCTCGCAAGGAGACCATCGAAGCGCGCAACCAGCTCGACACGCTGGTCTACGGTACGCAGAAGCTGGTCACCGAGAATGGCGCCAAGCTCGGCGATGCCGAGAAGCTCCAGATCGAGGAAGCCTTGAAGGACGCCAACGGCGTGCTCGAGCGCAACAAGGAAGCACTCGCGCCGGACGAGCTGCGCGCAGCTTTCGAGACCTTGCAGGCCGCGGCGCACAAGCTCGCCGAGGCAATGTACAAGACCAGCGGCGGTGACGCCGCCGGTGGTAGTGGGGGCGAGCCGGCGCCGGGCGCCCACAAGGACTCCGACGTGATCGACGCCGAGTTCGAAGACAAGTCGTAAGCAAGACTCCGCACTAAACAACGCCCTCTGGTCTTCCTGGGGGCGTTGTCGTTTTCGGCGGGGTTCGGCTATTCGAGTAGCCGTTTGCACGCCGGCACCTTCCACCAAGAACCGCCACAACCCGTGAAGATCACGACACCCGGCGCGCCTGTGAGATTGCGCGCTCGAGCTCGCCGACGAGAGCGCCGCCGATGGCAGCAAGGCCGACGACAACGCGCTGCAGGACACCTTCGGCATCTACACCGCGTCCAAGATCGGCGCGTTCGAGTGCCACCGAGCTGTGGGTCGCGACGGTCGACGGCGCGGTCACCGACGGGACGTTCGTGATGGTGCGCGACAACGCGCTTCGCTGCATCACGGCGCCGTCCCGTGCCCGACGGTCAACGAGAACCGGTTGAACTCGTAGCTCGAGGCCGCGATCGTGAAGGCGGACGGCTTGATCGTCGCTGATGATCGCACGCACGGCAAGGTTACGGGGCAACCCACCACGCTGCTCGATCAACCAGGCGTTCGTCGTCGTGAAGTAAGCGCGAAAAAATCAGTCCTGCAACCACGCGACCACATGTCATAATCGATACGTGGTCCGTGGCTATCTTTGCGCCGCTGGTCTGATGAGCCTGTTGTGCGGGTGCATCGAGCTCGGGGTCGTCACCGACGGCTCGAGCATCTCCGTTGGTAAAACCTCTGGCGGTTACCTCGTCGATGGCAAGCGCTTGCCCGACAAGGGCGAAGGCTTCATGACCCGCGAGGTCTGGCTCGCGCGCGACAACCGGTTCGGGACCGACGAGATGATCGAGCTCGTCACCGGCGTGGCGCGTCGGCTCGTACCTCAGATGAAGGGCGCGAAGCTGGTGATCGGCGATATGTCGTCGCGCCACGGCGGCAACGGCCTCGCGAACACCGCGTTTCATCGCTCGCATCAGAGCGGCCGCGATACCGACGTTGTCTATCCGATGCGCGATGTCGAAGGCAAACCGTTCGAGGCCGACGCGATGCACGCGTTCGATGGGCGTGGCCGGTCGCACGACAAGAGCAACCTCACGCTCGACGTGCCGCGCACGTGGTTACTGGTCAAGGAGCTGGTCAGCGCGCCCGAGGCGACGGTGCAGTTCATCTTCATGTACGAACCGATCGCGCAGCTCGTGATCGAGCACGCGACGGCGATCGGCGAGCCACCGCAAGTGATCGCGAAGGCGCGCCGCGCGCTGCGCCAGCCCGGCGACAGCGCGCGCCACGACGATCACATGCACGTACGGATCTATTGTTCGAGCTCCGATCGAGAGTTCGGTTGCGTCGATTTCGGGCCGATGGAGCTCTACGCCGAGCGCGAAGCGGAGCATTCGCAATTGCTCCAGCTCGTCAACAACGTGGTGCACGAGCCGCCGACCCGGCAAGCCGCCGGCATCGCCCAAACGGCCGTCAGTCCGTCGGCCGGGTCACTTGGTACACGCACCGATCGGATTGATCTTCGCGGCTGGCGCATTCACTGAGGCCGACGCCGCGGTCACCCCGACGCCGATCGCCGTGATGCCGGCATCGCCGAGCGTCGCGACGCCACCGTCCAGCACGATCGTCGTCCCGGGGGCGGGTGGGGCGCCGAGCTCGTCGGTGGTGAGTGGTCGGAGCGTGCGCAGCGTTTGCTCGAACGCACGGACCTGAGCGTTGCGCGCCTCCGCCGTGTTTGCCGAGAGCACGAGCGAGAACACGCGATCTTCGCCGAGCGCGACGGCCTGCCGCATGAAGTGCTTGCCGTCGTCGTAGTCGAACCACACCGACGGGACGCCAGCGTCTTCATTCTCTTTCGGCCCCGCCTGCACCGGGCCGATGCGCATGCGCTCGTTCGTGAGCTTCTGGCGTAGCGCGCACGCGAGCTTGCCCTGCATCGTCCCGAGCTCGTGGCTCGTCCGGCAGGTGACCGGCCACGAGCAATAGAGGTCGCGCGTGAAGTCTTCGCCGGTCAGCACGATCGTGCCTTCCGGACGCATCAGCCAGAGCAGTAGACCCGGATAGCTCGGCGCATCGGACTCGCGCCAGCCGCGTGGACCGACCAACCGGATTCGATCGGCGCGCGAGGTGAACACGTGATTTTCCAGCTCGGCGTTCGCTGAACGAAACGCGAATCCGCTCGCGATCGCACTCGTGATCGCGAACGTCGCAACGACCATTGCTCGTCGGGAAAACCGCATCTCGCGATCGCGACGCTACTCGATCTCGAGCAGCGGCACGTGGATCTCCGCGAGTCGACGACCACTCCGGAGACCTGAACAGAATCACAGTCAAAAACTGGACTCTTCTGCGCGAGATATCGTTGACGGATTACATTCAGACGAATATCTTGGCAATACAAACGCAACGGGCTGCTGCTGACATCGAGGGAACGGAGCACAGCTTCAGGGATCTGGATTTTGTAGATGTCGCAGCAACACACGCGTAGTCGCGCCTATCGCCGCAGGGGAACTACTTGTTGAACCGTCACCAAAACTGGGAACACGACTCGTCGTCGACGGACAACGTCGTTCCGTTCCGGACGCGCCGCGGTCCTGGCGACATCGACGTCGCTGCACGACGCGATGACGATGCGGTCAGCGCCGGTGGCGCGGTGCGGTCGGTGGTGCTCGATGAAGAGCAACTTCGTGCGATCGAAACCGCGCACGTCGATGGATTGACCGCCGTCCAGATCGTGGACGCGTTTACCAGCCGCGGGATCAAGTTCAGCGAAGCGAGCTTTCGCAAGTACGTCCAACAGAACCTGTTGCCTCGTTCGAAGCGCGTGGGGCGCAAGGGCAAGCACAAGGGTTCGCTCGGCGTGTACCCGGCCAAGACCATCCGCCGGATCAACGGCGTCAAGCAGCTGATGATCGA
This sequence comes from Kofleriaceae bacterium, assembly GCA_043780895.1. Classification (GTDB taxonomy): domain Bacteria; phylum Myxococcota_A; class Polyangia; order Haliangiales; family Haliangiaceae; genus JABFXX01. The sequence continues at coordinate 9,779 of JAYWCI010000094.1, read as the reverse complement.
CGGCTACACGATCGAAGAGATCCAGGGACAGTTCCTGCAGTACACGGATCTCGTCGAAGGTGTCGGCGAGCACCTGGCCGCGCTGTGGGCGCGGTTCGAAACTGATTCGTCTCGTCTCGACGCCAGCGCACAACGCGAGCTCCGCAAGGATCTCGAGCAGTCGCGCAAAGAAGGCGATCGCCTTGTCGATCGCCTCGGCGATCTCGCACGCCGCGTCGCGGCGCCGCGCACCGACACGCTTCGTCTTGCCGGTGCCGCAGGCGGCGCCGAGGACTTGCTCTAACCAGCTCTACCAGGCCGACCACGAGGAGAAATAGATGAACGACGACGACAAAAAAGCGGACGACGAGATCCTGGAAGTCACCGAGGAGCTCGGTGACGAGGGCGACGAGGTAGAAGAGGGTGACGAGCTGAGCGACGGTGGAATCGAAGGCGAGAGCGCCGACGGTGTCCCCGAGCTCAGCCGCAAGATCCGTCGGCGTCGTCGCCGTACGCGGCCGCGTTCCAAGACGATCGCGATGAAGCGCCTGACGCGCGAAGAGCTCCGCACCGGCGCGCTCATGTACCCGCCTGTCGATATCCCGCGCCCGACCGCGCGTCACGAGTGCGTCGGCGAGATGCGCCCATGCCCGTGGGTCGCGTGCAAGCACCACCTCTATCTCGACATCAACCCGGAGACCGGGTCGATCAAGATCAACTTCCCCGACCTCGAACCGTGGGAGATGAAGAACACCTGCGCGCTCGATGTCGCCGAGAAGGGTGGCATCACTCTCGAAGAAGTCGGCGAGATCATGAACCTGACCCGCGAGCGCATCCGGCAGGTCGAGGTCCGAGGCCTCCTCAAGCTGAAGATGGGATCGCCGTCGCCGGACGAGCTCGGTGCAGAGCTCCTCGCCCAGATGATCAGTGCACCCGGGTACAAGCGTCCGAACTAGATGTTTGCTTCGCATCGCGTTCGCGATGCGGAAGGGCTCGCCGAAATATCGGCTCGCTCGGCGGTTGCGGTGATCCTTCGAGCGACGATTCGCTAGCGTTTTTCGTGGTAAATGCGCGGCATGGCCGCATCTCCTCGTCGGGCTCTGGTTTCGGTTTCGGATAAGCGGGGAATCGTCGAGCTAGGCAAGGCCCTCGCCGAGCTTGGTTTCGAGATTCTCTCGACCGGTGGGACCGCGGCGGCGCTTGCGGGCGCCAAGATCCCGGTCACCCAGGTCTCCGACTTCACCGGTGCGCCCGAGATCCTCGATGGGCGCGTCAAGACGCTCCATCCGAAAATTCACGGTGGTCTCCTCGGACGCGCCACTCCCGCGCACGAGGCCGAGATGGCCGCGAACGGCATCGCGCCGATCGAGCTCGTGGTCGTGAACCTCTATCCGTTCGAGGCCACGATCGCTGTGGCGTCGACCTCGTTCGACGACGCGATCGAGAACATCGATATCGGTGGGCCGTCGATGCTGCGCTCGGCTGCGAAGAACCACGAGCGGGTCGCAGTGGTCGTCGATCCGGATGACTACGAGAACGTGATCGCGCAACTGCGCGCGGGCGCGGTCACTCCGCACGTGCGGCTGTCGCTCGCGAAGAAGGCGTTCTCGCACACCGCCGCGTACGACACCGCGATCGCCGCGTACCTCACGTCGGTCGACGACAACACGGCGACCCAGCGCGAACAGCCGCCGACCCGCAGCGAGCTGCCAGCGGTGCTCGGCATGCAGTGGCGTCGGCTCTACGATCTGCGCTACGGCGAGAACCCGCACCAGCGCGCCGCGTTCTACGCGGACTCGCGCGCGCCGCTCGCACTCGCGGCGAATCGCCCGACCGTCGCGTCGGCCGAGGTGCTCGGTGGCAAGCAGCTCTCGTACAACAACATCCTCGATCTCGATGCCGCGCTCGGCCTGTGCCTCGAGTTCACCGCACCGACCGCGGTCGTGGTGAAGCACAACAACCCGTGCGGCGTCGCGACCGATGCGATCCTCCTCACAGCGTACGAGAAGGCGCGAGACGCCGATGCGCAATCGGCGTTCGGCGGCATCGTCGCTGTGAACCGCGAAGTCGACGAGGCGCTCGCGAAGCTCCTGATCGAGACCTTCCTCGAGTGCGTGATCGCGCCGGGCTTCTCCGCCGCGGCGCGCGATCTGCTCGCGAGCAAGAAGAACCTCCGTCTCGTCGCTGCACACGGTCCCTGGGTACCGCCGACCGATCACCTCGCCTGGTCGGTGCGGACGATCGCGGGTGGCGCGCTCGTCCAGACCGTCGATCACGGCATGGTGGACCTCTCGACCGCACGCGTCGCGAGCAAGAGGTCGCCGAGCGATGCCGAGCGCGCGGACCTCGCGTTCGCGTGGCGCGTCGCGAAGCACGTGAAGTCGAACGCGATCGTGTTCGCGAAGGACGGCGTCACGGTCGGCATCGGCGCCGGTCAGATGAGCCGTGTCGATTCGGTCCGGATCAGCGAACGCAAAGCCGGCGACAAGCTCCGCGGCTCGGTCGTCGCGTCCGATGCGTTCTTCCCGTTTCGCGATGGCATCGAGGTGCTCGCCGCGGCGGGTGCTCGCGCGGTCGTGCAACCCGGTGGCTCGGTGCGCGATGCCGAGGTCATCGCCGCGGCCGACGAATCGGATCTCGCGATGCTGTTCACCGGCATGCGCCACTTCAGGCACTAGCGATGGGCCCGGTCATTCCGATCCTGCGCTCGTTCGACGAAGCCAAAGCGAAGGAGTTCTACATCGACTGGCTTGGCTTCGAACTCGATTTCGAACATCGCTTCGAGCCCGACTTCCCGCTCTACATGGGCATCTCGCGCGATGGCTGCGTGCTCCACATCAGCGAGCACCACGGCGATGCGACACCCGGCAGTGCGGTGCGAATCTTGTGCGCTGATCTCGAGGCATTTCACGCCGAGATCAGTGCAAAGCACTACAAGAATGGACGCCCGGGCTTGAACGACCAGGAGTGGGGCGCGCGCGAGATGACCGTGCACGACGGTGCCGGCAACAAGCTCGTCTTCTACCGGCACCTCAAAACGAGCTAAGTTCGCGCCGTGAAGATCCTTGTCATCGGCAGCGGCGGGAGAGAGCACGCGTTGGTGTGGCGACTCGCGAAGTCGGGCCACACGGTCCACGCGGCGCCCGGAAATCCAGGGATCCAAGCGCTCGCGGAGTGTCACCCTGTGGCGATCGATGCGATCGACGGGCTCGTCCAGCTCGCGCAACAACTCGCGGTCGACCTCGTCGTCGTCGGTCCCGAAGCGCCGCTCGTCGCGGGCCTTGCGGACGAGCTGCGCGCGGTTGGCGTCGCGACATTCGGCACGGGCGCAGCAGGTGCGCAGCTCGAGGGCTCGAAGGCATTCTCGAAGCAGTTCTTCGCGCGCCATCAGATTCCGACCGCGAAGTTCTTCGTCGCGACCTCCGTCGCCGAAGCAGACGCCGCGATCGAGGCCTTGACCCGACCGCAGGGCGGCGGGTGCGTGGTCAAGGCCGATGGCCTTGCAGCAGGCAAGGGCGTCGTCGTCGCGGTGGATGCGGCCGAGGCGAAGGCCGCGGCGCGCGAGATGCTCGCTGGGCGGTTCGGCGCTGCAGGCGCGACGCTCGTGATCGAACAGAAGATCACGGGCCGAGAGGTCTCGGTCCTCGCGCTGACCGACGGTAAGCGTCTCGAAGTGCTTCCGCCGGTCGAGGATCACAAGGCGATCTTCGATGGCGATCGCGGCCCGAATACCGGCGGCATGGGCACGGTGTCGCCGGCATGGACGAGCGATGCCGTGCTCGCGCGCGTGACCCGCGAGATCCTCGAACCGACCGTGCGCGGCCTCGTTGCCGACGGCATCGACTACCGCGGTGTCCTCTACGCGGGCGTGATGGTCGATGCGCAGGGCACGCCGTGGCTGCTCGAATACAACTGCCGGTTCGGCGACCCGGAGACCCAGCCGATCATGGCGCGTACCATCGGTGATCTCGGCGAGGTCCTCCTGAGCGCGGCGCGCGGCGAGCTCATGCACGGCGCGCTCGCGTGGGATGCGCGCGTCGCGGTGTGTGTGGTGATCGCCGCTGCGGGCTATCCCGCTACGCCGCGCACCGGCGATGCGATCGGGATCCCGACCGTTCCCGCCGACGTCGAGGTGTTTCACGCGGGGACCAAGACCGAGGGGGGCGTGCTCGTCAGTGCGGGCGGTCGCGTGCTCGGCGTGACCGCGCTCGGCATCAGCGTCACGCAGGCGCGCGAGCGTGCGTATGCGGTCGTCGATGCGATCGAGCTCGCAGGCAAGCAGACTCGACGCGACATCGGCGCGCGGCGCTGATAACTTCGTTCAATGCCGCAGATCGCAGGGTTCCGGGGTCTCCTCTGGGACACGTCGAAGGTCGAGCTCGCCAAGATCGCCGCGCCGGCGATCACGGATCCACGTGGCCGCGTCGCTCGCGGCGAGCTCGTGCGCGATCCGAGCCGCGCGGTCTATCGCTATCACCAAGCGTTCAGCGCCGGCCCACGCACGCTCGTGCGCAAATCGTGGTTCGCCGCGGTCGCGCTGACGCCGTGGAGCGAGGGCTTGATCCGTCCGCACGAGGCGACCGATGCGAAGGCGCGCGCCAGGGCGGTCACAGGGGTCGCGGCGGCGGCGATCCACACCGATGCCGTGCTGGTCGGCTATCGCGACGGCGCGAACGAAGTCGACCGCTTGTTCAAGAAGTTCGAGGCCGAGAGGCCGCTCGTCGACGTCACGACGCCCGATGGCACGAACCACAAGTTGTGGCGCGTCCAGAGTGCGGAGGTCATCGGCAAGTTGCGGCCGCTGTTCGCACCGAAGAAGCTCCACGTACTCGACGGCCACGCTCGCTACGAAGGCATGCTCGCGTATCGCGATCAACTCGACGCCAAGGCGTCGCTGCTGTCGTACAGCTCGGCGAACTACGGCCTCGCGTGTCTGGTCAACCTCGACGAGCCCGCGCTCGCTCTCGGTGCGCGGCATCGCATCGTACGCGGCGCGGTCAAGCGCGACGACGTGCTCGCCGCCGCGAAGCCGTACTTCATCATCGAAAAGCTCGCGGGTGCCGCGAAGGATCTCGGCAAGCAATTCACGGCACTCTCCAACACGCTCGCGCATCAGCCCGCGTTCGCCGTCGTGTTTCCCGGCGATGCCGATGCGTACAAGCTGACGCTGTCGCCGGAGATCAACCCGAGCGCCGAGGGCGTCAAGATCCATCGCGCGATCCAGAAGTACGATCCGGTGATCGTCGACAAGTTGTTCCTCGCGAAGGTGGCTCCCGGGGCCGCGATCGAGACCGTGCTCGATCCGACCGCGGTGATCGCGAATGGCGCGGAGGGCATGGGCATCATCTGCAAGCCGCTCACGCTCGATCAGATCACGCACGTCGACGAGCTCGGCGAGCTGCTGCCGTTCGGCTCGACCGCGATCCATCCACCGGTCGCCCACCTGCTCGGCTACGTCGTCGATCCCGACGAGGATGTCGTATGAAATCGTACTTGATCCGGATCTGGCACATCGAGGTCGTCGCGAACGTCGCTGGCAATCGCGCGGCGCCGCTCCACGCGCGCACGAGTTACACGGTCGCGCCCGAGAGCTGGCGCGAGCTGCCGGTCGAAGAGCTTCACCAGCGCTGCGAGGTGCTGCTCGGCGCCTCGTATCAACAGCGGGCGGCCGAACGCATGGTGCCGATCGCGTTCGATCTCGAGTGGGTGAGCGATGCCGAGATGCCGGCCTTGCCGCCGCAGCGCGCCGCGCGCGTCGTGCCGAATCCCGAGGTCGCACCCCCGTTGAACGATCGCGCCGTGAGCGAGATCGATGCACTGCGCGGTGCGGTTCGCCCGGGCGTCCGCGCGAAGGCCTGGAAGGGCGCATTCGCGGCGTGGACGGTCTCGCCCGAAGGCGACAAGTGGTATTTGCTCGCGCCCGGCGAGGAGCGCGAGCACGAGTTCGAGGCGCGCTTCGCGGCGCGGCCTCCTGCCGAATCTTAGTTCGAGACGCGCGTGTTGATCACGCCGACACCCGCACCCACGCACGGATGCCGACGTGCGTTGCGATCGGCGAGCGCGACGTGCAGCAGAACGATGACGGTTCCGACCGTGACATCCGAGACTGCTTTCACCATTCGATCAGCCAAGTTCCACATGATTTCTCTCCTCACGCCCGTGTTGACACTGTCACTACAACTCGGGGTTCACAACCGGTATTCCGCTCGTTCCACACACGTTCAGAAATCCGTGAGCCAGCTCGCCCTGTGTCTCGTAGAATTTTCCTGCCGCTCACGAATCCGAAGGCTGGATGACACACAAGGGAAACACGACGCGATGCGGCGCAACGTGAGAACGAGTGATCCCCATGCGCGTAGAAGTTGCCGCGAGTGTCGGACGCTTCTGATACTGGATCGCACGTGCCTGACTTAGCTCTCTCAGCCAGCGTTCGTAGAGCCACCGTTGCCGATGCTGCGGCCCTTGCCGCGCTCGTCAATCAGGCCTACGCGGTCGAGCAGTTCTTCGTGGATGGTGATCGTACGAACGCTGCCGAGATCGAGCAGATGATGGCGAAGGGCACGTTCCTCGTGCTCGACCATCACGCGCGCGTCGGCGCTGCGGTCTACGTCACGATCGAGAGCACGAAGGCCTATTTCGGCATGCTCGCGGTCGGCTCCGAGCTGCGCGGCCACGGGCTCGGCACGCGGCTGGTGCGAATTGCCGAGGCCATGGCGGAGGCTGCCGGCTGCGAGGCGATGACCATGAAGATCGTGAATCTCCGCGAGGAGCTGGGCCGCTGGTACCGCTCGCTCGGGTATCGCGAGGTCCGCACGGCGCCCTACACCCACCGGCCCATCAAGCGAGCCTGCCATTTCGTCGAGATGGAGCGCTCCCTCGGCATGCGCGCTGTACTCGCGGCCTGAGACACGCGCTGCGCGCCGCGTTACAATCGCCGCAATAATGCGCGCGCTTAGTTTTTGCGTCCTGGCGGCCTGCGGCAGTGGTGGCGGGTTTCCGGATGCGCGCGAGATCGACGCGCCGCCGCCGACCGGGACGTTCACGCTCGACTGGGCGTTGACCGACCTGAGCAACAACAACATCACGTGCGACCAGGTTGGCGCGCAGTCCGTGACCGTGCTCGCGCACAACCAGGCGGTCGAAGGCGGCCTGACCCAGGTGTTCGTGTGCTCGACGTTGATGGGCATGAGCCAGGGCCTGAACCCCGGCGTGTACGACTTCGATTTTCAGCTCGCGGCCGCGAGTGGAATTCTGCAGACGCCACCCGGTCAGCACAACATCACGATCGCCTCGAGCCAGAACACGCGGCTCGCGTCGCTCGCGTTCCAGCTCGATGCCACGGGCGGCGTCGCCCTGTCGTTGTCGACCGGTCGCACCACCAACTGCGGCACCGTGACGCCGGCGAACGGCGCGATCACGGCCGAGACCATCACGCTCACGCACAACAGCGATCTTTCGTGCGAGCCGATCACCCTCACGATCAGCGCGAGCACGCTCACGCCAACCGCCGCCTCGGGTACGTACACGATCAACTGCACGACGCCGGTCGTGACCACGTGCATCGAGAAGGACTCGACGCTCACCGCGACCGGCGTGAAGGCGGACAGCTACACGATTCACATCGCCGGCAAGCAGGGCAACTCGGGTGCCTCTGGGATGTGCTGGAGCAACAACGATTCGATCGTGATTCCGCCGCTCGGCGCCACGTTGATGCGGCTGCTGAACCTCGGGTTCGCGACGGCGAACTCGTTGTGCATGTGAAGTAAAACGGCAGTAGACTGCGGCGGTCATGACGACCGTCCAGCACTACAAGCCGAACCTCCGCGACGTCTTCTTCAACTTGTTCGAGGTGCTCGGCATTCAGTCGAACGTGCTCGGCAAGGCGCCGTTCGAGGCGATGGACGAAGCAACCGCGCGGCAATCGCTCGAGGGCTTCCTCGAGGTGTTGCAGGCGAAGTGGACCCCGACGTTCGCGTCGGCTGACCTCGAAGGCGGTGCGCACTTCGATGGCAAGGGTAACGTCACGCTGCCGAAGGGATTCAAGGAAGCCCTCGCGGCGTACTACGACGGCGGCTGGAACGCGTTCGAATTGCCCGAGCGCCTCGGCGGGTTCGGCGCACCGCCGACGATCCGCTGGGCAGCGTTCGAGATGATGGCGGGCTCGAACCCGGCGATCTGTTTCTACGTCCTCGGTTGCTTCATGACGACGATCGTCGATGCGCTCGGCACGGAGGCGCAGAAGAAGCGCTACGTCCAGAACATGGTCGACAAGCACTGGGGCGGCACGATGGTGCTGACCGAGCCGGGCGCGGGCTCGGACGTCGGCGCGGGCACCACGAAAGCGACCCACGTCAAAGCCGACGAGTACCTGCTCGAGGGCGTGAAGCGGTTCATCACGAACGGCGATTTCGACGGCACCGAGAACATCGTCCACATCGTGCTCGCGCGGCCCGAGGGCAAGGCCCCGGGCACCAAGGGCCTGTCGTGCTTCATCGTCCCGAAGTTCTGGGTCGAGGAGGATGGCTCGCTCGGCGCGCGCAACGGCGCGGTCGTGACCAAGGTCGAGCACAAGATGGGGATCAAGGGCTCGGCGACCTGCGAGCTCACGCTCGGTGACGGGGCGCCGTGCCGCGCGCTGCTCCTCGGCGGCGTGCACGACGGCATCGCGCAGATGTTCCACGTCATCGAGTACGCGCGGATGGGCGTCGGCACCAAGTCGATGGCGACGCTGTCGACGGCGTACCTCAACGCGCTCGAGTACACGCGCGTGCGCAAGCAGGGCCCGGATCTCGCGAAGCAGACCGACAAGGCCGCACCTCGCGTCGAGATCATCCGGCACCCCGATGTCCGTCGCATGTTGATGTTGCAGAAGTCGTTCGCCGAGGGCCTGCGCGCCGTCGCGCTGTGGACCGCGCACATCCAGGATCAAGTCGTCCAGCAGGGCGGGCATGGCACCGAGGCTGCGAAGCACCTCGATCGGCTCAACGATTTCATGCTGCCGCTGATCAAGGGCTACGGCTCGGAGAAGGTCTACGAGCTGCTGTCGCTGTCGCTGCAGTGCTTCGGCGGCTCGGGCTACTGCCAGGACTATCCGATCGAGCAATACATCCGCGATCAGAAGATCGATTCGCTCTACGAGGGCACGACCGCGATCCAGGCCCTCGATCTGTTCTTCCGTAAGATCGGTCGCGATCAAGGCGCGACGCTGCAGGGTCTGCTCGGTCAGATCAAGGCCACGGCAGAGGCGCTGCCGGCCGTACTTTCCGTCGAGAAAGCGGCGCTCGCGAAGGCGCTCGGCGATGTCCAGGGCATCATGGGCGCGATGCTCGGCAAGCTCGGCGAGAGCGTCTATCACGTCGGCCTGCACGGGAACCGGATCCTGTTCTCGCTCGCCGAGCTCGTGATCGGTTGGCGGCTCGCGGTCGCGGCCGCGGTCGCGACCGACAAGCTCGCGACTGCGGTCGGCGACGACAAAGCATTCTACGAGGGCAAGCTCGCGAGCTCGCGGTTCTACGCCCAGCAGGTGCTGCCGCAGCTCACGTTATCGCGTCAGTTGATCGAGCAGAGTGACCTGGCTCTCATGGAGCTCTCCGACGACGCCTGGTGATGTACCCGATCGATGCCCGCTGTTCTTGGTGATGTCCGTGGTTGACGCCGAATCGTTTGACGTCCTAGTGTCCGCTCCGTTCGATGACGACCACGCAGACCGAGCGAACCGAGCCGAGCGGAGAGACGCTGCAATTCATGCAGCGGATGTGGGAGCTGGTTCACGCTCTCGATGTTCGCTCCAAGCGCATGGT
>JAYWCI010000093.1:0-8500 GCA_043780895.1 Kofleriaceae bacterium | reverse complement strand
CGGATCAACGACTACCAGGTCAGCGGTGCCGAAGCGTTCATCGCACCGGGCGATGGGGCCGACCCGCATCTGACCAAGAACGGCTACCTGTTCCGGATGAGCGGGAACAGCGATCTCAAGCTGCTCAAGGTGATCGCCTTGGGCATCGCGAAGCGGCTGTAGCTAGCGAGCCACGCAACCGCTGGCTCAAGCGGCCGATAACATCGGTATGCTGATCGACGCGCCGTTCGAAACCGAGCTGTGGCTCTACTCGTTGTCCGCCATCTCGGGGCTGCACTGGTCGATGTTGTGGCCGGCTTCGACGACATGATCGTGAGGATCGCGAGGAGCTGCGAGATCAGGGCGAAAGCGCGACATCACAACCAATTTAGATCAACCGTGGAGCCTTCTTCAGCCGAAGGCACGCTACGTCGGCATCTCCAGGTGCTGCAAAGTGCTGCACCCGTAAACAGAACTGGAATGCGAGATACCCGCTGTTGGGTGTGGATCTGATCCTGAGCAGCGCCGACGAGATCCGGAACGCGGCGTAACGGAGCGTGTGCCTTGAAAAGCGGGGCAGAGCCGTGCCCTCGAGACCCAGCAACTGACGATCCAGATCTGCGCTCGTTACAGTAACCAGTGGGTAGCGCTCGTGGAGATCGAGTGGGAAGACGAGGAAATAGTGCGTGCCGCACGTGTCGCCGGAGCCGGACCACGCCGCGCAGATCCGCTGGTGCAAGCGAGGGCGCTGCCGACTCAATATGAGGAGATCGGCCACTTCTACACGGGACAAGTGCGCGCGCCGCTACGCGGTTTCTTCGTCCCGTGAAGACTCGGCTCTATGGTCCCCGCGGTCATCGGCCGCTATCCCTCGCGTTCGACACCGCCGCATCCGAAACGCACATCGTGCCCGAGATCATCGATGACCTCGGTTACAGCCCACGACAGGGCGAGCAGATCACATCGGTGACCTCGGCGATCGGAAAGGAGCGCGGCTACATGCTTCGCGTCTCACGGTTCGCGTCCCTCGGATTCAGCTTCGACGAGTTCGCAGTGCACATTCACGATCTGCCCGAAGGAATCGGCATCGACGGCTTGCTCGGGCTGAGCTTCCTCCGTCGGTTCAACTACGAACTACGATCGGTCGAGGGACGCATCCTGATCGATCGTGCGTGAGTTCCAAACATCCGTGGCGATTCGGCTACGCGTAGCGCATTTCGCGTGCGGGACTTGAATGTACGCCGCTACGTGACCATGTCGACGATCAGATGTTCGGGCGACCGGTGACGTCGTGCAGCGTTTCGCGCGATGCAGACGGACAGCGGTCGCTTTCGGTCGCGAGCGGCCTACCCAGAGCGCACATATTTGGCACATAGGGGCTGTTCCATCGGCACGGTACGACGAACGAGATCGCTAGTTGCGCCGCGTGGCGCGGAGCACCCAGAACATGCCGCCGAGCACGACGATCGCGCCTGCGATCGATAGGCCGATCGGAGCGTATGCCCCTACAGATCGCGAGCCCAGGCGCTCGGTCGGCTCCTGCCAGGTCACGCCAAGATAGAACATGAACGTTCCGAGCGCGGCCAAGACGAGTGCGGCAACGAGGCCGACCAGCCTCCTCCGCCGGTTTCCGTCGCGGTTGAGAGTGAGTTCGATCGCCTCATCGTTGGGCATAAGCAAGTATGGATTGCTCGCACGTGGCGCGGTAGCGACATCTCAGTAGTGCTACGACAAGGTGCTCGCGAAGAAGCCCGCTCTCGCCCGGGTGACCATGCACTTCATCAAGCACGACCTTCGTCGCTTCTCGAACATGAACAACCCGATTGCCGTCAGCGCCTTTCGCGATCCGCCGGATCGGAACCGAAAACGATTGCCTGGGCGTTGATGTGCTCGAACTGCGCGTTCCGATCCGCATGTTGGAAAGTCGCAGCGCCTGCCGCACGTTGGTTAATTTAGTACCACACCCGAGTTCCACGGTTCGAGCCCGAGGCCTCGCGTCGGGCTCGTCACGAGGCCGCCGTGGATGCGCTACCGTTCATCGGGTGATGGCGAAGGTTAGCGAGGCGTCGAAGCGGTTGCCCATGCGTGCGACCGTGCCGACTCACTCGGTCGATACAGTGAGCGAGCGCGAACGTGAGGCCGTGCCGCTCGTCGAGGTTCCCACGCCGCGCGCCATCACGCGGGTCGAACATCCGTTGCTGGGTGCGCTTCGCGGCCGGGTCGAACAAGCGGTCGAGGAACAGCTAGCCGGCTCGGAGTGGACCTCGCGATCGTGTCCGTGGCTGGATTACTGGTTCGGGTACTACGAGCAGCGGAGTCCCGAGCACGTCGAAGCCGCTCTGCGTAAGTACACCGGTGTGAATGGTTCGACGGAGGAATTGACCACAGCGCTGCTCGTCCGGGTTCGCGCGGCCGTGGCTCGCTGGCGAACCACCGGAGAGTTCGACGCACCACCGGCCGTCATTCCGGAGCCGGTCGACGTGATGGCTTCGCTCGGACCCGGTCGAGCGCTCGAATCAACGGTGCGTTCACGTATGGAAGCTGCGACCGGCGACTCGTTCGCGCACGTGCGGGTCCATTCCGACGGGCGCGCCGCGAACGTGGCGGCTGACCAAGCCTCGCGAGCGGTCGCGGTTGGCGACCACGTCGCGTTCGGCACGCATCAGTATCGCCCCGGCACACTGGAAGGCGATGCGCTGCTGGCGCACGAGCTAGCGCACACGATCCAGCAGCGTGACGCGCGCGGTGTCGACGCCGATCAATCGGCCGCACTCGAAACGCGTGCCGATGGCTTCGCTGCGAATGCACTCGGCCGGCTCGGCCACGTTCCCGCGCACCTGCTGAGCTTTGCGCGGACCGCCGTCGGTGGTACCGGACTGCGGCTCCAGCGTTGCGGGAACAAGAGCGACAAGGCTCCCCCAGCTCCAAGCCCGACGCCGGCTCCGAGCCCGACGCCGGCTCCGGTGCCTCCGGTTCCGACGATCGGCCCGCCGTGGACGAAACCAGACATCAAGCTCGCGATGACGGGCAAGGATCGGGAGAGCGGGGATCCGACCATCCAAGTGACCGACGTCGCCCCGGACATGGTCATGGAGCGCTTCGAGTTGCGCATGGACCATACGGATACGGTGAGTGGGAAGGTGCTTTCCGCGAGCTCCGTCGTTCGTGCACTCGATTGGAAGCTGGGAGCGCCGACGGTGAAGGTCGCGCTCGAGAAAACTCCGAGCACTCAGTTCGATGGGCCGAAGTGGAAGCTGCGCCCAGTCGCAGCGCGAGGAAAAGGCGTGACTCTCTACATGCCCCCCGACACCGTCGACAAGCAGGCCGACGTGGTCGAACAACGCGAGAACGACCTCGCAAACTGGGACAAAGCGAAGAGCCGCTACGTCAAGAAGCCAACGTATTGGAAAGATCAGCGCGACGGCAAAGTTGGGAAAGACGGCAAATTCGTAGACGGCTTCGCACAGAAAAGCCAGAAGAGCATCGCCGGGCTCGACGTCGCGATGATCCAGCAGCTCAGGTACAACTTGTTCGACGCGATGATCGTCGCGGAGGTCGATGCCGAGAATGCCAAGCGCAAGCGCAAGGACCCTCTCGATCCGAACCTCGTGAAGGCGATCATCTTTCGAGAAACCCAGATGGGCACAAGCGGTTCGTTCGTGGATGACCTATCGACTAGCCAGGGGCACGACATCGTCAATCACTGGAACATCACTCAGGCGATCGATTCCGCGGGGACCGAGTACGCACGCGTCTTACCGCTCGAGTTCCCGGCGATTGCCAAGAAGTGGAAGGTCGACAATCTGATCCACGACGAACGCGCAGCGCGGACCGAGCTCGCTGGTCTCGACGCAAAGCCCACACCGGCGAACAAGTCTCGACGCGACGCGCTGCGAGCGCGTTTCGTGGACAAGGGCAAGTTCGACTCCGAGAACTACTTCTGGTCAGAACCGAACTTCTTACCCGCGCTCCAGGAGGTGTGGGCGACCTCGAGGCCAGGTCTCAACCATACGTACCAGCACTGGATCCACATGATGGTGGTCGAGCTCTTCGATAAACGCGAGCAAGCGACCGACTGGCGCGACGCCGTCGAGAAGTACAACGGCGTGAGCCCGGAGTATCGCAAGGAAGTTCTCGGGCACTTCGATAAAGCGATCAAGGCCCTCGAGAATCAGGAATCGATCGTGCCGCATCACTACGGGGACAAGTGATCGCATTGCGCGCTTGTGTCGCGCTGCTCGTCGCCTGCGGGTCTCGCGAGGCCCGACCACTCGCCAAACACGACGCCGCACCGATGACCGTCCGCGATGCCGCAGCGGACGCACGAGCGATCGCCGATGCGGCGGCCGACCCTGCGTGGCGCACCAGTCATGACTTCGATGGCGACCACCTGCCCGACACGATCACCGTCGGGTTCAGCGGCGGCGCGCACTGCTGCTATACCTTCTCGCTCGACCTATCTCGCGATCACAAACACGTGGCGCTACCGTTCCAGCTCGACGGCGGCTACGTCGGTGGCTTCGACCTCTCGCGGCCGGAGAGCTTCGCGATCGAGGTAGCGCCCGACGGCGTTGCGATGCTTCGCATGCGGATCGCGAGCTATGCCGGCCGACTCGAAGCGATCCCAGCCGCGTGGGTACGCACCTATGGGATTCATTCGCATGTGATTCGCGCGAGTGTTCGTGACGGCAAGCTCGCCATCGAGAACCTGCCGTGGGATTGCGCGACGGCAGTGAAACACCTGAGCGCGCTCGAGCTCGCGAGCTGGGAAGGCCTGCCGGCGTGTGGCGAGGCCGAGCTTGCGAGCGTGCTCGAATCGACGGGCTCTCTCGAAGATACATTGGGCACGGAACGCCGGGGCGTCCGGCTTCGGCGCGCGATCGTCGATCTCGATGCCGGCCGCGAGCTCGTGCTCGCGATCACGCGTGACCCGCCGAACGAGTTGGTCCGGATCGATGTCGACGTCGACCGTCCCAGCGCCGAATTGCTCGACGTCTTGGGACCGCCCGACGTGAAGCTCGCGTACAGCCACTGGGGCACGCGTGTTGCCGGCGGGCAGTGGGTGTGGGCCGCACGTGGTTTGGTGGTGTACGTCGATGCGAGCACGACAATCCATCACGCGGCGGTCATTCCGCCGACCGATGTCGAGACCTACCGCCGGCAGCTAGATCGCGCCATCAAGTGATGCGAGGCTAACGCGATGGAGCGTTGGGCGGAGGCGAACTGGGTCTACTTGCAGGCGAGATGGAGCGCGTGACTTTCGCGATGGAGCGCGTGATGGCGCGCCAACCCACGACGCTCGATCCACCGACCGCGATCCCGATCGAGCTGGTCGAACGAGCGCCGGCGATCGTGACGCTCGTGAAGACGTTTGATCTGACGACCTTCGAGCGCGCGACCGTTCTCCTCGAGCTCGTATTGGCGGCCTAACCGAAAACGAAAAGCCTCGCCTCTCTGCGAGACCTTTTCGTTACCTGGTGGAGTGTAGGATCGTCTCGAGGGTTCCGTAGTGACTACGGTGCGGCGTTCGAGCCGCGGTGTTCGTCGTCGGTGCCTCCGTGCAGCGGGCAATCGCCAGGAGAGTGCCAACATGATCTCGCGCATCATTTCCTCCGTGCGCGCGCACTCTAGGAGCACGGTCGAGAATGCGCTCGATGGAACCGGACCTCGACGACAAGCTCTCGATATCGTCATCGCTCCACCGGACGCGGCCAATCGCGATGTTTTTCTGCGAGTGATCGCGCGCAGTTAAGCTCGGCACGCCGCCCGCGACGCTCGCGGCGATGCACCAGGGTGTATCGAGATGGAGTGATGAGCACGCGCTCGCTCCAGGTCCTGATCATCGCGAGTTCGCTCGGCCTCGCGCTGGGGTCCGCACGCGCGCAAGCGATCGATCCCGTCGCCCCGAACGCTGCGCCCGCACCGCCGCCGCGTTCGGTGTACGAGGTGGACCTCTCGCTCGACATCCCGATTATCCTTGCCGGCGCCACGGCGGGACTCCTGCGCACCTATCTCGGGAACCACATCGTGGATCAGCGCTGTCCGTGCAACGCCGACGAGGTCAACGCCTTCGACCGCCACGTGATCGGCAACCACAGCGACGTGGCCGGTCGGGTCAGTGACGTCACGGTCGGGCTCGCGCTGGGCGTGCCGGCGGTCGTCGACCTGATCCTCGTCGGTCCGAATCGCGTGTTCGGCGAAGACCTCATCGTGGCGACCGAGACCGTGATGGTGAGTACGCTGTTCCAGCAGGTCGCGAATTTCGGATATCAACGCCCGCGGCCTCGCACGTACGTGGGCGATCCATCGGCCATCACCACCGGCGAGGGATACCTGTCGTTCCTCGCGGGCCACGTCGCGACCACGACCGCCGTGCTCGCGGCGGCATCGTTCACCATCCGCAAGCGCTACGGCGAACGGGTCTGGCCCTGGATCGTGACCGGGCTCGTCGCGTCGAGCGTCGCGACCGAGCGCCTGCTCGGCGGTTATCACTTCCCGTCGGACGTGGCGCTCGGCGGTGCGCTCGGCCTCGGCGTTGGGCTCGCCGTGCCCTGGCTGCATGCCCGGCATCCCGAGGTCCAATTCGCGCTCTCGCCGACTTCCAACGGCTACGACCTCTCCGTCGTCGGGAAGTTCTGAGCTCGATGACGCCGGCGGCAAAAGCGGCGCGCAGCTCGCGGGTGTGATGACCAGGTGTGCTCGCCCGGTGAGGAGGTCTCCGCCCGTTCGACTGTTTGTGAGGGGCGTGCGCGACGAGCGCGATCGCCCAACATGGGCGATCGCGCCCGACTAAACGCCCACGAGCAACCGTGCAGATTCCCACGACATGGTACGCCGCTTGCGAAGTGAATGGGTGAGAGTTCGCGCTCTGTACTGGCGCGCGTTGAATCCGGACTATTGCGACAGGAACTAAGAATGACTCGCTCGAAATCTGCTGCCATCCTCGCTGCTGTTTTGCTGTCCTCCGCCTGTGTGAGTGGCGGTGGCGGGTCTTTTGGGGGAAGCGCCTCGGTCAGCGCGTCTGCAGAGATCACGCTCCCGATCGCCCGGATGCCAGCCAAGTACGCCTCGTGGGTCGTCGAAGCAGAGGGTTATCTGCAGGCGGTCAACCAAGCGTACGAGATGAACGCCCGTGCGACCGCCGACCTCGCCGCCGCGCTCGGTGTCGAAGCGAACGCGAATGCGATCGCCAACTTCATTCACAACGCGATCAAGGTGAGGACAACGCTGGAGTGCCAGCCGCCGAGCTTCAACGCAGGTCTGGTCAGCGAGTGCAGCGCCAGCGCCGGCGCTCGCGCTGCCGGGAACGCCGGCAATGGCGGAGCATCGGGCCAGGCATCGGCAGGCATTCAGGCCAACTGTCAGGCGAAGGCCAGCTTGAGCTTGATCCCAGGTCACTGCACGCTCAAGACGACGGTCAGTCAGAACCCTATCTTGAGCGACGCGAACAGGTGGGCCACGATCGAAGCGAACATGGCGATCATCCTCCAGCTGAGCGCTGTCAACGAGCACCTCAATGGACGCGGCGGCAACATCAATGCGCGAGGTATGAGGCTCTACGTCGAGTCGCTCACCGATCTGGCGAGCGATCCGACGCTCGCGCTGCAGCTCAACACGATCCAGTCCGAGTTGCAGAAGGGTGCCGACGCCTGCGCCAAGGCGAACGACAAGCAGAGCGCCATGAACAGCGATCTCAACACGATGTCCGCCGCCATCGATGCGCAGTTCCCGGATCTGCGTGCCTCCGTCCACGTCCGCTAACCCTGCGCCAAAACCAAAAACCGCCTGCATCGGGATCGAACCCCTGACCTCTAGAGCGCGATTGTTGTCGTGCCCTTAGACTTCGGGATCTTGCGACGCTGATCGTTCCGCGCCGAACAGTCGTCATCGAAAATTCTGCGGAACGACTGTGACCTGTCGCGCAGATCGTCACTTCATGCCGTTGCACTTGTCGATGCCACGGTTCGTGATGTCGAGAGCTTCCTGATGGCCCTTCTCGGCGGACGTGTAGAAACGCCGCGTATCTCTACGCGGCGTCCCTGTTTTCCCGGTGGAGGTTGCGGGGACAAGCTGCCAAACGCAAAAAGTCCGCATCGCTGCAGACAGCTTCATTACCCTATCGCTGCGCAACCTTCTGGGGCAGGCGGGAATCGCTCGCTGACCCTTAGAGCGCGATTGTTGTCGCGTCCTAGGACCTCGGGACTTTGGATTGCGAGCCGACGTCTCGAACTGCGGAACGATTCCGGCCGCGCGCCGAAACGGAAAAAGCCCTCTCAACTCTGCGAGACCTTGCACGCAACCAAGGCGGGGCTTGGTCGATATCGAGCGGATGAAGCAAACCATTGTGAAGTTGCGACCCGGATCCGGAACGTTGATACCTTCGGGCACGGAGGTCGTATGAAGAGCAGGTGGGGTAGCTCGGTCGTGGGCGTGCTGATAGTCGCTTCGCTGGCCCGTGTGATCTACGCAGACGCACGCGATGATCTCGGCCGGGCAAAGAGCGACTACGACGCGGTCAAGT